>NZ_JBDNHC010000089.1:0-19937 GCF_041689005.1 Sneathiella sp.
AATTCCCGATATAATGTGGCAACGCCGGGGATATGCTGGAGCGGGTTGATGATGTCGAGAAAGTCGTCGAAGGTGAAGCCGTCGTCGCCGAAACTGCTGTTTTCCGGCGCACCGTCCGCCGTCTTTTCCGGGGCGACATAGCGCGGCCCGTTGCTGCCCGGCAGGGCGCGGTCGAGATAGGCAAACGGATTGCTGGTGGTGGCGGCATCGATCGTCATTCATTCCTCCTCTCATACAGAAAGCAAGGAGCATGCCAAAAATATGGCCGGAAACAGGAGAGTTTTCGGGACCGGGGCGAACCTGCCCGGAAAATATTTCCGTCCGCCAGCGTCAGGGCTTACAAATAATGCCCACTTCGCTTTTTCTTCGTCGCCAGATACAGCTCGTTATGGGTATTGGAGGGGAACTTATGCGCGACCCGCTCGGTGACTTCGATCCCGTGCCGCTCAAGGCCTGACACCTTCTCAGGGTTGTTGGTCATCAGGCGGACCTTGGTGAAGCCGAGCAGTTTGAACATCTCGGCGGCCGGCTGGAACACCCGCTCGTCCGCATCGAAGCCGAGCCGTTCGTTGGCATCGACGGTATCAAATCCTTGGGCCTGCAGTTTATAGGCGCGCAGCTTGTTGATCAGGCCGATGCCGCGCCCTTCCTGGGCGAGATACAGCAAGACACCGCCGCCCTGTTCGTTGATTGCCTTCAAGGCGCCACGAAGCTGCTCGCCGCAATCGCATTTCAGCGACCCGATCAGGTCACCGGTAAAGCATTCCGAATGCAGCCGGGCGAGAACCGGGTCATGGCGTGACGGCTCGCCAACAACAATCGCCAGATGCTCAATTCCGCCGTCTTCCGGGCGAAAGGCATGGATGGTCGTATTTTCCGCCCCCTGCAGGGGCACGCGCGCGGCGGCGACGGGTTTCAGGCGGACGGCGGCGACCCGCTCAAACTCCGTGATATCGGTGAGCTCGACCACGGACAGGTCATGCTCGGCGGCGAGGCGCTGAACATCCGCCAGCGAAATCTCCGCCGCCAGCACCGAGGGCAGCAGTCGGCCGAGCTTGGCCAGCTTGATCGCCGCCAGAACCGTTGGCGGCAGTCTCTCCATCAGCCGCGTGAACGGCCCGCGAAACGGCTGGTCGAGGTCATGGACCGCGTCGGCAAGGGCCCGCATCAGCGGTGCATCCATCCAGTCCTCGATCACCAGTCGCACCGCGTCCTCGCCGGTGGGGGGGATATGCAGGACATTGGCACGATGGGCGGTCAGCGCCAGCATCGGCGCATTGCCGCTCCGGCGCCCGAGCTCTTCAAGCTCCGCCGCATAGGCCATTTCCGTTGCGAGAACGAGGGAGGCCTCATCGTCCCCGCGCACAATAACGCTTAAGCCCCGGCGCAGATCGGCGATTGCCCGGTCAACGGCGCGTAAACGGCGGAGATCATTCTTTTTGTTGTTTTCACTCATACGACTTAATCCGGTTGGGCACGGTCCTGACTATTTGACACGAAACTACGATTGCCGGACCAAAAGCGCAAGGCCGGGCTTTGCGGTCGGGTGCCTTTAATTTCTTCTTTTGCCTCCCGCAAAAAGTCTCGCCATTTCAGGATTGATGGCATAACCTGCCGATATGACAGAACATTGGCATAATCTGACCGCCCTCGAACTGGGTCGGCGTATCGACAGCGGCAAGATCGACCCGGTTGATCTTGCGGAATATTATTTTGACCGTATTCGCGAGGCAGACCCGGAACAACGCATCTACGTTCGCCTGACCGAGGCGCGGGCGCTGGCCGAGGCAAGTGCCGCACGGGACCGGGCGCGGGCCGGGACCCGCCGGGGGCCGCTCGATGGCGTAGCGATTTCCTGGAAGGATCTGTTCGATACCGCAAGCGTAGCGACCGAGGCGGGCAGCCGCCTGTTTGAGGGGCGGATCCCGACGACGGACGCCGAATGCCTGCAACGCGCAACCCGCGCCGGGCTTGTCTGCCTTGGCAAAACCAACATGCCCGATGTCGCCTTTTCCGGCATTGGCGTTAATCCCTGGACCGGTACCGGCCCCAATCCGTTTGATGATAAGATCGAACGGGTGCCGGGCGGCTCGTCCGCCGGGGCGGCGCTGTCGGTGGCGCGCGGGCTGGCGGCGGCGGCCATCGGCTCCGATACGGCGGGCTCCGTCCGCATTCCGGCGGCCTGGTGCGGTCTTGCCGGTCTTAAAACCACTCATGGCGTGATCTCGCTGGAGGGCGCCATGCTGCTGTCCTATACGCTGGATTCGATCGGCCCGCTGACCCGCAACATCGCTGATGCCAACGCCCTGTATAGTATCCTGTCGGGCAGGCCGTCCGCCGACCTGCAGGGCGCGACGCTGAAAGGGGTGCGGATTTTACGCGTGACTACGCAATTTGACGATGTGACCGATCCCGCAATCAACAACAGGATCAGCGATGCCCTCGCCCTACTGGCCGATGCCGGGGCGGAGGTGGTGACGGGACCGGTGCCTGCCCTCGACGATCTCGACGCCCTCACGCGCGATCACGGCAGCCCCGCGGCGATTGAGGCCTGTATGATGTATGGCGAGGCGATGAAAGCCCGCCCCGGCAGCATGTATGCGCCGATCGAAAAGCGTATCCTCGCCGCCGAAGTCTATCGCGCCGTCGATGCCGCCGCCCTCTATCGCGGCATGGCGCGGCTGGAAGCGGAGTATCTGTCGCAGACCGCCGGGTTTGACCTGGTGGTTGGCGCGACGCAGCCGGAGCATCCGCCGGCGATTGCGCCGCTGCTGGAAAATGTCGAGGCTTACCTCCGCGCGACCATGATGTCGATCAGCCTGACCCGCTTTGCCAACCTGCTGCGGCTCTGCGCGACAACGCTGCCCGTCGGGCTGCTGGATGGCTTGCCGGTCGGCCTGATGCTGATGGCCCCGGCGCATCAGGATGGCAAACTCCTGCGCCTCAGCGCCGCCGCCGAACAGGCACTGGCACCAATGAATGCCTAAAATATAGACGTAATCCGGTATTTGAGTATTTATTAGGCAATTTATGGCCTCAATAATGCCTTAAATTCTCCCACCATATCCATAACCCCTTGAATAATAACAGATAAAATCAGCGAACCTTAACTGGCACGGGTCTTGATACAGGAGACCTGAAATCAGGATATTCCATGTCCTGATCAAAACCAAGTCAAAGAGGTGTGCATCATGAAGTTGGTTATGGCTGTTATAAAGCCCTTCAAACTGGATGAAGTGCGCGATGCCCTGACATCTATCGGTGTTGAGGGTCTGACCGCAACTGAAGTCAAGGGGTATGGCCGACAAAAAGGCCATACGGAGATTTATCGCGGGGCAGAATATGCCATCTCCTTTCTTCCCAAAATCAAGATCGAGGTTGCCGTCAAGGCAGACCTCGCGGAACGGGTGGTCGAGGCCATCGCTGCCGCGGCCAAGACCGGCCAGATCGGTGATGGCAAGATTTTTGTTTTCGATTTGAAAAATGTGGTCCGTATCCGTACGGGCGAAACCGACGCAGACGCGCTCTAGGAGAATATTGATGCGTAACATGACAAAATTCAAAATAGCCGCAGCCGCGATGACGGTCCTCGCGCTTGTTGGCGCTGTGCCCGCCTATGCCGCTGTCGATGGTGAGACAGCCTATATCCTCAACACCTTTTCGTTTCTGGTGAACGGGGCCCTTGTGATGTGGATGGGCGCCGGGTTCGCGATGCTGGAGAGCGGGCTTGTCCGCTCCAAGAATACAGCGACAATCTGCCTCAAGAATATTTCGCTCTATGCCATTGCCGGCCTCACCTTTTATCTGATCGGCTATAACCTGATGTATCTGGATGTCACCGGCTATATCGGCAGCTTCAGCCCGTTCTGGGGTCCGGTGGATACTGAGGCGCTTGCCGGCACCTTCGCCGACGGCGGCTATTCGGCCTCCTCCGACTGGTTCTTCCAGATGGTGTTTGTGGCGACGGCCGCCTCGATTGTGTCGGGCGCGCTGGCCGAGCGGATCAAGCTCTGGTCGTTTCTCGGCTTCGTCGTTTTGCTCACCGCCATCATCTACCCGATACAGGGGTCCTGGGTCTGGGGCGGCGGCTGGCTTTCCCAGATGGGCTTCTCCGATTATGCCGGATCAACGCTGGTGCATTCAGTCGGTGGCTGGTCTGCCCTGACAGGCGCGATCATCCTCGGGGCCCGCAAGGGTAAATTCACCGCGGATGGCAAGGTTAACCCGATCCCGGGCGCAAACCTGCCGCTGGCAACACTCGGTACCTTCATTCTCTGGCTCGGCTGGTTCGGCTTTAACGGTGGCTCGGTTCTGGCCCTCGGCTCTGCTGCCAACGCCATTGAAATGTCAAATGTCTATGCCAATACCAACATGGCAGCGGCAGGCGGCGTGATTGCCGCCATGATCCTGACCCAGATCATGTATAAGAAGGTCGATCTGACCATGGCGCTCAACGGCGCGATTGCCGGTCTGGTGTCAATCACCGCTGAGCCCGCGGATCCGACCGTCGGTGCGGCGATCCTGATCGGTGCCGTCGGCGGTGTCATCGTTGTCTTCGCTGTTCCGCTTCTCGACAAGCTCAAGATCGACGATGTTGTCGGTGCGATACCGGCCCATCTCTGCGCCGGTATCTGGGGCACGCTGGCGGTTGCCTTCTCAGATGCGGACGCAACCTTCCTGACCCAGTTGATCGGTGTCGTTTCAATCGGTGCCTTTGTCATCGTCCTCAGCACCATCTTCTGGCTGATCCTGAAATATACCGTCGGGATCCGGTCGTCCGAGGAAGACGAGATTATGGGGCTGGACAAGGCCGAACTTGGTCTCGAGGCCTATCCGGAATTCGGACAGGGGTCGCAGTCCTTCTAAGCGACAGCGGCGCCGGGTCTTGCCAGTTGCGCGGCAAGGCCCGGTTTGCCAAATATAGCGGCGTTTGCCCAAATATTGATCGGTAAATTGATCATTATTTGGGCATTTGCTGTTAACTCATCGCCAATGCCCGGTTGGAATCGCCGAAAAAACAGGCATATGCCCGGTTGGCATGCTCCTTGATACGGACCCCGTAATCCGTGCCCCAACGCGGGTCGTTTTATGAGGGAGCCTTGTTACATGTCTGAGGGAATTTCGGGCACGGACGTTCTGTTCGTGTTGCTAGGGGCAATCATGGTGTTCGCCATGCATGCCGGTTTCGCCTTTCTGGAAGTCGGCACCGTTCGCCGCAAGAACCAGGTCAACGCATTGGTCAAAATCCTCGTCGATTTCGCGGTCTCGACGGTCTGCTATTTCGCCATCGGCTATACGGTCGCCTACGGGGTCGATTTTCTGGCTAGCGCGGCGGTGCTCTCCGGCGCCGCCCAAGCCGATGGTTATCTGTTTGCCAGCAACGGGTATGACCTCGTAAAATTCTTCTTCCTGCTGACCTTTGCCGCCGCCATTCCGGCGATTATTTCCGGCGGCATCGCTGAGCGGGCGAAATTCTGGCCGCAACTGGCGGCGACGGGGGTGCTGACGGCGCTCATCTACCCGTTTTTTGAAGGGCTGGTGTGGAACGGCAATTTCGGTCTTCAGGACAGCATCGAAAGTGCGTTCGGCGCCGGTTTTCACGATTTCGCCGGCTCCATCGTCGTTCATGCAGTGGGTGGCTGGCTTGCCCTCGGCGCGGTGCTGATGCTGGGCGCGCGGCAGGGACGCTATACCAAGGACGGTCGTTTGATCGGTATCCCGCCCTCGAACATTCCGTTTCTGGCGCTCGGGTCCTGGATCCTTTGCATCGGCTGGTTCGGCTTTAACGTCATGAGTGCGCAGTCGATTGACGGGATTTCGGGCCTTGTTGCCCTCAATTCGCTGATGGCCATGGTCGGCGGGATCATTGCTGCGCTGGTCGCCGGGCGCAACGATCCGGGCTTCGTGCATAACGGCGCGCTCGCGGGCCTTGTCGCAGTTTGCGCCGGGTCCGACATCATGCATCCAATCGGGGCGCTTGCCACCGGCGTGATTGCCGGGGGATTGTTCGTTGTCGCCTTCACCATCTGCCAGACACGGCTGCGCATTGACGATGTTCTCGGCGTCTGGCCGCTGCATGGCCTGTGCGGCCTCTGGGGCGGGATCGCCGCCGGGATTTTCGGGCTTGAGGCGCTTGGCGGGCTGGGCGGTGTTAGTTTCCCGGTGCAGATCATGGTCAGCCTCGCGGGCTGCGTCTATGCGCTGATTGCCGGGCTGGTGATATACGGGTTGTTGAAACTCTCCGTCGGCATTCGCCTCTCGGCGGAGGCAGAGTTTCGGGGCGCTGATCTCAGTATCCATAAAATCGGCGCCTACCCGGAAGAGGACCTGCACTAGGACGCAAAGCGGCGCGATAGTGGTATAAAAGCACGACCCCGCCAAATAACGGGCCAACGCGGGGAAAGACGCTTGTATCGCCCCGTCGATTTATCTAGATTCAGGGCCGTTTTGTAGCTTATTGATCCGGCGGCCGACCCTGATGATAAATCCAGACCTTCTTCTGCTCCGCGGCTCTCCGTTTGAGGCGCTGCGGGAGCTTCTTGATCCGCTTGCCCCGGCCAGCGGCGTTGAACCTGCGCTCCTGACCGTTGGCGAGCCGCAGCACAAACCGCCGCAGCTGATGCTGGACGCATTGCGCGCGAACGAGCATCTCTATGGCAAATATCCGCCGGTGAACGGCACCGAGGAATTGCGGCAGGCGATTACCGGCTGGCTTACCCGGCGTTATTCCCTGCCGGAGGGCATGATCACGGCGAATGCCAATATTGCCCCGGTCAACGGCACCAAGGAGGCGCTCTATATGATCGCTGAGGTGCTGACCCGGCGCGCCGGCCATAACGAGGCGAAACCGGCCATCCTGCTGCCGACGCCCTATTATCATGTCTATCACGCGGCGGCGGTGATGGCAGGGGCGGAGCCGGTGTTTATCCCGGCGGGGCCGGAAACAAACTTCTTTCCCGATCTTGGCGCGATTGATCCCTCTATCCTGGAGCGTACGGCGGCTTTTTATCTCTGTACGCCCGCCAATCCGCAAGGCACGATGGCCAGCCGCGCCTACCTGAAGGAGGCGCTCGCCCTCGCGCGGGAACATGATTTCACGCTGGTGGTCGATGAATGCTACGCCGAGATTTACGACGTTACGCCGCCGACCGGTATCCTTGAGATCTGCGCGGAGGAGGGCGGCCGCCTTGATCATGTGCTCGCCTTTCATTCCCTGTCCAAGCGCTCCAGTGCGGCGGGTTTGCGCTCGGGCTTCTGTGTCGGTGAGGCATCGCTGATCAAAACGTTCCTGAATTTACGTAATTTTTCCGGGGCGGCGTCGCCATTACCGGTCTGTGCAGCGGCAACGGCGCTCTGGAATGACGAGGTGCATGTGCTTGAAAACCGGGCGCTGTACCGGCAGAAATTTGATATCGCCGAGGATATTCTGGGCGGTCGCTTTGGCTTTTACCGGCCGGAGGGCGGCTTTTTCCTGTGGCTGGATGTCGGCGACGGGGTCGCGGCGGCGCGGCGGCTCTGGACCGAGGCGGCGGTCCGCGTACTGCCCGGCCGTTTTCTCAGCGTTGACGGGACTGACGGCCATAATCCCGGCGATCGTTATATCCGCGTGGCGCTGGTCGCCGCGGCGGCTGACACCAAAGAGGCTTTAACTAGACTGGCCGATAGCTTATAGAATACAAGGTATGATGTTTAAAACGCGAGGCTCTAAATCCATTTCCCTTTTGCCGACCGGAAGTGTGGATTTTATCCATCGGCGGCTGATCGAGTTGGGCGGGCTGGTGCTGCTGGTGCTGGCGCTTGTCTGCACGGTGGCGCTGATCACCTATTCCCCCGATGATCCCAATTTCAATCACGCCACCGCCAATGCGCCGACAAACCTGCTCGGTTCCGGCGGCGCGCATCTGTCTGATTTACTGTTGCAGACCATCGGCTTCGGATCGGTCGCCCTCATCCTCAGCCTGATCGCCTGGTCGTGGCGGGTGATGTCGCACCGGGGCCTGCGCTGGGGCTGGATCCATTTGGCGGTGCTGCCGATTGCTATCTGTTTCGTCTCGGCGACGCTGGCGGCGCTGCCCGTGGCAGACAGCTGGCCCCTGCATTCGGGCTATGGCGGCATTGTCGGTGAGGTGATTTTCAACACGATTATTGTTGGTTTCCAGCAGATCGGCGTCAGTCTTCATCCGGCCATTCTCGGTTCCGTCCTGCTGGTCATCTCCGTCCTGTTGCTGCTGGTGTCTTTCGGCATGTCGGAACAGGAATGGCGGGGTATTGGCCGGTCGCTGCGGGCGGTGGTGCAGACCTTGCTGCTGACGCCGGGATATTTACGGAATTTCGGCCGTCGCAGTGCGAGCGACGAGCTGGAGGACGACATCGACGACGACGAACTTGACGCGCCGACCGCGCCGCGCAAAAAACCGGCGCGGGTGAAAAAGAACAAGAAGCCGGTCTTCAAGAAACCGATTGAGCCGCAGATCGAGCAACGCAAGGCGGGCGCGGTGACCGGCAAGCGGGTTGCCGCCGAGAAACAGCCGGCGCTTGATCTCGGCCCCGATGGGGAATACCAGTTGCCGCCGCTTGAACTACTGTCCTTGCCGGACAAGAAGCTGGTCTCCAAGCCGGTCAGCGAGGAGGCGCTGTCGAAGAACGCGCGGCTGCTCGAATCCGTGCTCGATGACTATGGCATCAAGGGCGACATCAGCCGGGTTCGTCCAGGCCCGGTCGTCACCCTCTATGAGCTGGAACCCGCACCGGGGCTGAAAAGCTCCCGCGTGATCGGTCTCGCCGATGATATCGCTCGCTCGATGAGCGCGATTTCCACCCGTATCGCCGTTATTCCGGGCCGCAACGCCATCGGTATCGAGCTGCCGAACCAGCGCCGGGAAACCGTTTACCTGCGCGAGTTACTGTCCGCCGCCGCCTATGAGAGCACGAGCTCCAAGCTTACGCTGGCGCTGGGCAAGGATATCGGTGGTGATCTGGTGGTGGCCGATCTCGCCCGTATGCCGCATCTGCTGATCGCGGGCACGACCGGCTCGGGCAAGTCGGTGGCCGTCAATACCATGATCCTGTCGCTGCTCTATCGCCTCTCGCCGGAGGAATGTCGCTTCATCATGATCGACCCGAAGATGCTGGAGCTTTCCGTCTATGACGGTATCCCGCATTTGCTCGCCCCCGTAGTGACGGAGCCCGGCAAGGCGATCGTCGCGCTGAAATGGGCGGTCAAGGAGATGGAGAACCGCTATCGCAAGATGGCTGAGCTTGGCGTGCGTAATGTCGATGGCTATAACCAGAAAATCCGCGAGGCCTCGAAACGGGGCGAGGTGTTGAAACGCACGGTCCAGACCGGCTTTGATACCGCCAGCGGCGAACCGGTGTTCGAGGAACGCGCGCTCGATACCGAACCGTTGCCGATGATCGTCATCATCGTTGATGAAATGGCCGATCTGATGATGGTTGCGGGCAAGGATATTGAGGTCGCGGTGCAGCGGCTGGCGCAAATGGCCCGGGCCGCGGGCCTGCATGTGATCATGGCGACCCAGCGCCCCTCCGTTGATGTTATCACCGGCACCATCAAGGCCAACTTCCCGACCCGGATCAGCTTTCAGGTGACGTCCAAGATTGACAGCCGCACGGTGCTGGGCGAGCAGGGCGCCGAACAGCTTCTCGGTCAGGGCGACATGCTGTATATGCCGGGCGCGGGCCGCGTCCAGCGGGTCCACGGGCCGTTCGTCTCGGACGAAGAGGTTGAACAAGTGGTGAATTTCCTCAAAACCCAGGGCGCGCCTAACTACAAGGAAGAGGTCACCGAGGAATCACAGGGCGATTTCGACGATATGACGGGCGGCGGCGGCAATAACAGCGGCGATGAGCTCTATGACCGCGCTGTCGACCTTGTCTGTCGCGAACGCAAGGCCTCCACCAGTTTTGTCCAGCGGCACCTTCAAATCGGCTATAACCGTGCCGCCCGCATTATCGACCAGATGGAGAAGGAGGGCGTGATCGGCTCTGCCAACCATGTCGGCAAGCGCGAGGTGCTGGCCCGCGATATCAGTGATCGGGAGCGCTGAACGGGTTTGTGACCGGGCGGAAACCGTTTTGCGCTGGCAATCCGTCTGATCCGCCCCATATCTGGGGAATGCCAGTTTAGGCGGGTTGAAATTCAAACGAAATTGAGAGTGTCATGCTGAAATTGCCAAAAGTCCTGGGCCCGTTGCTGGCCTGCCTGATCGTGATTGCCGGCCCGGCGCAAGCCTTTGCCGACTTATCCGCCGATGACAAGGCGCAGGTCGCCCGCGCCGAAGACTACCTGAATACCATTACCACCCTTCGCGCCAAGTTCCTGCAGCTTGATGCTGCAGGCGGCATCGCCAAGGGGGATGTGTACCTGAGCAAGCCCGGCCGGATGCGCTTTGAATATGAGCCGCCGGCCCAGATGCTGGTCGTGGCCGACGGTGTCTGGCTGGTTTTCCGCGACAAGGAGCTGAAGGAAACCACGCGCCTGCCGCTTTACTCAACCCCGGTCAGCGTGCTGCTGAAAAAGGACGTCAAGCTGAGCGGCGATGTCACCGTGACCCATGTCGAGCATGAAAACGGTGCCCTCCGGCTAACGGTGATTGATACCGATAACCCCGATGAGGGCAATATCGTCCTTATTTTCAGCGATAAGCCCCTGCAACTGCGCCAGTGGCTGGTCACCGATACACAAGGGAATGTCACCAGCATCAGCCTCGGCAATGTCGAGCAGAATATCGCTCTCGATCCCGCGCTTTTCACCTTTTTCGACAGCGATTACGAGAATAACGGCCCCGTTCGTAAATAACGCCGCACTTTTTCAGGCCTGCGGGCCTCAAGGGGTGAATTCGCGGTGAAATCATGTTAAACAGGGCTAACGCCTGAAAGATCACAGAGCTCCCCCATGGATTATGATGACGATTATGATGATGAAGACGAAATGCCGGATATCGAGGCGTATCCGACGTTAATTTCGGTCGTCCGATTTAATAAATTCCTGACCAACGTGCCCTGGTTCAATGACCTTGGCGAACCTTTAGAGGCAGAGGCCTTAGGCGCGGCCCGCGATTACATGGATGCGCTCGGCTTTCCCGATGCCTTCGTCGCCGAGATCGAGAACTGGGACGATGCCGGCCATGCCGCCGGCAATCCGGACTGGAACAGTGACTGGTGGGAGGCCGAGGAGCAGCTCCGCATGGGGCTGACCACCAAGGCACTGGAACTGATGGAGGAGGAGGACCTCAACCTCGCGCTCACCCAGATTTCCGCCACCGCCTCGCCGTTGATCACCGCCGCCGTCGAGGCCGTTACCGATGAGCAGGATATTGAGGATCAGGAATTGATCCGCGCCGCCATCGGCTCTGCCCTGCAATGCTGCCATCAGGCGGCGCTGGTCCTTGCCGCCGGGGAGGAGGACAGCCACCCCTTCGCCCTTAAATATAAATTGTTCGAGCAGGGTCACTGGCCGATCGGCATTACCGGCCGCAGCTTCAATATCTTCTGAAATCCAACATCGAAAGCCCAAGTATGAGTCATCTGCGCATCGCCACCTGGAACGTCAATTCTGTCCGCGCCCGCCTCGCCCATGTTGAGCAGTTCGTCGCCGAGGCGAACCCGGATATTCTCTGCCTTCAGGAAACCAAGGTGACCGATAACGAGTTTCCGCGCAAAGCTTTCGCCGCCATGGGATTTACCCATCACATGATTGCCGGGCAGAAAAGCTATAACGGGGTTGCCATTTTCTCGAAACTGCCGTTCACGCCGGTCGAGACCCGGCACTGGTGTGGCAAGGATGACAAGCGCCATCTGGCGGTTACGTTGGAGAATGGGATGGAGATCAATAATTTCTACGTCCCGGCAGGCGGCGATATCGCCGATATCACGCTCAATGACAAATTCGCCCATAAACTCGACTTTATGACCGAAATGACTGATTATTTCAGGGAACGCCGGGCCGATCATAACAAGTTGATCCTCGTTGGCGATCTCAATGTTGCGCCCTTTGAGAGTGATGTCTGGAACCACAAGCAGCTGTTAAAAGTCGTCAGCCATACCCCGATCGAGGTCGAGCATATGAGCCGTATTTATGACTCCCATGACTGGATTGACGCCATGCGCCATTTTATGCCGGAGCCGGAGCCGCTGTTTTCCTGGTGGAGCTATCGCGCCCGCGACTGGAAAGCTGCCAATAAGGGCCGCCGCCTCGATCATGTCTGGGTGACCCCGGCCTTGAAACCGCATCTGGCGGCGATGAGCGTCCATCAGGACCCGCGCGGCTGGGAAAAACCCTCCGATCATGCGCCGGTCGTCGTTGATTTCAATCTCGACGGTCTCGCCTGACCCGTTTGTCTCAGCGGACGATATCGGTCACGTCAAAGAAGTCAAAGCGATTGGCAGCATTGGGGAAGGCGTAGTTGCGATCGGCAAGGAGCGGGAGTTCGGCGCCGAAATAGCGGTTGAACAGCAGCCGGAAGGAATTCACCGGGGTAATGCTGTCGTAAAATATATCAGGGTCAGTCTCGGGGAAATAATAGGCGTTGAGAATGCGCATCTTCTGCCGGAATTCCTGATCCGTCGCCTGTTTCCACTGAAATCCTGCCTCATCCCTGCGATAGCGCACCGGAAATGGCCCTTCGTCGGCCTGAATAATGATGATCGGCTTGGGTCCCGGGGCGGTAAGCAACTGATCGACAAGCGCGCGGATCATTTGGTTGCCATATTGAAGCTGGCCGAGATAGTTCTCTATCAGGCTGCGCCCGGCGCTCTCCTCGCGGGTCAGGCAATGGCCGGTCTTGTCGAACACGAACGGATCATGCGGGATCAGGAAATGGGCGAAGACGAACACCGGCTTCGGCCCCTTGGCCACCTCCGTCAGATGCGCGAATTTCCGGGGAACGCGGTTGCATTGGTCGGGCGCCAGGGAATTTTGCGCTTGTTTGTCGTAAAACATATGCAGGAGCGGATCGAACAGGCTGCGTTGCAGGTATTTAAGCGCAAACTGGCTGAGTAGGGTCGTCTGGAAATTCTCGTCGGCCATCGGGCTTGACGCCGTCGCCGGCCACCAGGATCCCATATGGATATATTTATACCCCGCACCCTTCAGCAGCGCCGTCACCCGGTTATGGCGGAGGCGCTCATGAAAAGGTAGCCAGTCGCTCTTGTCCTTCGGGATCTGGTCCGCCGTGAAATGATGATAGTCCATGTTCAGGCTCGAACTGATGGATTGCGCGGTCTTCGGGTAATTGGAAACGCTGTTGTCGGCGACATAGAAGCCGCTTTTCCGCAAGAAAGATGTGAAATCGCCATTATCGAAATCATAATCGGCGGCGAGCGTCCGCGCGGCGGCATAGCGGTCGAGGATGATGTAATAGATATTACGCTTCGCCTTGGGGGTCTCCAATGTGACGCCAAGCGGCGCGGCGAGGTCGGCGGCGTTGGGACGACCCATTTCATACAGGGTGACATTTGCCGTTGCCGATCCGAGCCCGACGGCGGCGGCGATGGCAAGGAACAGCACCGGCAGCTTGAAGCTCGCCCGTGATTTCGCGAGTAAAATACCGATGCCACCCACAAGCATTACCAGCAGCCCGACAAAGACCACATAAGGCAGATCTACCCGCATCATGTAGCGGATCAGCAGATAGGGCATGCCACCATAGAGGCTGCAAATCAGGATCAGGGTCGAGAGCAGCGCCGCTTTGTAGATCGTCAGCCGGAGCAGCCGGAGGAGGACAAAAAGGCCGAGCGCGTAAAGCAGCATCCCGCCCAGTAGCGCCCCGGCATCAGCGGGCCGGGCCTCGGTGATGTTGGTCTCCAGAAAATTAATGACGCTGTAGCCCGCCGCCAGCAGGGGCAGCAGCCAGGCGGCCAGCCGCGAGAGTTTATCGGGTTCCTGCGCCATCAAGCCCCGCCTTCCGTCAGCCGGATTTCCGCTTGTACCAGAACAGCTGGCGACCGGATTTTGTGATCACGTCGGTGGCGACAATCTCGGCCATTTCCCTGAGATACTCGGTAAAGGCCGACAGTGAATAATCCTCGAATATATCCTCGCGCAGGGTCAGCAGCTGACGGACCATGGGGTCGGCCTTGGGGACAAACTCGATCACCCCCTCCGGCGCCAGCCCGACAAGCCAGCGGATGACATGTTCAAGCGGGATATTGCGGCCGATGGCCATGTGATGGATGAAGGCGAGGGCGATGAGGCCGTCGGCGTTGCGCCGCGCCGACATGCTTTTGCGCTCCGCCTCGTTCCAGCCCTGGCTCGGGGAGGGATTGGCGCC
This sequence comes from Sneathiella sp., assembly GCF_041689005.1. GTDB lineage: Bacteria > Pseudomonadota > Alphaproteobacteria > Sneathiellales > Sneathiellaceae > Sneathiella. The sequence goes on from NZ_JBDNHC010000089.1 coordinate 14,292, forward strand.
GTCGAAATATAACGGTTGAAACGGCATGTCATTGGCGATTGCCCGCCCATAGGCCTGCGTTAGCGCGCCCTGATCGACATCGAAGCCGACCGAATAGGCGGCGCCATTGGCCAGCGCCACAGCGGAATAATCGCCGGTATTGCAGCCGATATCCCAGAGAATATCCGGCGTGACGGCGGCGGCAAAGCGGGCGACGAAGGCAGCCTTCGCCTGTTGTTCTGCGTCGGCGTAACTATGGCCGGTGGCATAATCCTGCCATTCGGTGCGGGATTTTTTCGCGGGCTCGATGGTTTCTATCCAGTTGCGCAGGCCGGTGAGCATCCGGCGATAGCTGGCAAGCGGGAACTCTACGCGCGCGCGGGCATCCGCCGCCGTGCCGACATTGGCGTTTTGCAGCGCTGACTGGGCGACCACATGGGTCAGCATCTTCCAGCTGAGCTTTTTATACCAGGGCAGCAGGCGGTTGATCTCAGGCGTCGAAATTCCCTCCTGTGTGCCGCGATACCAGGCGTTGGGATCGATATCCAGCTTCGATTTCAGCAGCAGCGGGTTGAGAAACTGTTCGCAGAACTGGCGATGGCCGTCCCATGTTTCGCCGGTTTTCAGGGGCCGGAATGACAGGATGTCGATAAACACCGGGTGACTGCCGCGAAACTGGACATTATAGGCGGAGGCATCCGACAAGGTGACACCCACCTCCAGCGCCTGCAAGTGAATATCCAGATGCAACAGCGCCGCCGCCTTCAAAAAGGAGAAAGACCATTCATAGGGATAGGAAATATAGGGAATTTTCTCATGTTCAAGGACAATACCGTCGGTGCGGGCGAGGCCGCCAAGAACGTGATTGGGGACGATGCGGCTGGTGACGATCTTGCCCGCGTCCTCAAGCTTCGCAAGCAGGCCGGTTGCGGCAACAAACTCGAACGCTGTCCTGCCCTTGGCACTTGTGGCGCGGTAAATATGATCGCCGCCCACAAACACCCGGCCCATGGGATCACGGAACGATCCCGGTTCAATCGCGACATGGTTCATTTGTCGTTATCTTGAACCAGCTCGTCCGCGGCGCCGGACCGGTGAAACAATCCGACGAAGCGGCTCCAGTACAGTTTAAGAATGACCAGGAAACCCGCGACACCGCCGAGGGCGAGTTGTAGCAGCATACTTCCGGTGCCCGGATCGAGATAGGCATAGGCGGGGCTGGAAAAAAGCACGAAGCCGAGGGCGGTCGACGCGAGAATTGTTTTTCTGGATATCATCATGGCTCTTCACATTCTCCGGAAACAGGAAATTGACGGCTAAATCACATGACCCAATCTACCGCCGGTAAAGTTAATAAATCGTAATTAGCCGCCGAATTTATTCACCATTACCGTGAGGGTTGCGTGCGAGGCCCGCTTGCGGCAAAGTCTCTGTCAATAACAGCAAAAAACGGAGGCAGGGGCATGACAACTTCATCACCATCAACAGGATCGGGGCGGCTGGCGGGGAAGACCGCGCTGATTTCGGGCGCGGCGTCCGGCATCGGCCTTGCCACCGCCAAACGCTTTGCCATGGAAGGCGCGAAAGTGGCGCTCACCGATATTTCCCGCGAAAAAGGCGAGGCCATCGCCGCCGAGATGACTGACGCGGGCCATGACGTCTTTTACCGCGATCTCAATGTTGTCGATCCGGAGCAGTGGCAGGCGGTAACGGAGGAGGTAGTGGCACGCTGGGGCAAACTTGATATTCTGCTCAATTCCGCCGGGATCGGCTGGGTCGCGCCATTGCTGGAGATGAGTTTGGAGGTCTGGCGGCGGACAACCGCGATCAATCTTGATGGGACGTTCCTCGGCACGCAGGCCGGCGTCCGCGCGATGAAGGAGACGGGGGGCGGCTCCATCGTCAATATTTCCTCGGTTCTCGGCTTCGTCGGCATCCCCAATATCTCCGCCTATGCCGCGAGCAAGGGCGGGGTGCGGCTGTTCACCAAGGCGGCCGCCATCGAATGCGCCGAACTTGGGTATAATGTGCGGATAAATTCCGTGCATCCGGGCTATATCGAGACGCCGATGGTGATGCGCCGGTTCGATAAGGTCACAGAGGCCGAGAAGGCGGCGGCGCAGAAGGAGCTTGAACGACTGCATCCGCTGGGTCGTTTGGGCCAGCCCGAAGAGATTGCCTCAATGATCCTCTATCTTGCCTCCGATGAGGCCGGATTTGTCACCGGCACGGAATTCCTCATCGATGGCGGCTATACGGCGCGCTAGGCCTGCCGGTAAAGATGATAACGGCCGGGTGCGACGGCCTCGGGTAAGGGCAGGGCAACCCAGCTCTTGACGTGAAACGGCTGGTCGCTGACAATAATCGCGCCGGGTTGCAGCAGCGCGGGCAGGCTCGCGCCCAGCTCCCGCGCCAGCGCCAGGCTCAGTTCCTTATCACCGGAGCCGATATCGCAATGGGCGAGCAAGGCCGGGGCCGCCATTTTGGCCGCTGCCGCCGGGACCGTCTCGCGGAAATCGCCGACAATCATATGCTCTTCATCAGGGATGCAGTCGGGGTGGGCCTTCACATGACGGTCAAAGACATAAATATCGCGGCCCGGCATCGATTTTCGCAAATGATCAAACGTCCGACCGTTGCCGAGACCCAGCTCCAGCACTGATCCGGGCGCATCCCCAATCAGGCTGACGGCATGGTCAAGGCAGTCGCGCTGCGCCGTCACGCGGCGGATGAAGCTATTCAGTCTGCTCATTCAATTGATCCCTTCCCAAATTCCATTCTGTAATCACCTCCGCGTCCGTCTCCCGGGGGAGCAGGTCGTCGCGGTGGCGGTCATATATCTGTTGATCGGCAAGCCGCCCAAGCGCCCAGATGGCGGCGACGCGGACAATCGGCGAGGCGTCGGTCAGCAGCGGCTCGATCCTGTCTTGATGACTGGCCTCGCCGCTATTGCCAAGCGCGATCAGGACGTTGCGAATAAAGCGGTTACGCCCGAGCCGTTTCACCGGCGAGCCTGAAAACAGAGCTCGAAACGCCGGGTCATCCAGGGTCACAAGATCCTGGAGCCGTGGCGCCACCAGTTCGGGGCGCGGCAGAAACGCCATTTCATGGGCAGCCTTCGCATATTTATTCCATGGACAGACAGCAAGGCAGTCATCGCAGCCGTAAATCCGGTTACCGATCAACGGCCGCAGTTCCCGGTCGATATGGGAGCGGGTCTCGATCGTGAGGTAGGAGATACAGCGCCGGGCATCAAGCTGGTAAGGGGCCGGGAACGCCCCGGTCGGGCAGATATCAAGACAGGCGGTGCAACTGCCGCAACTGCCCGCTTCGGCGTCGTCCGGGGCAATGTCGAGGGTGGTGAAGATACTGCCGAGAAACAGCCATGAGCCGAACTCGCGACTCAGCAGGTTGGTATGTTTGCCCTGCCAGCCCAGACCGGCGGCCGCGGCCAGCGGCTTTTCCATGACCGGCGCCGTATCGACGAAGACCTTGACATCGCCGCCATAGGTTGCGATGAGCCAGCGCGCCAGCCGTTTCAGCTTCTTCTTGACGAGGTCATGATAGTCGCGCCCGCCCGCATAGACGGAAATGACTCCGCGATCCGGCTGATCCAGCGCCGCCCGCGGGTCGCGGTCGGGGCCATAGTTGAGCGCGAGCATGATCACCGATCTGGCCTCCGGCCAGAGCGCCTGCGGATGCCGCCGCCGGTCGGCCTTCCGGGCGATCCAGTCCATGTCGCCCTGGCGGCCGTGAGCAATAAAATCAGCAAGATGGCGGCCCGGCTCCGGCCCGAAATCGGCGGCGGTAAAGCCAACATCATCGAAGCCCTCGTCCCGGGCGGCGGCGCGAATCCTGTCGCGGTCGATAACGCCCGCCGACGGATCAGAAATCGAGGTCGGCATAATGTTTCGGGGCGGGCATTCCGGGCAGGTTATCGGCAAGGATACCGCGAAAGCTCGGCCGGGATTTCGCCCGCGCGTACCAGACCTTGGCGACCGGATGCTGCTCCCACGGGACATCGCCGAGGTAATCGACACTGGATAGCTGCGCGGCGGCAGCGATATCGGCAAGGCTGTAATCATCGCCGCCCAGCCACGAGCGCCGCTCAACCAGATAAGTGATATATTCGAGATGGTAATGGATATTGTGATGTCCGGCGCGGATTGCCGCCGTGTTTGGCGTGCCCGACTTGGTCAGCCGCTTCATGATCTTTTCCTCGACCAGATTGTCGGTGACCTCGGTATAGAACTTGCGGTCGAACCAGCCGACCAGCCGCCGCACCTCCGCCCGTCCCGCCCGGTCGTCGGGCAGGAGCGGCACATCCTCATAGGTTTCCTCAAGATATTCGCAAATCGCGGTACTGTCGGCGAGGAGGGCGTCATTTTCATCGATCAGGATCGGCACTTCGCCCGCGGGGTTGCGGGCCATAAAGCCGGGCCGCCGCTCCCACGGTTTTTCGACTTTCAGCTCGAATTTCAGGCATTTTTCATCGAGGGCCAGTCGAACTTTTCGGCAGGCCGGGGAGATCCAGAAATGATAGAGTGTTCGCATGGCGCCGACCTTACTCCATGTGATGCAAATGTAGAATAGCTAGAATGCCGGATTGGCAAAAAAATTGGTGGCGGCGATCCGGTAAATGTCCTTCAGTGCGGCGGCGCTTGTCGCAGATGCTCGCTTTTGCGCAGGAGCCGCGCGCATTCCCGGCGCACCCGTTCGAACATTTCAGCGGTCTGGATGCGGCCCTTGCCGTCCAGCATGTTCACATGGTCAAGGGCGACATCCGGCGCCGCTTCGCCATAGACGAGAATAAACCGCCGTGCCGCCCATTTGACACTGTCGATGCTGATGATCGGATCGATGAAGGCGGGCCGCAAAAACCCCTCGTTCGGTGATGACTGAGGCGATGTGTCCAATTTCCAGGCTCCTGTAACATGTTTATCCAAGCTGTTCCTGTCTGGAAAAGCAAGGATTATGCCAGTTCCTGCCCCTCGCAAAAGCGGCCCGGAGCCGGAGATCTGGCGTTTCATCGCAATAACGGGGGAGGCATTTTCGCGTTCGGCCCGGCAAAAATGGCCACAAAAAAGGCCGGAAGGTTTCCCTCCCGGCTTTTTGCATGACCCCTTGCCTGAAGGGGCGTGTGATCGTCAGGCCGTTTGCTGGGCCAATTCGTCGGTCAGTGGATGGGCCAGCTTGTTGAGCATTTCCTTCGGGCAGACCTGATAGAACTTGTCCTGCTCCCAATTCCAATCGGCCAACAGTGACTGGGCGAAGGGGGACTGGGTCTGTTCAGCATGATCGGCGATCATGCCCTTTAAAACCCCGGCCCAATAGTCCGTCGCCACCCGCTGATAGATCACGGAGTCGTTGTTGATATTAACCGGCAGCACGTCGTCGATGTCATAGACGAAGGCCATGCCCCCGGTCATGCCGGCAGCGAAGTTATCGCCGACCTGCCCGAGAATGGCGACGGTGCCCCCGGTCATATATTCACAGCCGTTGGTGCCGCAGCCCTCAACCACCGAAATAGCGCCGGAATTGCGCACCGCGAAGCGCTCGCCCGCCTGTCCGGCGGCATAGAGATAGCCCGATGTCGCGCCATAGAGAACGGTATTGCCGATAATCGTGTTCTCGTTCCTGTTCAGCGGGCTGGAGGTCCAAGGACTC
>NZ_JBDNHC010000090.1:0-24408 GCF_041689005.1 Sneathiella sp.
GGTTGCCTTTGCCTTTAACCATCTCGATGAAAATGCCTTTGAATTTCTTGAGACCGCCAGCATGTTGCGTCTTTTTCACCTGGCCGGGAAAAGACAGTAAACTCCACGATTGCATTTCTCCCCCCGCTCTATTCTAAATCCTATGGTGTCTCCCAGTAACCTTCAGGCGACAGGCAGGATATGGAAACTTCCGTTGAAACGCGCCCATGATAGCGGATGGTCTGGCGATATTGCTTGCAGATATATCCATATTCGTCAAATCCGTCCCTCAAAACGACAATAGTGCCGTAACGGCCATTTTCAGACCAGCTTGTTATCTGACCCACCGGGCCGTCAAGGGCGATAAATACAGCCTGATGATGGCGCTCTATCTGGGTATTGGATAGATTTATGACAAAATTGACATGGGCAAACGGCCAGAAAAATCCGCGGTAAGGATAATACCCGTAATATCTAGGAGTATGACGGGGCTTCACATAGACATAATGTGGCTTGTAATAAGGCGCGCGGTATACTGGTTGACGCGGTGGTACCCCGTGATACCGCGGGGCAGGCGTTGCGTAACGCGCTGAGTGGCCCGGCTTATGGCTTTGGCCCTTCTTTCTGTCATGGTCTTCATTACTCCCCCAATTCTTATATTGTGACTGACGGGAGTCGTCTTTTTTCTTGCCAGCCCGCCTATCGGGCTTCGCGCCACGATCGCTTTGCTGACTCCAATGGTTACCTTTGTCCCTGAACTGCGTAACGCCGGATTGCCCATGACCGGAATTCCAGCCAGATTCACGTGCAGACACCGGTTCCACCGCAAGGACACTGCAGAATACAGTCGCCAAAAGGAAATAGCTGAATTTCGTCATTTTTCCATTCCTCCCATTATCTAGTTATTCTCTAACGGTCCGAGAGCAATAATTCTGTCGTAAAAATATAATTAATTATGTTCTTGTTTTGTTCCTAAATACATTATAGAATTATGGAATGCAGGAAAATGATGTCATTCCTTTCGTTAAAAGCCTGAGGCGCGGCCGTGGCGCAACCGTCAATCCCGATGGCCGATTTGAGATAGAAACGCGCGACTTCATATCCGATGGCTGGACCGACCCTGAAATGCCTGAGCGAAAGCTCAGGACCACAATCACCATAGAACATCCAAAAACGATTATCAGCCGCAACAGCTCTCCTGATTTGCCTTTTGACAGATCAGTTAACGCCTATCGAGGCTGTGAGCATGGTTGCATTTATTGTTACGCGCGACCGAGCCACGCATTCATGAACCTGTCTCCGGGGCTTGATTTCGAAAGCAAATTGTTTGCCAAGCCCAACGCGGCAGAATTGCTGGCACGGGAAATTTCCCGCCCCTCTTATGTCTGCAAACCTATTGCCCTCGGCACCAACACGGACCCCTATCAGCCGATCGAGCGGGATATGAAGATCACCCGGGACATTATCAAGGTGCTGGCGGCGGCAAAACACCCTTTTACAATCACGACGAAATCAGATCTGGTGTTGCGGGATGTAGATCTTCTGGAACCTCTTGCTAAGGAAAACATTGTTTCCGTTGGCATATCGGTAACCAGCCTGGATAGCCGTCTCGCCCGCGCCCTTGAACCCCGGGCGAGCGCTCCGCAAAAACGTCTGCGGGCTATCGCCGAGCTTAGCAAGGCGGGCATCCGGACCCTTGTTCAGATCGCACCGGTTATCCCTTCACTCAATGATCCGGAACTTGAGCAAATAATGGAGTTGGCAAAGGATAAAGGGGCCTCCAGTGCAGTTTGCCTGTTGTTAAGACTGCCCGGTGAGGTGGCGGGGTTGTTTGAACAATGGCTGGAAGAAAACTATCCGGACCGGACGTCTCGCGTAATGAAGCTGGTCCGATCCACCCGGGGCGGCAAGAATTATGACGCTGCTTTTGGTACCCGGATGGTTGGAACTGGCCCCTATGCCACCCTGATAAACAAGCGGTTTATTCTTGCCTGTCGGCGTCTTGGGTTTAAGACAGATAAATACGCACTTACAACGGATCTGTTTCGAAAGCCTGGAGACAATCAACAATTGGATTTATTTTAAGCCTGCCCCTGTGATATGCAGGAAGGGCGATGAAGAAAAACTACAAATTTCCGGATTTAACCTTTGAGATGGCCGAATTGGGCCGTGTCGCCGGCGTTGATGAAGCCGGACGTGGCCCCTTTGCAGGGCCCGTCGTCGCCGCTGCGGTAATCCTTGATTACAATAATATTCCCCCCGGTATCCATGACAGTAAACAGCTTTCGAAGCGAATTCGGGAAAATCTGTTCGATGCCATACATGCCGCTGCCATTGTCGGTATCGGCGAGGCAACTGTTGAGGAAATCGATAGGATCAACATTTTACAGGCGAGCCTGCTCGCCATGCGGCGGGCCATTTTAAATCTTTCCGTCGTGCCGGATACCGTTCTGGTTGACGGAAATTGTGATCCACAACTTGGCTGCAAAACCCTGACAATTATCAAGGGGGATGCCATATCCCTGTCAATTGCCGCTGCCTCAATTGTGGCAAAAGTAACACGGGACCGGAAAATGCACGCTGCCGCCCTGCAGTATCCGAACTACGGATGGGAACGAAATGCAGGGTATGGAACGGTTGAGCATCGCAAGGGGTTGAGGGATTTCGGCGTGACGCCACTACATAGACGAAGCTTTGCCCCTATCCGGGAAATTCTCGAACGAAGTTAAGTGAAACTTTAGAACTGTTCTGTAAGATACTGATTCAACAAATTTATTGACGCGGCGAATCGACCGAATCAAAATTGCATCAGTTGAAATCGCCTGAATGGTTCTCATGACTGAAAAACTAAAATTACCAATCGACCAGATCCTCAGCGGGGATTGCGTGGAACTGATGAACAGCCTCCCGGAAAAATCAGTGGACATGATCTTCGCCGATCCACCCTATAACATGCAATTGTCCGGGGAACTCCGACGCCCCGATGACAGTTTTGTCGATGCCGTGACTGATGACTGGGATCAGTTTGAAAGCTTCAAGACATATGACAGATTTACCCATGACTGGCTAACGGCGGCAAAACGGGTATTGAAAGATAGTGGAACGCTTTGGGTCATAGGCTCCTATCATAATATCTTCCGGGTTGGCGCGCGCTTGCAGGATCTTGGCTACTGGATCCTGAATGATGTTATCTGGCGCAAAACCAATCCGATGCCGAACTTTCGCGGGACCCGCTTTACCAATGCCCATGAAACCCTGATCTGGTGCTCCAAGGGACCGGAGGCACGAAATATCACGTTTAACTACGATGCCCTGAAAGTCATGAATGATGACGTCCAGATGCGATCCGACTGGCAACTGCCAATCTGCAGTGGCGGTGAAAGACTTAAAGTCGATGGTGAAAAAGCCCATACGACGCAGAAGCCTGAAGCCCTCCTCTATCGCATTTTGACGGCGGCCTCGACCCCGGGCGACGTTATCCTCGATCCGTTTTTTGGCACGGGAACCACTGGTGCAGTTGCCCGCAAGCTAGGGCGGCACTATATAGGTCTGGAGCGAGAAGAAAAATATATCGCCGTTGCCCGGGACCGTATCAGCAAGGTTCGCGCCCTCGCGCCGGAAGATCTGGAGACGATGCGGAGCAAACGGCAGGAGCCGCGCATCCCGTTTGGGTCTGTCGTAGAGCGGGGTTTGTTGACTGCCGGACAGGTTCTGTTCGATGCACGAAAACGTTATAAGGCGAAGGTGCGACCTGACGGAAGTCTGATTGCCTCGGATGTATCCGGCTCCATCCACAAGGTCGGCGCCCAATTGCAGGGTGCGAGTACATGTAATGGCTGGACGTTCTGGCATTTCGATGTCGAGGGGAAATCAGTTTCCATCGATGTCTTGCGTCAGCAGGTACGCGCAGAAACGAACTAGGGATTTACCCAATTTACAAAGGATCAGGCTAATGAACAGGTTATTCGCGGCGATGGTAGTTAGTGGATGTGTTGTGCTCGGCACAGCTTCCTCGGCTTTTTCCTGGGAAGAATCACGGTTTCTTGGGATTGACCGCGATGCTGATGGCGTATTGTCTGCCTCAGAGGCCGACGCCTATTACTTGCGCCTGTTTAAGGAATACGATCTCAATAGCGATGGCCAGATTGCGTTTGAAGAATATGTCAAGGCAGAGAACCTACGCCCAGTGACAGCGCCCGCCCATTCTGATGTAACCGTGCCTGATGTCTATCGTGACATGGACAGCAACGGCGATACGATCGTCACAACCGACGAAATAAAAGCGTTCGGAGTCAAACGCTTCAATGCGCTTGACACAAACGGGGACAGTAAAATTTCCAAAGATGAATTTGTCAGCCCCGGCCTTTGACGGCCGGCGCGGGTCCACTCGTCCGCTAAGGAGCGTGAATTGCCTGGACCACTTTTCTCATGAGCGTCGGCAGGGCATAGCCGTCAAATTCAGTGGGTTGGACCCAAACGGAATTGGCGATTGGCGGGTTGCCTGCCCCTGAAATAACAACCCTAACCGGCCGCAGCTCAAGATGAAAATGAGTGAATGTATGGCGGACCAGCGCTTTTTCGACCAATGCCTTTGCCGCCGGGAAGCCGCTCGCAGCAAGGAAATGCACCGAAGCGTCATCCAATGTGACATCATCGGCTTGCCAGTCGGTAGAGGGAAATTCCATCATCCCGCCTAACAGGCCTTTTTCGACCCATCGTCGCAACAGGACCAAACCCTCATCATTCTCAATCCAGAAAACGACGGCGCGTCGGACAGGTTTAGCTTTTTTCGGTGCCTTGACCGGATAACGTTCCATGTCCCTGGCCGCATAAGCTGCGCAATTAGCTGTCACTGGGCATGCTTGGCAGTCAGGATTTCGGGGCGTACAGATGCTGGCGCCGATATCCATCAGGCTTTGCGCATAGTCGCCCGGACGCTTGAGAGGGGTAAGTTGAGCCGCTTTATCCGTTATATCTTTTTTGGCGGTCGGCAAAGGCTCTTCAATTCTGAAGACACGGGCCATGATGCGTTCAATATTCCCGTCGACCACCGTTTCTGGCCGATCAAACGCGATGGCGGAAATTGCGGCGGCAGTATAGGGGCCAATACCGGGTAAGGCCAAAAGCTCATCATGATCCGTGGGGAAGTAACCGCCGAAATCGCGGCATATGACATTTGCGCATTTATGCAGGTTACGCGCGCGGGCGTAATACCCCAGCCCTGCCCAGGCCGTCAGGATATCGTCAAGCGGTGCGGCCGCCATATGCTTGATTGTTGGCCAGTTCGCGAGGAATTTGCTGAAATACGGGCCAACTGTGGCAACCGTAGTCTGCTGCAGCATGATCTCGCTTAACCAGACATGATAGGGATCGGGAATTTCTCCAGGAAGGCTTCGCCAGGGCAAATGACGGGCATGGTTGTCATACCAGGCAAGAACCTGTCGAGAAAATTGCTTTTGTGCGGGCAGCGGATACGTCATATTAAGATCAATGTTATGAGGAAATTTTTAGAAGTAATCAACATCTAGTTCCCGGACGGTTCCGCAGGAACAGGAGAAAACAGCATTTGAGAAAAGCGCAGAAAATTGCCGGCCCCCGCGCTATCGCAAGCTTTGTTGGAAAATCTGCCCGGGCGGCTCTGGTCAAACGCGGCTTTGCGCAAGCGGATATCCTTGCGAACTGGCCCGCTATTGTCGGGCCGAACCTTGCCAATTGCTCCAGCCCTGAAAAACTAAACTTTACCCGTAATGCCAACAAGGATGCGACACTCCGCATTCGCGTTGCTCCCGGATGGGGGCCAGAGTTCCAACATTTTGAGCCGTTAATTATTGAACGGATCAACAGTTTCTTCGGATATCGTGCCGTTTTTCGCCTCCAGCTTATTCAGGCCCCGATACAAAAACCTGAAATTCGACGGAAAAGCCCTCCGCTCCCGTTAACCGAAGAGCAAAAAGCCTGGATCCAGTCCATCACGCAAGATGTGGTGGATGAAGATTTAAAAAAAAGGCTTGAAGCCGTCGCAACTTCAATGCTGGGGTCACGCAACCGTGACGAAGCCGCGCGGATAAAAGCTGGCGAGGCGCCGCCCTCCGCCTAAATAAAGAAAATTGCATTATCTTGTAAAAGAATGAATGAATCATTTGAGGAATTGTAAATGAGAAGTTATAATCCCACCACATATAGTAGGAAAGACGAACAATTGACTTTATCTAGACGACATTTTGTAATTTCAACCGGAGTTGCCCCCGTGCTGGTAGGCGCCTCCATCAGCTTTTTCACGGCCGGGACGGCTTTCGCCGCATCGCCGGAAATGACTGATTCTGACCATGTGCTTGGAGAGCCAGACGCGCCGATCACGATAATCGAATATGCCTCCCTCACCTGCCCGCATTGCGCTCACTTTCACGAAACTGGGTTCCAGAAGCTTAAAGAAAATTATCTGGATACAGGCAAGGCGCGCTTTATCTTCCGCCATTTCCCGCTTGATCGCTATGCATTCCAAGCCTCGGTCCTGGCAGAATGCGCGGGCGACACAAAATTTTTCCCACTTATCGATATCCTTTTCTCCCGACAGGCCGAATGGACGAGAACCAAGAACCCTACCGATGCCCTGATAAAAATCGGTAAACAGGCCGGTGTTGGCCAGCAGAAGTTCGAGGCCTGTCTCGCTGACGAAAAGCTTGGCGAATCCATTCTGAATGAACGGCTAACGGGGGCAAATGATTATGACGTGACTTCGACACCGACCCTGTTCATCAATGGCGAAAAATATGAGGAAGATCGTTCCTTTGAAGTTCTGGACAGCTACTTAAAATCCAAAATGTAATGCAATTCGTGGAGAGGCCGTGAAATTTACGCGATTAAAACTGTCGGGTTTTAAGTCCTTTGTAGAGCCAACGGAACTTCTAATTAAAGACGGCCTCACAGGAATTGTCGGCCCAAATGGGTGCGGCAAGTCTAATCTTGTTGAAGCCCTGACATGGGTCATGGGGGAGACGTCTGCCAGAAACATGCGTGGCGGCGCAATGGATGACGTTATTTTTGCGGGCACTGCCTCACGCCCCCCGCGCAATGCCGCCGAAGTGACGCTTGGCCTTGATAACAAGGAACGGACAGCACCCGCATCTTATAACGATGCCCCTGAACTGGACGTCATGCGCAGAATTCGTCGGGACACCGGATCGGATTATCGGATCAACGGAAAAATCGCGCGTGCGCGTGATGTTCAACTATTATTTGCCGATCTCGCTACCGGCGCTCACTCAACCGCCATAGTCAGTCAAGGGCGCGTCGGGGCGCTTATTAACGCCAAGCCGAAGGAACGCCGACATCTGCTTGAAGAGGCCGCGGGTATTTCCGGATTACACTCGCGTCGTCATGAGGCGGAACTGCGCCTGAATTCCGCCGAGGCAAATCTGGAACGCGTAGATGATGTTATCGAACAACTCGATGCGCAGCTTGGCAATCTTAAACGACAGGCGCGGCAGGCTAATCGCTATCGTAATATTTCAGGGCATATTCGAAAAGCAGAGGCAATGCTGCTGTTACGGAAATACCAGCAGGCCCAACAAAAGGCGATTGAGGCGAAGCATAAATATGAGCAAGCCGTTATGGCCGTCAATGAACTGACCCGACAGGCGGCAACGGCGGAAACGGCAACCTTGAAAGCCAATGAAGCCTTAAAGCCGCTTCGCGATCACGAAGCCGCCGCCGCCGCCGCTGTTCACCGCCTGACTCTCGCCCGCGAGAATCTCGATGCGGAGGAAGAGCGGGCGAAACAGGCAAAAAAGCAACTGGAAAGCCGTAAAAGCCAGATTTCAAGCGATATGGTGAGAGAGCAAAATCTTGAAAAGGATTCGGCGGACGCAATCACGCGACTTGAGGCGGAAAAAATACAGTTACGGGCGGCGAGCGAGAAAGATATCCCGCTCGCCGAAGAGCTTCTGGCGAAATTAAGTAAATGCCAGGAGAGTTTACGGGAAACACAGCAGACTTTCGACCAGAAAACAGAAGCAATTGCCACAGAGATTGCCCACCGCAATAGCCTAACTCAGCAAATTGAGACCGCAACTCATCAGCTCGCCCGGCTTTGCACACGCCGGGACGAATTCGAAAAGGAAAAAGCGGGTATTGAGGCTTTAGTCAAGGGCCGCGATGAGTCTCAGCCGTCAGTGACATCCCTCGAAGAGACTCTCGCGAAACTTGATGCCGATGTAAGTGCCAGCGACCTTGCGGAAACAGCCCGGCAAACAGCGGACCAACAGGAACGCGAGGCCCGTGACAAAGTCAAGATCGCAGAGAGCGAGGTCACGCGATTGGCGGCGGAAGAAAGAGCATTATCACAGCTTCTGGAAAAGGATAACGAGAGCGAATGGCCCGGCATCATTCAGGGAATGAGGGTAGACGCAGGCTATGAAGCCGCCCTTGGCGCGGCGCTTGGCGAGGATCTTGAAGCCCCCGCCAATGACGATGCTCCGGTTTTTTGGAAAAATATGGACGATGTTTCTTCGTCACAAGGGTTTGCAGGCGGCCTGCCGACGCTCGATCAGTTCGTACGCGGACCTGTGGCGTTGAATCGGCGACTCTCCCAGATTGCTATCGTTGCACCCGAAAAGGGCGTTTTATTACAGCCCGCCTTGAAATTCGGGCAAAGGCTTGTCTCCCTCGAAGGAGATCTATGGCGCTGGGATGGCTTTACAAAAAAGGCAGGGGCGAAAACGGCGGCCGCAATTCGGCTTGAACAGGCCAATCGCCTGAGTGAAATAAAAAAGGAGTTGCAAATAAAGCAAGAGGCATTGGAAAAGGCCCTCTCCTGTTTGAAAACAGCTACTACCGAACTTAGCACTGCGGTGGCGGCCGAAAAGGAAGCGCGAGCCCGGCAGCGCGAGCAGGAACAAAAAATTTCGGCAATGCGCGCGCAACATGCAGAAGAAATTCGTAAATCCGCAGCTCAGCAGTCCCGTCTTACCTCATTAACAGACTCCCTGCGAGAACTACAGACCGAAATATCCACCTTACAAACCGAATTGCAGGACAAGAAAGCTAGCCTTGATCGTCTCCCGGACAATGCCCATAGCCGCTCCGAACTGGACGCCATGCGGGCGGAATTAAATAAAAAACGTGAAGAGCTTGCTGTGTTGCGAGGCGAATCAGACCAGAAGCAACGCGACGCTGCGCTTTGCCGTGATCGCTTCATCGCCATAGATCAGGAGGTCGCCGGCTGGATTGAACGTAATAAAAATATGGCGGCTCACTTCGTTCAACTTGAAATGAGATTCAAGAATACCGATGAGGAGCTTCAGGAACTCGAGGGAAAACCGGAAAAAATCGCAGCGACCCGTAATAACCTCATGGATGAAATTGCCCGCGCGGAAGGTGCCCGCAGCAACCTGCAGGATAAGCTCGCCGAAGCCGAATCAGTGCTCACCGAGTGCGATGCGGCCCTGCGTAAATGTCAGGAAGCCCTGATCATATGCCGGGAAGACCGGGTACGGCATCAATCCGATACGGAACATACAGCGCAGGTTCTCACCGGCTTGTGTGATCAAATCCGAGAAAAACTGAAATGCACCCCCGATCAAATCCGTACCGCCGGAGATATTCAGGAAAACGAGGCTATTCCCGTCGCTGAGGAAAGTGAGCGCAAGCTTGAACGGCTCAAAAGAGAGCGGGACGGTATGGGCCCTGTAAATTTACGGGCCGAGATTGAAGCGAATGAGGTTGAGGAACAACTCACAACCCTGACGACAGAACGGCAGGACCTTGAGGCGGCAATTGCACGGCTGCGGCAAGGGATATCCGGCCTGAACAAGGAAGGACGACAGCGTCTTCTTGCCGCCTTTACCCATGTTGATCAACATTTCCAGAAACTGTTCAGACAGGTTTTTGGCGGTGGTCAGGCTCATTTGGCGCTCACCGAATCTGATGACCCGCTTTCTGCCGGACTGGAGATCATGGCCTCCCCCCCCGGCAAGAAATTGCAGTTAATGTCACTACTGTCGGGCGGCGAACAGGCATTGACCGCAGTTGCCCTGTTGTTTGCGGTCTTCCTGACCAATCCAGCGCCAATTTGCGTTCTGGATGAGGTCGATGCCCCACTGGATGATGTCAATGTGGAGCGATTATGCCATCTTCTGGATGCCATCGCCCGCGACTCAGACACGCGGTTTCTGGTGGTAACCCACCACCCTATTACCATGGCCCGCATGGATCGCCTGTTCGGTGTTACCATGGCAGAACGCGGAATTTCGCAACTGGTCTCGGTTGATCTGGAAAAAGCCAAACTGATTACGGAAAGCGCCGCTTGAGCCGGAAATACGCTTGCAAAACCACCCCCGAAACCAACAATTTATTTTGCAGCGAAAAAGCGGTTTGTTGGGTCTTGACACTCTGGGGGGCAGACCGTATGTTTCCCGCGCTTTCTGTAGGGTGGATTGAGGCTGCTATGCCTTTCTTCCGGGAGAATGGGAATGACGGAACCTGAACCTCCTTCGAAAGAGGAATTTCGGGCTCGGCTTGCAAAGGCACAGCAACGACAGGAAGAGGCTTCCTGGAAACGCAGTGACTTAAAGGTGGAGCAATCCAGCGCCCCTGGCAGGGCCTGGCGATTATCGGTCGAGATGGTTGCCGCTTTGCTGGTTTGCGGCGGGTTTGGCTGGCTGCTCGACAAGTGGTTGGACACGAAGCCTTGGTTGATGTTGGTATTTTTGATTGTCGGCGCGGGCGTTGGTCTATACAACGTCATTAAGGTCGCGAGACGCATGAATGCGGACAATGGTGTGAAATAGGCAATCCCACATTAGGTGGGTGTCATGGATAAAGTTGAAACAGTAAAAGCGGGAATAGCATCGTGGCGGCAGAACATAGCCCTCTTGCGCAATTTGAGATAAAAAGGCTGATTCCGATGGATATCGGTGGCCTTGACGTCTCTTTTACGAACGCTTCCCTGTTTATGGTGGTTGCAATCGCCGCAATTACCCTGTTTTTGACGTTAGGCATGCGCTCCCGGGCAATGGTGCCGGGCCGGATGCAGTCTTTGGCTGAACTCAGTTACGAGTTTATAGCCAACATGGTCAAAGACAACGTCGGTTCTGAAGGACGGAGATACTTCCCCTTCATCTTCACTCTTTTCATGTTCGTCCTGTTTTGTAACCTGCTTGGACTGGTCCCCTATACCTTTACCGTGACAAGCCAGATCATCGTTACCTTCGCTATGGCACTTGTTGTGTTTGTTGGCGTCACCTTGATCGGCATTTTCAAGCATGGTTTTAAATTTCTGACGTTTTTTGTGCCGAGCGGCGTACCGTTTTATTTATTAGTCTTTCTTGTGCCGATCGAGATTATTTCCTATTTCGTCCGGCCAATCAGTTTGTCCGTTCGGCTTTTCGCAAATATGCTCGCCGGGCATACACTGTTGAAAGTTTTTGGCGGTTTTGTTGTCAGCCTTGGGCTTTATCTTGGCTGGTTGCCGCTCGGGTTTATCGTTGTCCTGACAGGACTGGAATTCCTTGTCGCCGTCCTACAGGCGTATGTGTTTGCCATTTTGTCATGCCTCTATCTCAATGATGCGCTTCATCTGCATCATTGAGTACTAGCTTGTCCTCAACATTTGAGTTGTTCTTGATTTAGAAGGAAGAATATTATGGAATTAGAAGCCGCAAAGATGATTGGTGCCGGCCTTGCGACGATTGCGCTTGCAGGTGTGGGCGTAGGTATTGGTAACATTTTTGGTGCATTCGTATCCGGATCATTACGTAATCCGGCAGCAGCCCCGAAAGTGTTTGGTAACGTTCTGCTCGGCTTTGCGCTGACGGAAGCGGTTGCCTTGTTTGCCCTGGTTATCGCATTCCTGATCCTGTTCGGTTAATCACTTTTTCTCGCTGAGAAAATACTGAACAGTTAGGACAGGGGATATGTCATGCCGCAACTGAATATTGCAGATTTCCCGCCACAGCTTGTGTGGCTCGCGATCTCTTTCGTCATCCTTTATTTCTTGATGGCGCGGGTGGCAATACCGCGGATATCTGATGTCCTGGAAGGTCGCCAGAACCGCATTTCATCGGATCTGGAAGAAGCAGAGCGGTTGAATGATGATGCCCTCAACGCAAAGGCGGAGTATGAAGCCGCCCTCACCAGCGCTCGCGCCAAAGCCCATGGCATCGTCTCGGAACTAAAGTCGGTGATGGCAAAGGAGCAGGATGCAAGTAAAGCTGAGCTTGATGCTACCCTTGCCCAGAAATCGAAGGCAGCAGAAGCGGACATCAACAAGGCGAAAGAAACAGCACTTGAGCATGTGCGCGAGATCGCCGCTGATGCCGCGAAGTCAACGGTAGCAAAACTGGTATCGCTTGATGTATCGGACAAGGATGTTAATGCGGCTGTTAATGCCAGCATAAAGGGAGGTGCCTGATGTTTCATGATCCCGCTTTTTGGGTTGGCATCGCTTTTATTGGCTTTTTAGGTCTCGTTGTCTATCTTAAGGTCCCACCGCTTGTCGCCAAGCAGTTGGACGCCCGCGCTGATAAAATCCGCGACGAGCTGGATGAAGCGAAGAAACTTCGCGAGGATGCACAAATGCTATTCGCGGATTTCCAGCGTCGTCAGCATGATGCCCTGCAATCCGCCGATGATATCGTTGCGAGAGCCAAGGAAGATGCTAAGATTCTTCGTAAGGACAGTATAGCTGAACTGGAAGCCTCGCTCGCCCGGCGGCAGGAACTTGCCGAAGAAAAAATTCGGCAGGCAGAGGAGAAAGCCGTAGCAGAAGTGCAAGGGGTTGCTGTCGATGTGGCCATCGCCGCTGCTGCCAAGCTGATGGAGGATGGATTAAAGGGCTCCCAGTCAGATGGATTGATTGATCAATCCATCAAAGATCTGGCGCAACAACTCAACTAACGTTTTACGACGCAATAAAAATGCCTCTGCATAGTCTGCAGGGGCTTTTTTTATCCTTTGTCCATCCGCCATTTTCATAAAGAAGCCCCGCCAAACCAGGCGGGGCTCAAAGTTGCAGCATTTCCAGGGAGGCTAGGAAGCTGCAGAAAATGTAACGTCTACGTCGGAAGTATCCGCGGCGGGGGGTGACCAACGCAGGACCGGGTTTCGAGCCGCACCTGTTTCGTCCAGACGTCTTCTCGGTGCAAAATAAGGGGCCCCGTGGAAATAGTCTTCCTCGTTCGCATGGGCCTTGGCCAACAAATGCTTCATCGTCCCGATAAACTGATCAAGGGTCTGGCGCGATTCGCTTTCGGTTGGTTCAATCAGCATTGCGCCATGGACAACGAGCGGGAAATACATAGTCATCGGATGAAAGCCTTCATCAATCATCGCCTTAGCAAGGTCCAGCGTTGTAACACCGGTTCCTTTCAGACTGCCGTCATCAAAAAGGGCTTCATGCATGCAAACGCCCTTGAAGGGAGAATGCAGCTGATCCTGAAGACCCACGCGAATGTAATTTGCATTCAGCACCGCATCTTCGGCAATCTGGCGCAATCCGTCCGCGCCATGGCTCTGCATATAGGCAAGGGCGCGAATGAACATTCCCATCTGGCCGTGGAACGCTTTCATGCGTCCAAAACTTCGGGCGGTATCGCCCGTCACATGTTCCGTAAGATCATATCCGTCTACACCATGCGTAACGATAGGAACCGGCGCATAGGGCGCTAGAGCCTCGGACAACACGACAGGGCCTGAGCCGGGGCCGCCGCCGCCATGCGGGGTAGAGAAGGTCTTATGCAGATTGATATGCATGGCGTCTACACCGAGGTCGCCCGGGCGAACCCGGCCGAGAATGGCGTTAAGATTGGCGCCATCGCAATAAAAGTAGCCACCGATCTCATGAATCATATCGGCGATTTTCTTGATGTCATTTTCAAAAAGACCACAGGTGTTCGGGTTTGTCAGCATGACCCCGGCAACATCCGGCCCCAGTTTTTTGGCAAAGGCATCGAGGTCCATGCGCCCGTTTTTGCTGGCCGGGACCGCCTCGACTTTATAGCCACAGAGCGCGGCCGTGGCCGGGTTTGTTCCGTGGGCGGATTCAGGAACCAGAATTCGGACCCGCGCCTGTCCCTTGGCTTCATGCGCCGCGCGAATAGCCATGACACCGCAAAGTTCCCCATGGGCACCTGCGGCAGGGGACATGGCCACAGCAGGCATACCAGTGATAGTTTTCAACCAGTGGGCCAAACTATCAATCAGTTCCAAAGCGCCCTGAACAGTGCTTACTGGTTGCAGGGGGTGTAAGTCGCCAAGTCCGGCCAGACGGGCAACTTTTTCGTTGATCCGCGGATTATGTTTCATTGTGCAGGACCCGAGTGGATAAAATCCTGAATCAATAGAATAATTTTGACGGCTTAAACGGACGAAATGGCGCAATACTTGTGGCTCCGACATATCCGGCAAGCCAATAGAGTCTTTTCGTTCAATTCCGCCAAGGCGGCTTTTCACAGCTTTAGGCTCTGCCATGTCAACGCCAATGCGGCCCGCAACGCCCTGCTCAAATATCAGGGGGGTTTCAAGCTCAAGCGCCTTGTTGCCAGTATAAGTTTCGAACTCCATATCGGAATTCCCAGCATTAGGACTGCTCGGTTGAGTCGGGCGACCTTGTTTATTCAGCATCAAAGCACCTCTTTCAATGACGAGACTAGTTTTTCTAGGTCCGCGGTAGAGCAGGTTTCCGTGACCGCCACCAGCAGCAGATTTTCCAACTCCGGCTGATCCGGTATCAATCGTGAGACGGGAACGCCCCCCAGCACCCCTTTCGCCGCCAGCTTTTCGACCACATCAGCGGCATTTTTGGGCAGGCGAAGCGTGAATTCATTAAAAAAGCTGGCGTTGACAACCTCCACGCCCTCAATTTCTTCCAGTGCCTCAGCGGCCGAAACCGCTTCACCATGATTCAATTTCGCCAGCTTGGTAAAACCCACCTCCCCCAGCAGGCTCATATGTATGGTGAAGGCGAGCGAACAAAGACCCGCGTTCGTGCAGATGTTGCTGGTCGCCTTTTCCCGCCGGATATGCTGTTCCCGCGTCGACAGAGTGAGGACGAAACCGCGCTGCCCGTCTTGATCCACAGTCTGCCCGCAAAGCCGGCCCGGCATCTGCCGAACAAATTTCTGCCGTGTGGCAAGCAGCCCCACATAGGGTCCGCCGAAGGAAAGCGGGACACCGATAGATTGACCTTCCCCTGCCACGATGTCCGCACCCATTTCGCCAGGAGACATGACCGCACCAAGGGACACGACTTCATTGACCACAACAACCAAGAGTGCGCCAACAGCATGGCATTTTTCCGCGAGCGATGTCAGGTCCTGCAACCGGCCAAAAAAATCGGGATTCTGAACCACCACGCAAGCAATTTCCTCGCTAATATACTCATCGAACGCCTCTGCTCCCTCTACCACGGGCGGCAGTTCGCTGGCACTAAATTCCGTGAATTGCAATGCTGTACGAGCCGTTTCGCGATAATGCGGATGAAGGTTCCCAGACAAAATTGCTTTCTTGCGGCGCGTCACCCGACAGGCCATCAAAATAGACTCTGCACAAGACGTTGCCCCGTCGTACATGGACGCGTTAGCAACTTCCATCCCCGTGATGAGGGCGACTTGCGTTTGAAATTCAAACAATGCCTGCAAGGTTCCCTGACTTATCTCCGGCTGGTAGGGCGTGTAGGCCGTCAGGAATTCGGAACGCTGAATAATATGATCCGCCACCGACGGAATATGATGCTGGTAAGCCCCTGCTCCGAGGAAGCATGGAGTTGAATAAGGAGATAGATTTTTAGAGGCGAGCGTACGGAAGTTCTTCTCGACCTCCATCTCGCTCGCGTGCAGGGGCAGTTTCAGCAAGTCGTCAAGACGGGCTTCTTTAGGAATATCAGCGAACAAGTCATCAATAGACCCAACGCCGATTTTCCCCAGCATCTCCGCTCGTTCACCGGCGGTGTGAGGCATATATCTCATTAATCCAGCCCTTCAACAAAGGCTTTATACCCCTCTTCATCCAGCAGATCAGCCAGCTCAGTGGAATCGGTGATCTTTATCCTGGCAAACCAGCCACCCCCCAGTGGGTCTTCATTGACGAGGGTCGGTGTTTCCTCAAGGTCATTGTTTATCTCGATCACTTCACCGCTGACCGGTGTGTAAACTTCAGACGCCGCCTTCACACTTTCGACCACTGCAATTTCGTCACCTTTCGACAAATCAGCCCCGACTTCCGGCACTTCGACGAACACGACGTCCCCTAATTGGTCCTGGGCATAATCACTGATGCCAATTGTCGCCACATCGCCTTCAAGCAATACCCACTCATGATCTTTCGTAAATTTTATAGTCATTCCCTACTCCAGAATATTTAGCCTCGATAGTAACGTTGCTCGACAAAAGGCATTTTCACAACCTTGGCAGGACGTGATTTACCTCTGACCAGCAGATTAATTTCTGTACCTGCCGCCGCAAATTCAAGCGGGACATATCCCATTGCTATGGGCGTCTCCATCGACGGTGAAAAACCACCGCTCGTCACCTCTCCGATTACAGTGTCCGCGCCGTCGGCAATTTCCGTATGTTCGCGGGCAGGCGCGCGACCTTCAGGTAATATCCCAACGCGTTTCATTGCCGGTTTGTTGGCAATTTCATTTTTGATAATCTCCGCCCCTGGAAATCCACCCTCTTCCCGCCGGCGTTTACTGATCGCCCAGGTCAAGCCCGCGGCAACCGGCGTCGTTTCTTCGGTGAGATCGTGGCCATAAAGACAGAGCCCTGCTTCAAGCCGGAGAGAGTCGCGGGCTCCGAGACCAACCGGCGATACAACATCGCCCGCCAGCAACTTCCGACAAAAATTCACTGCATGAGAATTCGGAATTGAAATCTCAAACCCGTCCTCACCGGTATATCCTGATCGGGTGACGAAACAGGTGACGCCATCGATTTCAACCTGCCGATAGGTCATAAAGGACATCTTGGCGACTTCGGGGGCAAATCGCGCAAGAACCGCCGCTGCCTTGGGGCCCTGCAATGCCACCAAAGCCCGGTTTTTAAGTTCGGTGACCGTTGCCTTACCAGCCAGTCCATCCGTCAAAATCTTGATGTCCTGATCCTTGCAG
This sequence comes from Sneathiella sp., assembly GCF_041689005.1. Lineage (GTDB taxonomy): Bacteria > Pseudomonadota > Alphaproteobacteria > Sneathiellales > Sneathiellaceae > Sneathiella. The sequence continues at coordinate 17,084 of NZ_JBDNHC010000090.1, forward strand.
GCGGCATTCACGACAACAAACAAGTCATCTTCGCGGCGGGTCACGATAAGGTCGTCAAGAATTCCGCCTGCGGTATTGGTTAGGAAGCTATAGCGCATTTCGCCGACGTCAAGCGCCTGAATATCGCCCGGAATGAGGGTCTCTATCGCGGCTGCCCGATCATCGCCCGAAATTACCAGCTGCCCCATATGGGAGACATCGAAAAGTCCTGCTGCTGTGCGGGTATGCAAATGCTCTTTGAGAATACCAGCCGGATACTGGACGGGCATGTCATAACCTGCGAAAGGCACCATTTTTGCGCCAAGTTCAACATGTAAGTCATGCAGGACAGTCTGTTTTACGAAAGAAGTATCGCCCATATTTCAACTCAGCTCCGGTCAAAGGTTGCGTTGCCCCGGAGCGTCATGCGCCGGAAACAACCCCCTCTGTCCTATAACCTGAGAGATTTGGCAAAATCAACGATGCAGAAACTCTGACGCCGATCGCTTACCCCTTCGGTGAAACCACTTTCGTGATTTGCTTTCCAGAGTTTCATCCCCCTGCGGTCCGGTTGCCTGAGAGTTTCCGGGGTGGTTGCTCCTTCGGCGATGGTTTGTAGAACACCATCTCTCCCGCTGGGATCATCTGTATGTGGTCGAGATAATAGAGATCAAATCCAATTAGTCAAACAGGTAAGTCGCCAGAAAATTTATTTCGAGGAAGGTTGCATTGAAAGTTCCATTTGTTCCTTCGTCAGTTGAAACCCGGTGATGATAACGTAATCACCCCCTGTCGTGCCGCTCAAAGGTATTCTCTGCTCCATCTCTTCCTGGACGGCGGCGCGGCGGCGGCCTTCCGGTATTTCAATCGGGCTGGAGAATATCCTTTTTGCAATAATCTTTCCCGACTTTTTAGCAATCGCGATAAAGAAAGGGAATTCTTCGCTCTGACTGTCGGCCGCCGGCCCCTTCGTCGCATCGATCCGTAATAACAGGCTGACTTCGACTGCGGCGTCATCGTCAACATACTGGCATTCCCCGCTGACGGGCGTCAGAAGCCCTTCAAACCTGACATCAACCAGGTCGCGTCCCTTGCCCTCGCGGAATATCGTAATCGCCTCGGCTCCGGGCAACACCTCAACCTGAGGACAGGGCGCAAGCGGCTCCTTGGCACCGAACATGCTGAAAATACCACCCGTATCCACTGACCCGCTGCAGGATGATAGCAGCAGGGCAGCGGACAATAACGCCGAATATCTGATTTTGCTGCTGAAAAAGACTGGCGACACCATATTTACCTTACAAGTTTGGTTCTATATTTTACTATGAGTGCCGTCACAGAGTGGGACGGCTCCGGATTGTTTGCAGCCGCAGAAAATAGAGCTTTTTTGTTTCGGTCGCGCGATAAACCACCGGCTTGAATTCGGTCGAACTATGGGATCCGTCGCAGAAGGGCTGTTTACTGCTGTGGCCACAAGCACACCAGAAATATCTTTTCCCTTCCTCCACCTCGATTTCATACGGAGATTTTTGCGCAATTTTCGCAGCTATCATAAGATTTTACTTCGTCCCAATCTGGCATTAGTCTGCAAACTATTGTATTAGTCCGGCAAATTTAAGGTGGACGGGGCGAATTAGCAAGCGAGCTATGATAATATTACCGAGTTGCTGGCTATTCTTATGTGACCAGACAATCAGAGGATAAAAATGGACAAGGAAAAGCGGACGTTGCTTTTGGCCGCCCCGCGCGGGTTTTGTGCGGGCGTCGACCGGGCGATACAGATTGTCGAACGGGCGCTGGAGAAATATGGGTCCCCTGTCTATGTCCGGCATGAAATTGTTCATAATCGCTACGTTGTCGAAAACCTGGAGAAAAAAGGTGCAGTATTTGTGGACGAGCTCGCTGATATTCCCACGGATGTGCCGGTTATTTTTTCAGCCCATGGCGTCGCCAAATCCGTTCCAGAGGAAGCTGAAAAGCGAAATATGTTTTATATTGACGCGACCTGTCCTTTGGTCAGCAAAGTTCACCGGGAAGCCGAACGCCATCAGAAGGATGGTCTTGAAATTATCCTGATTGGACATCGCGGGCATCCGGAAGTCATCGGCACCATGGGGCAGCTCGACGAAGGGCAGATAACGCTTGTGGAAACAGTTGCCGAAGCCAAGGAGTTCGCGCCAAAACAGGCGGATAAGGAACTCGCCTACTTGACCCAGACGACGTTATCCGTAGATGAAACGAAAGAAATCGTTGCCGTTTTACAGGCGCGTTTCCCCACAATACAAACTCCCAAGAAAGAGGATATTTGCTACGCCACCACCAACCGCCAGACAGCGGTAAAAGCATTAGCGCAACGATGCGATGGCCTGCTGGTGATCGGGGCTCCTAATTCCTCCAACTCTATGCGGCTCGTCGAAGTCGGGCAGAAAGCCGGTTGCGACACCGTCGCCCTTGTCCAAAGAGCGACCGATATACCCTGGGAGATGCTTAATGCTTGCCGGACAATCGGCATCACCGCGGGCGCCTCTGCCCCGGAAACACTCGTCGAAGAAGTTGTCGCCGCGTTCTCAAAACGATTCGATGTCAGCCTTGAGGAAATTGTCACCAACGAAGAACAGGTGGTGTTCAAAATGCCCCGTGTGCTGGAGGCATAAACCGCCCTGTCTCCTATTTTTGATATTGCCCCATCTAGCGCCACCCCGTATGAGTATCTAAATGGCCGTTTATACTGAAATTTCAGACGAAGAGCTTGATGCCCTGCTGGATCAATATGATCTTGGGCAGGCCCTGTCCTGCAAGGGTATTGCCGAGGGCGTGGAAAATTCCAATTTTCTGCTCCATACGGATGCCGGCTATTATATTCTCACGTTATATGAGAAACGAGTCAGCAAACCCGATTTGCCTTTTTTTCTGGGGTTGATGGAGCATTTGGCCACGCATGGATTCATTTCACCGACACCAATTACTGCGGCAGACGGTGAAACCCTGAAGGAAGTCGCTGGACGGCCAGCAGCCATAATCGAGTTTCTCGACGGTCGGTCGGTTAAACGCGTTTACCCCCAGCATTGTGCACTGCTAGGCGAAACACTCGCTCAACTTCATACTATCGGCAGCAATGGCTTCGACCTTACGCGGGCAAACACGCTGTCCCTGTCAAGCTGGCGATCCTTATTCGAAAGTTGTGCTGCCAGTCATCACGGAGAGCTTCATCCTGAAGTGTTTTCAGAAATCGAAAGCGAGATTTCCTATCTTGAAAGCCATTGGCCAAAAAAACTGCCGAGCGGTGTCATTCACGCGGATTTGTTTCCTGACAATATTTTCTTCCTCAATGACCAGGTAAGCGGAGTCATCGACTATTATTTTGCCTGTAATGATTTTTTTGCCTATGACGTGGCGATTTGCCTCAATGCCTGGTGTTTTGAAAGTGACGATAGTTTCAATATAACAAAGGCGCGAAAGCTGCTGATCGGATATCGGGGCATTCGGGATATTTCAGAAGAGGAGTTGAACTTCCTGCCTCTGCTGTGCCGCGGGGCAGCGATCCGGTTTCTCCTGACACGTCTTTATGACTGGCTGAACCAGATCGAGGGAGCGCTGGTCAAGCCGAAAGACCCGCTAGAGTATTTCAGGAAACTTCAGTTTCATCAGGCCGTCAAAACAGTGGCCTCCTATGGGCTTGACTAGGATCAGTCAAACAGGGAATCAATTTCATCCTGCGAGATTTTCTGGTATTCTGCTTGAGGGCCGTTCAACTCCACTTCCCCATCAAACCGAGTTTTCTGCTCGACAGTTTGCAGTCCAACAAGCTCATCTTTACCGCCCAGAATATCAATCATGCTGGCGATACGCTCATCGATGAAGGTAAGGGTTGAGACTACTTTTGAAATACGCTGGCCTGTTACGTCCTGAAAATTACAGGCTTCATAGATTTTCATAACGGAACGACTGATTGCCTCGGTACATTCCGTCTCTTCCGGGCTGCTGGCGTTCAACTCCAGACTTTCGTTCTTATCTGCAATAATTTCAACAGCTTCAAGAATGGAATTTGTTGCATTTTCTGTATCCTTGACCACCTCGTCAAGCTGGTCTGTCATGGAATTAAGCTTCTGGCCCGCGCTCGGGGATTGTAAAGACGCGATCTCACGGCGTGTTTCCAGAATAACGTCTGAGAGTTGTTGAAGTTCCTGCTTTAACTGGCCAAGTTCAAAGCCCTTGTCGGTGGCACGGTCGGGACCGGGATCCTGCGCTATGATGGGCTGAACGTTGCCCTGCAGGGAACGGAGGGCCTCCATAATCTCATCAAATTGCGAGGTGGAGAAGCCGCCATTTGGCATTTCCATCAGACCGCCCTGGGAAAACTGTCTGATTTCCGCCGAAAAAAGCTTCTTTTGCATCAGTGTCACCTGTTCTCACACTCGCTTAATGGAGTTGTTATACCGACCAAATTTGCCCACCAGGGGCTAATTTTTTATTAAGACTGCTACATTTTACGAAATTGCTGTCATCCACCAATCATGCTAATAGGCAGGCGAAGAGGCCCCGGCGCAATCACCGGGCCTATAATCTGGTTATCTGAACTCAAGGAAATTATTGTGGACGAAAATGTGGTTGTCATACACACCGACGGCGCCTGCTCAGGCAATCCAGGGCCCGGAGGCTGGGGTGCGGTGCTGGAATATAAAGGCATGACCAAGGAAATTTCCGGCGGCGAAACCCTGACCACCAATAACCGAATGGAGCTGACGGCGGCCATAAAAGCCATCAATTCGCTGAAGAAAGACGGGAAGATTGAGCTTCATACCGATAGCACCTATGTGCGCGACGGGATTACGAAATGGCTTACCGGATGGAAGCGGAACGGATGGAAAACCGCGGCACGAAAGCCAGTAAAAAATCAGGATCTTTGGCGGGAACTGGATGAGGCGATCACCCGTCACCAGATTACCTGGAAATGGGTAAAAGGACATTCCGGGAATCCCGGGAATGAAAAAGCCGATGAGCTTGCTAATGCCGGGATGGTAGAATTCAAGACCTAGAAGTCATCGACGAATGACGGGGAAAGCAATAACTTTCCCCGTGCGGTCAGGCCTAAATCTGGTCGAGAAGAGTTTCAGCGTCTGAAACTTCAAAACCGCCGCTTTCTTCAAGATTAAGCTTTGTCACGACGCCATCGTCCACCAGCATGGAATAACGGCGGGAGCGAACGCCAAGTCCCGCACCGGACGCGTCAAATTCGACGTTCATTGCTTTCGTAAACGCTGCATCCGGATCGGCAACCATCTTGATATCGCCGGCGCCGCCGTCTTTTCCCCAAGCAGCCATTACAAAGGGATCGTTGACGGAAAGACAGACAATTTCGTCCACGCCTTTGTCTGCAAAGCTCTTGGAATTACTCACGAACCCCGGCAGATGTTTGGCCGAGCAAGTCGGTGTATAGGCACCAGGGACAGCAAATAATGCCACTTTCTTGTTCCCGAATAATTTGGACGCCGAAATTTTCGTCGGACCTTTATCGGTCATCATCATCAAATCGACATTTGGAAGCTTGTCACCAACTTTTATTGTCATCTCTTTTTCCTATCATTGATTAGTGCGTGGTATTATCCAGTAGACATAACATAATGACGGTCAGAAAAATAAAAAGTTTTCTGTGTATTTAAGGCGCTTTTTTGCTATCGCAGGGTCTGAGTTTCTTCCGCCGCTAAATCCTTATCAAATACCGTGATCGTGATTTCCTGACCTTTCAGTACTTCACTATCGGGGATTTCCGCCTTAACAGCAAACGCCGCTGTTTTTCCATCGTTCGATAATTTAAAAGACAGAAGGGAATAAACGGTCCCTGCTTTTCCTTCCACAATTATATTCGGGTTCTTAAAACCCCTGTCCGAAGCCGCCGTTATTTGCACCTTGTCCCCTGTCAAAATTTCGGCATCAATCTGCGATATTGCAGACATGGGAGACCCAATTGCGGGTGGCACCTGTTTCATGAATTCGCTTATCACGGTCGCGTCGGCTGACACAGACCCCGTGCCTGCGCCCAGAGTCAACGCAAAATCATGTTGATAGGGAATACAGACTTCCTGGCATATGCCATAAAATAAATGCAGTTTCAGTTCCAGCGGTTCAGCCAAATCCTCTAACGTGACTTTTATCGGAAATACCACTTCATCGTGATACCCCCAAGTGGAGAATCCATAGCTATGAAACATTTCAGGTAACGGCCAAAAAATCCGCGCCTGTTTGAGATTCTTTGACCCTGTCCAATCAAACTGTGGCGGTATTCCGGCGTCGCCCGGACTGCGCCAGTATATTTTCCATCCTGGCGCCAGTTGAACCTGAAGCCCTATCAACAGGGAGCTCTGCCCCTTCACGCCGTCAAATTCCGATATAAGCCTGAGCCGTGACTGCTCTGTTTCAGCCCAGCCAGACGCCGCCGCGGCCAATCCTCCAAAGAACATAGATCCAATCAATCCCAACAGGAATATTCTAGCCCCTGCGGCGACGCCATTTCTCATTCAAATATCAACTTTCATCTTCCAAACTAATTTCACGCTCTTATATAAAGTATTATTAAGAAGTTTTATGTCACAATTACATCAACAAAAGTTCAGTTGCTGAGATTGCCCATCAAAAGGTTTAAATTGAGACTATGAACACAGAGACAAGCCATGCGGGCTATCTGGACGGCAAGTTATTGGTTGCAATGCCGACGATGCTTGACCCGCGCTTCAAAAAGGCAGTGATCCTCTTATGTGCCCATTCTGACGCTGGTGCCATGGGTATCCTCCTGAACAAAACATTGGATGCCCTGAGTTTTGATGATCTTCTGGAACAACTCGATATTTCGAAATCCGAAAAGCCAACCCGCATTGGCATACATTTTGGGGGCCCTGTGGATACGGAACGCGGGTTTGTTATCCATTCCACCGATCTGGTCCATGAAACGACACTGGTTATCAGTGACGATATGGCGCTGACGGCAACCGTGGACATGCTTAAAACTATTGCTGGCGGTGCGGGTCCCAGCAACAGCTTTCTTGCCCTCGGCTATTCCGGATGGGGGCCCGGTCAGCTTGAACAGGAGATTCAGGAAAATGGCTGGCTGGTCGTCGACCCCGATGCGGAAATTGTCTTTGGTCTGAAACTCGATACCAAATGGCTTGTGGCCGTCAATAAACTTGGCGTCGATCCGGCGTTGCTATCCGGGGATTATGGCCACGCGTGAGACCGGCGGTTCAAATTCTCCCGATCGTATCCCTATTCAAAACCGCATAAAGTGAATGGTCATGCCAAATCCCGTTTATGCAAAGATATTCTCACGCCAAGCCTTCCTTGGAAAAACCAAC
>NZ_JBDNHC010000091.1:0-32925 GCF_041689005.1 Sneathiella sp.
AGATGGTGATGCCGGGCGATAACGTGACGATGGAGGTCGAGCTGATTGCACCGATCGCCATGGACGAAGGCCTGCGCTTTGCTATCCGCGAAGGCGGCCGTACCGTCGGTGCCGGCGTCGTTGCAACTGTAGTCGAATAAGCTTAATTCTGGCAGCCCTTCGGGGCTGCTTTGTTTCACTTCTGGAGTGACCAGAGTAATGGAAAACCAAAATATCCGCATCCGCCTGAAAGCGTATGATCATCGTGTGCTCGATGCGTCTACCGGCGAAATCGTTAATACAGCCAAGCGCACAGGTGCGCAGGTTCGTGGTCCGATTCCGCTGCCGACGCATATTGACAAATATACGGTCCTTCGTGGCCCGCATATTGACAAGAAATCGCGGGAGCAATTCGAGATCCGTACTCATAAACGTCTACTGGATATCGTAGAACCGACACCGCAAACGGTGGACGCGCTCATGAAACTGGACCTCGCCGCTGGCGTCGACGTGTCCATCAAGTTGTTGGGGTGATTCAAAATGCGTAGTGGATTGATCGCAAAAAAACTGGGTATGACCCGGGTTTTTATAGAAGATGGGACGCATGTACCGGTAACGGTCCTTGCCGTTGACAACTGTCAGGTTGTTGCCCATCGCAAAACCGAAACCCATGGTTACGATGCCATGCAGCTGGGCGTTGGCAAAGCCAAGGTGAAGAATGTGACGCGGGCAATGCGTGGGCATTTTGCCAAAGCCGAGGTTGAGCCGAAAATGAAGCTGGCTGAGTTCCGTATTCAGGAAGACGGCTTTGTGGATGTCGGCTCGGAACTGACCGCCGATCATTTTGTCGCTGACCAGTTTGTTGATGTCGCCGGCACGAGTATCGGTAAAGGCTTTGCCGGGGCGATGAAGCGTCATAACTTTGGCGGCATGCGGGCGACACATGGTGTCTCCGTTTCGCATCGTGCGCATGGTTCGACCGGTCAGTGTCAGGATCCGGGCAAGGTTTTCAAGGGCAAGAAAATGGCCGGCCATATGGGCGCGGTACGGGTGACGACGCAGAATCTTAGAATCGTTTCGACGGATAAGGAACGCGGTCTGGTTTTGGTCCGGGGCGCGGTCCCGGGCTCGAAGGGTTCCTGGGTGTTTATTGCCGATGCAGTAAAGAGAGCGCGCCCCGAAAACGCGCCTTTCCCAGCTGCATTCGTGGCAGCAGGATCACCTGCACCGGTTGAAGACGTCGCGGCTGCGGATACGCCTGTTGAAGAAGTGTCCGCAACCGATACAGCGACTGAAGAATAAGGGACGGCTGCAATGAAGGTAAATGTAATCAACCTCGAAAACAAGAAAGCCGGCGATATCGAGCTTTCTGAAGAGGTTTTTGGTCTGGCTCCGCGTGCGGATCTGCTCCAAAGAATGGTGAGATACCAGTTGGCGGCACGCCGTGCGGGTACCCATAAGACTAAGGGTGTTGCGGAAGTCTCCGGGACAGGCGCGAAACCTTTTAAGCAAAAGGGAACCGGCCGGGCTCGTCAGGGACAGAAACGCGCTCCGCATCAGCGCGGTGGTGGTGTTGCTCATGGTCCGGTCGTTCGCGATCATGCCCATGACCTGCCGAAGAAGGTCCGCAAGCTGGCGCTGAAAACAGCGCTTTCGACCAAACAAGCGGAAGGCAAGTTGATCATCATCGACGAGTTGAAGGCCAAGGATGTCAAGACGAAGCTGATCGCCGGGAAATTCAAGGCGTTGGGCTGGGATTCGACCTTAATCGTTGACGGTGCCGAACTCGACATGAATTTTGCCTTGTCGGCCCGCAATCTGCCGAGAGTGGATTTGCTGACGTCAAGCGGTGCCAATGTATATGACATTCTTCGTCGTGACGTTCTTGTCTTGACGAAGAGTGCTGTTGAAAGCCTGGAGGCTCGACTGAAATGAACCAGGAAAATTTATATGATGTCATATTGGGCCCGGTTGTAACCGAAAAGTCCACATTGGGATCAGAATATAACCAGGTGACATTCCGTGTCGCTCTGGATGCAACGAAACCTCAGATCAAGCAGGCAGTTGAAAAGCTGTTCGATGTCAAGGTCACGAACGTTAATACCAACCGCACCAAGGGTAAGGTAAAACGTTTTCGGGGCCATATTGGCAAGCGGTCTGATTACAAGAAGGCCGTAGTGACCCTTGCAGAGGGCCAGGCCATCGACGTGACGGCGGGGATTTAAACAATGGCGTTGAAGAATTATAAACCGACAACACCTTCGCAGCGCGGATTGATCCTGGTTGATCGGTCAGACCTGCATAAAGGAAAGCCGGTAAAGGCTCTGACAGAGGGGCTTTCCGGTAGTGGTGGTCGTAATAACTATGGCCGGATCACGGCGCGGCGTCGCGGTGGCGGACATAAGCGGAGCTATCGCATTGTTGACTTCAAACGGAACAAGTTTGATATGTCTGCAACCGTCGAGCGGCTTGAATATGACCCGAACCGGTCCGCCTTTATTGCGCTGATCCGGTATGAGGACGACGAGCTTGCCTATATTCTTGCGCCCCAGCGGATTTCCGCCGGCGACAAGGTCGTGTCTGGTAAGAATGTCGATATTAAGCCCGGCAACGCGATGCCGTTGAAGAATATGCCGGTCGGTACTATCGTCCACAATGTGGAAATGAAGCCGGGCAAGGGCGGCCAGATGGCCCGCGCTGCCGGAACATATGTCCAGTTGATCGGTAAGGATTCGGGATATGCCCAGCTTCGTCTGGCTTCCGGCGAGCAACGGATTGTTCCCTCGGAATGCATGGCGACGGTCGGGGCGGTTTCGAACCCGGACCAGAAAAACATCAAACTTGCCAAAGCGGGCCGGTCCCGTTGGCTCGGCAGGCGTCCGTCGGTACGTGGTGTTGCCATGAACCCGGTGGATCATCCGCATGGTGGTGGTGAAGGCCGGACCTCTGGTGGTCGTCATCCGGTCACCCCATGGGGTGTCCCGACAAAGGGCAAACGGACTCGTTCTAACAAGTCCACGGATAAAATGATTATGCGGCGCCGTCCGCTCAAGCGGAAGAAATAGGAGCGCTAAATGTCACGTTCTGTTTGGAAAGGTCCTTTTGTTGACGGATATCTGCTCAAAAAAGCAGAAACCGCACGCGAAAGTGGCAGAAAACAAATTATCAAGATCTGGTCTCGCCGGTCGACGATTCTCCCTCAGTTTGTGGGTCTTACCTTTGGTGTCTACAACGGCCAGAAGTTCGTCCCGGTGTTGGTAGATGAGGATATGGTGGGCCATAAATTTGGGGAATTCTCTCCATCGCGGACATATTATGGCCATATGGCTGATAAAAAGGCTCGGAGAAACTAATTATGGGTAAGCAGTCTCTCGAACGGCAACTCAAGGACACGGAAGCGCAGGCTGTCGGCAATCGTATTCGCGTCAGCCCGCAGAAATTGAACCTTGTGGCGGGCCTTATTCGCGGTAAATCCGCAGAATCAGCGCTCACGGAACTGACATTTTCCAAGCGAGCCATTGCCCGCGATGTGAAGAAGGTCCTGCAGTCGGCCATCGCCAATGCGGAAAACAATCATCAGCTGGATGTTGACCAGCTGTTTATCGCTGAGGCACATGTTGGAAAATCCTTGGTGATGAAGCGTATGCGGCCACGGGGGCGGGGACGGTCAAGCCCGATCCTGAAACCGTTTAGCAATATCACGATTGTCGTTCGTGAACGCGAGGAGCAAAAGTAATGGGTCAAAAAGTAAATCCAATCGGCCTGCGGCTCGGGATTAACCGGACATGGGACTCCCGCTGGTATGCAAAAAATGATTACGCCACTCTGCTACACGAGGATATTCGCATTCGCGCGTTTCTCGAGAAGAAGCTGGAGCAGGCGGGTATTAGCAAGATCGTAATTGAACGCCCGGCAAAGAAGGCACGGGTAACAATCTATTCTGCGCGTCCCGGTGTGATTATTGGCAAGAAAGGCGCAGACATCGAGAAGCTGCGTGCGGCTATTGCCAAGATGACCAAGTCAGAAGTTCATTTGAATATTGTGGAAATCCGCAAGCCCGAGATTGATGCCAAGCTGGTTGCCGAAAATATTGGTCAGCAGCTGGCGCGGCGTGTTTCCTATCGCCGGGCGATGAAACGGGCGGTCCAGTCTGCTCTCCGGCTCGGTGCCGAGGGGATCCGGATTAACTGTGCAGGTCGTTTGGGCGGTGCAGAAATCGCGCGGACGGAATGGTATCGTGAAGGCCGGGTGCCGCTGCATACGTTGCGGGCGAATATCGATTATGGAACGGCGTCGTCTTTGACCACATACGGGATCATCGGGATCAAGGTGTGGATCTATAAAGGTGAAATTCTGGAACATGATCCAATGGCTCAGGACAAGCTACAGGAAAAGCAACAGGCGGGTGGTCGTCCTTCGGGTCGTCCCGGCGCACGTCGGAATTAAGGTAAAGGGGTGATCTCATGCTTCAACCGAAGCGCACAAAATTTCGTAAAGCGCATAAAGGGCGCTTGAAGGGTGTCGCAACTTCAGGTACAACGCTGAACTTCGGCGCCTATGGACTGAAGGCTGTTGAGCCTGGGCGTATTACGGCGCGGCAGATCGAGGCAACTCGGCGCGCGGTAACTCGTCATATCAAACGTGCTGGACGGGTCTGGATTCGGATCTTCCCGGACGTTCCCGTGTCGAAAAAGCCGACTGAAGTTCGTATGGGTAAGGGTAAGGGGTCGCCAGAATACTGGATGGTCCGTATCCAGCCTGGAAAAATTATGTTTGAACTGGACGGTGTTCCGATCGAACTGGCGAAAGAGGCCTTCGAAAGAGGGGCTGCAAAGCTACCGATCAAAACCCGTTTTGTTACTCGTCTTGGTGAAGGAAATTAGGCATGAAAGCACAGGAATTACTGGGCAAAACTGCTGATGAGCTGACGTCTGAGCTACTTCAGCTCAAGAAGGAGCAGTTCAATTTGCGGTTCCAGAAAGCCAGTGGCCAATTGGAAAACACGGCGCGTCAACGCCAGGTTCGTCGTGATATCGCCCGTATTAAAACGGTGATGTCGGCGAACGCTGCGTCTTAGGAGAATAGAACGATGCCAAAGCGTATCCTGCAAGGAACAGTTATCAGCGACAAGAACAGTCAGACTGTTGTTGTCAAGGTCGAGCGTCAAGTGATGCACCGGCTCTACAAGAAGTACATAGGCCAGTCAAAAAAGTACCATGCCCATGACGAGAAGAACCAGTTTAAGGAAGGCGATGTCGTTCGGATTCAAGAATGCAGCCCGATCTCAAAACTGAAACGTTGGGAAGTACTTTACGACGTCGCTTAAAGTGTGTTTATACCAAACTGAAGGTAAACGACTATGATTCAAATGCAAACCAACCTGGATGTCGCCGACAATTCCGGCGCGAGACGGGTGCAGTGCATTAAAGTTTTGGGCGGATCCAAACGGAAAACCGCTTCTGTCGGAGATGTTATTGTTGTCTCCGTGAAGGAAGCCATTCCACGTGGCCGTGTCAAAAAAGGTGATGTCCAGCGGGCTGTCATCGTGCGCACCAAGAAAGAGATCCGCCGTGCTGATGGCACAGCGATCCGTTTCGATTCTAACGCTGCCGTGCTGATTAACAAGCAGGGCGAGCCAGTCGGAACCCGTATTTTTGGTCCGGTGACCCGTGAACTTCGGGGCAGAAACTACATGAAAATTATTTCCTTGGCGCCGGAGGTGCTGTGATGGCTGATAAATTTGCAGTAAAAAAGGGCGACAAGGTCGTTGTCCTGGCCGGCAAGGACAAGGGCCGCAGCGGTGAAGTTGTCCGCGTCATTCGTGAAAAACGTCGGGCGATTGTTTCTGGTGTGAATATGGTTAAACGTCACACGAAACAAAGCCAGACCGATCAAGGTGGCATTATTGAGAAAGAAGCGTCAATCGATCTTTCGAATATTGCCCTGCAGGATCCAAAGGATGGCAAGGCAACCCGCATTGGCTATAAACATCTCGATGACGGCCGGAAGGTTCGCTTTGCTAAGCGCTCCGGTGAAGTCATTGATATTTAAAGGGTATTTCGATGACAACGCCAAGACTTAAAACTTTGTACAATGAAGAGCTCCGTGCCAAGCTCCAGGAAAAATTCGCCTACGCCAACGAGATGCAAATTCCGAAACTGGAAAAAATTGTCATCAACGTCGGGTGCGGTGAGGCGGTTGCTGATTCCAAGAAGGTGAAATCGGTTGAAACTGAGCTTGCCAAGATTTCGGGGCAGAAACCGGTTGTGACCATTGCCAAGAAATCCATTGCGACCTTCAAGTTGCGTGAAGGCATGCCGATCGGGGCGAAGGTGACATTGCGCAAGAGCCAGATGTATGAGTTTCTCGACCGACTTGTAAATATTGCCCTGCCACGTGTGCGGGACTTTCGGGGGGTTTCCCCCAAGAGCTTTGACGGCCGTGGCAATTACGCCATGGGCCTGAAAGAGCAAATCGTATTTCCGGAAATCCACTATGACGATGTCACGGATGTTCGGGGAATGGATATCGTGATCTGTACGACTGCGAAAACAGATGAAGAGGCCCGCGAGCTTCTGTCTGGTTTCAGCGTGCCGTTCAAGATTAATTGATCCTAGGAGTTAAAGTGTAATGGCTAAAAAAAGTGCTGTTGAAAGGGACCTGAAACGTCGTCGTCTTGTCGTCAAGTTTGCCGACAGGCGCGAGGAATTGAAGTCCATCAGCAAGAACGAAGATCTGCCTCAGGAAGAGCGCTTTGCGGCGCGCCTGAAACTGGCATCCTTGCCGCGCAATTCATCCCCGACCCGGGTCCGCAATCGTTGTGAACTGACCGGTCGTCCGCGGGGCGTTTATCGTAAATTGAAACTATCCCGTATCGGCCTGCGCGACATGGCGTCAAATGGCATGATTCCGGGCATGGTTAAATCGAGCTGGTAGGGAGAATAGAAAATGTCACTTAGTGATCCCATCGGCGATATGCTGACCCGCATCCGAAACGGACAGCGGGCAATGAAAAGTTCGGTCAAGAGCCCGTCCTCGAAGCTGCGCCTGAGCGTATTGGAAGCGCTGAAACGTGAAGGCTATATTCGCGGATTTGAGGTTTCGGAGCCTGAAAAAGGCAAGCCGGAAGTTTCCATCGAGCTGAAATACCATCAGGGCAAGGGCGTCATTGAATTCGTCAGCCGGGTCTCGAAGCCAGGTCGCCGGGTTTATTCCAGCGTAAAAGACCTGCCGACGATCCGCAACGGGCTTGGCGTTGCCATTCTATCCACCCCTAACGGCGTTTTGTCGGACGGCGAGGCACGCGATGCCAATGTCGGCGGCGAAGTGCTGTGTAAACTCTACTAGGAGGAAATATGTCTCGTATTGGAAAGCATCCGGTCACGATCCCTTCTGGTGTTGATGTTCAACTCGCGGACCATGATATTACCGTCAAAGGCAACAAGGGCGTCTTGAGCATGACCTTTGTCGATGATGTCGTCGTATCCCGCGAAGATGACAAGATCTGGGTAAAACCACGAACAGCCAGCACACGTGGCCGGCAGATGTGGGGAATGCAGCGGACCTTGCTGAGCAACCTCGTTGAAGGCGTCTCGGAAGGGTTTACCAAGAAGCTTGAAATCGTTGGCGTTGGCTATCGTGCCGCGGTTCAGGGCAAAATTCTGAAACTGAACCTCGGGTTCAGCCATGATGTCGATTTTCCAATTCCGGATGGAATTGAAATCAAATGCCCGACGCAAACGACGATTGAAATCTCCGGCGCGGACAAACAGCGTGTTGGCCAGGTGGCGGCGGTTATTCGGTCATACCGGAAACCTGAACCGTACAAGGGCAAGGGTGTCAAATATGCGGGTGAATTCATCTTCCGCAAAGAAGGCAAGAAGAAGTAGGAACCGACCATGGCAAATACAAAAGAATTGTTCGAACGCCGTCGGCGGCGCGCCCGGACGCAGCTTCGAAAAGTGTCTTCAGGCCGTCCGCGGCTGTCTGTACATCGTACCCTGCAGCAGATTTATGTTCAGGTCATTGACGATGCGGCTGGCCGTACGCTTGCCTCTGCTTCCAGTCTTGAAAAGGACATAAGAAGCAGCTTGAAAACCGGCGGCAACAAGGAAGCAGCGGTTGCTATCGGGAAACTGATTGCAGAGCGGGCTCTGAAAGCTGGCGTTACCGAAGTCGCGTTCGATCGCGGCGGATATAAATTTCATGGCCGGGTCAAAGCCTTGGCCGATGCCGCTCGTGAGGGCGGTCTGTCCTTCTAGGGGAATTGACGATGTTGAGACCTGATCAAAACGATAAAGGCGATTCGGAATTCGTCGATAAGCTGGTTTACATTAACCGTGTAGCCAAGGTTGTTAAAGGTGGCCGACGGTTCGGCTTCGCGGCACTTGTTGTTGCCGGGGACCAGAAAGGCCGCGTTGGCTACGGTCATGGTAAAGCCCGGGAAGTTCCGGAAGCCATTCGTAAAGCGACCGAAGCCGCCAAGCGCAATATGGTGCGTGTTCCACTGCGTGAGGGACGGACGCTGCATCATGACGTTCAGGGTCGTTTCGGCGCAGGCCGGGTTGTCCTGCGGTCAGCACCGGCAGGTACCGGAATTATTGCCGGTGGCCCGATGCGCGCGGTTTTTGAGACTCTGGGTGTCCAGGATGTTGTGACCAAATCCATCGGGACCTCGAACCCTTACAACATGGTGAAGGCAACCTTTGAAGCGCTCAAGGTTATGAGTTCGCCTCGAATGGTGGCGGCGAAACGCGGTAAAAAAGTCTCTGACATCATCGGTCGCCGTTCTGCCGATGCAGTAAAGGAAAAGGTCGATGGCTAAAACGACAATCAAGGTCACTCAGACGGGCAGTCCGATTGGTCGGCATAAAACCCAGCGGGCAACCCTTGTCGGCATGGGTCTTAACAAGATGCACCGCACGGTCGAACTTGTGGATACGCCCTCAACACGGGGTATGATTCGCAAAGTAAATCATTTGGTACAGGTTGAAGAAGCCAAATAGGCCTTTGCCTGTCTGATTCAAGGAATAAAGAACATGCGTTTAAACGAAATTGCCGATAATCAGGGCGCTACGAAAAACCGGATGCGGGTCGGGCGCGGTATTGGTTCTGGAAAAGGCAAAACCTCGGGCGCGGGCCAGAAGGGCCAGAAATCCCGGTCAGGTGTTGCCATCAAAGGGTTTGAGGGTGGCCAGATGGCGATCCATCGTCGGTTGCCGAAGCGGGGCTTCAAAAATATCTTCCGCAAGCATTTCGCGGTTGCCAATCTGGGGCGGGTTCAGGCGGCGATTGATGCTGGAAAGTTGGATCCAAAAGAAACAATCACAAATGCTATGCTTCAGGAAGCGGGCGTTGTGGGTAAAATTGTTGATGGCGTAAGGCTGCTTGCTAAAGGCGAATTGAAAGCAAAGGTTTCTTTCGAAGTCTCCGGCGCATCCAAATCTGCGATTGAGGCTGTTGAAAAAGCGGGCGGAAAAGTTACCCTTCCGGCAGCCAGCGCAGCGAAGAGCGAATAATAGAAGCGACGAGAGCGGTACAATGAAACCGCTCGATCTGGAGTATCATTAAATGGCGTCTGCAGCAGAACAAATGGCTTCTAGCATGAGTTTCGGTGCCTTCTCGAAGGCGACGGAACTCAAGAAGCGGTTATGGTTCACGCTATTTGCATTGGTCGTTTACCGGATCGGTACCTATATTCCGATACCGGGCGTTGACCCGACCGTTCTGGCAGATGTGTTTTCGCAAAATTCCGGCGGCATTTTGGGAATGTTTGATGTTTTTGCGGGCGGTGCGCTTCGGCGCATGACCATTTTTGCACTTAATATCATGCCCTATATCTCGGCCTCTATCATCATGCAGTTGATGACCTCAATATCGCCGCAAATGGCGCAATTGAAAAAAGAGGGCGAGGCTGGCCGTAAAAAAATAAACCAGTATACGCGATATGGCACAGTATTGCTTGCGGCCCTGCAGGGATACGGTATCGCGGCAGGGCTTGAAGGGATGTCTTTGTCGAGTGGTCAGTCAGCAGTGATTGCTCCCGGCATGGAATTCCGGATGATCACGGTGATAACGCTCGTCAGCGGCACGGTCTTCCTGATGTGGCTGGGCGAGCAGATAACCGCACGCGGCGTTGGTAATGGTATTTCGCTGATCATTTTTGCCGGTATCGTTGCGGCACTTCCGGGCGCCCTTGTCGGGACGCTGGAGCTTGGCCGTACGGGGGCCCTGTCATCAATTGTTATCCTGGTGCTGCTCGTGATGGCTGTCGCGGTCATTGCGTTTATCGTGTTTATGGAACGCGCGCAGCGACGGGTTCTTATTCAGTACCCAAAAAGACAACGGGGCAACAAGACATATGGCGGACAGAATTCGCATTTGCCGTTGAAGCTTAATACCGCGGGCGTTATTCCGCCGATCTTTGCCTCATCGCTACTGCTGATGCCGACGACCGTTGCCAGCTTCAGCGCCGGGTCAGGCCCCGATTGGCTGAATACCCTGACGGCTATGGTCGGGCATGGACAGCCGATCTACCTGATGCTGTATGTCGCGGGTATCGTGTTTTTCTGTTTTTTCTACACGGCGGTTGTTTTTAACCCGGACGACACTGCGGATAACCTGAAGAAGAATGGCGGTTTTGTGCCCGGGATCCGCCCTGGGAAGCGGACTGCCGAATATCTCGATTATGTTCTGACGAGATTGACGGTTGTGGGGGCAGCTTATCTGTCTCTTGTTTGTATCTTGCCGGAAATTCTTGTTGCGAAATGGGCGGTGCCCTTTTATTTCGGCGGAACCTCGCTGTTAATTGTTGTTTCTGTGACCATGGATACGGTTGCCCAGATACAAAGCCATCTGGTCGCTCATCAGTATGAGGGGCTTATCAAAAAATCAAAGCTGGGGGGCCGGCGTAAATGATTCTTATCCTTCTAGGACCTCCGGGTGCGGGCAAGGGGACCCAGGCACAACGGTTGGAGGCGAAGCACGGGCTGGTTCAGCTCTCGACCGGGGACATGCTGCGCGCGGCCGTTGCTGAAGGCAGCGAAGTTGGCCTGAAGGCAAAAGTGGTTATGGACAAGGGCGAGCTTGTCTCCGATGAGATCATGACGGCGATCATCTCTGACCGCCTGAATGAGGCGGATACGAAAAACGGGGTGATTCTCGACGGATTTCCACGGACGGAAGCGCAGGCTGCATCTCTCGATGAGATGCTCGCGACGAAGGGTTTGGCCCTAAATGCCGTTATTGAGATGAAAACCGACGATGATATCCTTGTGGAACGCATAACAGGTCGTTATACCTGTGCGAACTGCGGGGCTGGATACCATGATAGTTTTTTAAAACCGGCAGTCGAGGGTGTCTGCGATAAATGCGGGGGAACGGAATTTGTTCGCCGCAGTGACGATGTTGCAGAAACAGTTATTTCAAGATTAAAGGCCTACCACGAACAGACGGCTCCCTTGCTACCCTATTACCGGAATAAGGGGATATTGAAGCAAGTCGACGGAATGACCGGAATAGACGACGTTACACGGCAGATAGAAGCTGAATTGCAGACAATCTAAAGTGTTGACTAGGGAATACAAAATTATATAATCGCGCGCTTCCCAGAAGCGCTTGAGATAAACGGGTCAGGACGACCCGATTTTGGTGATGAGGAGAAACTAGCGTGGCTCGTATTGCTGGTGTAAATATCCCGACAAATAAGCGGGTGTTGATTGCACTAACCTATATTCATGGAATTGGCCCGGCAAAGGCCAAGGAAATTTGCGAGGCTATCGGCCTGGCGCCCGAACTGCGCGTTAATGCGCTCAGTGATTCCGAAGTCGCGAAAATTCGCGAAACCATCGATAGCGACCATACGGTTGAAGGTGATTTGCGCCGTCAAACCTCCATCAACATCAAGCGCCTGATGGACCTTGGCTGCTATCGCGGCTTGCGTCATCGCCGTGGACTGCCGGTTCGCGGTCAGCGTACCCATACCAATGCCCGCACCCGAAAAGGTCCGGCTAAAGCAATCGCTGGGAAGAAGAAATAATATGGCACGTGATAAAACACGCGTTCGTCGCCGCGAACGCAAGAACATTATTTCCGGCGTCGCCCATGTCAGCGCGTCCTTTAATAACACTAAAATCATGATCACGGATGCTCAGGGCAACGCAATTGCTTGGTCATCCGCAGGGTCACAAGGGTTTAAGGGATCGCGTAAATCGACCCCTTTCGCTGCACAGATTGCAGGTGAAGATGCCGGTCGCAAAGCGATGGAACATGGCATGAAAACGCTTGAAGTTGAAGTCAAGGGCCCGGGGTCGGGACGCGAATCGGCTCTTCGGGCGTTGCAATCGGTGGGATTCAACATTACGTCCATTCGGGATGTGTCCCCAATTCCACATAATGGATGCCGTCCGCCAAAACGCCGCCGCGTTTAATGGGCCGTCTTTTGTGTATGCAGGCTTTGGGCCTGCATACTACGTTGTTTAGATATTCGCAGGTCCATGGTGGGCCTGCAAAGCTATGAGGTCAATGCCGTGATTCAGCAAAACTGGAAAGATCTGATCCAGGCTAATCTCTCTGTTGAACAGGGAGACCAGGGCGATCGGGAAGCTACGATAATTGCGGAACCTTTGGAAAGAGGGTTCGGTTTGACATTGGGAAATGCGCTACGTCGTGTTTTGCTGTCGAGTTTACAGGGTGCTGCAATTACATCCATACAAATCGATAATGTTTTGCATGAATTCTCGTCAATTTCGGGCGTCCGTGAGGATGTAACGGATATTGTCCTGAACTTGAAGACACTCGCGCTTCGTGCCCATTCAGACGGCCCGAAACGGATGATTCTGAAGGCGTCCGGTCCCTGTGAAGTGACCGCAAGCATGATTGAAACCGGTGCGGATATCGAGATCATGGATCCGGATCAGATCCTCATGACCCTTGATGATGGCGCGACCATCTCGATGGAGATGAACGTCGATACCGGTAAGGGATATGTTCCCGGCGTTGCCAATCATCCGGAAGACGCGCCTATCGGCCTTATTCCGATTGACAGCCTGTACAGCCCGGTTCGGAAAGTCACCTACAAGGTTGAGGCCGCCCGTGAAGGCCAGGTTCTCGATTATGACAAGCTGACCCTAAAGGTCGAGACGAATGGCACTGTTACGCCGGAGGATGCTGTGGCGTTCGCCGCCCGCATTTTACAGGAACAGTTCCAGTTGTTTGTGAATTTTGACGAACCCGAAGAAGTTATCGTCAAAGAAGAAAGCCATGAGCCCGAATTCAATAGAAACCTTCTTCGTAAGGTGGATGAGCTTGAATTGTCGGTGCGCTCGGCGAACTGCCTGAAAAACGATAATATCGTTTATATCGGCGATCTTATTCAGAAGACTGAAGCGGAAATGCTGCGGACACCGAATTTTGGCCGTAAGAGCCTGAATGAGATCAAGGAAGTTCTGGCGCAGATGGGCCTGCATCTTGGTATGGAAGTCCCAAACTGGCCACCGGAAAATATTGAAGATATGGCCAAACGGCTAGAAGAACCTTTTTAAAACGGCACTAATCGCTGTGGAGTAAGAAAAATGCGGCATCGTAATTCCGGGCGCAAGCTCAACCGAACCTCTTCTCATCGCAAAGCGATGTTTGCCAATATGGCGGCATCTCTGATCAAGCATGAGCAGATCATGACAACCCTGCCCAAGGCAAAGGAGCTGCGTCCGATTGTCGAGAAGCTGATCACGCTTGGCAAGCGCGGCGGTCTTCATGCACGACGTCAGGCTTTAGCCGAGCTGTCGGAGAAGTCCGCAGTTGATAAATTATTCTCAACCCTGAGCGAGCGGTATGCGGATCGCGACGGCGGATATACACGCGTCCTGAAAGCCGGTTTCCGGACAGGCGATGCGGCCCCGATGGGCGTCATCGAGCTTGTCGACCGGGACGTTGATGCCAAGGGGCTGGATTCCGGCCCGGACCAGAATGTGGATGACGATGAGCTTCTGGAAGCAGAAGCCGTTGCCTAAGACGGCCTGATAGCGAATGATTAAAAGGCAGTCCTTGAGGCTGCCTTTTTTTATCCATGGATCGTGCGGCATAATGACGGCTTGAAAAGGGAGCAAAAATTCTCATTTTATAATGCACAAACTATATGACAAGGCAGGCGGTGTTGAGGGAATGAACGGGTATTTTTTAAGCGTTAGAAATATTTTTTACGGGATTTTTCTGCTGGTGCTATGCGCAGGACCGGTGGCGGCAAAAGATGTCGTTCCGCAAAGCCAGTCGCAAATCATGCTTTCCTTTGCGCCGCTTGTAAAAAAGGCTGCGCCTGCCGTTGTTAATATCTACACAAAAACCACCGTTACCCAGGCCAGCGGAACCATTTTTGACGATCCGTTCTTCAAGCGCTTTTTTGGCGGCGGATTTGGCCCGCAGCGCCAACGCCCACAGATCCAGAATTCACTTGGTTCGGGTGTTATTGTCGACAGTCAGGGCACGATCGTTACCAATTATCACGTTGTTGGCGGGGCCGATGAAATCACGGTGGCCCTCCATGATCGCCGGGAATTTGATGCCCGAGTCCTTGTCGCCGATGAGCGGACTGATCTCGCTATCCTAAAAATTGATGTCGAAGGCGAGCCACTTCCTTTCCTTGAGTTTACGGATTCCGATCGGCTGGAAATTGGTGATCTTGTCCTCGCCATCGGTAATCCGTTCGGTGTCGGACAGACGGTTACCAGCGGGATCATCTCCGCCCTTGATCGGAATGCTGGAATGAGCAATGACATTCAATCCTTTATACAGACTGATGCTGCGATTAACCCGGGCAATTCCGGCGGGGCGTTGCTAACCATGGACGGCAAGCTAGCCGGCATTAACTCGGCGATTTTCAGCAAAAGCGGGGGCTCGCTCGGGATTGGGTTTGCGATTCCTGCCAATATGGTGAAAGCCGTCCTGACAAACGGCCTTGCAACAGGCAAGGTGTTGCGCCCTTGGCTTGGGGCGGCGGGTCAATCGGTGACGAGCGATGTTGCCGAAGGCCTCGGGCTCGATAAGCCCGGCGGTATTCTGGTCAACCGGGTCCATCCGGAAAGTGCTGCCGAAGATGCCGGGTTGCGGGTTGGTGACGTGATTGTTTCCATCGACGGCAAAGAAGTTTTCGACCCGGAATCCCTGTTGTTCCGCGTCTCTTCCGGAGTTCTTGGCAAGTCCGCCCGGTTAGGTGTGTTTCGCGACGGAAAGTTGATCTCGCTGCAGGTGAGTTTGAAGGCCGCGCCGGAAGCGCCACCACGGAACATCGTGACCTTGAGTGGGCGGCAACCTCTCGCGGGCGCCATCGTCGGCAATCTGTCGCCAGCATTCGCCCTGGAGCTCGGAATGTCGGCCTTTTCCGAAGGGGTTGTTGTCAGCGATACCGTCAAGGGGAGTGTCGCCGCGCGTTATGGTATTCGGCCGCGTGATATTCTTCTGATGGTCAACGGCAAGAAAATAGGAGACGTCGAGCAGGCACAAAAGCTGTTGTTATCAAGCCAGACTGGCTGGGAGATCAGCATCCGTCGTATGGGCCGGACACTCTCCTTCAAAGTCGCATCGTGACCAACCTGTTCGGGGAACCTGCCAAGGACGAGGATAAGGGACGACCACTCGCGGACCGATTGAGACCCGCCCGTCTAGACGATGTGGTGGGGCAGGATCATCTGCTGGAAAAGGACGCCCCCCTGCGCCGGATGTTGGAGGCGAACTGGCTGGCGTCTATCATCTTCTGGGGGCCGCCGGGGTCGGGAAAAACCACGATCGCGCGATTGCTGGCTCAGGAAGTTGATCTACATTTCGAGCAGATATCAGCTGTTTTTTCCGGTGTGGCGGATCTTCGCAAGGCGTTTGAATCGGCAAAAATCCGCCGCCAGAACGGTAAGCGGACGTTATTGTTCGTCGATGAAATCCATCGTTTCAACCGATCGCAGCAGGATGGCTTTTTGCCCTATGTCGAGGACGGCACCATTACGCTGGTCGGGGCGACAACGGCAAATCCGTCCTTTGAGCTCAACGGCGCGCTCTTGTCCCGCTGTCATGTGCTGGTCCTGGAAAGACATAACGAACGCTCCCTCTTTCAGCTGCTTGCGCGCGCGGAAGAGCTGGAGACGCGGGAAATTCCCCTGACGGAAGAGGCGAAGGAAGCCTTGGTTCATCTTGCCGACGGCGACGGCCGGTTCTTCCTGAATATGGTGGAGGCTGTTTTTCGGTCGGGAAGTCAGAAGCTCGATGTTGAGGGGTTGTCACATATCATCTCGAAACGGGCGCCCGCCTATGACAAGGATCGCGATGGCCACTATAACCTGATCAGTGCCTTGCATAAATCACTGCGCGGATCGGACGTCGATGCGGCGCTCTACTGGTTCGCCCGTATGATGGATGGCGGCGAGGACCCGCTGTATCTCGCCCGCAGGCTGGTGCGCTTCGCGGTGGAGGATATCGGCATGGCGGACCCACAGGCGCTTGTTCAGGCTAATGCGGACAAGGAGGCTTATCAGTTTCTGGGATCGCCAGAAGGGGCCCTTGCCATTGCCCAGTCCGTGATCTATCTGGCGACAGCCCCCAAATCCAATGCCGGTTACAGCGCTTTTTCACTGGCAAAGGCTGCAGCGCGGAAACACGGTTCCCATATGCCGCCAAAGCATATATTAAATGCGCCGACAGGATTGATGAAAGATCTTGGATATGGCAAGGATTACGCCTATGACCATAATGCGGAAGAGGGTTTTTCTGGCCAGAATTACTTTCCTGATGAAATGACGCGGGAGCAGTTTTATACTCCGGTCGAGCGCGGGTTTGAGCGGGACATCAAGAAGCGGCTTGAGTATTGGTCACGGTTACGGGCGAGCCGGCAGACCGGAAAGACAGAAAAATGAATATGTTTGTATCTGTTGCGATTGGTGGGGCGCTAGGGGCCTGTGCTCGCTATGGCGTGGCGCAGGCCATGTTGCGGCATTTCGGCCCGGGCTACCCTTACGGAACGCTGTTTGTAAATATTGTCGGATCCCTGCTGATGGGACTTTTGATTGAAACAATCGCCCTGCGCTGGTCGCCACCCCCGGAGCTGCGGGTCCTGCTGGTCACCGGGTTCCTCGGTGCCTTTACGACCTTTTCTGCCTTTTCGCTCGATGTCGCTCTACTGGTGGAGAAGGGACAGTCCGTGTCCGCCGCCGGGTATGTTCTGTTATCGGTTATTCTGTCTGTCGGCGGCCTGTTTGCCGGGTTGCATATTATGCGGGCGATCCTGTCATGAGCCGGGTTCAGCATCTTGTGGTCACCGAGGATGAGGCGAACCTGCGTGTGGACCGCTGGTTCAAGGCACATTTTCCCGGCATGACCCATGGCCAGCTGGAAAAACATTTGCGCAAAGGCGATATTCGCGTCGACAAGAAACGATCTAAAGCCAACGATCGGCTGGAAACAGGGCAGACCGTTCGGGTGCCACCGCTCGCCGATGATGTCTATAAACCGGTGCAGCCGGGATCCGTCCGCAAAATGCCGGAAGACCGGCTGTCGGACAGGGATATCGCGGATATCCGCAAGATGATCCTGCATATGGATGATGCGGTGATTGTCCTTAACAAACCCGCGGGGCTTCCCGTTCAGGGCGGAAGCGGGCAGTACCGTCACGTGGATGGGTTGCTCGAGGGGCTCCGGTTCGACTATCCGGATAAACCCCGCCTTGTTCACCGGCTCGACAAGGATACCTCCGGCGTTCTGGTTCTTGGCCGCACACGGCTAGCCGCCAAGCATCTGGCAGAGGCGTTCAAGCGGCGGACAACCCGGAAAATTTACTGGGCACTGGTCGCCGGAGTGCCGCGCCCGCGGGAGGCAACGATTTCCTACAATCTGGCGAAGATCGTCACCGCCAATGGGGAAAAGGTCGTTGTTGACCGGGACGGCCAGAAGGCGGTGACGGATTACTCGGTTATTGCGGTCGCCGGTCAGCGGGCGGCATGGGTGGCACTGAAGCCTGTTACCGGTCGCACCCACCAGCTCCGGGTCCATTGTGTCGCGATCGAGACGCCAATCGTGGGGGACGGAAAATATGGTGGTCCCGAGGCCTTTCTTGAGGGCGCCATCAGTAAAAAAATGCATTTGCACGCGCGGGAGATTACCATTTCCCATCCTGACGGCAGTGAGTTGATGATCACGGCGCCGCTTGATAAACATATGGTCGAGACTTGGAAACTCCTTGATTTTCACGAAAATGACTACGAGGATCCGTTTCTTGAACATGGCCTTTAATCCGGAAACCGGGGAGGAGACCGGTTTTGGCTTGACTAATGGCCGTGAATGGCTAGATTTTTATGGATGAAAAATACAGAACGACTTTTGAGCCTACGACTTATTGGCCCGGCACTCTGACTTCGGTGCCGGGGCGGTTGATGTCCTTTTTTCAAATTGTCGAGTAAACGAATGTATTTAATAAAGGCCTGCGGGTCGGTCATTTCAAATAGAATTCACGGTTTAATGCAGGAAGAGTATGGCGGCTCCTCCGGGGGGCTCTCTCGACTTCGGGGCGGTCGTCGGGTCTAGGCCACCCTGCGACTGTATGTCGGCTGCGTTAAACCGAAAAGAAATCAGATTAAAAGGCGCGCATGAAAGCGTCTGAAAGAGACAAGAGGATACAGAAATGACATTTACCCCCGGTGAAAAATATAAATCCTTCCCACCCATCGATATTCCTGACAGGCAATGGCCGACAAAGGTAATCGATGCCGCGCCCATCTGGTGCAGCGTTGACTTGCGAGATGGCAATCAGGCCCTGATCGAACCCATGGGACATGAACGCAAGCTGCGGATGTTCCGGCATCTGGTAGAACTCGGCTTCAAGGAAATTGAGGTTGGCTTTCCGTCGGCCTCGCAGACTGATTTCGATTTTGTCCGCTTCCTCATCGACGAAGGTGAAATTCCCGATGATGTTAAAATCCAGGTTCTGACCCAGGCGCGCGAGGAATTGATCCGCAGAACATTTGAGAGTATCCGCGGTGCGAAACAGGCCATTGTTCATTTATATAACTCGACCTCAACCCTGCAACGGCGAGTGGTGTTCGACCTTGACCGCGCCGGTATCAAGGAGATTGCCATTGAGGGCGCGAAATTGGTGCGCCAGCTTGCCGACGAGATGCCGGAAACCCATATCCAGATGGAATATTCCCCGGAAAGCTTTACCCAGACGGAGCTGGATTATGCCTGCGAAGTCTGTACGGCGGTCATGGAAATCTGGAAGCCGACGGTGGAGAACAAGATCATCTTCAACCTGCCGGCGACGGTTGAGGTGGCAAGCGCGAATATCTATGCTGACCAGATTGAATGGATGCATCGCCACCTGCCGGAACGGGAAAAGATCCTCCTCAGCCTGCATCCGCATAATGACCGGGGCACCGGGGTTGCGGCCGCCGAGTTCGGCATCATGGCCGGTGCTGACCGCGTCGAGGGCACGCTGTTTGGCAACGGCGAGCGCACGGGCAATGTCGATATCGTGAATATCGCCATGAATATGTATACACAAGGGGTCGATCCCGATCTTGATTTCAGCGATATCAACGAGGTCGTCCGCACGGTTGAATATTGCAACCAGCTGCCCGTTCATCCACGTCATCCTTACGGTGGGGATCTGGTCTTCACTGCCTTTTCAGGGTCGCATCAGGATGCCATCAAGAAGGGCTTCTCCGCCCTCAAGAAGGCGAACAGTGAACTTTGGGAGATTCCTTACCTGCCTATCGATCCGGCGGACCTTGGGCGCAACTATGACGCCGTGATCCGGGTCAATAGCCAGTCAGGAAAGGGCGGGGTTGCCTATCTTCTGGAGGAGGATTACGGCATCGAGCTACCCCGGCTTTTGCAGGTGGAATTCAGCAAGGTCGTGCAGGGCGTTACCGATGAGACGGGTAAAGAGCTTTCCTCGAAGATGATCTATGAGATATTCGAGGAAGAATATCTGAACACCAAAGGCGGTTTCGAATTTATCAATCATCAGACGAAGGTGGATCCGAAAGCACCGGAGCGGCGGGTGATGACGGCGACGGTCAAAGATAATGGCGTCGAAGTCAAGGTCAAGGGTACCGGCACCGGGCCCATCGATGCCTATATGACGGCGCTGAACCAGAAGTATGATCTTGACCTTAAGGTGAATGATTATCGCGAGCATACGACGGGCTTCGGCTCCGATGCGGTGGCGATTGCCTATGTTGAAATGCGTGACAGGAATGGCGAGGCGATTTTCGGTGTCGGCCGTCACGCCAACATTGTCACGGCGTCACTTAAAGCGATTACCAGCGCGGTTAACCGGTCCACAAATCGCTAATAGGGGATACGGCTGGTGGAACTCATCCTCCACCAGCCATTTTGCGCCGTGACGGGAAGCGGCTTTTATGGGAAAATTAACGATGAGTGAAAAGCCTTTCCCAACCCTTGTTGTGTTTGATTGCGACGGCACGCTTGTCGACAGCCAGCATAATGTTGTCGCCTGCATGAAAACGACCTTCACCGCCGAAGGGCTGGCACTTCCCGATGATCAATCGATCCGCGGCTTCATCGGCCTGAATCTGGAGGAGTGCGTATTCCATCTCATGCCCGAACCCGGGGACACGGATCTTCACACGAGGCTGGTAAGCGGTTACAAGGCTGCTTTTTTTCAGCACCGCCTGCAGTCCGATCACTATGAGCCGCTTTATCCGGGCGCCCTCGATGCGATCCACGGGCTTGCCGACAGGGGTGTCCTGATGGCGGTTGCCACGGGGAAGTCTCTTCGCGGGCTAACGGCGGTGATAGAGCAGCATTCCCTGCAGGACTATTTCATGTCCCTGCAGACCCCGGACCATAACCCCGGAAAGCCGCATCCGCAGATGCTGCTGCGGGCGATGAGCGACGCCGGGGCCACCCCTGCGGAAACTGTTATGGTCGGGGATACAAGTTTTGATATGATGCTGGCCGGAAATGCCGGCTGCCGCGCGATTGGTGTGAGTTGGGGGTATCATGCGGACGAGGAACTGCTCAAAAGCGGTGCCGAACGCGTTATCCATCATTTTGAGGATCTGGCGGCGGTCACTTTCGACCACTAAACTGCAAGCGAAACCTTGCATTTTTTGCGTGAATTGATATAAGCCAAACGATCGTTTGGCTGTGAGGGAAAACTGGCCCGGTATGAATCGTTTTTTTACAACTGTATCGACGAAGGCGGAGGGAGACGTTTATTCGGTCCTTCTGGACGGGCGCGCCCTTAAAACGCCGGCCAAGGTTCCGCTGCACCTGCCCACAAAGGCCCTCGCCGAGGCGATCGCCGATGAATGGGACCGTCAGCCGGACAAGATCATTCCCGCCTTGATGCCGCTGATGCAGACGGCGGCGACGGCAATCGACCGGGTTGCCACTCAGCGCGAAAGGGTGATTGAGGATATCGTCGCCTATGGCGGATCGGATCTATTGTGCTATCGCGCGACACATCCCGCAAGTCTTGTCACCCGGCAGATCGCCGCCTGGGATCCCGTGCTTGAATGGATCCGCGGGCGCCATCAGGTGACCTTGACGGTCACCAATCGCATCGCCCATGTCCCGCAGCCACCCGAGGCGCTGGCGAAAATGGCGGCGGTGGTGGCGACGCAGAATAACATGACGCTGGCGCCCCTATATAATATCACCGCGCTATGCGGGTCGCTGGTCGTTGCCCTTGGCGTGCTGGACGGACGTCTGACGGCGGAAGAGGCATTCGAGATCAGCGAACTGGACGAAACCCATACCATGGAATTCTGGGGAGCGGATGCGGAAGCGGTCACACGGCGCAAGAATAACAAGGAAAGCCTGATCGCAAGTACGCGCTTTCTACAATTATGCGATATCATCATCGCCTGAGGAGAAAATATGCAGGACATCATTCAGCAGCTGGAAGAGAAACGGGCAAAGGCACGCCTCGGCGGGGGACAGAAGCGGATTGATTCGCAACATAGCAAGGGCAAACTGACCGCGCGCGAGCGGATCAGCCTGCTTCTTGACGAAGGCTCGTTCGAAGAATGGGACATGTTCGTTGAGCATCGCTCGGTTGAGTTCGGCATGGAAAAGGAAATCGTCACCGGGGATGGTGTCGTCACCGGACACGGGACGATCAACGGCAAGCTGGTTTTCCTGTTCAGCCAGGACTTTACCGTATTCGGCGGGTCGCTGTCCGAATATCACGCCAAGAAAATCTGCAAGATCATGGACAAGGCGGTGCAGGTCGGCGCGCCTGTCATCGGTCTCAATGATTCCGGCGGCGCCCGTATTCAGGAGGGGATCGACAGCCTCGCGGGATATGCCGAGGTTTTTCAGCGGAACGTCATGGCTTCCGGCGTGATCCCGCAGATTTCCGTGATCATGGGTCCCTGCGCCGGCGGGGCGGTCTATTCCCCAGC
This sequence comes from Sneathiella sp., assembly GCF_041689005.1. Lineage (GTDB taxonomy): Bacteria > Pseudomonadota > Alphaproteobacteria > Sneathiellales > Sneathiellaceae > Sneathiella. The sequence continues at coordinate 22,386 of NZ_JBDNHC010000091.1, forward strand.
AATGACCGACTTTATTTTCATGGTGCGCGACAGCTCCTATATGTTCGTGACCGGTCCCGACGTCGTGAAGACCGTGACCAACGAGACCGTCACGGCGGAAGAGCTGGGCGGGGCAGGCACCCACACCAGCAAATCCTCGGTTGCCGATAATGCCTATGACAATGATGTCGAGGTCCTGACTGAGGTGAGACGCCTCGTCGATTTCCTGCCCTCCAGCAATCTCGAAAACGCGCCGGTTCGCAAAAGCTTTGACGATCCCAACCGCAAGGAGCCGTCCCTTACCACACTTGTGCCCGCCAATGCTAACACGCCCTATGACATGATGGAGCTGGTGGAGAAGCTGATGGATGAGGGCGATTTCTTTGAAATCCAGCCCAACTTCGCCAAGAACATTATCACCGGTTTTGGCAGGATGGAGGGGCAAACCGTTGGCATCGTCGCTAACCAGCCGATGGTTCTGGCCGGCTGCCTCGATATTGACAGCTCGCGCAAGGCGGCGCGCTTTGTCCGCTTCTGCGACTGCTTTAACATTCCGATTGTCACGCTGGTCGATGTACCGGGGTTCCTGCCGGGAACGTCGCAGGAATATGGCGGGATCATCAAGCATGGGGCCAAGCTCCTGTTTGCCTTTGCCGAGGCAACGGTACCGAAAGTCACGGTGATCACCCGCAAAGCCTATGGCGGCGCCTATGACGTGATGTCATCGAAACATTTGCGCGGCGATGTCAATTATGCCTGGCCTTCCGCGGAAATCGCGGTGATGGGCTCCAAGGGCGCGGTCGAGATCATCTTCCGCTCGGAAATTGGTGATCAGGAGAAGTTGCAGAAGCGCAGCGATGAATATCAGAAACGTTTCGCCAATCCCTTCATTGCCGGTCATCGCGGCTTTATCGATGATGTGATCAAGCCCGACAATACGCGGCACCGGATTATTGCATCGCTCAGAATGCTGAAAAATAAACAATTAGAAAATCCACGGAAAAAGCACAGCAATATTCCGCTATAGGATTTCGCGAAAGAGGGAAGATTAAATGTTCAAGAAAATCCTGATAGCCAATCGCGGTGAGATCGCCTGCCGGGTTATTCGCTCGGCCAGGGCCATGGGTATCCAGACCGTGGCGGTCTATTCCGAGGCGGATGCCGGAGCTGTCCATATGCAGATGGCCGACGAGGCCGTTCATATCGGCCCGGCGGCAGCGTCGGAAAGCTACCTTGTGATCGACAAGATTATCGATGCCTGCAAGCAAACCGGGGCCGAGGCTGTGCATCCGGGATACGGGTTCCTGTCCGAGAACCAGGCCTTCGCGGACGCGCTGGACGCGGCCGGAATTGCCTTTATCGGGCCGGGCCAGAAGGCGATTGCCTCCATGGGGGACAAGATCGCGTCGAAGAAACTGGCGCGGGCGGCCGGTGTTAACACGGTGCCGGGCCATATGGACCTGATAACGGACGCCGATCATGCGGCGAAAATTTCGGGCGAGATCGGGTATCCGGTGATGATCAAGGCGTCCGCCGGTGGCGGCGGCAAGGGTATGCGCGTTGCCTATGATGATGGCGAGGCCCGCGAAGGGTTCCAGTCGGCAAAGAACGAGGCGCTCAGCAGCTTTGGTGACGATCGCATCTTCATTGAAAAATTCGTCGTCGATCCTCATCACATCGAGATTCAGGTGCTGGCGGACAAGCACGGGACCTGCCTATATCTCGGCGAGCGCGAATGTTCCATCCAGCGGCGACACCAGAAGGTTATCGAGGAAGCGCCAAGTCCATTTGTCGATGAGGCACTTCGCAAGGCCATGGGCGAGCAGGCCGTGGCGCTGGCGCGGGAAGTCGATTATCATTCTGCCGGGACGGTGGAATTCGTCGTCGGCAGTGACCGCAGCTTCTATTTTCTTGAGATGAATACACGTCTGCAGGTGGAGCATCCGGTGACCGAGATGATCACAGGGATCGATCTGGTCGAGCAGATGATCCGGGTTGCCCATGGTGAAAAACTTGCCATAGATCAGAAAGACGTTACGCTCACCGGCTGGGCCGTTGAAAGTCGTTTGTATGCCGAAGACCCTTATCGCGGCTTCCTGCCCTCCATCGGCCGCCTAAGCCGCTACAGGGTCCCCAAGGGAGAGAATGTTCGAGTCGATACCGGGGTCACGGAAGGCTCCGAGATCACCATGTTCTATGACCCGATGATCGCCAAGCTGGTGACCTATGGCAAGGATCGTGCCGAGGCCATTGACGAAATGGGGCGGGCGCTGGATGCCTATGAGGTGAAGGGCATTGCCCATAACATTAACTTCCTGAATGCCGTCTGTAATCATCCAAGGTTCCGCGCCGGTGACTTGACAACCGGTTTTATCGCCGAGGAATATCCCGATGGCTTCACAGGCGCGCCGCTTAACCCTGAGACCTATGACAAACTGGTTGCGATTGCCGTTCTTGTTCATGCGCGCACCAGCAGTCGCTCGATCAAAAAGGTGATTAAGAAAACATCGAGAAAATGGGTTGTCTGCGAGGGCAAGGAGAGATCGACGGCGGCCATAGCCGAAGATGCCAAAGGCGGCATTGATGTGACGCTGGACGACAGGACTATCGCCGTTCGCAGTAAATGGCGGCCGGGTAAACGCAAGGTGAAGGCGAAGGTAAATGGGTTCAAGTTGATTGCGCAGCTTGAACAGAAGAACGGGGTTATCAGTCTCACCCATGCCGGCGCGGTGCTGGAGGTCGCGGTAAGGCGGCCAAAGGCAGCCAAGCTGGCGGAACTGATGCCAATAAAGGTTCCGGCAGATATGTCAAAGTTTCTCGTCTGCCCGATGCCTGGCATGATTGTCGCCGTCAATGTGGACGAGGGAGACGAGATCAAGGCCGGTCAGCCGCTCGCCGTGGTCGAAGCCATGAAAATGGAGAATATTCTGCGCGCTGAGCAGGATGGTGTTGTCGCCAAGGTTCACGCCGGAGCCGGGGATATTCTGGCGGTGGATGCGGTCATTCTTGAATTTGAATAGGAGTTCGCGCGGGTTTATTTTAGGGAAATAATCGATCCGCGCGCGCCGCCCTCCAGAAACACCTTCTCGAAAGCGGCCCGCAGTTCCATGTCAACTTCGGCAAGGCTGACGGGAATACCGAGGTCGACGAGGGACGTAACGCCGTGCTCTGAAATGCCGCAGGGAACAATGCCGCTGTAATGGCTGAGGTCCGGATCGACATTGATTGAGATGCCGTGGAAACTGACCCAGCGGCGGACGCGGACGCCGATGGCGGCAATCTTGTCTTCGCGAAAGCCGCGATCGACCCAAACTCCCACACGGCCACAGCGTTTTTCGCCTTTTACCTGATACTGGACCAGCACTTCTATAATCCAGTCCTCAAGGTCCTGAACAAAGACGCGAATGTCCGAATTTCGTTTTTTCAGATCAAGCAGGACATAGGCAACCCGCTGGCCGGGCCCGTGATAGGTATATTGGCCGCCGCGTCCGGCGGTATAGACGGGAAAACGGTCTGGCATGACAAGGTCAGCACTGTTCGAACTGGTGCCCGCCGTATAGAGCGGTGGATGCTCAAGCAGCCAGACAAGCTCCGGCGCGGTGTCGTTCCGGATATCGGCAACCCGCTGCTCCATTGCCGCCAGCGCCTCGTCATACGGGACCAGCCCGTCGGAAATTTTCCACTCTATCTCATGCATGTCGTGTTTATAACAGGTCCCCTGAAAACGACAATTCCAGATTTTCAAAGATTTGAGTATGTCGGCCGGAATGTTAAGGCGCTGTTAACCCTGATTGGCCATACTGGCCTCCCGATGGTTCTAAAGGTATGCGGTAGCGAATATGGAAGACAAGGCAATTGAAGGCGTGGATGTCGAAATCTCGGTTGTGCTGGGAAAAGCGGTTATGCCGATCCATCAGCTCCTGAAGATGGGGCGCGGCGCGGTTATCGAACTCGATGCCGGCGCGGATGACGATGCAATTGTTCTCGCTAATAACAAGCCGATTGCCTACGGGGGGATCATTATTGTCGATGATAACATCGGTATTTCCATCACCGATAACGTGAAAAAAAATCTGCCTGATTTTTAAATCGTCCAAAAATTAAATTCAGTTGTTGCGTAGGGTGCAAACATTTGTTATTTCCCCTGCACCTTGTGCGGCCGTGGCGGAATTGGTAGACGCGCAGCGTTGAGGTCGCTGTCCGGTAACACGGGTGGAAGTTCGAGTCTTCTCGGCCGCACCATACCTCCTCACGGCAGGTCCATGTCCAGACAAGAGGGCATCCTGTCCCTGCTTGTCGTGACATAAAAGAAATACCCGATTAATTCACTAAACTTTCGTCACCCGGACGCCTGTCTTGGTGTATGATGTCCTTCAATACGTATTTTTCCGCGAATGAATATCGGGGTGCGATGGCCTTGTTTTTAATGGCAAATTGTATCAGCATTGGGTAGTTCTGGCGTCGGAATAAAAATTGAAAGGTTCGGGTATGGCTAAAGATATTTTCCAAAAAGCGATGGATTATCATCGATTGCCAAAACCGGGCAAACTCACGGTTACCCCCACCAAGCCAATGGATACACAGCTGGACCTGGCGCTTGCCTATTCGCCGGGTGTGGCCCATCCGTGCCTTGCCATTGCTGACGATCCGGCGCAGGCGGCCGAGCTTACCGCGCGCGGCAATCTTGTGGGTGTGGTGACCAACGGCACGGCGGTCCTTGGTCTTGGAGCGATCGGCCCGCTGGCCTCCAAACCGGTTATGGAAGGCAAGGCCGTCCTGTTCAAGAAATTTGCCGGTATCGATGTTTTTGATATTGAACTTGCAGAAACCGACCCGCATAAACTGGTGGATATCATCGTCGCCATGGAGCCGACTTTTGGCGGGATTAATCTCGAAGACATTAAAGCGCCGGAATGCTTCATTATTGAAAAGCTCTGCCGGGAGCGGATGAATATTCCTGTTTTTCACGATGACCAGCATGGGACGGCGATTTGTGTCGCGGCAGCGGTGTATAACGCGCTGCGCGTCGTCGACAAGGACATCACCGAGGTCAAGTTGACCGCCTGCGGTGCCGGGGCGGCGGCGCTCGCCTGTCTCAACCTGCTGGTCAGTCTGGGCCTTCCAAAGGAGAATATTACCGTTTGCGATATTCATGGGGTGGTCTATTCGGGCCGTGAAGTCGAGATGGACCCCTATAAATCAGTTTTTGCGATTGAGACGAACAAGCGCACGCTGGCCGATGCCATGCATGGGACGGACATTTTTCTCGGCTGCTCCGGCCCGGGTGCGCTCAAGCAGGACATGGTGATGACCATGGCGGAAAAGCCGATCATTCTGGCGCTTGCCAATCCGACACCTGAAATATCGCCGGAGGAGGCCAAGGCTGTTCGTCCCGACGCCATTATCGCAACGGGCCGCTCCGACTATCCGAACCAGGTTAATAACGTTCTCTGCTTTCCCTATCTATTTCGCGGCGCGCTGGATGTTGGCGCGACGGAGATAAACGAGGAAATGAAGATCGCTGCGGTGAAAGCCATTGCCGATCTTGCCATGGCGGAGCAGTCAGATATTGTTGCCAAGGCCTATGGCGGTACGCAGGCAAGTTTTGGCCCGGAATATCTCATTCCGACACCTTTCGACCCCCGTCTTTATCTCGAAGTGTCGTTTGCGGTGGCCAAGGCGGCGATGGATAGCGGTGTTGCCAGTCGGCCGATCACCGATCTCGCCCGTTACTATCAGGACCTGTCGAACTTCATCTATCGGACCGCCTTTGTCATGAAGCCGCTGTTCGACCGGGCGCGGCAGGAATTGATGAGCGTTGCTTATGCCGAGGGGGAGGAGGAACGGGTCCTGTCGGCTGTGCAAACCGTTATTGATGATCGCCTAGCCTCCCCGATCTTGATTGGCCGCCGGAAGGTTATTGAGTTTCGTATTCAAAAGCTGGGGCTACGGATCAAGCCGGACACGGATTTCGAGATTGTCGATCCGGAAGATGATCCCCGGTATCGGGAGTATTGGCAGGCCTATCATAAATTGCGCGAGCGGTACGGCGTAGATGTCGAGACCGCGAAAGCCCGTATTCGTACCAACACAACTATTATCGGGGCGATGATGGTCCATCTTGGCCATGCCGACGCCATGATTTGCGGGACATTCGGAAAATACGACCAACATTACCGCCGCGTCTCTGACATTATCCCGTTCCGGGACGGGGTTCGCAACGCCTCCGCGCTGCATTTGCTGATCATGCCTGACCATACCCTGTTTTTTACGGACACCCAAGTCAGTCACGAGCACACCGCCGAAGAGCTGGCCGAGCTCACCATTCTGGCGGCGGACGAGGTCCGGCGGTTCGGCATCGAGCCCAAGGCTGCGCTGCTGTCCTATTCGAATTTCGGCTCGACCGACATGCCGTCGGCGCGGCGGGCGAAAAAAGCTCTTGCCATGATCGAGCAACTGGCGCCGGAACTGGAGATTGAGGGGGAGATGAAGGCGGATAGTGCCCTTATCCCGGCCATTCGTGACGCAGTTTTTCCAAATTCCAGACTGCAGGGCGCGGCGAACCTTTTGATCATGCCGAACCTTGATTCCGCTAATATCAGCTATAACATTGCTAAGAGTATCGGTCATGGCATTGCCGTTGGGCCGATATTGATCGGGATGTCAAAATCGATCCATATAACCGCAGGATCGATTACGGTGCGCGGACTGGTCAATATGACTGCCGTCGCGGCGGTTGACGCACAGGATCACAGAATGGGAAAAATGATGCCGGGACCGGTGGCCCGCAAGGCGCAGCTGATAGATGAAGGCTGATCTTCATGAGCGAGCTTAACACAGACAGCGACCGTCGTCCCGACGATCAGGACACGGGGGCCGCGACCTATGGCCTGAGCGATGAGATTGTCCAGGAAATCCAGAATGCCGTCGAGCAGGACGAGCCGGACTTTATCCACGCCGCACTGGAGGACTGGCATTCCGCTGATATCGCGGATCTGATCGAGCAGTTAAAGCCAAAGCTCCGGGCGCCGTTTTTTCAGATTATGGAAGGGCGGATAGATCCGGATGTCTATTCTGACCTTGACGAAAATGTCCGCGATGAACTTGTCGAGGGCATGGAGCCTGCCGAGATTGCCGCTTTCGTCAGCGCTCTGGAACTTGATGACGCGGTCAGTGTTCTTGAGGACCTGGAAACTGAGGACCAGCAGGAAGTCCTCAATGAAATCCCTGCGGATGAGCGGGCAGCCCTGGAAGAGGGCCTATCCTTTGGCGAGGATACCGCCGGCCGCCTGATGCAGCGCAACCTGATCGCCGTGCCGGAATACTGGAATATCGGCCAGACAATCGATTATTTGCGCGACACGGTCGACCTGCCGGAAGAGTTTTATGAGATTTTCGTGGTCGACCCGCGGCACCATCCGATTGGCACTGTCCCGTTGAACCGGGCCATGCGCAACAAGCGGGATACCAACGTGCGCGACATAATGGATGCTGAGCAACGGCTGATCCCGGTGGATATGGATCAGGAAGAAGTTGCCTATCAGTTCCAGCAATACCGTCTTGCTTCGGCCGCGGTTGTCAATGCCGATGGGGCGCTTATCGGGGTGATCACCGTTGACGATATCGTCGACGTTATCAGCGAGGAAGCCGAGGAAGATATCCTGCGGCTGGGTGGTGTGTCTGAGGACGACTTGTTCGGCAGCATCCTGTCAACCTCACGTGCGCGGTTTCCCTGGCTGTTCGTTAATCTTCTGACGGCGATTGCCGCCTCAATCGCGATCAGCTTTTTCGATGCTACCTTGGAGGCCATTATTGCCCTTGCGGTGCTGATGCCAATTGTGGCCAGCATGGGGGGGAATGCCGGCACGCAAACTCTGACGGTTGTGGTTCGCGCGATCGCCACGAAAGAACTGACATCGGCCAATATGATCCGGATTTTGAGCAAGGAAACCATAGTCGCGCTGGTGAACGGCGCCATATTCGCAATCCTGATCGGCGGTATCGCCTGGGCTTGGTTTGGCGAAATTCGCATCGGGATCATTATCTCGATCGCCATGGTAATTAATATTCTCGTCGCCGGAATTTCTGGGATGCTGGTTCCGGTGATGCTGGAGAAGATGAAGGTGGATCCCGCCATTGCCTCCAGCGTCTTCGTGACGACGGTGACGGATATTGTTGGCTTTGTCGCCTTTCTGGGGCTGGCGACGATGGTCCTGTTATGAGCGCTGTCGTTATCGCGCCCAGTCCAGGTTTTTGTTGCCCGGGCGGCGTGGATGCCAGTCATGACTGGCGGCAAATAACCTGAATGATTGAATTATCTCGTTATCCACGGGTTTTGCCCAGCTAAGCCCGATTGTCCGCCCTATGTTAATTCCCTCGACCGCGACCTGGGCAATCGTGTCCGCGCCCAGCACATCCGGCATCATGCAAAGGCCCAGCCCGGCCCCGACAAAGGCGAGCGCCTTGTCGTCCTGATCGGTCCTGAAGACAATATGTGGATTAACCCCGGAATTGGCAAAGGCGCGCGCAATCTCGCTTCCCGTTTCGCAATGGGTGCGATGCACGAAATCAAGCCGGTCGAGTTGCTTGAGCGGAACGGATCCGCGACCGGCGAACGGATGCGAGCGTGGAACACAGAGACAATATTTCCAGCTGTATAACGGCTCGAAACTGAAATCGCTTTCCGCATCCGGCGTCACGGAAAGCGCAACATCAATCCGTTGCTCGGCGAGCCAGTTCTGCAATTGCGTCGGGGTTCCGTCCTTCAGGGAAATCTGAATATCCGGATGGGCCTTGTTAAAATCGCTCATGAGAACGGCCAGCCTGTCGGTCGGCAAGCTCCGCAATATCCCAAGCTGAAGCCGCTTGACCGGCGTTTTGCGGGAGATCTCCTGTTTCGCCGCATTACACTCATAGATGACAGTTCGGGCATGAGGCAGGAACCTGATCCCGGCCTCGGTCAGGGAGATTTTGCGGGACCCGCGATTAAACAGCGAGGCCCCAAGTTCGGTTTCGAGTTTTTTTATTCCCGCCGACAGGGTCGGCTGACTGACAAATGCCCGCTCCGCCGCCCGCGAAAAATTATTTGTCTCGACAATGGCGAGAAAATAACGAAGTTGATAAATATCCATATGATAGATAATATCAATAGTTAGTATCGAAACAAATGATTTTATCTATTAAACAATCTCTCCTATATTTCGCCAAATGGAAAAGGGGGAACCATCGATGTTTGAAACACTTGATTTCGATCTATACGGGAATGTTGCTGTCATCACGATGAACAGGCCCGATAAAGCGAACGCGCTGAACATGACGATGGGCCGGGAGTTGATGGAGCTTTCCATCGAGTGCGACGAGAACCCCGATATCCGGGCAGTTATCCTGACGGGCGCGGGACAGTTTTTTTCCGCCGGAGGTGATATCTCTGCGTTTGCGGGAGCAGGGGAGGCGCTACCACGGTACATAAAGGAATTGACGGTGTACCTGCATTCGGCGCTGTCCCGGTTTGCCCGCATGGACGCCCCGATGATCACGGCAATAAACGGGACGGCTGCGGGCGGGGGTCTCAGTATGGCGGCGTCCGGTGATCTCGGGATTGCGTCCGAAGACGCCAAATTCACTATGGCCTATACACGCGCGGCCCTCGTGCCGGATGGTAGTTCGACCTATTATATCCTGCGCCATATCGGCTTGCGCCGCACACAGGAACTGATCCTGACCAATCGTGTTCTGACGGCGGCCGAGGCGTTGGACTGGGGACTGATCAACCGGGTGGTACCTGGACCGAAACTGATGGAAGAGGCGATGCAGCTTGCGACGACATTGGCACAAGGGCCGACAAAAACCTTCGGGATCGTAAAGGACTTGCTGCTGAACAGTTTTAGTGACAGCCTTGAAACCCAGATGGAGAAAGAGGCGCGAGGGGTTACCGCTGCCTCCGCAAGTGATGACGGGCGCGAGGGTATCGCCGCCTTTCTGGAAAAAAGATCACCCATTTTCAAAGGTAAATAGAGATGACTGCAGTTTTCCAGCCGAAAAACGCCGACTATGATACTGTTGTCCGCGATAGTTTTGCCCGGCAACCCTTCATGAAGGAGATAGGCGCCCGGATTGAGCTTCTGGAGCCGGGAATTTGTGAAATCGTTGTGGACTGGCGAGAAGGCCTGACGCAGCAGCATGGCTTCTTCCACGGGGGCCTGATAGCGACGATTGCCGATGGAGCGGCTGGCTATGCGTCCTTTTCGCTTTTTCCTGAAAATAGTACCGTCCTGACTGTTGATTTTAATGTAAAGTTCCTGAACCCAGCGCAAGGCTCGTCGCTCCGCGCGCGCGCGGAGGTTATGAAAACCGGCAGGACGCTGACCATCAGTAGGACTGATGTGTATGCGGAAGATGAAGGGCGGTCGAGCCATTGCCTGACGGGCCTGTTTTCAATGATGTGCCTGATGGGAAAGTCTGATCAGGTCAATTTGGGTCGCAAATAGATATCGTCATGATATGGTTGTCGCACCATATAAAAGATAAGATTATCGGCGGCATGACGCGCCGGTCAAAGTTC
>NZ_JBDNHC010000092.1:0-4805 GCF_041689005.1 Sneathiella sp.
CGCGCGGTAGTGCGGGATTTGATCCGGCGATCACTGCGCGCCATGCCGATGGCGAGAAGGCCAAGCCGCTTGACGTCGCACGCTCAACGCTGCGGGACGAGGTCACCTATAGCTTTGCCGTAGATCCGGGCAGTTATCTTGATGTCGAGGTTTCCGAGCCGCAACGCTCGGTCGCCTTCCTGATGGATCAGAGCGCGTCGATGGCATCGCAGATACCAAAAATTCGTCGCGCCATTGTCGATTTTGCCGATGACATGGTTGCCGGGCGCGACGCTGTACAGTTCAAGTCGTTCGGAGGAGACTGGGCACGCGATGATTGGATCACCGATCCCGAAACGCTTCGGCCGCTTCTGGCAACCTATCATGGGGGAAACAACAGCAACGGCGAAGCCGCATTGTTTGACGCCGCCAAACTTTTGGAGGACCGAGACGGTTCGCGCGCAATCGTGATCATTACCGATGGCGATGTCGATACGAAGCAAGATCTTATGGCAGCGCTCCATGCCGCGCGGGCGCGAGTGTTTGTCGTCAAGACACCGTCGAATTCAACCTTCCAATATCCGTCAACCTCACAGCCGCGCGCCCTTCTCTGGGCAGGCCAAACGGGCGGCGAAGTTTCGCTTGTCCTGCAGAGCGAAGACATATCGGTTGCTTACGCACGGGTTGCGGCCCGATTGCTCGGCCCCAAAGCCTATGGCGTAAGCGCCGAGGCCGATGTGGTCGTTCTGAAGCCTGGCTTCCTCCAGGTCGAGGCTGGGACAGGCCCCGACCCCAAGGCAACGGTCCACAGCCAACTCATCATCCTGGATGCCTCTGGCAGCATGCTGAAACGGCTCGGTGACAAACGCCGTATCGACGTCGCGAAGGCAGCGTTGTCCGACTATCTTGGTTCGCAATTGGCGCGCAGCCAGGCGGGAGAAAAGCTAGAAATTGGATTGCGTATATTTGGCGGCGAGCCAAATTCGTGTGACACCGACCTCGTTCAACCTGTGGCGCGCTTCGACAATGACACTCTGGCCTCAGCCATCCGCTCCGTCCGTCCTCAAAATAATGCAAAAACGGCGATTGGAGCCGCCTTGCTTGCGGCCGCCAAAGATCTGGAAAAAGCGTCGTCTTCCGCTTCCGTCCTCCTGATTACCGACGGAGAAGAAACGTGTGGGGGACGTCCGCTCCAGGCAATACAGAACCTAAAGATCGCAGGAATTGAAGCGCGGATCGACGTGGTTAGCTATGCACTGGAACCGGAAATCGATCGTCGGCCTTTTGAAGACTGGGCCAAAGCTGGCGGCGGCATCTACGTCGATGCGGCCGACGGCGCCGACCTGCAGAACGCGTTGACAAGCACCTCCCGTATTCGCTTCACCGTATTTCAGAACGGCGAACAAGTGGCTAGCGGAACGGCCGGCGGAAGCCCCGTTGAGTTGGTGGCTGGAGAATATGATCTGCAGATAGAAGGCATGAAATCGCGGCAATTCGTGGTTACAGCGTCAAAGACAACGAGGATTGTGCCGGACTGACAACACTTCAATTTGTTGGAACAGCCGCCGGTGCTGTCAGGCGAATACGAACCCGTCTCCATTGCTCCCCGGCGAGCAGTTTACGGGCAATGAGAAGTTTGCGGCACTCGTGAAGGGCGGCATATTCCTTTTTTGCACCAGTTTCGGGAGTTGGCGTGATGGTATACTGACGAGTGGATCGCGACGAATTTCTGCAAAATTCGCATTTGGCGGCATCGAGACATCGCCCGCCCTTTCGTCGAGGCGATAGTCGGGGCTCGTCACGAAACAAATTCAGATCATCTCTTCCAACCCCGTCGTTCTGGCTTCAGACGAACGATGCTGTGACAGCCAGAGCGCGGAGATGAGCGACATGAACCAATCGGCGATCATATATCAGCAATGTCGTTTCCTTTAAATATGCACCCATACGGACAATATATCGTTTGATCTTATCGGCCAATTCTTATAGGGTTATGTGGGCCCATCAATTGGATTTTTGTGGCTGGGCTGGTCGATCAGGTGGGAGAATATCATGCCGTTCCTATTCGGACGAATGCAAAGAAATAGCGCTTTGATATGCGCTTCGATTCTGGCGATTACCTCAGTAATCGGCGTCACGGCCCAGGCTCAGGAAGAAGACGCGCAAAAAAAGGAGCAGGAAGAAAAAGCGCTTCGCGCTCCGACGCTCCCTGGTCTCGAACCAGCACTGCAGGCAGCGCCCGCTCAGGGTGTGGCGCCGAGGCTCCAGACGGTTCCAAAGCCGGGCTTGCCAGGAGTGATTTCCGGTCCGCTTCCGCAGCTTACCCCCTTGCCGGAACTGGGGCCGCTGGAGCTCAAGCTGCAGCAGACCGATTTAGCTGTCCGCGTGATCGTCCAATACAACCGGGCTGCGGTCGGTCAGGGAACGTCGCGGATTACGGCCGCTGACGTCGCTACGCTCAAAGCCGACAAGCTGCAGTTCGCGAATGATCAGACACGGGCCTTTATGACCCAACGCAATATTGGGACATTCCGGCCGATCCCGAACCTGCCACTGGCAACCATTGAAGTCACACGCAGCCAGCTCAGCGCGCTTGCGGAAAGCGGCCAGTTTGCCATGATCGTCGAAGATAAGCTCTCGGCCCCGACGCTTGCTTCTTCGGGTGCGGTGATTGGCGTCGCCGAAGCCCACGCACTCCAGGCGCGCGGCGCCGGCACGACGGTTGCCATCCTGGACACTGGTGTCGAACGTACGCACCCATTCTTCGGGGGGCGGGTTGTCGAAGGCGCCTGCTATTCGTCGAATGTCGCGGCCCAGGGTGCGGCGTCGGTCTGTCCTGGCGGGGTGACAAGCGCAACGACGCTGGCTTCGAGCGGTCCCTGCACCGGATCGGCCTCCTGTGATCACGGTACGCATGTCGCCGGGATTGCAGCGGGTGATGGCGGGGCATTCGACGGAATTGCGCCCTTGGCGAACATCATGTCCGTTCAGGTGTTCAGTCTGTTTACCGACGCGGTCGGCGGCCCGCAGAACTGCGCGAACGCCAGCCGGCCCTCGCCTTGCGTGCTAACCTATGATTCTGATCAAATACGGGGTCTGCAGCGCGTCAATGCGCGCCGGGCGGCGAGGAATATTGTTGCGGCGAACATGAGCCTCGGCGGCGGAAACAATGCCGGGGCCTGTGATACCGATGTCCGCAAGCCGGTGATTGATCAGCTACTGGCAAACGGTGTTGCCACCGTCATCTCTTCTGGAAATTCCAGCCGCGTCAACGCGGTCGGGTCTCCAGGGTGCATTTCCTCCGCCGTCACAGTCGGTTCGACAACCGATGCGGACTCTGTATCGAGCTTTTCGAACATGTCGGCGACGGTTGACCTTCTAGCGCCCGGATCGGGCATCACATCGTCGGTTCTTGGCGGCGCTTTCGCAAGCAAGAACGGCACCAGCATGGCGGCGCCGCAGGTGACAGGGGCGATTGCAGCGCTGCGATCGCTGGCGCCAGATACGCCGATCAATGACATCCTTGCCACGCTACGGACAACCGGTATCAATGTCACCGACAGCCGCCCGGGCGGCACGATCGCTCGGCGGCGGATCGACATCGGCGCCGCCGCTGAGGCGCTGGCGCCGCAGGAAGATTGTATCGGGTACAACCTGTCAGCGGTCTCGCTGGTAGATCGCGGCGCCACGGCAGGCTGGACGATCACCGACGGACGGACCTCGATGTTCGCCTTCGGCAGCAAACGGGCCGAGGGCGAAGCAGCCCTCGCGATCATCCGGAAGTATGGTTTTGACAGGACCTGTTATATCGCCCGGCCGCAACCAACCATGACCTATCTGCTCGCTGGCGGCGCCGCCTCCAATGCAGCGCATGGAGCGGAAGACTGCATCTCGTTCAACCGAAACGCGCTCCAGCTTCAGCCCGTCGGTAGCCAGTGGCGGCTGACCGACGGCCGGTCATCCATACTCATGTTCCCCAATAATTCTGAAGGACAACAGGCCATCGACACCATCACCCGTCACAGGTTCAACCGGCAATGCTATGTCGGCCGTCCAGGACCGTCCTTCACCTACTGGCTCGCGCAGTAAAGCTGTGTCAGACAGGAGCCTGTCCTGCCTGTTGATGTACGGGCTCCTAGTATATCATGATCTCTGGAAGGCTGGCGGCGAAAGGAGGAAAAGGTGCTCAAACATCTATTGATAATCGTTGTTGCGGCTGCGCTGGCGGGGTGTACCCAACCAGAACCGGCGGGCCTTGCGGCAGACACTGCGGGGGATAATGGTGTGCAGACCGGCCGTTACGTCCTCACCGTAGCCGAGGATGAGGCTGGCGGCGTTTCATCCGAACGCATGCAGGCGGTGGTCAAGGTCCTCCAATCGCACGATGCCAAATCGGTAGAGGTGCTTGAGGGCCTGCCAACCATTATCGTAACCGCGACACCCGGCGCCATCGCGGCCGCCGAGGAGACAGGCCTCCTCCTTGCCGTCCAGGCTGACGGACTGAGTGCGCCGCAATAGACTTCAACTTGCCCCCCCCCGGAGGCATTGTCAGGGTGGCGTAAATCTAATGCCAACCAATCTCAATTATTCGCGGACGAGCAGATGCTGGGCGACAAGAAGGTCGCGCGGTCGTGTCAAAGGAACCAAAATTTTTACTTCCGCCTATGATTTCGCCAGTTTGGAAACACTAAAGCACTTCCGCATCATTTGACTCCATATCCAGCAGCTTTGAAGTAGTTCTGGCATTCGTCGGCTGAGTAGAGGTCGATGACCGAGGCGATTGCGTTGTGGAGGTCTTCGATTGTCCTCGCGCCGATCCGTCTGAG
>NZ_JBDNHC010000093.1:0-5208 GCF_041689005.1 Sneathiella sp.
AGCAGATCAGAACCAAGTTGCTGCCCAAGCGAGCCATTTATGCGGCACCGGAGGAGATTCTGATCACCATGGGGGCGCAGAACGGGCTTTACCTGATTGCCGCAGCGCTGATGACGGTCGGGCTGAAGGTTGGCGTAGAGAATCCCGGCTATCCAGATGCGCGCAATATCTTCCACCTTTGCGGAGCAGCGCTCGTGCCGCTTGAGGTTGATGAGGATGGCGTTGTGGTCGATGAGGCGCTTGCCACATGCCAGATGGTCTATGTCACCCCAAGCCATCAGTACCCGACGACCGTAACCCTGTCGGCGGACCGGCGGGCACGCTTACTGGAGATGGCGACGGCGACCGACCTGCTGGTGATCGAAGATGACTTCGAAAGCGACACCAATTATACCGGTGAGCCCGTCGCGGCGCTAAAATCACAGGATCAGGGCGGGCGGGTGATTTATGTCGGCAGTCTGTCGAAATCGATGTTTCCAGGCTTACGGCTTGGCTATATAGTTGCGCCGGAGCCGTTAATCCAGGAAATGCGGGCGCTTCGCCGCCTGATGCTGCGCCACGCCCCAAGCAATAATCAGCGAACGACCTCGCTTTTTATTGCCCAAGGATATCATCAGGCCTATATCCGCAAACTGCACAAGGCCTATGGTGACCGCTGGCAGATAATGTCCCGCGGGCTTGATCATTATCTGCCCGGCATGACAACGGTGCCGAGTTTCGGCGGCACCAGTTTCTGGATACGGGGACCTGAGGATCTTGACGCCGAATTGCTCGCCGAACAAGCGCGGGGACAAGGGATTGTTCTTGAACCGGGATCCGTACATTTCATGACGCCCGAAGAGGGCAAACGGTATTTCCGGCTCGGCTTTTCATCGATCGCGACGGCGCGGATTGAGGGCGGGCTGGAACAGCTCGCGTCACTGCTAAATTCCTGAGCCCGATCATTCTGGTATATATGAATGGGAAAAATTGGTACTATGGATTTTCAGGCAGATGACATACCTAATTCAGAGGCAGACTAAACCTTGACCAAGCCGAACACAGGCTGGCCGTAGTGATCAGGATCGGGGAGTGTGATGGGCTATAATACGATTGAAGTGCAGCCGCTGACCGCGGCAATCGGGGCGGAAATCCTGGGCGTGGATTTGTCAAAATCCCTGTCGGATGAGCAATTCGGCGATGTCCATGACGCGCTGGTCGACAATCATGTGGTTTTTTTCCGCGATCAGGAAATCTCCCCGGAAATCCAGCTCGAGTTTGCAAAACGTTTCGGGACCCCGGAAATTCATCCCATCGTTCAGGGATCAAATGCTCATCCGGAACTGATCGAGGTTCTGAAACCAGCGGGTGAGGGGGCGTCCTTTGGGACCGGTTGGCATACGGATAACACATTCTTTCAGAAGCCGACCATCTATACCATGCTCTATGGCCTTGATATCCCGCCCGTCGGCGGGGATACGCTCTGGGCAAATATGGAGGCGGCTTATGCGGCGTTATCCGACGGCATGAAGGAGCTTCTTGACGGCCTTGTCGCCGTGCATTCGGCAAGCGTTGCCTTTGATCCGCGCCACACACGTGAAAAATACGAAGGCAAGCACAGCCTGAAATACAAATATTCCGAAGTGGTGGAGGAAGAAGTCGAGCATCCGCTCATCCGCACCCATGATATTTCGGGACGCAAGGGCATTTTCGTCAATCCGATGTTTACCCTTCGTATCAAGGGAATGACCGATGCCGAGAGTGCGCCGCTGCTCAAATATCTCTATGAGTTTTCGACAAAGCCGGAATTCACCTGCCGGTTCAGGTGGCAGCCGAAATCCGTGGCAATGTGGGATAACCGCTGCACCCAGCATTACGCCATGAACGATTATGTCCAGTATCGCCGCCTGATGCGGCGGGTTACCATCGGCGGCGACACCCGCCCGGTTTAACGGAAGCCTGCGTATATCTTGTAAGAGGACGTTAATGTAAATGGTAAGGAAGAGAGCCCGGCTCCTGGTGCTGGATGGATATCCGGAGGAGCATCGTGATCCGCTTGCGGAAAATGGCGGAACATTGGCGGGTGAGCTGTATGCAGCGATGCTGAAATCCTACCTTCCGGATGCCGAGATTGACATCCTGTTCCCCGCCGATGCCGGGTGCCGCCTGCCGACTGGCAGCGGCCTCCGCGATTACCACGGCATTACCTGGACCGGTTCCAGCCTGACCATCCATAACGACAAGGATGATCGGGTGGTCCGCCAGATTGATTTCGCCAAGGCTGCCTACGAGGCCAATGTCCCAATGTTCGGCAGCTGCTGGGCGGCGCAAATGGCAGTGACGGCCGCAGGCGGTAAATGTGCCAAGAATCCCAAGGGTCGGGAATTTGGTCTCGCCCGAAAAATAACCCTGACGCCGGAGGGGCGGAACCATCCGATGTTTGCTGGGAAAAAGTCCGTTTTTGACGCCTTTACAAGTCATGAGGACGAGGTCTCTGAACTGCCCGCCGGGGCAACCTTACTTGCATCGAACGATTTCTGTAACGTGCAGGCCGTCGCGGTTGATCACAAGGGCGGCAGCTTTTGGGCGGTCCAGTATCATCCGGAATATAATTTTAACGAGGTGGCGAGCCTGTGCCGGTGGCGGCGGGACGCACTGACCGCCCAGGGGAATTTTGCCTCAATTGAAGATGCGGATCAGTATATTGCCAAGCTTCAGGCCCTGCACATCAGCCCGGATGCAAGCCATCTCCGCTGGCAGCTTGCGGTTGACAATGACATTCTGGATAACTGCATCAAGCAGCAGGAAGTTCGCAACTGGATTGAAGCAAAGGTAACGCCCAGGCTCAGCGATTAACGGCATTGACTCCGGACGTCAGGCAATCAGGATACGGTCACGCCCCATTTTATCGATTATCGACTGCGGTGGCAGTTGATCAGTCAGAAGCAGGTCTACGGCCTCAAAGTCGCATATCTTGACAACTCCAGGCCGATTGAATTTCATGTGATCGGCGACCATGATAATGCTTGCGGCTTGTGGAATTATCGCTCGTTTGAATTCAGCCTCGCCGAGATCGCAATCGAGATAGCCCTGTTCAGCGCTAATCGAGGCAATTGATAAAATGGCGCGTTCCGTCGTGAATTGGCGGGCGAAATTGATTGCCGTTGAGCCATAGGCGGCACTGTCATCGGCACGGATTTCTCCGCCCGCCATGAAGACCGTGTTGTTGTTGCGGGCGCAGAGGTCGCGCGCGACTTCAGTGGAGTTGGTAACCACCGTCAGGTTACGATGGGCATGCAGCGCCTTGGCGACATAACAGGAAGTGCTGCCGTTATCAATCAGGATGGTCTCGCCGTCCTGAATGATGGAGGCAGCAAGCTTGGCTATTCTTTGTTTTTCCCGGCGCTGAACTTCAAGCCGGCGGAGAAAAGGAGGTTCTAGGGAAGCTTGTGGGAGCATCACGCCGCCATGGATTTTTTCCACGCTGCCGGATTTTGCCATATCCTTGATATCGCGGCGAATCGTCTCGTCGGAGACGCCAAGTTTTGTCGCCAGTTCGATGACGCCACAGGATTTCTCCAGCTGCAGCATATTCATGATGGCATTTTGCCGTTTCACCTGTTTCATACATCCTCCCAAATGTTACAGTAAAATGACGGAATTTGGCTTATCTAGCATATTCTGAGGAAAAACAAAAACGAATATGCTGAATACCACATAAAACGTCTAAATGATCAATATTATGTGGGAAAATATTTATAAGGATATAACTATTTCCGATTAGTTTATATGGTGGAAAATGGTAAAAATCCGGTTTGAAGAATTGGGAAAATAAATGTCAGAAAGTTTGAAAACAATCAGTCCCGTCGATGGGAGCCTCTATGTCGAACGCCCCTATACGCCAGAGAATGACATTGAGCGGATGCTTGCCGCGGCGAGGACGGCGCACGCCGAGTGGAAGGCGCGGCCGATCGCGGAGCGGGCTGAAATCCTGACGAAATGTATCGATAGCTTTGTTGCCAAGAAAGACTTGATCGTCGAGGAGCTCGCGTGGCAGATGGGCCGGCCGGTTAAATTTGGTGCCGGTGAAGTCGGCGGCTTTGCGGAGCGGGCGCGGCATATGATTTCAATTGCCGAAGACTCGCTTGCGGATGTCACAGTCCCGCGGAAGGATGGCTTTACCCGCTATATCAAGCGTGAACCGGTTGGTGTGGTCTTTACGATAGCGCCGTGGAACTTTCCTTATATGACCGCCGTCAATTCCATTGTTCCGGCACTGATGGCGGGCAATGCAGTTATTCTCAAACATGCGGCCCAGACCCATTTGTGCGGTGAACGTATGGTCGAGGCCTTTACCGAGGCCGGATTGCCTAAAAATTTGTTCCAAATCGTCGTTGCCAATCACCAGAGCGCGGCACGAATAATCCAGTCGGATGCTATCAACTATGTCTGTTTCACCGGCTCGGTCCCGGCGGGCAAGGCCATTGAGACGGCGGCGGTCGGCCGGTTTATCGGTGTCGGACTGGAACTCGGCGGCAAGGATCCGGCCTATGTGCGGACGGATGCCGATGTTGATTACGCTGCGGAAAACCTGGTCGATGGCGCGATGTTCAATTCCGGTCAATCCTGCTGCGGCATCGAGCGGATTTATGTTCATGAAGACATTTATGACCGTTTTGTCGAGCGCTTTGTTGAGGTCGTCAATGACTATAAGCTGGGATCGCCGGTTGACCCGGAGACGACGCTCGGTCCGCTGGTCAATGCCGCCGCGGCGGAGTTTGTCCGTGCCCAGATCGATGAGGCGGTGAACGCCGGGGCCAAGGCCCTTATTGATCCCACAAAATTTCCCGAGAATAAAAAAGGGAGCCAGTATCTGGCACCCCAGGTTCTCATTGATGTCGATCATTCGATGCGGGTGATGACCGAGGAAAGTTTTGGCCCGGTCGTCGGCATCATGAAGGTTGCCACGGACGAGGAGGCCATTAAATTGATGAATGACAGTGAGTTTGGCCTGACGGCTTCGGTCTGGACCCGCGATGAAGCAGCTGCGGTCAGGATTGGTGATCAGGTAGATACCGGAACCTGGTTCATGAACCGATGCGATGCTCTTGATCCGGCCCTTGCCTGGACGGGGGTCAAAAATTCTGGCCGCGGCTGTACATTGTCCGCCGTGGGATATGAAAGCCTCACCCGGCCGAAATCCTATCATTTAAAAACAAGCCTTTGACG
>NZ_JBDNHC010000094.1:0-11246 GCF_041689005.1 Sneathiella sp.
AGTTCGTCCTATGGTCTGTGCCTGCGGGCATGGAACGCGTTCGGTTCATGCCGACTTGTCGATCTGGAAATTTTCGGATGGGTCGGACGAACCGCGATTTTTCGTAACGAGCGTATACGACATGAAGTCAATTAGCAGACCGCGAACTCCTCTTGAAGCAAAGCATTACACGATACCCGCTTACGTCCGCTATTGGGTGGTGGGTTCAACCGGTCATCGCAACACATGCATTAAATCGCATTGCTGGTGTATCGTAGTCCAGCGTTTTTCTGGGTCGCTCGTTTAGAAGCCTGGGTGAAATTGAAGAGTGGCCGGTCGCGACTGGAATGCGAAAACGCCAGATCCTGAATCGGCTTCCTGCACGGTTGGCTGCGCTCGCCACCAGCCGACGCTGAAGAGGTATAGCGTGGGTCACTTTTTCGGAATCTTTCCTACCAACGCGCCTTCAACAGTATCCGGAGGTCATTAGGTTTTAACGCACTTTGGGTCTGGCGTGGGTCGGCGACAAACCATGCCTTTCCATCACCACCAAACTATTGGAACATATCAATAAATATCTAACCGTCCCTCGCCTTCGTAATGATGGGGTCAGAGGTTCGAATCCTCTAAGCGGCACCACCGAGTTTTCCCTTTTATATCAAGTACTTAGAGTCCTTTAGAATGTCAGGATTAGTCCCCGAACTTCCGAGGGTTAGGTAAACTGCAGACTACAAAACGGTGGCTAGAGACCAATTGTCGGTGGCGAGATAGGCCGAAATATCGCGCGTGTCTCACAGGCCGTTTTCGTGGCTGTCAGATGCACATTGAGATTTTGGGTTGAACGGTCAGGCGAACCCGAACATTTTCCTCTGACTCGGCCAATCAAGCGGGATCGCATTGGCGCGGGTGAGTTTGCGTCCGGTCAGATCGACGGGCTGTGTTCCATCCATGATGGCTCCGATAATATCCGGTGCGAGCCAAGAGATACGAACCAGTTGTCCAAGATACCGGCGACTGTAATCTGAAAGCGCGGGATTGGGTTTGCCTGTCATCAACAGATCCTGTGCTGCGAATGCCTGAGCTACCAGCTTTTGCAATGTCGCATTAGGGGCGGGTTTTATGTTGGCGTTGGTAGGAGGAATGGTAAATTTCAACTCACTGCCCTGCTTTGCCAGCTTGGTATCAATGCTGACTTCTGACCGTTCTGCTCCATCCACGGTCTGGAAGCTTATGATGACCTGCTCTTCCCGGATTTGCACTTGGACCCGGTGATCCAGTAATATCTTGCGCTTCTCGTGATTGGCAGAATTCTGAAGCTGTCCCGCCATGTCGCGGTGCATCGCCATTTGATCCTGAATGATAGTGGCTTCGTCCGATGCCGGCACAGTATCAGCAATTGCATTCGCAAGTGCGTCTAGCACCAGTCTTTCGATTTCTCCCGATGGCAACCTCCAAGTCTGGTTCTTGTCATCGCCCGGCTGAAGCCTCGTCACGTAGTAGCGAAATCGCTTCGATCCTGTCGAGGCATGCGTTGGCGTCATCGGCCTTCCATCAGGATCAGTGATCAAGCCTGCGAGTAGGCTTGGATTGCGGGACTTCTTGCCTAAAGCATTCTCGTTGCGGTTGATGGCGAAGATACTCTGCACCTCATCGAACAATGGCTGATCAATTATGGCTTCATGCTCGCCGTCATAGATTTTGTCCTTGTGCCGAACCTTACCAGTGTAGATCGGGTTTTTGAGTAACTGGCTAAGCGCACCGGTCCGGAATACGACACCGCCGATTTGCCGGCCATCTTTGTAAGGGCGGATTTTTGTACGATATCCTTGGGCCGCCAGTTCCTCTACCAGCTGAGGGACGGATTGAAGTTCGGTATATCGCCGGAACAGGTGACACACAGTCTCAGCTTCTCGGGCGTTAACAATCAACTTGCGGTCACCAAGTTCATATCCGAGAGGAACAGGACCGCCCATCCACATACCCTTTTTCTTGGAGGCAGCAATCTTATCGCGGATCCGTTCCCCTGTGACCTCACGCTCGAACTGGGCGAATGATAGAAGGACATTCAAGGTGAGCCGCCCCATGCTGGTGGTGGTATTGAAAGACTGGGTCACACTGACAAAACTGGCATCATGCTCGTCTAGGATATCGACGATCTTGGCAAAATCGGCCAGTGACCGTGTCAGGCGGTCGACCTTGTAGACAACGATAACATCAACCTTGCTGGCGATTACATCCTGCAGCAGTTGCTTTAGGCCGGGCCTTTCCATGGAACCGCCGCTGAAACCTCCATCATCGTAGAGCTCTGATGTTCCCTCCCATCCCTCGTGGGTCTGGCTCAATATATAAGCAGCACATGCCTCGCGCTGGGCATCCAGACTGTTAAAATCCTGCTCCAGTCCATCTTCGGTCGATTTGCGTGTATAGATGGCGCAGCGGGCTTTTCTCTTGGTCTCAGGCATTGATCATAGCCTTGGGTTTGAACCCGCTTCGTTTCCTCAATCCAAAAAAGCGGGGACCGGACCAGTGGGCGCCAGTTATCTCTTCAGCGATATGACTGAGGCTGCCAAACTGCCTGCCGTTATATTCAAAACCCTCATCTCCAACCAGCACATGATAGCTTTTGCCATTCCATGTTCGAACGAGCCTTGTGCCTGGCTTGAGTGCAATTTCAGGGGGCATTCCAGCCAAGCTCGATTTGGCCAGCTTCTTTTGCAGTTTTGCTATCCGCATTTTAGCAGATGGCGTCAGTCCGCCATGCATGCGCTCCTGCAACCGCCAGGCGATAGACCGACGCAGGAGATCGGGGGCTGCGTCGGGTGCAGGCTTGCGGAAGATATTGCGCCACAGAGATCGAAGCTGGGCTGGCGGCATGGCGGCGAGTTCTGACAACCGATGTTCCAGATCGCTCATACTGACGCATCCTCAGCGGACGAGCGCGCAGTGATGCGATAGCTTGTGCCTTCTTCTCCTCTTTGTTCCCGGGCGAGCTCGAAGCCCTTCTTGCGCAGCCCGGTTAGAAATGCGCGGGTACTATGTGGCTGCCAGTTGGTCGCTTTGCATATCTCGTCCAGCGTTGCGCCTTTGGCTCGGTCCAGCAGTGCGATAACGGTGTCGGACTTGGTTTGCGATTTTGTTGTTGTGGTTGGCATATTGGTTCTCCAGTGGAGCACCGGAGAATCCAGCGCTTCCACTGATCCAAGCCGCGGGTGGTAATATGACCCAGCGGTATGTCGCGAACATTGCCCTGCGACAACAACAGCAATGCTCTAATGGGCATTGAAGTCCAGTGGATTATCTGAATTTTATCAAAAGCTGCCATTCCGCAATCGCCCCACTAGCAGCCGTTCCTCGCTGACCGCAATCGACCGAAAGCCGCCTTTGCGCACGGCATACCCGCTATCTTTGCCTTCAAAAAAATGACAGTTATTTTCATAAGCTTAAAGCGGGAACAAGCTTACGCACCTATGCGTTTGGGCCCTAATTTAGATTTTCCATTACAGCACGTAATATGCTTGCAGTCCCTTTACCTGCCGCCCAAATGGGTTCACCATTGGGAAGTTCGTCCTTAATACAATAAAACGCAGCATGCGTGCTGCTCTTCCAAGCAAAAACGAAAAGGTTTGCAGACCTTGCCAAATTTCTCAACTTGTCGGTTGCAACCAAGTCGGAATTGACCTCGACCAAGCAGCCAGGAAACATTTTTTCAAGTGAAACTTTCGCGCGGCTGCCCGCCGCCTCGGCGAGCGTGTAGATTCCGATTAACTGGCCGCTAGCATCCGCAAGCTCTGGAACCTCTTCGTCAGCCTCGTCTGATCTACGTAACTTGTCGATGGAAGCCTCATCGACACCAAAATCTTTGGCGAGGAATTCCATCGGCATTAAGTCCTGCGGGACTAGGCGATGAGCAAAAGTCTGCGCCTGGCCCAGAATACGCACAAAGAAACTGAGTCTGGCTTCACGAACGGTATCGGATTGTGCTGATGACACTGCGAGCGTTTCGCATACGTCGAGGCTCCACGGGAGATGCGCATAGGATGATACTCGCTCCTGCACATCTTGAAGATCTTTAATAAGCGAGACATAATCATCGTTGGACAGTCCAAGGGTGAGAAGAATGCTAAGCAATTGGGCAAGGAGGTCGAGATCTGAAGCCGATAGGCTATCGTCCATAGAAATTAGGGCGAAGAGAACTTCGGCGACTGGCCTAGTCCCCTCACTAGGAACCTCATCGCACGGAAAAAAACTAGCAAAGATTTGAGGCACCGACCGGCGAGCCAGCATTGCTGATTCCCCAGTTAGATTGCCAATTACATCAGCAAAGGTGCGAGAATCAGCCTCATTGCTTTTGAAACCACTTGTATCCCATTTTGTCACAGCATCCTGAACCGCGCGCTCCGCGTGCAGCAGATCCTCCGCGCGATCTAGTTTTTCCGCCCAGGCCAACCAACCGTTTAGGCCAGGCTTTTGTTCCGGGGCAACTTGATGGCTCAACTCATCGGAAGTGTCCTTTAGTGCTAACGCCGATCCAATTGCCGGGGCGTTTAACTCCGCAAGCTTGTCCCGCATCCCAGGCGAGAGAGTGGCAATTAGTGCGGGATCTAAAGCCTCGATCGTCGCTAACATTCGCTCGCGCACGTTATCTGTGCCGATGAATTGAACGCAAGTAAGCAAACGTCCTAGGTTCTTTTTTGACAACGGCAATGCCGAATAGAAGACAAACGCACGATCATATTGGAGATCGTCAAATGCTTCGTCGGCTTCAGCTTCTGGAGAGAGTGTAGTTGCCAAATGCCCTTTCGCAGTCGGCACAACTAACTGTAACAGGTCGCCCTCATCAAGTAACACGCCCAATTCGTCGATTATCTCGGCGCTGGGGTGTCCTTGCAACTGCTCGAACAAAAGGAAGGCTTTTACCACCCGCGGCGTCCTGATCCCGCGGCGCGACGCAAAAAGGCGCGGGTAACGCTTGGCAATGTCAGTATCGAATGCGGCGAGAGTAGCAACGGCATCGCCCGCTGATTCGATGGCGTCGATGTGCGTTCGGTAGAGAGCCTCAATGATGTCCGCTAGGATCTGGGGCGGGATTGCCAAATCTGACATTGTTTGGATAAGCCAATGGTCGCGCGCTATTTGAGGCCAAAGTCCAAGACCGGCATTGAGGCGGACGTCAAGGTATCTTAGATTCTCTTCGTTTAGGCGTCCAGTGGCTTTCAACTCAGCGATATAGCCTTCGGCGGCCACCGTGTCCCTTGCAATGAGCGCTCGTTCGAAGTCGCCTCTGATCGCACCGACTGGGCGGGCAGCCATATGTTTCAGCTTTGGTCGGCGACCAAGGAGGCTGATGTAATCGCCTAATCGCTTTGCAATCACAGTGTTTGCATATTTGTCCGGTCCAGTGAACCGCCAAACAGCACTTTGGGACACCTCGCGCAAGGCCGCCGCCATCGGGTCCGGCGTGCCATCGGGGACGGCCTCAAACAAACTGACATAGGTAGGGCCTAACCATGCCTTGAGTTCGGCAGCGAGTTCATGAGCGCCTTCATTGGATCGTGTTGTCGCATACCATCCAGTGATTGTGCCATCTTTCAAAAATGGAAGAACGATCGGCGTTTTTCTGTCATCAGACCTCAGTGCCTGCAGCCATGGCCGCACTTGCTCAGCGATGGCAGGCGTAGCAGTATCATCAGCCAGTGAAACCCAACTCAGTTCATTCGGAGACGAAAAAAAGGCTCGCAGCCAGGCTGCGTTGTCCAAAGCAAGACCATCCATCACGCGCCAGCCTCATAGGATTCGAAATTTAGACGAGCTTCGGCGAGCGTTTTTGGTTCGGTGTCGTAAACGACCATCTCGTCATTCAATTCGAGACCGCGGTAAGTGAGGTTCATAGATCCAGTGAGAAGGCCACGTTTCACGAGCAAGCCCTTAGTATGCAGATGTTTGCGCTGAACAATCGTCAGCATATCGGCCAAGCCAGCTTCGTCTGCCGATTCTAACATCGCCTCAATGAACGAAGTGTTGTGGTCATCATAGCTTGTCGTGATGCTCAGACCTGTTCCACGCGCCATCAACTCCGTTGCGACCTCAATCAAACGTATTTCGCGAGCTCCCCACTCCGGATTCACCATTGCGAAACCACCGGCCCGATTGTCGAACAGGACGACATTACTGATCCAAGGGCTAACCAGCCAGGCGCGCTCACCGCCGGGCGCCAACAATTCGCCAAGCAGCATCAATTGTAGCAGTTCGCGAATGAGATTCTGGCTAGTAACCACACTTTTGAATATACGTCTTGTGGCAAAGGTCATTGCAACGCCTCCGCGACATCGACATCGATTTGATAGTAATCGGCGGCTCGCCTAACAGCCTGGACACGCGCGAAGACCGAGAGATAGCTCGTCTGTACCGGGTTTGTGGCCAGAAAACTCAATGCATCTGCTAACTCCCCAGCCGCAGTCATCGGGCACATCAGTGTGGCCGCGCCCAATTCCGCAAGACGTTCAAGGCACCGACTCTGCCACCCGTCGCTTTGGACATCGATCGCTTCCATTCCCTCTTCAAGATAGGCGCGCACAAGGAGCGGTTCGGGCA
Organism: Sneathiella sp.; assembly: GCF_041689005.1. Taxonomy (GTDB): domain Bacteria; phylum Pseudomonadota; class Alphaproteobacteria; order Sneathiellales; family Sneathiellaceae; genus Sneathiella. Next base: position 6,571 of record NZ_JBDNHC010000094.1, read on the forward strand.
GGGGGAGGTCGACGAACATCGATTCAAGGCGCAAACCGGCTTGCCGGACCTGCGCGCCTCTCGGCCAGAGCAGGCCGTGGACAACACCAAACCGCCATTGGTCGGGATTCACGGTCGGCGCATCGATTCCTGAAAAATTGAGGGCAATATCAATATCGTCGCGGCGGGCGAGACGATAGGCAATTACACGTGCGTCGAGCTCGACCCCCAGGCGCGCTTCTTCGGAATCCCACAATCTAACAGTCGCAAGGAAGAAATCATCGCTTTGTCCGCTTGTGCCCGGACGAAGTATGCGATTGGCCAGAGCGACCATGAACGCATGGAAGGTCACAAAGCCGCCTTCGGCAAGTCTTTGTCTCAATGCTTTAAAGCGCTCATGACTTTGATCCGCGCCATAGGCCTCCCGAAAGGATTCGGTCGCAAGCGCAATATCGCCATCCGGATCGGCCTCCGTAATGGTCTCGACAAAGCGAGCAAGTTGATAGTCGCTCAGCGCGAAATCATTGTCCCGCAAGGCTGCGGTCATTAGGCTGAAGAAACGTCGTGGATCCTCGGCATATCGGCGCAGCGCTTCTTCAATCTGGCCGTTGCCACCCGGGGCCAGTTCGCTGATCCAGATCTCGGTACTAGCCTCCCCGACGAGAACATCATCGTGTTCGCGCGGCCCTGCATCGATATCGACGACCAAGCCATCCCCATCAATTTCCGGGCATGAACTCAGGATCGCATTGTACGCTGCTGCCGCAATGGTTGACGCAAAACGCTTCCGCAACCAAGGTTCCCGGTGATCGGATATGGGTGTCCATAGGATCTTCGCGAGACTGAAAAGGCTGGTCCTGATCTGCGGACTTGCGAGGAGCAATGCCAAATCCTGTCGCAACTTATCTTGCACATTGCTTTGGGCATTTGGATCGTCAACCACTTGTGATTGGAACAGAATCGCAAGCGTTTGGTCCAGACTAAGTTCGGCACGATCATCAGCCAGATTCGTGCATGCTTCCTGCAGGTTGATAGACTTTGCTATCGCTTCGTTAGTAACGGCCGATAGCAACAACTGGGCAAGCCACTCACGCGCAAAAACGTTGTCGACAGCTTCGAGGTAGTGACCGTTACGCGCTTGGTCATGGAACCGCGCAGTTCGCGCGGCACGATACCGAGGATCACTCTCCTCCCCGAGATTGGACCATAGCGCTTCGGGAAAGTTGAGGCGAAGGCAAAAGGCATCGACGGCGAGATTGAAGCCAAGTGCTGCCGCATCTCCTGCCATCTCGAAGATGAATTCTTTGTTGTAGTTGGTACCGTCGCGGTATCGAATGTTCGCGTTGCTGCCCAGCGCCATCCGGCGGACCTCAACGGGCGCTAGACCTTGATGCGAGTAAAAGCGGACATCGGTAATCAAAGATGCCCAAGGGCTGCCAAGCGGCGGGGCGAGAACGAGTCCCTCTTCACGAGCGACGATTTGTGTGCGCCAGTTAAGCCGCGCGTTCGATGTGTCGACCACGGTCCCTGGCGATTGCTGAACAGAATAGGCACGCGGGCGATAAACCGGGATGGTGACAGCGTCGCCGGTTGCTGCGATTTGCCAATCCCCCTGTGCATCGGCGCTTACGTGGGATTCGAGCGGTACCATCTGACCTATATTCTGATCGAGCGGAGGACATATCCAGTGCCGTTCATAAGCATGTGTGAGACCATATCGGCGCGAGACCCTTCCGGGTGCAAACTCTCGCATCGCCTGAACGATCGGCATCATGACGGATTCCGGCGTGATGCCTCCCGAGGGTGGGATCATTATCTCAACTTCAGGAAGGTTTAGTTCCATGAACAGATTGGCTGGCGCAAATTCGGGCAGCGGTGAATTAGGAGCCTTATAATCTGCGCCGTCCTCCCCATTGGCACGCCAACCGCTTTCAAGCCTTCGAAGAGCGGTTGGAAGCACTTCAGTCAGCAGTGGGCGCGGATGCTCCCAGAGAAGCGACTTGATTTCTTCTGCATCGATACGCAGCGCTTGGCTAAGATAGACTGCATAGCGGTCCTGATCGTTAGCGCTTGTGAGGATCTGTTGGATGCACTCTGCCAGTCGTAATTGGCGCTCGCGCTGGTTTGGATAGTCCGTCGGGCCGGAGAGATTAGTCCAGACACTTCCTTTCCGGCCGGTCCCAAGGTTCTGGCTCAGATAATCTATGGTCGCATAAACTGCCTGGATGCGCGCGACATAGCGGTTGCTTATCGGCAATGTACGCAAGGGTAGTTCGGGGTCAAAGAGAAGATCATACCCCTGGTACGCAATCCGGTCACGGCCATAGTCAGACAACACGACTATGGTCCAAGGTCGCATACGCCGCGAGCGACCAGCACGACCCTTGCGCTGCAAAAATTGCGCCACGTCGCGCGGGGCCTTGTGCTGGATAACGCCGCCAACTAGTGGATCGTTGAATCCGACCTCTAACGAGGCGGTTGCGACGATCAGGTCGGGATTGGCATCAACTCCAGGATCCATCGACATCACACGTCCAACACGCTTGCGATCGGAAGCTTGGAGGCTGTGACCGATGCTGACCGCCGCATCCCAATCCTGCCCGTGCAACTTCCGCAGTTGGCTGGACATTGGGAATCGCAGCACCGCCAAACCTCCGTTGGGGTGTGCCTTCATATCTCGCGTACCGTCGCTGCGGCGACCTTCGGCATCGAGCATTGCAAAATAGAGGCGATTGATGACATCCAAATTGTCGGCAAACAGGAAGGTCCGTTCGCCAAAAATACCCTCACTTATTGGATTATCGGGAGAATCGAGCATACGCGAAAGCAGCATCGCCGTCTGGATCGTCGTCGAAAGCAACGCCGTGCGCGAAACTGGATCGCCACGCAGCGCCAGGAGATACTCGGCCCCTTCGGCGATCATATCCCCATGCTGGGGTGAGACCTCGACCGAGGCCATTTCTGAAAGCCCGGTGAGCCTAGCGAAAAACCGAGCGCCGTCCTTTAGCGTTGCTGATAAACCGACGAAACTAACAGGTTTGCGATTCATCCAACGCCAGCGGCGGAGCAAATAGGCTACTTGCGCACCGGAGGGCCCCGAATAGGTGTGAACCTCGTCAAGCAGCATCATCTCGACTGCCTGCTCGGCCTTGTCACCGAGGCCAAAAAGATGGCGATAGCGATTGTCACCCATCCGCTGATTGAGCATCTCGGTCGTGGTAAAGAGTACGTCCGGGCTTTCACGCTCGAGCCGAGTTCTGGTCAGGATGATTTCATCACTGTCGATGGTAGTGTCGCATTCGAGACAACAAAGACGCTCAATCGCAGCGGCGCGATCAGCCTTCCTCCAAACCATGTCTCCTTCACATCCTTCGGCCGGGCAGCGAAGGAACTCACAGATAAGCCCGTCCTGATGGAGGCGCCATCCCTTCTTCTTATGAGCATCCGCCGCACTGTAAGGGGTTGGCCCAAAAAAGGTACCAATTATAATCTTTCGTCGGCCGGAAGCTAAAAGGGAGACGTCCAGCTTGCGAGCCTGGCTGTATACTTCGGCGAACTGGTCTTTGAGTAGTTCGTTGCGGGGATAGACGGCAAGTATCTTGACCCATTTTTTGTCGACCGGATCTCGCCGTATATGCGCGGCAATCCTGGCCAGTGCGGGCAGATAGAAGGCCAGCGTTTTGCCACTTCCGGTGCCCGCGCTGACTAGAGTCGCCATGGAGCGAGAATCTTCAAAGCCCGCAAGGATACGCGCCGCCGCATCGACCTGGAAACTGGCAAGTTTGAAGTCATCGCCGTAGCTCTCGATCAACGCAGCCACTGCCTGACGAGCATAAGCATCATTGGTGGCTTTGCTGACGCGTTCCAGCCCCTCGATCGCCGAGATCGTGCGCCGAGGATAACGGCGGCGGCGCCAGATGAATCGGAAATCAGCAACGAGAGTGGGAGCAGCCTGCCAACCAGTTAGTCCGCTGTGTTGAGGAAACAACTGGCGCAACCGGAAAAATAGGCGGACAGCCTCGGCCATCCTTGATCGATATCGGCCACCTTTTTGCTCACCTACGTCGAAAAGAAGCGCACGTGATTTGAGCACTGCTATGACCTCTGCAACGCTAACGAAGGTCAAGCCATCCGCATAAGCTGGATCATCGAGCATTGGGTCGATGATCTCGGCAAGCTCGCTCGGCGTGAGGAATCCGTCAACGAGACCCCAGGCTAGAAGCCGAGCTTCACGCTGCTCAATCTGGTCGAGACTGGCGAGGAGAAATTTCTCGTTGGAACTCATTCGCGACCCGTCGCCCGAATGCTATAGCTATCGGAGCCTCCATTCTCCTCTATCCAATCCTGGACGGTTTGCGTTAGGAGATTAAGCGGCGCACCTTTGACAGATTGCACTGCTTCGAGAAAGCTCTTCACCTCTGAGGGGACGTTGAAATCAAACGCCTTGGCGGCCTTTTCTAGTTCGCCCGCAATTTTCCCGACTTTTTCGATCGCGGCTATATCTTCTGGAAAGCTCTCGAATGCCGCCTTCAGAAGAGAATATTTCATCTTATAAACTTCGAGAGCTTCCTCATTAGCTTTGGTCAACGCCAACTTGCCGCGAATTTGCGTTGGGGTTTCGCCTGCGAACACGGACTGCCTGTGACCGCGCCAAGCCGAAGACACAGCCGTAGCGAGTTCACCTGTGGCTGTATCGA
>NZ_JBDNHC010000095.1:0-4962 GCF_041689005.1 Sneathiella sp.
CAAACCCGACAATGTTCGGCTTGCGCAGATGCTGACTATAGCAATGTCGGAGGAAGTGCCGGAGGAATATGGTGACATCATCGCCGCTGGAATGGCATTTCAACAGCCGGAACGCGACATGCCGCCAAGCATCAAGGACAAATCCGCGATCGTTATTGGCGGCGGCGTCTCGGGCATGTGTGCAGGCATCGAACTGCAGCAGCTTGGTATGAAATATACGCTGTTTGAAAAGAACGAGGATTTTGGCGGTACCTGGTTCGAAAACCGATATCCCGGGTGCGGGGTCGACACCCCTTCGCTGACCTATACATTCTCCTGCCGTCCAAACGACTGGACAAAATATTTTCCGTTGCGCGACGAGATCGAAGGGTATCTCCTTGATACTGCGCAACATTTTAAATTATACGAGAATACCCGCTTCAACAGGCGGGTAGAGGATGCGCGCTGGAACGAAAAGACCGGGAAATGGGACGTCAGGATAACAAACCCGGACGGGAAAGCAGAAGTCCACAGCGCCGATTATCTGTTTAGCGCAGTTGGCATTCTCAACATTCCCAAATATCCCACGATCGACGGACTCGATAGCTTCGAAGGCGACATATATCATACCAGCCGCTGGCCGGACGATGCCGACCTTTCCGGAAAGCGGGTCGCCGTGATCGGAAATGGCGCGTCCGGAATGCAGATTGTGCCGGCGATTGCCGATGAAGTCGCCACGCTGACGATTCTTGCGCGCTCGAAGCAATGGGCGGCGCCATTCCCGCAGTTTCGCAAAGACGTGCCCGAAGGTGTGCGCTATCTGATGCAGGTTGTTCCGCTTTACCGGGCATGGCTTGAACAGAGACTCTCCTGGACATTCAATGACCGCGTCCATGGAACCCTGTTCCGCGACCCGGACTGGGATCATCCCGATCGCGCCGTTAATGCGATCAACGACGGCCATCGTAGAGCATTTACGCGGTACGTGACGGAACAATTGGGAGACCGGGAGGATTTAATCGCTGACGTTCTTCCGGGCTATCCGCCTTTCGCCAAGCGGATGCTGCTTGATAACGGATGGTATCGCACTTTGAGGAAGCCGAACGTCCGGTTGGTCCCAGAACATCTTGCGCGGGTTGAAGGCAAGCGGCTGATCTCGTCATCAGGCGAGGAAGTAGAGGCAGATGTCATTATCCTTGCCACCGGCTTCCAGACAACCCGGGTTCTGGGTTCATATGATGTGGTGGGCCGGGATGGCCGCATATTGCGCGAATTGTGGGGCGAAGATGATGCGGCGGCCTATCTCGGCACCTTGGTTCCGGGCTTTCCCAATTTTTTCATCCTGCTAGGCCCCAATGTCGGGTCGGGCCATGGCGGCAGCATGATCCGCAATATTGAAAACCAGATGCATTACGCCGGTGAGGTCATACTCAGCAGCGAAGAACGTGAGGCTGAAACGGTCGAGGTCAAAGGCGAGGTATACGAAGATTACCGTCAAAAAATCGATGAGGCGCATGAAAAGCTCGTGTGGACTCACCCTGGAACCGAGAACTGGTATCGCAATTCAAAGGGACGGGTCGTCGCTATCACACCATGGAGGAACGATGCATTCTGGCGCATGACTCGCAAGCCGCACGCCGATGACCTTCAATTTGGCAATGACGGCGAAGACTCTTCGGATGTGGTAGAGGCAAGTTGAAGGCACTGCGGGCATGAGCGCAGTCTGAGGCTAGCCGGGAATTCGTGTTCAACAGAAATTGATCAGGCACAATCCGTTTTACCTTCTCGGGCTCTTTCAGGCCCGCTGCCCTGCATCGGACCAGTGGAGTGCCAGTGTTCGTCGTCTTCCTCAGTGAACATCGCTTCCAGCGCTTCGTGAACCGGGTCCGACCCACATATAAATCTCACCATTCCGCGGGCAAGCGCGCCATGCCCCTGAACATAAATCCGTCCCGCCAGGCTGGCGTTTGAACATCAACCTTGAGTTCAGGCAAGCGCCGCACAAGTTCGGCAAAAGCGATGCGGCCTTCCAGCCGCGCTAACTCTGCTCCAACGCAAAAATGTATGCCACCCCCGAAGCTCATATGTGTTGCATCGTTACGAGTGATGTCGAATTCGTCGGGACGATCAAAATGCCGAGGATCTCGGTTAGCCGCACCGATTAAAGTCAGCACTTTTTCCCCTTCTGCAATTTCTTGCCCGTGAATGACACGGGGTTCCAGAGCGGTCCGATATGTTGCAATCAAAGAACTTTCATAGCGGAGAATTTCATTGATGGCCGCAGCGCTAAGCCTTTCTGGATCGTTGCGAAGCTTTTCCCATTGCTCTGGGAAACGACTAAAGCAAAGCAGCCCGTTTCCGATCAACTGAGCGGTCGTTTCAAACCCGGCACCAAATAGGCCGATCGCGACCGTCACCAATTCGTGCAACGATAGAGCGTCTTCACCGGTTCCCGATTGAACCAGCGCAGTGGTCAAATCATCTTGTGGCTCGGCCCTGCGTTTCTCGAACAACTCTCCAAAAAATTCTTCCAGAAATGCAATTTCACGATCGGCGACTGCGAGTTCTTTATCGGAAAGCGCCCGAGCCTCAAAGACAATGAAACTTTTTGCAATCGCATCGATTACCAAATCGAGCCTCTCGTCATCTGGCGCCACGCCAAGCATATCGCACATAACCAGAACCGGGAGTTTATAAGCGAAATTGGCGATTATGTCCGTTTTACGGTCAGTTTCGAAATCATCGATCAACTGATTGGTGATCTCTCGGATTCGTGGCTCCATCGCACGAACACGTTTCGCAGTAAGCGCACCTGTCACAAGGCTGCGTAAGCGCGTGTGATGCGGTGGATCCTGCATTAGAAAGATCTCTGAAAGCCATTTGTATGAAACATGGCTAAGAACATCAAATTCGGGACCATAAAAAAGCTGAATGTTCTTAACAAAGTCTCCCTGCCCGAACCCTTTTCGATCCATCAACGTATTTCGTACATCCTCGTATCTGCTTACAACCCAATATCCCGCTTCTGCACGATGAATCGGGTCTTCTTCACGCAAAGATTTGAAAATTGGATAAGGATCACTTTTTAAGTTCGGTGCATCAGGATTGAAGGGTGTTATAGTATGAGTTTTTTCCATATTTACATATTGATCAGGCTTTTATCGGCCTGAACCCTCCCTCAGTTTTCTGTACGAAAATACTATGTGAACCGCCAAAATGGGCTGGCACTATTCGTGCGCCATCCGACGCAGCATCTTCGATCAAATGTCGCCTTGTTTGTGCGGCGGCGACGCGATCCTCGCAGTAGACACTGTTCCAATCAGGGCGAATGACTTGCATCGGATGGTGCAGGATATCGCCGGTAAATAACGCACGATCGCCTTCGCTTCGCACCTCGAAAACCATATGCCCTGGCGTATGCCCCGGCGCGTTACGCAAAACCATGCCAGGAGCAGGCTCAAAACCATCTTCAACCAGTTCCGCAAGTCCCGCGTCGAGGATGGGCTGTACACTGTCCTCAAATACATTTGCATTCACATCTCGCCCGCGCATCGACGGATAAATTTCTCCAGCCGGATCCCATGCCTGCCGGTCAATGGCGGGAAAAATATATTTGGCGTTAGGAAATGTGGGCACCCAATTCTCGCCGTCCCAGCGCGTATTCCACCCAACATGATCGATATGCAAATGGGTACAGATGACGATGTCGACGTCTTCTAGTTGTTTCCCGCTCTGCTTGAAGCGCGTGATAAAATCAGTCTCCAATTGCCCGAAAACTGGTATATGCGGCCGATCTTTCCCATTGCCGGCGCCTGTATCGACCAGGATTAATTGCCCGTTAGCTTCGATCAGCCAACTTTGAAGAATAGCGTATATCTGCCCGTCCTGCACATAATCCGGAGTAAAGCCCTCTTCCTCCATCGCAAATGCCTCAGCTTCATATTCGGCAAAAAGCCCCTCCGGTGGAGCGAATTTACCAGCCCACTCTTCGATACGCCAAACTTTGTGACGTCCAATATTACATGCAGGTCCCACGGTTACGCTCCCTTAAAAGTTAGATCTCAGTGCTGCGCCATAGGTCCTTGGCGGGAGTATAAGGTCCGACCCGCACAGAACCGTAAAGAGGGACAGGGATTATTTTACTTGCGACAGAAAATGTATCAAACGAGTTGTTCCATTATCCGTTGAGAACCTGACGCTAATGTAATCTCCGCAACGACTTCTGCCGCGGTATGACCAGAAATAACTTTTTCCGTCGGCGAGAATATCATTTGACCAGATTGAATCATGGCAAGAACCCTCTCTCTATCGCTAGCTACCCGCATCTTTTGCGATACGATAATCTACCTATTAGTATATATTTAATCTCATTGGTATATGATGTAAATAGGCCATGTCCACACTTTTCTAACTAGCGAAGTGTTTCAAGGCTCGAGAACCGCCAGCGGGGATCAGGCGGCATATCCGAAATTCCAGAACTACAATTGCAGCTGACAAAAGGAGAAGCACATCGCACATTCGCCTTCATATCATGCGCCCAAGCATAAGGGTAATCGAGTTGCCAGAACTGGGCGCCTTAAGGCAGCGACATGGTTCTTTATATTCCATCCGACCAAATGGCAGGTTTCAGACAGCAGATTATATCCGCTAAACGACCGGAACTGGGGCGGTTGCCGACCAGCCGCTTTTAATCCCCATCAAATCAATTCGAATGACCGCAAGTGGGTGGGAAGCGGTCGTGCGAAACACGACTTTCAAAGAGCAGCTTTGCCTGAAATGGGATCAGTGTCGCTGCGTTGCATTTTGACAGAGAGTTCAGAAAGTTACGCCCACTTTACATCCCAATTCACCTTGCTTTCCGATTTGCTGCGTGGCAGCGAAGTAGCGGGTCCGTTTGGTGGGGATAATTGATGCTTGTGAACATGTCGGGCCGGACGATGGCTAGCCCATCTTATTCACGAGCGTGGTAATTCGGGGCTAACA
>NZ_JBDNHC010000096.1:0-8248 GCF_041689005.1 Sneathiella sp.
ACCCTGTTCGAGGCGGTGGTTCTCGTCGTCCTGGTCGTCATCCTGTTTTTGCAGTCCTGGCGGGCCTCTATCATTCCGATTATCGCTATTCCGATTTCCCTTATCGGGACGTTCAGCGTTCTCGCGGCGTTCGGCTACTCGCTGAATAATCTATCCCTGTTCGGGCTGGTTCTGGCGATTGGCATCGTAGTCGATGATGCAATTGTCGTTGTTGAGAATGTCGAGCGGAATTTGCGCCTTGGAATGTCACCGCGCGATGCGGCCCATGAAACCATGGACGAGGTCGGGGGTGCCCTGATTGCAATCGCGCTGGTACTCTCGGCGGTCTTTGTGCCGGCAGCACTCATCCCCGGCATCTCCGGTCAGTTCTTTCGCCAGTTCGCGGTCACTATTGCCGCGGCCACCTTGATATCCTGTTTCGTGTCCTTGACCCTTAGCCCGGCGCTCTGTGCGCTTCTCTTCAAGGCGCATAGCGACGAAAAATCGTGGAATCTGCTGGCGCGGCCATTTGTCGCCTTTTTTGGCGCCTTCAATAGCGGGTTTGACCGGCTGTCGAAGGGTTATGGTGGATTGACCCGTCGGCTCGCGCGAATGGTGGTTCTGGTGCTGATTGTCTATGGGGGCCTGCTCGGGCTTACTGTATGGCAGTTCGATCGCGCGCCGTCCGGATTCATTCCGCAGCAAGATCAGGGCTATCTCATCACGGTCGTGCAGCTGCCGCCGGGCGCGTCGCTCGAACGAACCGATGCGGTGATCCGGAAGGCGGCGAAGGCAATTCTCGACATTCCGGGTGTCGCCCATGCGGTGCCATTCGCGGGTCTGGACGGCGCGACCTTCACCAACGCCTCCAACGCCGGTGCAATTTTTTCCGCCCTTGAAGATTTTGCCACGCGCGAGAGTAAAGGCCTGACCCTTGAGCAGATTATCGGGCAGCACTACCAGAAGCTTGGTGCCATTCAGGAAGCGTTCTTCATTACCATCCCGCCGCCACCAGTGCGCGGTATCGGTAACGCGGGCGGGTTCAAGATGATTGTTCAGGATCAACGCGGGCGCGGGGCTCTGGCCCTTGAAGCAGCGGTGCAGCAACTGCTGACGGCATCGCGGCAAGCCCCCGAAGTCAGAAACATGTTTTCCCTCTTCAATACCAGGACGCCGAAGCTCTATGCAGACATAGACCGCGTGAAAGCCGAAATGCTGGGCGTTTCGACAAGCGACATTTTCCAGACGCTTGAGATTTATCTCGGCTCCTCCTTCGTCAATGAGTTCAATTATCTGGGCCGAACCTACCGGGTCACCGCTCAGGCCGACGGCAAATTCCGTCAGGACATTGGCTCCATTGCCAATATGAAGACGCGTAACGCGCAAGGCGAGATGGTGCCGATCGGATCCGTCGCCACATTCGAGGATCGTACGGGGGCCTACCGGGTGCCGCGCTACAATCTTTATCGTTCGGCGGAAGTTCAGGGAAGCGTTTCCCCCGGCTACTCGACGGGAGAGGGGCTGGCGGCGATGGAAAAAATGGCGCTGGAAAACCTGCCGGACGGCTTCGGCTTCGAATGGACCGAACTCGCGCTTCAGGAAAAGCTCGCCGGAGACAACGGCCTGTTGGTCTTTGTTGCGGCGGCGATCTTTGTATTCCTGCTCCTCGCTGCGCAATACGAGAGCTGGACCCTGCCACTCGCCGTGATCCTGATCGTGCCGATGTGTTTGCTGGCCGCGGTCAGCGGATTGCTGTTGCGGGGCATTGATGTGAATATTCTGGCGCAAGTGGGCTTTGTCGTGCTGGTCGGGCTGGCGGCCAAGAACGCTATTCTGATCGTCGAGTTCGCGCGTCAGGCCGAGATACAGGGCAAAAACCGGGTGGAGGCGGCGGGAGACGCTGCGCGTACGAGGTTGCGGCCGATTCTGATGACGTCCTTCGCCTTTATCCTTGGCGTCGTGCCGCTGGCGATCGCGACAGGCGCGGGTGCGGAAATGCGCCAAGCCCTCGGAACCTCAGTGTTTTTCGGGATGCTCGGCGTCACATTGTTCGGCCTTGTTTTTACGCCTGTCTTCTACGTCGGCACTCGCGGGCTGGGTGAACTCTGGGGCTATCGCAAAAGTAAATCGAGATGAGGAATTCGTCATATTAACTTCCTGCAAGCATAGAGAATGGCGCTTTTAGAGGCAAATGCCTAGGCTTAAAAATGCGGTAAGATGATGATCCGTAGCTGCGAGCTGATGCCTTTCTGCAAGTGCAGAGTTGAGGGGAATAACATCATCCCGATTATCGGTAGTGATATCTTCATCTACCCCCAACAAACTGGCTAGGGCCTTGCGGCTTAGATCAATTGCGATGAAGTCGGCGGACAGGCCAAATCTACGAATGAGTGCCTGCAAGATTACTGTTGATGTCCGGTATTTCCATCAATCAGCTTGTCTGCCAATTCATCTGCCTTGACTTTCAATCTTTGCAGCAGGGACGGGACGACGTTGGCAAAATCGAGCAAATCCATCAGCCTTTGCTGATCTTGAAGCAAAGTCCGAACAGGCCGGATAACTGTCACCCCCAATGTTCGAAACGCGTTGTGATAGGATCTCAGTTTATCGGTAATAATTTGCGTTGGCGCGAAACCTTGTTTCTTCAATAGTTTACGCATCGATTTCAAGGCAGCTTTGAGGTTGCGCTTTGATTGTACAAGCAAATCCGGGACTTCCCCTTCACTATAACGGCACGCCACAGAAAGTGTCGTTTCCCGTGCATAACGATGACCATTTCATTTAATTGCCAAATATCATTGGGAACTGGGTGGGAGGCTCTCAAGTTTCGAGCAATAGGTACTCCAAATTTCAGAAACCATCGTCGAACTGTTTCGTATGAAATATCTAACCCGCGTTCTGCTAGAAGATCTTCAACATCTCGATAGCTCAGTGTAAATCGGGCATACAGCCAAACAGCATGCTGTATGAGATGAGGCGGAAAGCGGTGCCGGGATTAGGAGAGATTTTAAGTCGATTGAGGTTAATTCAATGCCCGTTTCATTTCCACGAAGTTAAAGTGACAATTTGAAGGTGAGGTCTTGAAATAACGGAAAGGATTTATCATGAGATAACCGTAATTTCTATATTATCCAAGCTCAAGCATTTTCCTCTGACAATACCCTCAATGCTTATTCAAACAACGCCGCCTTCCTGCAAATTCTGTCTGTGATAACGGCAGCCGATGTCCTGTTATCAACACCCAGTTTCTGGAAGATCTGTTCGAGATGTTTGTTAACTGTACGGGAGCTGATAGTTAGGATGTCGCCGATGTCGCGGTTGGTTTTGCCGCGGGACAGCCAGATGAGGATCTCCGCTTCCCGCGCCGTGAGTGCGAAGGCCGTAATCAGGGCCTTCTTTGGATCCAGATCCGAGATCTTTTCGATGGAGAGTAATATCTCCTTCGGGGTACGAATGCCGAGCAGACTAATCTCGATAAGATCGTCTTTTCTTCCGAGATGAAAAGGCTGGGACTGTGAGAGCGGGGTTTTAACGAGCTCCAAAAGCCAGTCCAGCATTTTTGCGTTGGCCAGCTTGTTATCGTCATCAATGAACCGGGCGAGATGATCCATCAGCTTCTTTGCGTCCGGTGAGGCCCAGATTAGATTGCCCACCTGTGTCACCGCCATAACCGGTCGTCCGCCGGCATCCAGAGCATTCTGGGCGCTTTCAATCATCTTGGCATTGGTTAAATGTATCGTCAGCCGGGCAATCAGTTCATCGGGATTAACTGGTTTCGTCACGTAATCCACGCCGCCCACTTCCAGTCCTTTCAGGATATGCTCCGGCTCACTCAGGCCGGTCATGAAAATGATCGGCGCCTGGATCATGTCTGGACCTGATTTGAGGCGAGCGCAGGTCTCGAATCCGTCAAGACCGGGCATTACCGCGTCCATCAGAATCACATCCGGCTGAATTCTTTTGACGAGTTCAAGGGCGGTCTTCCCGTCCCGCGCGACCAGAACCGTCATCCCGGCTTCCTCAATGGCGGTTGCGACCATCGAGAGGGATTCCGGGCTATCGTCGACGACCAGAACGATTTGCCGACGATGGTCAAAGTCAGACAATATCATCAGGTGACGCCTCCAAATCTTTAATCAATCCCGGCAGATCAAATTCTGAAAGCCGCTGGCGAAGCGGTTGCAGGCCGGATTGCATGCTGGGCGCCTCCGTTTCCATTTGATCAAGGTGCGTGCGAATGGCAGAGGCGTTCCCGATTCTGGCCATGGAGATGATCCGGGCCCTGTCGCTTTCACGCAAAACGACTTTATTATGCTCAATCACCGGCCGATGGATATCCTTGGTCCAGTCGAGTTTCAGAAGCGTGCGTATTTGCTCCAGCAGATTGGAAAAGCTGACCGGTTTGGCAATGAAGGCATCGTGCAGAGCGTCCTCGGGTCCATTTTTCTTGTTTCTGCCTTCAAGTGCATGTGCAGACACCATGATAATGGGAGTTGCGTGATGAACACCGCGTCTTAGTTGCGCCGCAAACTCCCAACCTGATATATCCGGAAGATCGATATCTAGGAGAAACAGGTCGGGTTTCGACATGTTCAGCATTTCACGGGCAATCTCGAGACTGGAAGCGAGATATAATTTGAAACCGAGCGGCGCGAGAAGTGTCTCGATCAGTTTCAGATGATCCGTTTCGTCGTCGAGAACGAAAATGCTGCGCCGCCGTCCAGTATAGCCGGTGATGCGGGCTTCGGGCGTTTCCCGAGGCTGGTCTCTCCTGTAGACCGCGGGTAGCATCATTCGCAGATTAAATGTGCTTCCTTTTCCATATATACTCTGGACCCGTATTTCCCCGCCCATCATTTCTACCAGTAGTTTCGTAATAGTAAGGCCAAGGCCCGTGCCACGGACGGTCTTGACGCCGGCCCTCTCGAAGGGTTTCCAGATGGTATCAAGCTTGTTGGATGGTATGCCGATGCCAGTATCGCTCACCTCGAAATGGGCAACCTCGTTCCTGTAGGAGAGGATTAGCTTGACCTCGCCGACCTCGGTATAGCGAATGGCGTTGGACAGCAAATTCATCAGGATCTGCCGCAGCCTCTTTTCGTCAGTCGCAATCCAGGCGGGGAGTTTGGTGGCGACACGGTAGGTGAATGTCAAACTTTTTTCCGCCGCCTGCATTTCAAATATGCCGACTAATTGCGACATGAATAGTGCGAAATCGATACGATCGCGGTAGATCTCGATGCGTCCCGCCTCGATTTTGGAAATATCGAGCAGGCCCTCGATCAGCCCGGATAAATGCTCCGCCGAGCGGCGAATGACGGACACAGCTTCCTTCCGGTTGGGCGGCGTATTCGGATCCTTGTACAGGATTTGCGCATATCCGAAGATGGCGTTGAGGGGGGTGCGAAGTTCGTGGCTTAATCCCATCATGTAGCGGCTTTTTGCCTCACTGGCGGCCTCGGCCTTATCACGGGCGTCCTGCAACTCGGCATCTGTGCGCTGATGGGCGCGGACTTCCCGCATCAGGCGCTGGGATTGCAAATTTGATTCCTGCCATGCCGCGCCCTGGCTTTCATGAGCCAGGATAAACAACCAGACCGAGACACCGACAATGAAGAGCAATCCGGAAAAAATCAGGGTCAGGGTAATATCGAGTGACTCCGTTTGTGCTTGATTTCGGATGACCCACAGAAGTGCTCCGATCAGCCCTGCGATTACTGAAGTTACAATTGAAAACTGCGCCATGCGGGACTGTAATAACGCCACGATTTTTTCAGGAAAAATCCAGGTGAGGAAACTGTTGGTTTGCTGATCCAGTCGTGCAAATGGCTTGCAGGCATCGCGGCAGACCGAATCCAGCGAACAGCAAAGCGAACAGATCGGCCCTTCGTAAAAAGGGCAGTCCGCCATATCCTCCGCATCAAAGCGGTATTCGCAGATGCAGCAGGTATGGAGGCTTTCGGGCATATCCGCCGGCGTCCGGGCGATGTAATACCGTCCTTTCGTTGCATAGGTGATAAGCGGCGCGAGAAGCACGGCGGTGAAGAGGGCGATGAAGGAAGACAGGGACATCGCCGTGGGTCCGAAGGCTCCGGAATAAGCGAGAAACGAGACGATGCAGGCACCCCCCATAGAGCCGAGCCCCACCGGGTTTATGTCGTAGAGATACGCCCGGCGGAATTCGATATGGGGAGGGCTGAGACCTAAGGGCTTGTTGATCACTAGATCCGAAACGATAGTGCCGATCCAGGCCAGCGCGACATGGGAATAAAAGGCGAGCGTCGTTTCCAGAGCGCCGAAAACCCCAAGATTCATGAGCATGAGGGCAATGGCGACGTTGAACACCATCCAGACGACTCGTCCCGGATGGCTGTGGGTCAGCCGGGAAAAAAAATTCGACCAAGCAATCGATCCCGCATAAGCGTTGGTGACATTGATTTTGAGCTGGCTGAGGATGACGAAGGCGCCGGTGAGCGAGAGAACAAGGATAGGATTTTCAATGACCTGGCTAAAGGCGGCAAAATACATCTGCGTCGGGTCGCCTGCTTCATCGGTGGTGATGCCTTGTGAGATGGCGAAGGTCAGCAGATAGGAGCCCGCCAGCATTTTCGCGACCCCAAGGAGCGTCCACCCCGGCCCGGCACAGAGCATCGACATCCACCATTTTCTTTTTTCCTGCGCTGTTTTTGGTTCTGGCAGAAAGCGCAGAAAATCAACCTGCTCGCCGATCTGGGCGATAAGGGAAAAGACGACCCCTGACGCCGCACCCAGCATCATCAATGTCATGCCGCCCGCCTCGGTGGGACCGATGCCTTTGAACTCTTTCCAGCTGTGAATGTCATATCCGGCGGCGGCAAGTAGCGCAAAGGGCAGAATATGCAGAACTATCCAGAGGGGTTGGGTCCATGCTTGGAATTTCGATATTTTTGTGAATCCATGACTGACAAGGGGAATCACGACGAGAGCATTCAGGATATATCCGATACCGATGGGAATCCCAAAGCATAATTCCAGCGCAAAACTCAAAATAGCGGCTTCGAGAGCGAAGAAAATAAAGGTGAAGGAGGCATAGATGAGGGATGTAACAGTGGAGCCGATATAGCCAAACCCGGCTCCTCTGGTCAGAAGATCGATGTCAACGCCAAATTTGGCGGCGTAGTAGCTGATCGGGATGCCGGTCAGGAAGAGGACCGCCCCTACCAGCATAATCGCTGTTATCGCCGTATCGAAGCCATAGCGCAGGGTAATCGCGCCGCCGATTGCCTCCAGCGCTAGAAAAGAGATGGAGCCGAGAGCAGTGTTCGTGACACGTAAATAGGACCAGTGACGGGCACGACGAGCCGTAAACCTGAGCGCAAAATCTTCCAGGGTCTCATTCGCGACCCATTGATTATATCGCCGACGCTCTCTCATCACGCCAAAAATAGGTTTCATTGTTCGCTTCCCGTGGCCGCGGACAGTGCCATCATATGGTTACCGTTACATCCTCTGGAGCGTCATCTCCGGTTAACAAGCCTGTATTTTCGCCGGAAGTTTTATGCACTGTCAAAAGGCGTATGCACATACGTTAAACGACGTATGTTGCATTGCAACATTTTTCTTCAGTCTTTTGTGCAATGCAGCGATGACCGCTGTTGTTAGGGACTTAACAGGCAGGTTCAAAGGAGATCATAATGTCCGATACACCAAATAAACCCACCAAGCCGTTTGAAGCATCGCGCCGCGCCGTGCTGATGGGCGGAACGGCGATTGCCGCGACACTTTTCGCCCCGAAATTTCTACGGGCAGCCGATTTTCCGACGGCGGATGTGAATACGACAGGGCTGGCGGTTACCGATGATGAAGTAACAATTGGTATTCTTCATTCGATTACAGGCACCATGTCGATTTCCGAAACCGGTTCTGTTCAGGCTGAGAAACTGGCCATCGAGCAGATCAATGCGCAAGGCGGCATATTGGGCCGCAAAATCAAATATATTCAGGAGGATGGCGCGTCAGACTGGCCAACCTTTGCCGAAAAAGCGAAGAAACTGTTGGTGAACGACAAGGTGGCTTCTGTAATGGGCTGCTGGACCTCTGCGAGCCGCAAGGCCGTGCTACCCGTATTTGAGCAATATAACGGCTTTTTGTACTACCCGACCTTCTATGAAGGACTGGAGCAATCACCGAACGTGATTTACACCGGTCAGGAAGCAACGCAGCAGATCATTGCCGGTCTCAACTGGGTCGCCGAAACCAAAGGGGCCAAATCCTTCTATTTGCTGGGATC
>NZ_JBDNHC010000097.1:0-6678 GCF_041689005.1 Sneathiella sp.
TATAACCAAGGCCCCTACCAATCTGCGACACCCGTGGTTGCGGTTGGCCCGGCTTTTCCAGAGTGCTATAACTATTTTGATTATGAGAAGGAACATGACGAAGTTGCGGTTGGCCCGGCTTTTCCAGAGTGCTATAACTAATTGACAAGATACAAAAGCTTTTACGGTGTTGCGGTTGGCCCGGCTTTTCCAGAGTGCTATAACACATCTTCTTTTGATCTTGATCTTGATCTTGTTGCGGTTGGCCCGGCTTTTCCAGAGTGCTATAACTGCTGCCGATGCATTGGGTTGATATAATTGGATGTTTTCACGTTTAGTTTTTCTGAAAACATCCAATTCTTCCTAGAAGAGAATAAATTGCTCGGGGTTTTTGAGCGAATCGCCTCGCCGATTGCCCCGAAGACAGACGATATTTTCATATTGCTTGTCCGTAAATTGTAAAATATCCACTTTTCCTTCCGGCGGCATGGCGGCTTCAACCTTGCGGATAATCGCTTGTACGGCTTCTTTACCATTTGTATGACGCACATATACAGAATACTGCGCCATCTCGAACGCGTTATCCAGCAGAAAATCCCGAAATTTTGTGTAGGAATAACGTTCACTCTTCGTTGACGTTGGCAAATCAAATAAAACCATTACCCACATGAATTTGTACCCACTGAATTCCGTATGATATCTTTTAGCCATGAGATCTAGGCTGCAACATCAACGGCGGTGGTGAGACCGGAAGTTCAATTTTTTTTCGGTTGCCCATAAATACCTGAACGAGTGATTGCGCCATTCTGTCCATGCAGATTTGCATGGGACTCGCGCCCGTGCAGGATTGCAAATCCATCGTTAAAACGTTTACAAGTGTCGCTTTATGTTTTGGGTTGAGCTCGAACGAATCGCCATCATATTCCATAGAAATTCGCTTCACCTGATAGTCAATCCAGGGCCGGAAAGGTTCCATCAGATCATCCGCAAGGCGCAAGGCATCGCCTTTGCTCTGGTGATATATGGAAAGGGACGGATGCAGTCCCGCCGCGAGGATGGAGCGGGCTGCCGCCGCCCGTAATACGGTGTATCCATAGTTGAGAGCACCGTTAATGGAGCCCTGATGCGTTCCCCGTAAAAAATCCTCACCCATGAGACGTTTCCAGTATTTCCGGGCGGCCTGGGCTTCAATATTGTCGCTGTCACCCGACTTTACCCGCGTCGCCATGGAGGAGATATCCGCACTGTGCAGATCGAAGGCATTTAAAACCTGTGCCTGGGCCGCCACCTTGGATGCGACGAGCTGGGCCCAAAGACGTTTCAATAGCGGCTTATTGGCGAGGGCCTGGGCCTGCATGTTCAAGCCTTGGGCAAAGTGACCGTCCACGGGCCAAATGACGGAGGCGGGAGCTTGCCCGTTGTCGCAAATGATAATGGGAACATTGGCCTTCGCCAGCCGAGAACAGATATTGACGGACAGCGAGGCGCCGTGGCCACGAATAATCAGGGCGGCCATATCATCAACAGCGACCTGTCCCGCCAACTGTTTGTCGATTTCGATAGACAGGAAGCCCCTGGAGACACTGAGATGCACCCCGTTCGAGGATATTTCGACCACACGATTTTGCATCATAAAACCCGCATTTATTCAATGTCAGGTTACAATAAAGAAGTTAAAAAAGCTTTACCCGCTAATTTGATGAATTCTCGGAACGCCAGAGGGGCTAACAGTCACATATTTTGCTCTTGAGAATTGAAGACTTGCCGGGGATTTAAAAATAAATTTCAGCCCATCATTTGGATCGCGTGTTCGGGCATCCACATTTGCTTCAATATGCTCGGCAAGCGCAATTGCACCTTCTGTGAACTTACATATTTGTACAATTTTGACTGTCCCATTGTGCTCGACTTGAAGATAGTCCTTCTTGCGTAGACGCATCTGTAATTTCTGGCCTTCCCGTCCTTCAAGCCGTTGCCACCAGTCATTGTCTTTTCGAGCCAGCTGATATGCCTGATAGGTTGAAATAACTTCTCCGGTCCATTTGCCTTTTTCCGTCTGCCATATATCGTAGCAATAATTGCCGTCTCCCTTATAGGCCTTGTATTCTTTGCCAGACGCATTTTTGATTGGGATAACGCTTAATTTCTCTTCTACACGCACTTTATAAACAGGCGGTATCATGGCACCTGCCGTGTCTAATAGGGCTCGTTTGAAGTCTGCGCCCGAGAGTCCAAAGGTTTCTTCCTCCATATGGCTTCTAATAATGTCATCGCGTATTTTGGCCAGATCCGATACCGATTTAAAACTGTCGCCGTCAAGGAGTTTGCGGGTAACAACCATACGGGCACCTCGTTTGTCGGGTTCGCCAATCTCACCCTTTGAAATGCCATAAGCCGTATCATTATGCATTGCTGCCTGTATCCCGTGATCAGGTTTATGGCTGACCATGATATTCCTGACAGATTGCTCAACATCCGTTCGAAATCCCCGCCATGGTTCCTGAAGGCCTGCCATTAGTTTGTCATTACTTATGCCTTCGTTTTGTCCAGCTGTGATCGCAGCCTGCTGCAACATGGACACGTCTGTACAGGCGACAACGATAGCATCTAGAGCGTGGTGGCGGTGAT
Organism: Sneathiella sp.; assembly: GCF_041689005.1. Lineage (GTDB taxonomy): Bacteria > Pseudomonadota > Alphaproteobacteria > Sneathiellales > Sneathiellaceae > Sneathiella. The sequence goes on from NZ_JBDNHC010000097.1 coordinate 2,608, forward strand.
CGTCGCGATTTTTTTTCTGCGCTTCGGATTCAGGCTCATTATGCCCGCGCAAGACGGAGTTCAATCCCCAGACGTGCCGCAAATCAGCGGTCAGGCGTCCGGGAATAACATGGACATGGCTTTTGGCTCCCTTATATCCTTGCCCGCCATAAATGGCCTCCAGATAAGCCTTCGCCAGCCTGGAGATATATTGAGTGTCGGTTAGTTGTCGCGCAAGGAACCCGCCTTCGTGTTCGGTAAAACGGTCCATCGCATCGGGGCTGAAACGCCACTGTTTGTTTCTAGGCAACTCCGCTGCGCGTTTCGAAATTTCTTGCCAGTCATATCCTTCAGGGGAGTGACCAAATGCTTCAAACGGGGGGCGGTTCCCTTTGTCCCTGTTGGCTTGTCGCGTGGCGAGAGTCTTGTTCGCGTAGCTGTCATCAAGGGTACGGGAAAAGGGTAATATATGCTCTATTTCAATTTTGCCGGAGAAGAGGTCGTTATAGCTGATCTGCTCTCCTGAAAAAGGGCACCGTTTTCCCAGAGCTTCAAGGTCTTCATACAGACGCAAGCGCAGCCGGTTTTCGTATGTGTCGTGCTGGCTTAATTCCGCCAGCTTTTTTCGGCGCTTGTCGTTGGCATCCTGATTTGCCTTCTGTTGCTTCTCAAGATCGTTTTTTCCTTTGGCGGACAAGGGAAGGTCGCGGGCAAGCTCGACAACGATTTTCTCAGGTGGGCCAAAACGCGCCATCAGATCATTAATCACAGCTCTGATCTGATTGAGTGCCACATGCACCGTGGGATTGGCGACTTTCCCGTAGCGTTTTTCATCCGGATCATTCGGATCGCCAGTGCCAAACGCAACGGATCGTTCAAGAATATAACCGTAATAGGGCAGGGCATTGTCAAATACCTCCCCTGTTCCAAACTGGCTGTGACTCCCAAGTCCGGATTGTTCAACTGCCTCAGAGTAAACAGTCACATCCGCTTCCAGCGGCGGCAGGATTTTAGTCAGCGCCAGTTGACTCAAATTTCCATAACCATCAGGGAGGGGACAGTCGGCGACCCGGTGCGCCCGCTTTTTGTCGAGTTTGTGGGTATTGCATAGCCAGGTAACGAGTTGCTCTTCATCTTCATCATTGACAAGTTTGTCTACAATTTCGTCTTGGCTCGGTAAATCAAGGTCAAGCCATGATGTGCCCCAACGATCCTCTTGCATCAGCTTCGCTGCGGTTTCGTCTCCCTGCAGATCTTTGCGCTTTTCTGTTTCTATGCTGAAACTGTCATAGGACGAAAGGCCAAGAAGTTTCTTGATCTGACCAAAAGTTACTTTTGCAGTTTTACTCGTAGGCGTTAATAGCCGATCGGCAATGATGTCGCGCTGTTCTTTGGAAAGTTTACGCTGGGCTTGACCAGATCGAGCCAGACGCAATGAATTTACTTCCTGAAAGATGCGCGCACGTTGTGATGATGGTGACGCTTTGGCTGCGCGGGGCTCTTCCGGTATAAGGCCGCACTTACCCACAGGCGGAGATTTTAATGGATGCTGCCATTCAATTGTATCTTTAAGGCGTTCATATGCGTCACAGTGCAGAAGATCAGCATGGTATTTTTTTTGCGCTTCCCAGATTTTTCCAAACTCATCCAGTATCAGGGCACGGGTGGGATAGTAATCATATTGCCATTGCGCTCCTGCGCCGGATTTGCGAACCCGGGCCAAGGGTTGAGGTTTGCGTTGCCCCTTTGTTGCTTCTTTATTATGTTGAATGGTTTCATATCGAGGTTTGCCAAACAGCTCACCGAGGGTTCGGCTGCCGGTTTCTTTCAGTTTTTCGAGTGTCCGCTCGGTGGCGTCATGGACTTTACCGCTTTCAGTATCTGCGCGGTCCGTCTTGCGGTTGGATTTAAAACCACGGCGCTGATGCAGGTGAAATATGGCTCGGCCTAGCTGATACGGGCTGATTTCTTCAATGAGTGCCCGGTAGCGTATAATCCATGGATCCGTCTCCTCAAGTGGAATGTCTTTTCCACCTTCCAGCTTTTTGCGTTCTTCCTTGTCTGGCGGCATCAAGCCAAATTCACTCAGTTCACGCATAAGACGGGCAGAACGACGTATTGTTCTGTCTCTATTTTTTCTTGAACTGCGAGGTTCACGTCTTTTTGCGGCATTGGATTGTTTATCTTTCGGATTGCGTCCATCGGAGAATATGCGCACACCACTATCGATTATTCCAATAGCCGATGTATAATCGCCATTTATTTCCAGGGCCGCCCAACCAAGTGAGTTAGTCCCAAGGTCTATTCCCAGTCGCCAAGGTTTATTGATCGTCATTTCATTTCCCCATAGACTCATGATCGACGCTTAGGTTGCATTATGCTTGTCTGTAGAGTATAGTCAAAAAACATTTTGAAGCACTCTGGAAAAGTCGGGCTTTCCGTTAACAAGGATTAGTCCACAAAATGTAATATAATAAGGCGGTGTGCTGATCATGTCGGCACACCGCCTTATTTCTTTATAAACTTCAGCCAAACTTGGTTTGATAGATGAATTATACCATTGAATTCACTTATCGTTTCTGAAGGCCAATATCGCCGCATCCGCATGCATATTTCCGAGATAATTCGTCCAAGCCTGCATCATCTTTCGTCGCTTATCAAACAGATCGCCGCGCCTATACGCTGCCTCAACCTTGTTCTCGATAACATGGGCGAGCGCCATTTCGGCGACATCACGCGGGAAGCTCGAAACTTCGCCGGACCAGTCGCGAAAGCTTGAGCGGAACCCGTGCGGTACGGCATCGCCGCACGTTCCATTAACGCCATATCCCATACCGCGCATGAGTTGAAGCAGCGCCATATTGGAAAGCGGCTTGCCATAGCGCGCACCAGGAAACAGGTAAGGATTGCCATCAAGGTGGGGGAGGGCATTTAAATCAGCTATCATTGTATCCGACAGCGGTACTCTATGTTCCCGTCTGGTTTTCATCCTTTCAGCCGGAACTGTCCATACAGCGGCCTCCATATTGATTTCGGACCATTGGGCCATTAAGACTTCACTCGTGCGCGTAGCGGTCAGAATTAGGAACCTGAGAGCCAGTGCAGATACACTGCCATTCTTTGAAAGTTCCGTCATAAATGCCGGGACTTCTGAATAGGGCATTGCTGGATGGTGTTTAACAGTTCTTACCTTGGACGGCTTAGGCAGCAACATATCTAGATGACCGCGCCAACGGGCAGGGTTCGACCTGTCGCGGTATTTATGAGCCGCTGCAAAGTCGAGAATGTTTTCTATGCGCGCCTGGACGCGCTTGGCGGTCTCTGTCTTGGTTGTCCAGATCGGCGAGAGAATTTCCAATATATCGTTTGTCTCGATGGTATCGACCAGTTTTGTGCCTATCACAGGCCTTGCGTATGTCTTGAGAGTGCTGACCCATTGGCGGGCATGCTTGGCGTTCTTCCAGCCGCGTCGATGAGATCGGATAAACCGGGCAGCGCAGCTGGTAAAGGTGGGTACGGCTTCCAGTTCAACGCGACGGGCCTCTATGGGGTCAATATTCCCTGAGGCCTGCTGGCGGTACTCAGAGGCCTTTGTGCGGGCATCTGCAAGGCCAACGTCCGGATAACTGCCTAAACCCATTTCCCGGCGTTTGCCGTTGAGGGTGAAGCGCAAAACCCACTTTCTGGAGCCCGCGTTCGAAACCACAAGGCGCAATCCGCCGCCATCTTCATATTTACCGGTACCAGCAGTTGCTACTTTACGCGGGGTGAGCCTGTGAATTGCCATGTCATATCCTTTCAAAGTTACCAATCAGGGAAAGTAGTCCCCCAATCAGTCCCCCAATGATATTGGATCATAGAATATGCCTTTGGACAACGTAGGTCAAATATCATTGAAAAATAAGGATATTATGTACTATAGTGGACATAATAAAACTATATATTGGCGGACCCTCCCTCCGCCACCCACCCCTGATAATTTGTCTCTGATTTGGCGAGGCGACGCAACCGCCCGTATCAGGGCGCTTATTCGCCGCCATTCCCTCTCTCGCCCGCGTCTCTGGGCCGTCAGATGTCGGTCTTTCGGGGCCA
>NZ_JBDNHC010000098.1:0-16915 GCF_041689005.1 Sneathiella sp.
CCGGTTAAAGGTCTTCGCTTCCAAAACAGGCGCGAACTAATGTCTGTTACCACGCAAGTCAAACTTCCCGCAGGTCGTCCGCTCGCCGCCAAACTTGGGCGGGATGATTTGTTGATGCGTTCCTTTATCCTCATCATCGCGGTGTATCTGGTAGTGACGCTGGCAATGCCGCTTTATGCCATGCTGTCAAAAGCCTTCTCGACGTTTCAGTTTGACCTCTCGCAGATTGAGCTTCAGGTAAGCGACGCGGAAGGGAATTTCAGCGGGAAGGTTCTTTCTGCTGCGGCCCTTAACGAGAAAATCCGCGCCATATCGGCGGAACAGCTCGCGACAAGTTCCGATGGCCGCCTTGAATTGACCGCCCTGTTTCCTGATTTCAGCTTCCGAAGCCCCGTTCATTACAAGGTTCGCGGGGTGACGCCGGAAACGGTATTTTTGATCGGCTCGGAACGTAAAGTTGGTACCGAATGGCATGATGTCGATTCCAATACATTTCGAAAGGTCGTGCTGCGACCGATCAAATCGCTGGGGCTCAGTAATTTCGGCACGTATTTTTCGACGCCGTCGCTGTTTATTTCAATCGAAAATTCGATTTTTATCTCGCTTGTCAGCACTATCATAACCGTCAGTCTGGCGTTCGCCTTCGCTTATGCGCTCAGTCGTAGCTGTATGAGATTCAAGGGCGCTTTTCGCCTGATCGCCATGGCTCCCATCCTCGTGCCGTCGCTGTTGCCGGGGATCGCGCTGGTGTATCTTTTCGGCAATCAGGGAATGCTCAATTCGTTGATGATGGGCGAATCTATCTACGGGCCCTACGGTATTGTTCTTGGATCGGTGTTTTTTACCTTTCCCCATGCCATGATCATTATCACCACAGCTCTCGCCATTTCCGATGCCCGGCTATACGAGGCAGCTATTTCCCTCAGGGCAAGCGCGTGGAAGACCTTCTGGACCGTAACTATTCCGGGCGCCCGCTATGGCCTGATCTCGGCGGCATTCGTTGTCTTTAATCTGGTAATTACCGATTTTGGCCTGCCCAAGGTTATTGGCGGGCAATACAACATGCTGGCGGTCGATATTTACAAACAGGTGATCGGACAGCAGAATTTTGAAATGGGGGCAGTGGTGTCCGTTGTCCTGCTCATGCCGGCGCTGGTTGCCTTTTTTGTCGATCGGCAGGTGCAGAAAAAACAGGTGGCGTTACTGTCTGCCCGGTCGGTGGTGTATGAGCCGAAACCAAATCGCCGGTTTGATCGCATCTGCTTTGCCTTTTGTGCTCTTGTTGCCTGTTTCATTGTCGGTATTCTGGCGGTCTGCCAGTTCGCGGCGCTGATCAAGTTCTGGCCTTATGACCTGACTATAAGTCTCAAGAATTATAACTTTGATCGCATGGATGGGGGGGGCTGGGAAGCTTACGGCAATTCCATTCAGCTTGGACTGTTGACCGCGTTTTTTGGAACGATCGTCGTTTTTATCGGCGCCTATATGGTTGACAAGACCCGTGGGTTCCGCACCGGGCGGACCCTGTTTCAGTTCCTGGCGATGTTGCCGATGGCGATTCCTGGCATGGTCCTTGGGCTGGCCTACATCTTTTTCTTCAATAACCCCGCCAATCCGCTGAATTTCATCTATGGAAGCATGACGATCCTGGTTATTGTCACTGTGACCCATTTCTATACGGTGTCACACCTGACGGCGGTGACCGCTCTCAAGCAGATGGATGGGGAATTTGAATCGGTTTCTGCTTCCCTCAAGCAACCCTTCTATAAGCTTTTTGCCTGCGTAACCGTGCCGGTTTGTATGCCGGCAATTCTTGATATTGCGATTTACCTGTTTGTGAACGCGATGACCACGGTGTCAGCTGTCGTTTTCCTGTATTCCACCGATACGGCGCTTGCGTCGGTGGCAGTCCTGAATATGGACGACGCCGGGGATATTGCGCCGGCCGCGGCGATGGGGATGATGATTTTCTATACCAATGCCACTGCGCGTATTATTCATCTTTTCATCTCAAAGGTGATATTGAAGCGGACGCAGGCTTGGCGACTCCGATAATAAGGCGGCACTCCGTCCGAAGGCTCTCGCGAATTTCGCTTTGATTGACTGGACAGAATAGATACTATTCCTGTTCAGAGAGGGTAGGAGCGGCAAACCTGCTCAAACCCGTGAATTTTCTTTCTTATTGCGAGACCGGGAACATTCCAGAGGTATGATCAAATTCAGGGAAAAAGACGTTCATGTATATTCCGCTGATGTCGGGAATGACGGCGGCATCGATCTTGACGGTTGCTGGCATATATTAAGCAGCACCGAAAAGGCGCAGGCGAAGCGATTTCATTTTGACCTGCATCGGCATCGCTATATCCGGGCGCATGGACAGCTTCGCCGGATACTGGCCCTTTACCTCGATACGCCGCCCGAAAATATACTGATTGAAACAGAATCCCGGGGGAAGCCGTTCGTTGCCTCGCATAATATTCACTTCAACATGTCTCATTCTGCTGACATCGCCGTGTTCGCCGTTACCGGCCGGGGAACGATCGGAATTGATGTCGAGCTATTTGATAGAAAAGTTGAGATAGATGAGCTAAGTCGTTATTATTATACGCTGACTGAGCAACAGGCGCTGGCGCTTCTGCCAGAGAAAGAACGTCGGGAAATGTTTTTCTGGCTGTGGACGGCAAAGGAAGCGCGCATGAAGGTGACGGGCGAGGGGTTGGCCCTTGATCCGCGCCTGATCGACGTTGTGATCGAAGAGGGAAGATTGAAATCCTATCGATTACCGATGGAGCCGAAAGCCAGCCTCATGGCCGTTTTTCTGGATGACTTACAAGGGGCCTGCACGGTAGCCGGCCTTTTTGCACCTGTTGTGAAGTTGAGGTCGCTGGACGGGATCTATCTTGCCTGATTGACCTCAGGAAGTGATGTCGAGGGTTGCCTTTTGCATTTCATCCCAGACTTGAAACATTTTTACGCTGGCCTTGTAGCTGTTCACGGCAACGTCCTGACTGACCAGTTCACTGGCGATGTCCACATTTGGGCTTTCCACCAGTCCGTCCGCGTTGGCAAGCAGGCTGTTGGGCGCATATGTTGTCACTGTTGAGGGAGTTCGTTCGCGCACGGTTACCGTCGGTGCGCCATTTCCATCGCTAGTCTGAATCGCCTCCACTGCCTTGTAGGAGGTTTGTTCGCTCTTGGTGCCGACGCTGTTAACGTTGACAATGTTCTGTGCGGAAACGTCGATCCTTTTCGTCGCTGCGTCCATGCCGCTGAGGGCGGAACCGAGAATAGGTAACATAACTGCCTCCAATCGCGACAAATTTAAATAAACTTTATGCGAATATATATATCTATATGAACTCTTTATAAGTGCATAAATATGAATAAATCGTTAATTTTCGTCGATCTCCCTCCGGAGAAAGTCGCGCCATTGACCGAGCAGAAATAGAAATTCCGTTTTTGTGCCGGTGGTGGGTGGGGCCGCCTCGTCAAAAAGGGACGTGACCGTATAGCGGTTATCGTTGAATTTCAGGGTATGGGCATTTCCGATGATTTCAACCGGGCCGTCCTGCGCCGCCAGCGTTTCCACGTAGCCGATCAGCGCCAGATCATTTTGAACTTCAGTCTCAAAATAACTTTCTAATAGGTTGTTTTTTGGCACTATTTTTCCGCTAATTAATCCAGTTTCGGGATCGCGGGATAGGGAAATATCAATCATGATTCAAATTTCTCAATCTGCGACATACAGCGGATAGGCCGTATTGATGGTGCCGTCTTTGGACTGATAGCCCTCGATCATAAACCCACGCCCGGAGGGTCCGCGCCATTTTGCCCCAGACGCAACAGGCTTCCTCGAAACGGCGTTCAGGATTGCGGCAATGATCTCCTGTCGTGACAGGCGGTCGGGAAATATGCTGGAAAATTTCTCCTTCCATTTAAGCTCGTTGGGATCAAAAATTCGCACGATGGCGGTATAGACGCCAACTCTGTTGGGACCGGAAAGAATCTTTTTAAGCTGAGCATGTGCGCTATCGGCGGCGGCGGGGGCGACATGCAGGCCGACTGGCTTGCCGTGCCGGTTGATTTCACCATCGAAAATGTGACTGAGGTTTATTGACGGCTCGGTATCTGGCCGTTGCGATGTGGAAATTGCGTTGCTGCTGTATCCACCTGTGACAATGTAGTATCCGGCGGTGACAATTAAAAGCGCAAGGCCAAGAAGCGCAATTGCTGAGCGAATTCTCGCGCTGCTCAGATTGCAAAATTTGTTATGTCGCCCCATTGACGAAGCTTTCAACCAGACTTTTCGCCACCAGATTCCAGCCATCAACAAGAACAAAGAAGATCAGCTTGAACGGCAGCGATATCATCACCGGCGGCAGCATCATCATCCCCATCGACATCAAGATCGAGGCGACCACCATATCAATCACGATAAAGGGCACGAATAGAAGAAACCCGATCTCGAACGCCCGCTTGAGTTCGCTGATCATAAAGGCCGGGACCAGCACCTTTAGCGGCACCTCCTCGGGGGTCGCGGTTTCCGGTGTCTGGCTTAAATCCATGAACAACAGGATATCTTTCTCGCGCGCATGCTTGAGCATGAAGATCTTAAACGGATCGGCAACACGGTCGAAGGCCTCGGTTTCGGTGATTTCATTGTTTAGCAGTGGAACGATACCGCTGTCATATGCGCTCTCGAACGTCGGGGCCATGATAAAGCCGGTCAGAAACAGGGCGAGAGAGATAATGACAACGTTCGGCGGCGTCGACTGGACGCCAATTGCACTTCGTAACAGCGAAAGGACAACAATCAGCCGGGTGAAAGACGTCGTCACGATAAGAATTGCCGGCGCCAGACTAAGGACGGTCATCAGAACGACGAGTTGGACAATCCGCCCGGTGAGCGGCCCCGCATCATCGCCAAGATCAAGAGACAGCGACTGCGCCATAACGTCTACTGGGACCATCAGGATGACGACCGTGAGGACGAGGGCGAGAATACGATATGTGCGGAAACGGCCGGGTGATGACGGTTTAGATGTTTTTATCATTCGCCTGTCACCGGATCCGCGCCTGCGGTAAAGGTCATCGAAATATTCCGCTCGACAACGAGATCACGTTCCGGCCCAAGCAGCAACAGATGCTCTCGGTCATCGCGCTTCACTAGTACGAGGCGGCGCTTGGCGTCAATGGAGATGACATCGGTGACGGAAAGACGCTTCGGGCTTCCCGGCTTGCGATCCGCCCGTGGGACCATGCCAAACTTTCGCGCGAGTAACGTCACTAATCCGATCAAGCCGAGGACAATGAGGAGGCCGACAATATATTTAAGGTACTCTATGACGTCCATTTACTTCGTAATTCCAAATTTCGAACCTCGTCTGGAGCCACAGTAACTTCCCTTGCCACGTTTGAAAACTATTCTTTGCCGCCGGCCCTTTCCAAAGGCATCATATCCTTGGCCAAAACGTCGTGGCGCAGTTGAATTTCATGGGAGAGATCATCAAGGGCGGCAAGCAATTGCGCCATCAAATGCGTGTATCTCATTCTTTGTTCCCGGGGTGAGTTCTGCACGTGGTTCTGAAGCTCGACAATACGGTCGGGCAGGGCGCCAATATCAATCATGACGCCGCTGCAGGTTTGTTCCTGATAAGCGGCAATATCCTGCTTCAGAGTGGATATACTACTGTCGATTTGTCCGCTGTTATCATTCATGGATTGTGTTTCAATCTGAAGAACGTCTACTCTGACTTCTATATAAATAAGACATGACTTCTGAAACCGCAGCCAATGCTTCCAGGGGAATAGGGCAGTCAACTTCAATTTCGGATAAAATCCCGGCCAGATCAGAATCTGTGCGCACCTTTACACCATGAGCGAACGCTAATTGCAAGATCTGTTCTGCAACTTCGCCCCGCCCGGTCGCCGTGATCCTGGATGTCGCAGGATTGCTGCCGTCATGTTCGAGGGCAACGGCTATTGTCGCTTTCGCTGTGGCGCCGGGGTTGTTTTTATCCGTTTTCATCGTATATACAAATTTGTAAAATCAGGAAATCAAAGCATAATCTCTTGTTGTTAATATTTGCTTTATGTTAACGCCGGATCGCAAATGCAAAAACTCTCAACTTCTCTCTTGCATGTCGAAGGGGGAAAGATTATGTTCCGGCTCGCTGATACTGGTGCTTTGCCATCCTTAATGATCGGCAGATTGCAAATAATCCGACAGGGGCCTTTGCTCCGCTTTGCATACTAGATTTTGACTCAAAAGGCGAAATGATAAATTGCGGCTATTCAGGATTTGAATGAGCCAGAACAATTGAACATCAATTGAACATATAAACGTTCAATACTCACGGACTCGCGATAAACGCTCGAGTTAACGAAAGGAAATAATAGATGAGTGACTTGGAAAATGCGCTGAGTGGAAAGAAAATTGCCATTCTCGTTGCTAACGGTTTTGAAGAATCCCATATGACAAGCCTCCATAAGAGCCTGGTTTTAACTGGTGCCGAGATAAAGATTGTCTCTCCCGAAAAAGGGGTGGTGAACAGCTGGCACGGCAACGGTTGGGGTCATTTCTTCCCGGCAAATGCGCATCTTGCGACCTCCATGTCCCATCATTTCGACGCGGTCGTCATTCCTGGCGGCTCCCGCCATGTCAACCGGTTGATCTCCGATCCGCAGACTGCTCGGTTCATGCGCGGGTTTATGGAAGACAATAAGCCGGTGGCACTGGATGATGAAGCGCCCAAGATCCTCGCTGAGGCAAATTTACTTAACAACCGGACGGTCATTGCCAACGACGATGACAAGGATGTTGTTGAGGGCTCCGGTGCGACCGTCCTTGACAGCGACTTGCACGTTGATGACATGCTGGTGACGGGTACTGTTGAAAGTGATGCCTTTATGGAAAAATTCGCTGGATGCATTTTGAATTATGAGCCGGAAGCCTGGGAAGCCGCATAAAATCTGCGGCATCTAAGTCTGACTGGAAACGCCTCCTTCACCGGAGGCGTTTTTTATTGCCGAAAAGCAAGCAGGAGAAATTTACCGTCTATTAACGATTAATGGCTAGTTTAGCCTCAGGTAAAAACCGCAAGGCGGAAGTGATCGTTTTATGGATTTAAATAATATCCCCCTGTTCGCGGCGCTGACGGAGCGCATGAAATGGCTGACGCAACGACAGAAAGTCCTGTCGGAGAACGTCGCCAATGCCAACACACCCAACTATCGGCCCCGTGATCTCAAGCCCCTTGAATTCAAGGAAATGATTGAGGGACCAGAGGAAAAGGCGGTTCACGTCAACCGAACGAATTTGCATCATATTCGAGTTGCCGAAATTTCCCCGTATGAAGCCCAGAGAAGTGGAAACGGCAATGCCCTTACGCCGACGGGGAACGGGGTGCAGATTGAAGAAGAAATGATGAAGGTTGCTGAAACGCAAATCCAGTATGAATTGACGACATCGCTTTACAAGAAAAACCTGGGGATGTTGAAAATGGCCCTGGGTCGCCGCTAGACGGTTTGTGAAAGGACAGATACGCTATGGATTTACTCAAAACAATGGCCATCTCGGCCTCTGGCATGGATGCGCAGGGAAAGCGCATGCGCGTGATTTCTGAAAATCTTGCAAACAAGGACAGTATTGGAAGAACGCCTAATGACGATCCATATCGTAGAAAAACCATCTCTTTCAAGAATGTGCTGGACCGGGAAGACAACGTGACGAAGGTAAAGGTTGGACGCATCGGTGTCGACAGATCAGAATTTGAACTAAAATTCAATCCGAGTCATCCGGCGGCAAATGCCGATGGCTATGTCAAGGTGCCGAATGTCAACGCTCTTGTCGAGATCATGGATATGAAGGAAACACAGCGTTCCTACCAGGCGAACCTCGGGGTGATCGAGGCGTCCAAGAAAATGATTATGCGCACCCTATCTATATTACAGCAGTAGGGCAAACGGAGGCTAACTAATGGTCGAGACGAACGCCCTGGCGGCGACACAGGCTTACTCGAAAGCCCTGACTCATGGAATTGACATTAAAGGTGGTGGTACCGACGGTGTTGACAAGGCCGGGGCAGGCGCAAGTTTTGCACAAATTCTGGCGGAAGCGGGGAATGATGCCATCAAGAGCGGCGTCGCCTCCGAGCAGGTCAGCATGGAAGCGGTAACCGGAAATGCGGGACTTGCGGACATTGTAACCGCCGTTAGTAATGCCGAAGCGACCCTAGAAACCGTCGTTGCAGTACGTGATCGTGTAATTCAGGCTTATCAAGACATCATTAAAATGCCAATCTAGGCTGTAAGAAGAATTACAGCATAAGGATTTCGCATAATGAGCCCAACCGATGTCGTTGACGTGGTGCGAGAAGCGATTTGGGTCCTGCTGGCAGTTGCCGCGCCGGTTATGTTGGTTGCCCTGGGCGTCGGACTGGTCGTCGCCCTTGTTCAGGCGCTGACGCAAGTGCAGGAAATGACGCTGGCCTTCGTACCCAAGATTCTGGCTATATTCCTGTCGCTGATTATTTTCATGCCGTTTATGATCTCTAACATGATCGGCCTGATGGAAAATATCGCGCAACGAATCTCCGGATTGTGAACGGTAGCGCCGGATAGATGCTGGACCAGTACGTTAATTTCAATATATTTGCATTCCTGCTGGTGTTTACGCGGCTTGGCACCGCCTTTATGGTTGTTCCCGGATTTGGTGAAGCCTTCGTTCCGCCGCGTGTAAGATTATCCGTGGCCCTTGGTGTTAGTTTTCTGGTGGTGCAGTTTGTTGCCGATAAATTGCCCCCCGAACCTGCGACGCCGATTGAGCTTCTACTCCTGCTCGGTGGTGAAATCCTGATTGGGTTGATCATCGGAGGTATCCTGCGCACCGTGCTGAGCAGCCTGCATGTCGCTGGGACCATTATTGCCCAGCAATCAGGCCTCGCGGCCGCCCAATTCTTCGATCCGACCCAGATGACACAGGGTGCCATCACCAGCACCTTTCTCTCGTTAATGGGCCTGACGATGATATTCGTGACCGATCTTCATCACCTGTTCATTGAGGGGACATTCGCCAGTTACACGATTTTCCCGGCCGGGCACGTGCCGGATTTCGGCAATATTAGTATGCTGGTGACAGATTTTATCCAGATGGCCTTCCAGCTCGGATTTCAAATCGCTGCCCCTTTTCTGGTGTTTGGACTGACATTTTATATCGGAATTGGACTGATCAACCGGCTCATGCCGCAGGTGCAGATATTCTTTGTCGCCATGCCTCTGCAGATTGCCCTGTCTTTTGTCATTCTTTCGATTACCATCGGCGCCGGAATGATGTGGTTTCTCAATTCTTATGAGGACGCGTTAATCCGCTTTTTGGGGGCATAGGCAACGATGGCCGACGATACAGACGACTCACAAAAAACCGAGGAACCAACGGCTAAAAAGCTTGAGGATGCCTTCAAAAAGGGACAGGTGCCAAAATCCCAGGAGGTTGGTCACTGGTTCATGACGATGGGGATTGCCCTTGTTATCATGATTTTCGTTGCCGGGCTGGGGAAGGGTCTGACCCTTGATCTTCTGAAGTTTATTGAACAGCCGCACGCCATCCCGACGGACCGGGCCCATCTTGGGATTATTTTCGGGGGCCTGGGTTGGGAGGTTATCGGGGTGGTGGCGCCGGCGTTGGGGACGTTGATGGCGGCGGGGTTGCTCGGCAACCTTATTCAGCATCGGCCGGTATTTTCGGCGGAACGCATAAAGCCGAAACTTGACAAGCTCTCCCTCCTGAAAGGTATGAAGCGATTATTCTCGCTTAAATCCCTTATGGAGTTCCTGAAAGGAATTTTAAAGCTTTTTCTCGTTGGGAGCGTGGCTTTCATGTTCGTCGTCCCGAAAATGGATGAACTTCCCGTTATTGTCTCTTACGATATCTTGCATGTTCTGCGTCTTATCCAGGATCAGGCGCTGTCGCTTCTCGCCGGGGTAGTGGCGGTAATGACCGTCATTGCCGGCCTCGATTTCATGTATCAGCGCTTCAATCACTATAAAGAACTGCGCATGACCAAGCAGGAAATTCGGGATGAGCACAAGCAGACCGAAGGCGATCCGATGATCCGGGCTCGTCTGCGGGCAATCCGCATGGAACGCTCGCGCCAGCGGATGATGCAGTCGGTGCCGACGGCGGACGTAATCATAACCAACCCGACGCATTTCGCGGTAGCCCTGAAATATGACTCAAAAGATGAGCGGGCTCCCGTGGTTGTTGCCAAGGGACAAGACAATATTGCAATGAAAATTCGGGAAATCGCGACAGAAAATAAGATCCCGATCGTCGAAAATCCACCCCTCGCGCGTGCCCTGCACAAGGCCTGTAATCTGGATGACGAAATACCCTATGAACATTTTAAGGCGGTCGCCGAAATTATTGGATATGTTATGCGTCTCAACAAAATGAAGTCAAACTCGCGGATGGTACCTCACAGTGCGACATAGGCAGCGGCGAAATAGAAAATTCTTTATGGGTGTGGATGCCCGGCAATTGGCAGCCGCTTTTTTTCTGGTGGCGGCCCTTATTGTTATTTCGGCATTATTGGGCCGGGAACTTGGCCTGCTCAATATCATAATCCTGAGCGCCATGGTTATAGCCGCCATGGGCCTTGGGCTATGGTACCTCATTTTTCATGGATTGCGCCAGGCCGCCAGTGGCAACCTCGACTTGCTATCGGATATTGCCTCGACAAGCCCGGAGGGGCGCTTGTTGACAACCAAGGACGGTAAATACATATTCGCTAACACCGCCTACAGGCAATTGCTCGGCTTGTCACCCAAGGAACCTGGACAGACACTCCGGGATATGTTGGCGGACGACCCGGAAGGGTGCATGAAAATTGATGAATTGCTGAAGTCGGCAGTATATGACGGCTCGTCGGGATTGCGGGTTGATATCCAGACAGGGACTGGACGCTGGCTCTCGATCCTTGCGCATTCAATCGATGTTACTCCCGATAATATCATCTGGTATGTCACGGAGACTACGCGCCAGCATCGCCAGGAGGAAGACGAGCGCATTGAGCGGCAGAAACTGTCGGAATATTTTAATAACGTTCCGGTCGGGTTTTACTTCCTCGATCACAAGGGCCGTATCCAGTTTGCCAACCGCATGTTTTGTGAGTGGCTTGGATATTCCCAGGAAGAACTGTCGGATGGGCAACTTGCATTTTCCGAATTAATCTTCAAGAAAAACGAAGATCAACTTGATCTGATGGAGATATTTACCGAGAGCGACCCACTGTTTGAGGGGGAGACGAACCTTCGCCGTCGTGACGGCACTCCTCTGCCGGTTTATATTACGCAAACGATTGTCCGCGACGAGAGCGGGGAGATTGTCGGTTCGCGCTCGGTGGTGCGGGAGCTGTCGCAAGAGCAGGAATGGCGCGAAAGGGTCGCGAGTGCGGAGCGGCATTTCCGCCCGTTTTTCGAGGCAGCCCCCATCGGTATTGTCCTGCTTGATGCACAAGGTATTGTTGTCGAGGCCAATCCGGCCTTCCGCGCCCTGACGGAAACGGTTGTTAATACCGCCGTTGGCAGCCATGTCACGGAGCTGGTGCAGGCGGAGGACCGTGAACAGTTACAGCATCGACTGATTGAAGCGTCCGCGCGTGAGATGGCCGCCTTGCCGATTGAGGTCAAGTTGAAGGGCGGCGCGGAGCGGGCGGCGAATTTCTATATCAGTACCATCGCTGGCGAGGACCTGGAGACAGGGCGGCTGCTTGTCCATGTGATCGATACCTCTATCCAGCGAAACCTGGAGGTGCAGTTTGCCCAGAGTCAGAAAATGCAGGCCGTCGGTCAGTTGGCGGGCGGCATTGCCCATGACTTCAATAATCTGCTGACCGCGATGATTGGCTTTTGCGATCTTCTGCTGCTTCGCCATCAGGTCGGCGATCCATCCTATTCAGATATTAACCAGATTAAACAGAACGCCAACCGCGCGGCGGGACTGGTCCGCCAGTTGCTGGCTTTCTCCCGACAGCAGACTTTACGCCCGGAAATAACCGATCTGACCGATGTGCTTGCCGAACTCTCAAACCTGCTTCGTCGATTGATTGGGGAGGCGATTCAGCTCAAAATCACCCACGCCCGGGATCTCTGGCTGGTGAAGGTCGACCGCGGGCAATTTGAACAGGTTATCATCAATCTGGCAGTAAACGCGCGCGATGCGATGTCCGGGGATGGCCTTCTGACGTTCGAGACGGAAAATCTGGTGATCACCGAAAGGGGCACGGATTTTGATGAGCTTATCCCGGTGGGGGAATATATCCTGGTCAAGGTGTCCGATACCGGCACCGGTATTGCCGATAATGTGATTGAGAAGATCTTCGACCCCTTCTTTACGACCAAAAATGTGGGGGAGGGAACCGGGCTCGGCCTGAGTACAGTCTATGGCATTATCAAGCAGACGGGCGGTTTTATTTTTGCTGTGAATAACGACGACAAGGGGACAACATTCAATATCTTTCTGCCCCGTTATGTGGAGATTGCGGAGATTGGCGACAAGGAAGTGTTGGCCCCGGCACAAAGTCATCGGGACTTGACGGGCAAGGGAACGATCCTTCTGGTCGAGGACGAGGATCCGGTCAGGCTCTTTGCCGCCCGTGCGTTGGAGAACAAGGGGTATAACGTTCTTCAGGCCGATTGCGGCGAAACCGCCCTCAGCATTGCAAATGAGCATGACGGGAAAATTGATTTGCTGATCACGGATGTGGTCATGCCGGCAATGGATGGCCCGACACTGGTCAAGCATGTGCTGGCCGAAACCCCGGACATGAAGGTGATTTTTATCTCAGGCTATGCGGAAGATGCCTTCCGCAAGGACCTCGATTTCGACGTCAGCAAGATTGATTTCCTTCCCAAGCCCTTCTCCCTGAAAGAGATAGCAACAAAGGTCAAGGAAGTCCTGATGCGCGAAGACGCGTAAAATTTCGATAGTGCTTTCCTGATGTTGATTTGGCAGGCGCCGACGGTAAACCAGACCCTGGCAAAACTGAAATTGTACTGGCGTTTATTGTACTTGAATTCGATGTATAATGTCGGATGACCCGGCAAAGGACATTCAGTTTTGGGTAAAAATCTGACTAGCTGCCCATGAATATCCTCGGGAAATCAGCTCGTCAACGAATTTCTCATGACGACAACCGGGAAAATTATTCGGGCTGATCTCAGACGTTTTGCTTCCTGGGCTGATGGGAGTGATGAACTGCAAGAGGATTATCGTGAGACAATCAGGTCCCGGCTTTCGGCGGTTGTGAAGTATGATTCACAATGCTCGATGAAGGCATTAACCGTACGCCTTTTGATGCTTTGTTCGAGATAGGCGACAACAAGCCTGGATTTCCGGAGATTCTCACGCAGCGGTTTGCAAATGATTTTGGAACCGCTGTGCGTATCTTCAGTCGGAGGGCGCGATTGAAGCAATGCTAGACCGAGGCCAATGCCGACCATGCTTCGGACCATTTCATAGTTACCTGATTTATATGCGAAATCCGGATGAAAACCGGATGCTTCAAAGAGCGACGTATAGTACTGTCTTGAACTCGGCAGGTCCAAAAGTATCATAGGATGGCCTATCAGATCGGATAATGAAACATCCGGTTGTTCCGCAAGTGGATGGTTGCGCGGCATGATCACGTGAGGGGGAACTACCGCCAGTGTCTTGGTTTTCAGCCCGGCGCTTATATCCGCCTCATCATATGATATCCCGACGTCGACTTCTCCGCGATGAATACTATCGAAAATATGCCGGACGTTTCCTTCAATGATATTGGCGTGAACGGCAGTATGTTCTGACACGAAGCGTTTCAAAATAGGAGCAAGAACAATAGGAGCAATAGCATTGAAACAGCCGACATGGAGATCGCCGGAAATATTTTCACGGATTCCCGCAACGTCACTTTCAAAATTGTCAATCTGATCCAGAATGCCCTGGATCCGAATAAGTATTTCCCGGCCCTTGCTGGTAAGCGAGATTCCTTTCGATCTTTGTCGGTTTAGCAATTTCAGACCAAGTTCATATTCGAGACTATCGACAGCAAGGCTTACCGCCGATTGAGAGATATTTAGCTGGTTTGCAGCCTTGGTCAAGCTTTTGAAATGTGCGGCTGCCGCGAAGTAGCGCATTAATCTCAATGACAGGTTCATTAATCCATTTCCTTATTTTATATAAAAAACTCATGAATATAATAATACTAATATATTTTTCAAATAAAGTACAGAGTGGCAATATTTGGATGCTTCGGTCCTAAACGTAAAAAAATTTACAACGGATCGAAGTGTCAGGGACTGGGAGCTCGAATCAAGAAAATCAGACCTGGCCTAGGAAAATCGAAACATAGGAGGTTTTATGTTTTTCAAATCGAAGCCCTTGATGTTAGCTGGAATGGTTTTGGGAGCAATTGCGACACAGACTGCAATGCCAGCTTACGCAGAAAATGTATTGAGATATACGAATGTTGGCGATGCGCCAACGCTCGATCCGCATGCGCTAAATACGTTGGTTACCCTAATGGCTGATATCCAGATGTATGATGCCTTGGTGATGCGTAATCCGGATATGATTAAAATCCCCGGACTGGCCACAAGCTGGAAGAATATCGATCCGAATACTTGGGAATTCAAACTCCGCGAGGGGGTGGCCTTTCATAACGGAAATCCGTTTAACGCCGATGACGTCGTATTCTCAATCAAAAGAGCTCAGGCTGAAACCAGTCAGATGAAGGGCTATGTGAACACGATCAAGGACGTCAAAAAGATCGACGATTATACGGTGCAGTTCATTACGGAAAAGCCGAACCCAATTCTTTTGGACCAGTTGGTGAATATCTTCATGATGGATGAGGAATGGTCCAAAGAACATGAAGTTGAGACTCCCCAAAACTTTAGTGGAAAACAGGAGACATATGCCGTTCGTCACGAGAACGGCACGGGTGCGTTTAAGCTGGAGAGCCGGGACCCTGACGTAAAAACCGTTCTGGTTCGAAACGAGAACTGGTGGGGAAACAAGTCTTACAAGCATAATATTGACAAGGTCATCTGGACGCCGATTGCCAATGACGCAACCCGTGTCGCCGCCTTACTGTCCGGCGAGGTGGATCTGTTGACCGATCCCCCGCTCCAGGATCTGAACCGGATTTTGTCCGATGATAAGCTGAAGGTTGAAAAAACATCGCAAATCCGGACAATTTTCTTCGGCTTTGATGTCAAATCCGATGAGTTGCGACATTCAAGCGTGAAGGGAAAAAATCCTTTCAAGGATGTGAGGGTACGCGAGGCGTTCTACCATGCCATCGATATCAACGCGATAAAGCGGGCTGTGATGCGCGGCATGGCAATTCCTGCCGGAATGATTATCGAACCGCCGATTAACGGATATAAGGCTGAATGGGATAAAAACCGTCTGCCGTATGATCCGGAAAAGGCTAAGGCTCTGCTGGCGGAGGCCGGTTATCCGGACGGATTTTCAGTGCAGCTGGATTGCCCGAACAACCGGTACCAAAATGACGAATCCATTTGTCAGGCGGCCGTCGGCATGTTGGCGAAGGTCGGCATCGATGTGCGGTTAAATGCGCAGCCGAAAACCCAATTTTTCCCGTTAATCACCGGCAGGGGAACTGACTTTTTCTTGCTCGGGTGGGGTATTCCGACAATGGATTCAGGATTCATTTTCGATTACTTGCTGCATTCGGAAGGTTCGTGGAATGCCTCCGGATACGGAACACCAGAACTGGATGCGAAAATTGAGGCAATCCGGGGAATTGTTGACGTTGACCAGCGGAACAAGATGATCGATGAGATCTGGACCCAGGTTCAGAAAGATATGCCCTATCTGCCGTTGCACCATCAGATGATTTTCTGGGCCATGTCCAAGAAACTCGATATCCCGATCGAGCCAAACGACATGCCTCGGTTCTACTGGGCGACAATGAACTAGGAAACCCTAAGTCGCAGGCCTGGTTTTCTTTCTGGCCAGGCCTGCGCACTTCTTTCTCTTCAGGGAAAATCGCATGATTAACTTTATTCTGAAACGGGTAATACAATCCACGATCGTCATGCTCGTTGTCGCTCTTATAAGTTTCTTTTTGTTTAACTTCGTCGGTGATCCGATTAGCAATATGGTTGGGCAGGAGACAACAGTTCAGGACATGAATGCATTGCGTGAACGGTTAGGCCTCAATGATCCCTTTATTACCCAGTTTGGCCGTTTTTTACTTGACGCCCTAAATGGCAATTTTGGTATCTCGTATAGATTGCAAAGACCGGTAGATGAACTAATTTCAGAACGAATGCCAGCTACTTTGGAACTGGTGTTCGTTTCGGCCATCATTGCAATGGTTCTTGGAGTAGCAGGTGGGCTTTTTACTGGCCTCAAAAAAGATCATTGGCTGAGCAAAATTATCCTCACGACGTCTTTGGTGGGTGTATCCCTTCCAACATTCCTTATCGGAATATTGTTAATTTATATATTCGCTGTGAAGTTTCACTGGCTGCCGTCATTCGGCAGAGGAGACGTAGTAGATATTCCAGGGGGATGGTCTACAGGGTTACTGACCGTTAGCGGATGGGAAGCCATTATTCTTCCGTCCATCACACTTGCGCTTTACCAAACAACGCTGATTTTAAGGATCATCCGATCTGAGATGCTTGAAGTTATGCGGACTGATTTTATCAAATTTGCCCGCGCCCGGGGGTTGAAGGGGCGCGACATAAACTACGGTCATGCTCTTAAAAATACGCTTATTCCCGTCATTACGGTTGCGGGTCTTCAGATTGGCTCGCTTATCGCATTCTCAATCATTACTGAAACGGTTTTCCAGTGGCCCGGAATGGGGAGTTTGTTTATCCAGGCAGTTCAATTTGCAGA
>NZ_JBDNHC010000099.1:0-35559 GCF_041689005.1 Sneathiella sp.
ATCGAAACCGCCCACTGCAGACAGCTTGATTTCGCCGCCCTTGGGTGCATCCGGATTGACGTAATCGAGATGTTTGAAATCGGGGCCGTATTTAAGCGGTCCGGCCAGCGACAGGCCGTGGCTTTTAACTGTCTTTACATCATCGGCGCCCGCGGGAAAAATCACACCAAAAGAAAGGACGATGGCGGCGATTGTCTTGAATATCCCCATGCAGTTCCTCGTTTCATTCGTTTAGTTTTTGCGTAATTACAACATGGGAGGTTATCCGGAGGACATCAAGGACAAAAGCCGCGAACTGACAATAACTTTATGACATTATTTCAACGGCTTGCCGATGTAGCTCCGCGTTTCCGGCGGCGAGAACCAGGCCGGGATTTGTCAGGGTGAGCGGGTCGCCGGACCATGTCGTTATCTTGCCACCGGCATTTTCGATGATCGGGACCAATGCGCAATAATCATAGGGCTTCATGTCGCAGTCGGCGATTATGTCCACGAATCCAAGCGCCATCAGACCATAGGCATAGCAATCATACCCAAACCGTTTGCGTTTAATCGCGCCGTAAAGCCGCTTGAATCGCTCCGAATGCGCCCCCTCCATAAGTTCTGCCCCCCAAGAAAAAAGCGTGGCCTGATCAAGGCTCGAGCAGTTGCGCGTGGAAATTACCGCATTATTAAGGGTTGTCTGGCCGTTAGCGCCGATCCAGCGCTCGTTGGATATCACCTGATCCAGAACGCCCAGAATGGGAATGCCGTTTCGGGTCAGGCTGATTAGGCAGCCGAAAGTCGGACTGCCCGATATAAAGGAAAGAGTCCCGTCGATCGGATCAAGTACCCAGACATATTCGGCATCTGTCCGAACTTCCCCATGCTCTTCGCCGAAAATTCCGTGAGCGGGGTATTTTTCCTCGATGAGTCTGCGCATTGCGGCTTCGGCATTTTGGTCGGCGATGGTGACAGGGCTATTGTCGTCCTTGCCAATGATCTCGATTTTCCGGCGAAAAAGTGGGCGAATAACCTCACCAGCAGCATCGGCCAAACTGTGCGCGAGGTCAATGAATTCCTGCGGACACCGCTTGTCGATATCTGTCACGATAATTTATTCAGCCGGTGGAAGCGGGACGTCGCTCTTGCCGAGAGATCGAAGATAGGCGATTATATCAGCCCGATCTTCCGGCTTTTTAAGGCCGACGAAAGACATTTTCGTTCCCTTGATAAAATCACCCGGTTTCGTCAGGAATTCGTTAAGGTCATGATACGTCCAGTCACCGCCTTTTTCCATCATGGCGCTTGAATAGCTGAAATCGCTTATTGACCCCTTGGGACGATTCAGAACGTCATAAAGATGCGGGCCAATTTTATTGGCTGCGCCTTCTTCCGCATTGTGACAAGTTGCACATTTCTTAAATATTTTCTCGCCCTTCGCCGGGTCAGCCGTGGCCAACAGGACACCAAGGGGCGGACCGGCGTCTTTTTCCGCGGTTGCAACGTCGGTCGTGGCGACGGAGCCGATATCGATGGCATAGGCCGGCGTTTCCGGGTACTCCGGTTCTACGGCCATGGTTCCAATCTCGTTAATGACCATAAGAAGAAGGGCGCCTGCCAGAACGGCACCAGCGATTTTATTAAACTCAAAAGTATTCATTGCTGACCTCAGCTATCAAACCTGCGGCTACATTTACCAGCCACAATAAAAAAAAGCGAGGGGAAATTAACGGCTTTCTATGATGAGGCGCAAGACGTATATATGCCATGCAGGGGATAGAACGCCGAGGGTGGGTTAACGTGAGATATTATGACCTTATCTAAAAAACTGATAATTGTTATTCCGGCGCGAATGGCGTCCAGCCGACTGCCGGGAAAACCGCTGGCGGAAATTGACGGCTTGCCGATGATAATCCAGGTGATGCACCGGGCGTTGGAGGCTGATATTGGCCCTGTCATTGTTGCCTGCGCCGAGACGGAAATTGCGGAGATTGTCCGCCGTCATGACGGAACCGCTATTCTTACCCGTGCGGATCACCCTTCCGGCTCCGACCGGGTCTTTGAAGCCGTGGAAGCTTTTGATCCATCGGGCAGCTATACGGCGGTGGTTAACCTTCAGGGGGATCTGCCGGCGCTGGACCCAGCAGCGATTTCCGCAGTCTTTCAGCCGCTGGCGGACGATGCGGTTGATATTGCAACGCTGGTCGCAAAAATCACAGACGCCGAAGAGCTTGAGGATGAAAATGCCGTCAAGGCCGTCATTAGCCTTGCGGAGGGCAGGGATATTGGCCGCGCGCTCTGGTTCAGTCGACTGAAGTCGCCCTGGGGGGCAGGGCCCTACTATCATCATATCGGAATTTATGCCTATCGGCGGGCGGCGTTGAAAAGCTTTGTCTCTCTGCCGCCGGCACCATTGGAGCAGCGGGAGCGTCTTGAGCAACTCAGAGCGTTGGAGATGGGCATGAGGATAGATGCCGCCATCGTTGACAGCGTCCCCCTTGGTGTCGATACTCCCGAGGATTTGTCGCGCATGCGCATGTTATTTGCCAGTAAGTGAGGTTATGGAATTTTGAATATGTCAGAAATTGACCCGGAAAACCGAATTGCCTTTCAGGGCGTACCCGGGGCTTATGGCCATTTATCCTGCAGTACGGTCTACCCGGAAATGGAGGCTGTCGCCTGCGATACCTTTACCGATGCGCTTTCGGCGGTTCGGGAAGAGCGGGCAAAACTTGCAATGATTCCCATAGAGAATTCCCTTGGCGGTCGTGTTGCCGATATTCACCACCTGTTGCCCGATTCCGGCTTGTATATCATTGGCGAACATTTCCAGCCGGTTCAGCACCAACTGCTGGGCGTACCTGGGGCAACTCTTGCCGATATCAAGGCGGTCCATAGTCATGAACAGGCATTGGCGCAATGCCGGGGCCTCACGCGCGACCTTGGCATCGAGCCGATTACTCATGCGGATACGGCCGGGTCGGCTAAGATGATTGCCGAGCTTGGGGATAAAAGCCAGGCGTCTATCGCCTCCCGGTTGGCCGGTGAGATTTACGGCCTTGACGTTCTGCGGGACAGGGTTGAGGATCGCATCGGCAATACAACGCGATTCGTCATCATGTCGCGCCAGAGGCAGGATCCGGATCCGAAAAACGGCAATTGTATGGCGAGTTTTGTTTTTCAGGTTCGCAGTCAGCCCGCCGCGCTTTATAAGGCGCTCGGCGGTTTTGCTACCAACGGCATCAATGTGACCAAGCTGGAAAGCTACATTACCGATGCCAGTTTCGAGGCGGCGCAATTCTATATTGATATTGAAGGGCATCCGGAAGAAGCCCGTGTTTCCCGCGCGATTGAAGAGTTGCAATTCTATTCGGCCAAGCTGAAAATGCTTGGCGTCTATCCAATGAACCGGTATCGCGGCGAATATACGTCGTAATTCCGGTTGATTGCACGGCTCTTGCGGATTATAAGGCTGTCAAATATCCCCGTGTGGCATATGACTTTACGATTGAGTGCTCCGATATGTTCAATAAACTGACCGCAGAAATAGGCTGTCTCGGCCATAAGCAGAAGATATTCCTGCTGCTGGGCATTATTGCGATGGG
Organism: Sneathiella sp.; assembly: GCF_041689005.1. Lineage (GTDB taxonomy): Bacteria > Pseudomonadota > Alphaproteobacteria > Sneathiellales > Sneathiellaceae > Sneathiella. The sequence continues at coordinate 3,588 of NZ_JBDNHC010000099.1, forward strand.
GGTTGTCGTGACCGCCTCCAATATTTTGGTAGAAATGCCATTGAATGACTGGTTTACCTGGGGGGCGATCTCCTATCCTGTCGCTTTTCTCGTCACGGATATTACCAATCGCACGCTCGGGGTTCGTCTGGCACGCTATGTGGTGTTTGTTGGCTTTATTTTTGCGGTCGTCTTGTCGCTCCTGCTCGCCAATGAGCGGATTGCGCTGGCATCGGGCACGGCCTTCCTGACGGCTCAGTTTCTGGATATTATGATTTTTGACAAGTTGCGCCGGCAAAGCTGGTGGAAAGCCCCCGTTGTCTCCTCGGTTATCGCCTCCTTTGTCGATACGGGCATTTTCTTCTTTCTGGCGTTCGTGGGAACCGGACTTCCCTGGCATACATGGGCTGTGGGCGACTATGCAGCGAAATTGATCATGGTTGTAGTCTTGATCATCCCGTTCCGTGGTCTCTTGCGCGTCACCGATCCTCTGACCCTGGCGCCGGTCGCGCGATAGCAGGCAAAACGGACCCTATTCGACCCAGGCTTTTGCCAACTGATGGGCAAGCGACATCTCGGCGGCCATTCGCAAGCCTGAGGGGTTACCACTGCACTTCAGCATTTCCCGGACCTGATCTTTCGCAAACCAGCGGGCATCCTTAAGCTCGGTTTTGTCGACGGTAATCTCCTCGCTGACAGCTTCGGCAAAACAGCCAATCATCAAGGAAGACGGATAGGGCCATGGCTGTGAGGCCTGATAACGCACGTCGCCGATCTCAATGGCTGATTCCTCCATAATCTCGCGGCGAACCCCCTGCTCGATGGTTTCGCCAGGTTCAATGAATCCGGCAAGGCAGGAATAGAAATCCGAGGGAAAATTAAGTCCTTGCCCCAGTAGGCATTTATCTCCTTTGGTCACCATCATGATGGCAACCGGATCGGTGCGCGGGAAATGAACACTGTTGCAGGTGCTATTCGTGCAGCGTCTGGAATATCCAAGCTCCTGGGGCTTTGTTTTCGCCCCGCATACTGCGCAGAAGCCGTGACGGTTGTGCCAGTCAATCATTGATCTCGCCTGTGCCAGCGCGGCCGCATCCCCGGGGCTGACTTGAGGCGCGATTGAGCGCACATCAATAAATTTTCCCCAACCCGGACTAGGAGGATTTTTAGGGTTGGCAAGGGTGGACACATCAATTGCGAAATAACAGACCGCGTCCGCGATACCAAGAAAAATAAATGGCGCCCCTGCGTCAATGAATTCACGGATTTCATCCACGTTGCGCCAGTCAATCGAAGCGCCAGCGGCAAGATCTATCAGCGCCTTCAATTCATAGAGGGGAAGGAAGCGGCTGCTCGGATCGCTCAGTTTTTCCTGAAGCCAATTCGGGTCGGAGCGGAGATGAGAAGCGCGGTCAAAATGACCGCCGGTAAAGACGATTGGTTTTTTCATGGGCGAAGATTGGCATATGTTTTTATTTGCCGCAATCCACTGCGGCAATAATTTTTGAACGATTGTTCTGGCGCGCGATCAAAAAAACGGCAAAAAGAACTTGCTAAACAGGATGATCTGCATGATATAGGCGGTGGAAGGCTGGCGATGGGCGTGCTCCTCGCGAACCCGGTCAGATCCGGAAGGAAGCAGCCGTAACGAGTTTCGGTGCGGGTTGTTGTCAGTCTTCTTTACCTTTCTTCCGCCCTCCAGTTTCTGAATAAAAAATCAGCCAGCTCTCCCGTCTTTATCTGGCGTTTGTCCGGCGTTGTCTGTTATGATTGACGGATGTCGACTGAACCTGCAAACAGCCCCTATCGCGTTCTCGCCCGCAAATACCGGCCCTCCACATTTGCTGAGTTGATCGGCCATGAAGCGATGGTGCAAACCCTCTCTAACGCGCTTGAGACGGGGCGGCTGGCTCATGCCTTTATCCTGACCGGAACCCGCGGCATAGGGAAGACAACAACGGCCCGGATCATTGCCCGCGGACTAAACTGTACCGGTATAGATGGCGAAGGCGGACCAACTGTTTCGCCCTGCGGGGTTTGTCCGAATTGTGTCGCCATCGCCGAGGATCGTCATCAGGACGTGATGGAGATGGATGCGGCCAGTAGAACCGGCGTTGATGATATCCGCGAATTGATTGACGGGGTGCGTTACCTGCCGGTCAGCGCCCGTTTTAAAATATATATCATCGACGAAGTTCACATGCTCTCCAAACACGCATTCAATGCGTTATTGAAGACTCTCGAAGAGCCGCCAGAACATGTAAAATTCATCTTCGCCACAACGGAAATCCGCAAGATCCCGGTAACTGTCCTGTCGCGTTGTCAGCGATTTGATCTGAAGCGGGTGGATGGGGATACTCTTACCTCTTATTTTGCGACAATTGCCGAAAAGGAAAAAGCGGCGATTGAGCCAGATGCGCTGGCCCTGATTGCGCGCGCGGCCGAAGGATCGGTTCGCGACGGCCTCTCGCTGCTTGATCAGGCGATTGCCCATGGCGTCGGGACGGTCACTGCCATACAGGTCCGGGATATGCTGGGCCTTGCGGACCGGACTCGCATCCTTGATTTGCTGGGCTTGCTCATGGCCGGGGACATACAGGCAGCGCTTCAGTTGCTGCGGGCGCAATATGACAGCGGGGCCGATCCGATCGTTATCCTTCAGGATCTGCTGGAACTGACCCATTGGCTAACCTCTCTCAAGGTCACGCCGGAGGCTGCCAATAACGTCGCCATCGCGGGCGGCGAGGTTGACCGGGGGCAGGAACTTGCCGAAAATCTGACGATGCCCGTCCTTGCCCGCACTTGGCAAATGCTCCTGAAAGGCCTCGATGAGGTGCGTAATGCGCCGATGCCGCTGGCGGCAACGGAAATGGTCTTGGTACGTCTTGCCTATGTCAGTGATTTACCGACGCCGGGCGAATTGGCGAAAAAACTGGCGGAAGCAGATAATGGACAAGGGGCTCAAAGCGCGGTCAGGAACACGGCCGGACCCACGCCCTCCGGATCGTCAGCCGGACCGAGAGGAGCCTCTATGGGCGGCGGCGCCCGGACCGCAGTTGCGCTGTCGCATGCGCCCGACACTGAAAGGACGGCAGAGCCCCGCTCCCATTTGTCGCTGGTTGCACGAAACGATCCCCCGCCGGAGCCGGTGGCCGCTTCGAGCGTGGAAATCACACAGCCGCAATCCCTTGAGGATGTTGTTGATCTGCTGGCGGAACGCCGGGATATCACGCTGAAGGGGGAGGTGCTTAACTTCGTCCGGCTCGTAACGTTTGAAACAGGGCTGATAGAATTCAGCCCGACGCCGGGCGCAAAACCGGATCTTGCGGCGCGACTTGGAGGGCGGCTTCGCGAAATTACCGGTGAGAAATGGGTTGTCCGCATGACGGCAGATACCGAAGGGATTTCGACCGTTGCCGAACAGCGAGAAAGCGACCGGGCCGCGGAAATCAGCGCTATGGAAGAACACGTCATGATTCGAAATATCAAGTCGCTGTTTCCGGAGGCCACCATTCGGGAGGTTCGTGATCTCGGGCCGTCCCTTGACATGGCGCTAGATAACAGCATATCCGATGAAGACGAATTTGATGACGGAGAAAATTTCATATGAAAAACCTTGGTAACCTGATGAAGCAGGCCAAAGAAATGCAGTCCAAGATGGCGGAAATGCAGCAGTCGCTTGAATCGCATGAACTGATGGGCCAGTCGGGGGGCGGGATGGTACAGGTCACGTTAAATGGCAAGGGCGAGATGCGGAAGCTTACCGTTGACCCGTCCCTCGTTGATCGCGAAGACAAGGAAGTGATGGAGGACCTGATTGTTGCCGCCCATAACGATGCCCGCAGCAAGGTGGACGCCTATTCCGCGGAAAAAATGAAAGAAATGACCGGTGGGCTGGAATTACCCCCCGGGATGCAGTTGCCTTTTTGACGCGGGGCGGTTTTAAATAGCGCCATGGCTCACTCCGATATCGATCATCTTATACAGCTTCTGGCGAAATTGCCGGGACTGGGTCCGCGGTCGGCGCGACGGGCGACGCTGTATTTAATCAGCCGCCGGGAAAGCCTTCTCGCGCCTCTCAGTGCCGCGATGGCCGAGGCTGCCTTGAATGTAAAAATCTGCGGCCGCTGTGGGAACCTTGATACGGTTGATCCATGCAGCATCTGTCAGGACATAACACGCGACCCATCAATCCTCTGTGTTGTCGAGGATGTCTCTGATTTGTGGGCGCTTGAACGTTCAGAGGCCTTTAAGGGCCAGTATCATGTACTCGGCGGCACCTTGTCGGCGTTGGATGGCGTCGGTCCGGACGAGCTTAACATCGAACCGCCGATCGGGCGTGTCCTAGGCGGCGGAATTGACGAGGTTATTCTCGCCCTCAACGCCACGGTTGATGGCCAGACAACGTCTCACTATCTGTCAGAGCGGCTCTCTGAGGGCGGAGTGAATATTACCCGGCTGGCCCATGGCGTCCCGGTGGGCGGAGAGCTTGACTATCTGGATGACGGTACCTTGTCAGCGGCCCTTAAATCCCGCCGCTCTCTGGGGTAGTCAGAAACCCGTCAATCCTCGCTTTCCATCTGCTTGGTTATTTCCAGGGGGTCGGGCAAAACTTTGTCGTTTTCCTCACCCAGCTGAAGATCTTCAATTTTTTCTGCCCTGCTGGTGATCTTACGGCTCGACGTTTCGATAAGCTCGATATCCTTGCTGGCCTGGATAAAATGGCGTCCAAGGTTGAGGACGCGTTCGTCCAGCCGCTCGACATCTTTCAGCAGAACGCCGACTTCCTTCTGGATAACGCCCGCCTGCTCGCGCATCTGGCTATCTTTAAGGATCGCCCGCACCGTATTGAGAGTGGCCATAAGAGTGGTTGGCGAGACAATCCACACCCGCGCCTGATAGGATTTTTCCAGAATAGCCGGGAAATTGGCATGCAGTTCCGCATAAACCGCTTCGGAGGGCAGGAAGAGCAGTGCCGATTCGGCCGTTTCCCCTTCGACGATGTATTTTTGACTGATATCGCTGATATGTTTTTGCATTGCCGTTGTGAAGGCCCGGTTCGCCGCCTGTTTGTCGCTGTCGGTTTCCGCCTTCCGCAGCAGATGAAAACTCTCAAGCGGAAATTTCGCGTCGACGACGATCGAGCCCGGAGGGTTTGGCAATTTGATCAGGCAATCCGCCCGTCGCCCCGTTGAGAGCGTTACCTGGAACTCATAGGCGGACGGCGGCAGGGCCGATTTCACCAGATCGTTGAGCTGGATTTCGCCAAAGGCCCCGCGTGCCTGCTTGTTGGCGAGGATATCCTGAAGCCCGACAACCTGGTTTGAGAGGTTGGTCAGGTTATCCTGCGCCTTGTCGATAATGGCTAGCCGGGCCTGCAGATCGGAGAGGCTTTTCCCTGTCTTTTCAGTTGATTGCGTGAGACTGTCGCCCAGCCGCTTTGAGACGGTGTCGAGCCGCTCGGCAAGGGTTTTATTGATCTCGGTTCTGGTTGTCGCGCCATCCGCTGATATCTGCCGAAGCTGGCCTTCAAGTTGCGACTGTTGTTGTAAAAGATTTTCAGTAAGCTGTGTCAGGCGTTCACTCCTCTCGGATGCCGAGATGATCATTTTTTCCGATTTGCCGGACTTGATAAGTAAAACGACGGTCACAACCAGTAAAAGGACAACGACCGAAGCAAGGGCAATTTCCATAAAATACTCCCGAATAGCGAAACCAGCCCCGGTCAATGGTCTTGACGAATGGGGGCAGGCATAATACGTACTTCTTGAACTGTACCGTAACGTGAACAACACCGGAAGACCATGGCCCTTTTGCCAATATATACAGCGCCAGACCCGCTCCTTAAAACCATCTCCAAACCAGTGGAGGAGGTGAACGACGATATCCGGAAACTGGTCGATGATATGTTTGAAACGATGTATGATGCGCCGGGCATTGGGCTCGCCGCTATTCAGGTCGGCGTGCAGAAGCGCGTGCTTGTTGTTGATATTGTCGGCAAAGGGCGCGATGACGAGGCGCCGCAGCCTCTCGCCCTGATAAATCCTGAAATTACGTGGGTATCGGATGACGATGCCGTCTATGAGGAAGGATGCCTGTCGGTTCCCGAGCATTATGCCGATGTCGCGCGCCCAGCAGAAATTGAGGTTAATTATCTCGATCTATCCGGTGCCCGGAAATCTCTCAGTGCAGATGGGCTGCTTTCTACCTGTATCCAGCATGAAATTGATCATTTAGAGGGAATTTTGTTCCTTGATCATTTATCTGGATTGAAACGGAATATGATTCTCCGGAAGCTTCTAAAACAGAAGAAAATAGCGAGTTAAAGGAGACCGGGTATGGTGGGACTGCGTCTTGCGTTTATGGGAACGCCGGAATTCTCGGCCCATGTCCTGAAAGCCCTGATATCAAGTGAGCATGAAATAGCTTGCGTCTATTCGCAGCCCCCACGTCCCGCCGGGCGTGGCCGGAAACTGGTCGCGTCCGCTGTGCAGCAATTGGCGGAAAATTCCGGAATTGAGGTTCGAACGCCGGTCTCCCTGAAAGCCGATGATGTAAAGGCCGACTTCAGCACCCTTAATCTTGATGTGGCAGTGGTTGTTGCTTACGGCTTGATTTTGCCTGCGGCCATTCTTGAGGCACCAGTGTACGGCTGTTTGAATTTACATGCGTCGCTCTTACCACGGTGGCGGGGGGCAGCGCCAATCCAGCGCGCGATTATGGCGGGGGATGTGCAAACGGGCGTTGCCGTCATGCAGATGGCGGCAGGACTGGATACCGGCGATATTCTGAGGGAGACGCGCCTTCCAATCACTGAAACGGCAACTGCCGGGACGTTGCAGGAGAAATTGGCGACGGCGGGTACGGCCCTTATGCTCGATACCTTAGCCCGGCTCGTCAATGAAAACCTTATTGCGCGCCCGCAGGCAACGGACGGGATTACCTACGCGGAAAAAATATTGAAATCGGAGGCCGCCATAGACTGGTGCCGTCCGGCCATTGAGATTGATCGTCAGGTTCGGGGGCTTAACCCGGCACCGGGCGCCTATTTTGAACATAACGGCGAGCGGATCAAGCTGTTGCAAGCAAAGCTCGCGCCGGAAACAGGAAAGCCGGGAGAAGTGCTGGATGACACCCTGACCGTTGCCTGTGGCGACGGAGCGCTCCAGCTTCTGAAACTGCAGCGCGCGGGCAAAGGCGCGATGCCAGCGGACGTGTTCCTGAACGGTCATGCCATTAAGGCCGGGGAGTTTCTATCCTGATGCCCGCTTACCGCATCACGATCGAATATGATGGCCGCAATCTTGTCGGCTGGCAGCGCCAAAAAAACGGTCCGTCCGTCCAGCAGCATATCGAAGAGGCGATTTTTGATTTTTGTGGTGAGGACGTGCGTATCCAGGGTGCTGGCCGTACGGATGCCGGTGTCCATGCTCTCGGGCAGGTTGCAAATTTCAGCCTTTCCACCCCCCGCAAAACGCATGTGGTGATGAATGCGGTCAATCAGCATCTCAAGCCTGCGCGAGTTGCCATTCTTGATTGCGAAGAAGTTGATACCGAATTCAACGCCCGGTTTTCAGCCCGGAAACGGCATTATCTTTACCGGATTATCAATCGCGCTGCGCCGCTTACGGTTGATGCAGGACTCGCATGGCTGGTCAAGCGGGAGCTGGACAGTGAGGCGATGCATTCGGCGGCCGAGGTTCTCGTGGGCCGTCATGATTTCACCAGCTTTCGGGCGGCGGCCTGTCAGGCAAATTCACCGATAAGAACGCTTGATAAGCTTGATGTCTCTCGCTACGGCAATGAAATCCTGATCCGGGCGACGGCACTTTCCTTTCTCCATAATCAGGTGCGGTCCATGGTTGGGAGTCTCTCCCTTGTCGGGACCGGTCAATGGGATACCGATGATCTGCGCGCGGCGCTGGCGGCGAAAGATAGACAACGGGCCGGTCCGAATGCGCCGCCCTATGGCCTGTATCTGACCGCGGTTGATTACGATGAATAACGCCTGATCAGATTTGCCCGGAAAACAGCCATTTGGAAAAAAATGCCTGTGTCAGGACCGCAATCAGAAATTCAAGGAAGGCGAAACCCGCTGCCATGATGCTGGACAGGTTGAGCGTAATCCGTAAAATTTGCCATAGATAGACATAGGACGCGCCGATAAACAGGAGATAGATGATTGAGACCATTTCGGGGGGGAACAGCCCGCTGGTTATAATGGACAATGGCAACCATATGCCGACAAGGGCCAGCTGCGCCCAGTTATAGGTGGTGACGAAGAGGCTGAACCTGTCGAAAAACCCGATATAACGGGCGAGCACACCGAGGACCAGCAGGAATCCGCCCCAACTCACCACCAGCGCCAGGCACAGAAGTAACAGAAATGGAACAAAGCCTGTTTCTGTCTGGATGCCTTTGTAATCAATCGCATTTTCCAGGGCAAACAAGGGAAGCGCCAAGGCAAGGGCGGCGAAGGAGTTATAAAACCCGGCCATCGAAATATTGAAATAATCGAGCGCAAATTTGTCCCGGCGCGCAATCAGGTAGACGCCGTAAAGAGATCCGGATATTTCCTTGAAGCTTACCATATGATTTACGAAAAATACCTCTCAAGAATATCTGTGTAGATGTCTGCAAGAGCCTCTATATCGGCTACGCTGGCCCGTTCGTCGGTTTTATGCATGGTCTGGCCGACCAGCCCGAATTCGACGACCGGACAGAAATCCTTGATGTAACGGGCATCGGACGTACCGCCGGTCGTTGACAGTTCGGGGGTCCGGCCAAGCCGCTTCTCAACGGCCGCCACCACGATATTACTGAGGGGGCCTATGCCGGTAAAAAAGGGCCCGGAGTTTTTAAGGCACTCAAGTTCGTAAGTTGCCTTGCGCGCAGTCGCGATGTCCTCAAGAACGCTCCGTATCCGCTCTTCCAAGGAATCCAGGCTGTGATGGGTATTGAACCGGATATTAAAGGCCGCCCGTGCCGATTTTGGAATGACATTGGTGGCCGTATTTCCAACATCAATTGTCGTAAATTCAAGGTTGCTGGCCTGAAAATGGTCGCTACCGCTGTCCAGTTCCATCGCATCGAGCGCCTGAACCATGGCAACCAAATGCGGCACCGGATTCTCCGCGAGATGCGGGTAGGCGACATGACCCTCGGTCCCGGTCACGGTCAGAAACCCGGTAAAGGAGCCGCGACGGCCGATTTTCACCATCTCTCCCATTTCCTTGGGGTTCGTGGGTTCGCCGACAAGGCAATGATCGATCTTCTCGTTATTGTCGGCCATCCATTTGAGGACCTTACGGGTTCCGTTAATGGAGGGCCCTTCCTCATCGCCGGTAATCAGGAGACTGACGGAGCCTTCAAACAGGCCCTCGGTGTTCTGGATGAACTGGCTGGAGGCGGCGGCGAAGGCAGCGACAGCCGCCTTCATATCCGAGGCCCCACGCCCATAAATCATGCCGTCCTTTATCGTGCCGTCGAAGGGGTCCACACTCCAGGCGGCGGGATCGCCCACGGGAACAACATCGGTATGTCCGGCAAAACAGAAATTGGGGGCCTTGGTGCCATAACGGGCATACAGGTTTTCAATATCCGGCGTGTTGTCGTCGGAAAAAGTTAGCCGGTGACAGGTAAAGCCGATCTCCTCCAATGCCTGCTGCAATATATCAAGCGCGCCTGCATCGGCCGGCGTCACGCTCGGACAACGCATCAGTTCGCGGGTCAAATCAATGACATCAATGCCTGTGTGTTTATTATTCATAGACTTCCTTTACCGCCCGCCGCGCCATTGGGTCAATGGGCAAGGTAATATTTACGGATATTCGTTGTCTCTATTGCGTTGCCAATTTGCCGTTGCCGCGATAAGAGTGCAAATAATCTTTATGTTAGTAAATTCCCATGTCCCTTTCTCCACCAGTCAAACTCGACAATATTCGCGGCATCCTGTTCACGGTTGCCGGTATATTCTGCATGTCGACCATGGATGCCGTGGGAAAGCTTCTCGTTGAGGCAAACTACCCTGTGATCCAGATTCTCGCGATCCGCGGCAGTTTTATCATGCCGCTGTTATTTTTCTGGATGATGACACATGGGGGTGTCAGGACAATAAAAACCCGTCAATATGGCGGTCATTGCCTGCGCATCCTGTTGGCCCTCGCCGCACCGATGCTTTTTTTTCTATCCCTAAAGACACTGCCGCTTGCCGATGCGACGGTAATTTTCTTCGTCTCGCCCTTTATAATGACGGCGCTGTCCGTTCCGCTTTTCCGCGAAAAGGTAGGTCTGCACAGATGGGGCGCCATCGTTATCGGATTTACCGGCGTTCTTATCGTCATGCGGCCGACGAGCGATATACTGGAAAGCGATGCGATACTTGTGCTTGGGGCAAGCCTCGCCTATTCCGGTGTCATGTTGTCCGGTCGCTGGCTTGGCCGGACGGAAACCACCTTCACCATCGTTTTCTATACGGTTTCGGGCGTAACGTTACTGGCCCTGTTGATTTGCCCGTTTTTCTGGCAACCGATGACCCTTAAAGACGTTGGCCTTGTAGCCGTTATGGCAATTCTGTCGTTGCTCGGGAATCTATTCATGGTGAAATCATTTTCGATCGGCGAAGTCGGAGTTATCACGCCGTTTGAATATACCGGTTTGCTCTGGGCGGTCCTGCTTGGATATTTTGTTTTTTCCGACTTTCCGGCAGCAAACGTCTGGCTCGGTGTGGCGGTGATTGGATGCAGCGGATTATATATGGTCTACCGGGAAAACCTGCGACGTAAAAGCTCGATATAGCGGGGACGAACCCCCGCTATTCGGCTTCGTCATTCGAAACTAGTCACGTAAAAGCTCATTGATGGAGGTTTTTGCGCGGGTCTGTTCATCAACCGTTTTTACGATCACGGCACAATAGAGGCTGGGTCCCGGGGACCCGTCGGGTAGGGGCTTGCCCGGAAGACTACCCGGCACCACAACCGAGTAGGCGGGAACGCGGCCAATATGGATTTCCCCGGTTGCCCGGTTGATAATCTTCGTGGAGGCACTGATAAAGACGCCCATCGACAGGACAGACCCTTTTTCAACGATCACGCCCTCGACAACTTCTGACCGGGCCCCGATAAAGCAATTATCCTCGATGATCACCGGGTCTGCCTGCAACGGTTCCAGAACGCCGCCAATGCCGACGCCGCCGGACATATGCACGTTTTTGCCGATCTGGGCGCAGGAGCCGACAGTTACCCAGGTATCGATCATAGTCCCAGTGTCGACATAGGCCCCTAAATTGACGAAGCTTGGCATCAGGACGACGCCCGGCGCGATATAAGCGCTGCGGCGGACGACACAGTTCGGGACGGCCCGAAACCCGGCTTTCTGAAATTCTGACTTTCCCCAGCCCTCAAACTTACTGGGCACCTTGTCATACCAATTCGTATCGTTGCCGGGTCCGCCCTTGATAATCTCCATATCATTCAGGCGAAAGGACAGTAACACAGCCTTCTTCAGCCATTGATTGACGACCCATCCGGTATCTGTTTTCTCAGCGACGCGGGCTTGGCCGCTATCAAGAGCCTGAAGCGCGGCATCAACGGCATCGCGGGTTTCTCCGACTGTCTTGACGGTGAGGGAGTCCCTGTTTTCCCAAGCGGCGTCGACGACCGTCCGTACTTCGGTTAATGACATCATAATTCCTTAAAGCTAATCTTAGATTGCATGCGAAACATACCCGGCCGACGACGGATGTCAATCCGCTTCACAGGGATTTTATGCAACGCTTCGTATTTTATCGTCAGCTAAGTCCCGAAGCCACCGCGTCAGGTTATCGGTTTGATAATGGACATGGCCGGTGTTTGTGTCGTCACCGCTCCAATGAGCGTCATTCGGGATCCAGACGGTGGTCATGCCCATCTCATGGGCCGGGACGAGATTTACGGCCATATCTTCAAAAAGAACTGCTTTTTCAGGGTCGATATTCTGTTGCCTTACCAGTTCCCTATAGACATTTATGTCCGGCTTCGGCCTGAATTCGGCGGCGACAATATCGAAAATATGTTCAAAGTGATGCGTAATGCCCAGCTGGGTGCAGACATTTGTCGCATGATAAAGCGAGCCATTGGTAAAAATGATCTTTCGCCCCTCAAGTTTCTCCAGGGCCTCACTTAATTCGGGGGCAGTCGCCAAGTCAGTGACATCAATATCATGGACATATTCGAGGAAATCAGCAGGATCCATGCCATAATTCACCATAAGACCGTTTAAGGTGGTGCCATGTTCGCGAAAATATTTTTTCTGAATCGCTTTTGCTTCTGGTAATTCCACTTTTAGGAAATTGCAGATAAATTCTCCCATTTTCTGGTCAATTTTAGCAAACAGGTTCGATTTTGCCGGATAAAGCGTGTTATCCAGATCAAAAATCCAGGTATCGATATGGGCGAAGTCTTTCCAGAGCGGTGATTTTTTCATGGGCTGATTTTGGCGCTGATGGGGGGAGAGGACAAGCCCTAATCGATAGCCCGCAACCAAATGGCATGCGAAATCTGAATATTCCGCATTTTAAGAGCATATTAAGCAGTTTCCAGTAGTTTTCGAGCATAGGGCGGAACGGAAATATTGGTCACAGATATGAAAAAAACGGCAGCCAAAGCCGATAGCTATGAAGACAATAAGGCCCGGGCGCGAAGCAAAGAAGTCGCCATTCGGACGGACTTGGCTGCAAGCCATGACGTTGAGCCGGAAATTCTTTATTATCTGATGGATGATGACGTGCCTGTCGTCCGGCAAAAGCTTGCCCAAAATCCTAACACGCCATTTAAGGCCAACCTGCAACTCGCCGGAGACGAAAATGCCGACGTCCGGATTGAACTGGCGCGGAAGATCTGCAGGCTTTTGCCGGATATGTCCGGGCAGGAAACAGCATGGGTGCTTGAGAAAACCGTCGAGGTGCTGGAAATCCTGGCGGAAGATCATCTTAGTGCGGTTCGCTCAATCATTTCCGAAAGCCTGAAAGATACCCGCGCTGTGCCCAAACAGATTGTTTTAATGCTTGCGCGCGATGTGGAGGAGATTGTTGCCGGTCCAATTCTCGAATATTCTCCGCTGCTGACGAGTGAAGACCTACTTGAGATCATGGCGAGTGGGGTAGCAATTGGGACATTGCCGGCCATTGCCCGGCGTCAGGACCTTGACGAGGACGTCTCGGCGGAAGTGGTGGCAAGCCTGGAAGTTCCGGCCATTGCCGCCCTTCTCGCCAATGCGTCCGCTAAAATTCGCGAAGAAACTCTTGACCAGATTATAGATCAGGCGGAGGCGATGGAGCCACTTCACGAGCCGCTGGTCATGCGTCTTGACCTCTCGTTGCGAGCGGTCCGCAGGGTCGCCGGTTTCGTGGCCTCTTCACTTGTGGACAAGCTGGTTGCGAAACATCAGCTTTCACCCGATGTGGAAAAAGAGTTAAAAACCAAAGTTCGCAATCGTATTGAGAAGACGGAGCAGTTTATTCAGATAGAGAGCGCGGAGGAGGACGGCAAATCGCGGGCGAACCGGTTGTGGAAGGCTGGGGCGCTTGATGAAGCAGCCATTACCGACGCGATCGACGACAAGGAACAGATATTTGTTGCCACCTCCCTCAGTCTGCTGGCCGACTTAAGTGCCAAGACAATCAACACGATGCTGACCTCGCGAAACGGGAAAGTTGTCACTTCGCTCTGCTGGAAGGCAGGGTTGTCAATGCGACTTGCGTTCAAGGTTCAGACGAAGATTGCCCATGTTCCGCGGGGGGACATCGTCAATGCTCGCAATGGAATTGAATTTCCCTTCACCGACGAAGAAATGGACTGGCAGTTGTCGTTCTATGCGGATTAATCAATCTCGTCGGTGATCATCGTGCCGACACCATGTTCAGTGAAGGTTTCGAGCAGGAGGACATGAGGCACACGGCCATCGAGAATGGTAGCTGCCTCGACACCTTCATCAAGGGCAAACAGGCAGGTTTCGAGTTTCGGGATCATACCGCCTTCGATGGTGCCGTCTTTTTGCAGTTTTCGCACTTCTTTCGGGGTCAGCCGGTTGATCAGCTTTTTATCCTTGTCGAGCACGCCCTCGACATCGGTCATCATTATCAATTTTGAGGCCCCGATGGCGGCGGCGATATAGCCCGCCACGGTATCGGCATTGATATTGTAGGTTTGTCCGTTGGCGCCGACGCCGATCGGGGCGATCACCGGTATAATATTATTTTCTTCAAAGCTTTCCAGTATTTCCGGATTGATACGCGACGGCTCCCCGACAAAACCGAGATCCAGGATTCTTTCGATATTGCTGTCCGGGTCGCGTTTCGTCCGGGTCAGCTTTTGCGCTTCGATCAGATTGCCATCTTTTCCGGACAGGCCGATGGCGAGGCCGCCAGCCGCATTGATGGAGGTAACGATTTTCTTGTTCAGCGATCCCGAGAGCACCATTTCAGCGATCTCAACAGTTGCCTTGTCGGTGACCCTGAGACCGTCAACGAAGGAGCTCTTAATCTTCAATCGTTCGAGCATCTCACCAATTTGCGGGCCGCCGCCATGAACGATAACCGGGTTAATGCCCACCTGTTTCATGAGGGCGATATCCCGTGCAAAGTACTGGGATAGCTGTTCGTCACCCATCGCATGGCCGCCATATTTAATGACGAATGTCTGGCCACTGAAACGGTGCATGTAGGGCAGCGCTTCAGATAGCGTTCTCGCCTTCGCGAGCTGCTCTTCGACTGACAGGAAATGCTCACTCATGATTATTCCCCAATTTCTTCCGCCAAAGACGCGAGTTCTGCCCGGAGATCTTCGATGCCGTACCCTTTCGTGGCGCTGGTCAACCCAATATCCGGATGCGCCGCAGGCCGTTTAGCCAATTCAGTTTTCGTTTTCTCCAGAACTGATTTCAACTCATCCTGGTTGGATTTATCAACTTTGGTCAGAACTATCTGGTAGTTGACAGCGGAGCCATCCAGCATATCCATAACCTCCCGATCGGTGACCTTCAGTCCGTGGCGCGCATCTACTAACAGGCAGACGCGCCGCAATTTTGGACGCCCTTTGAGATAGCTATTCACCAGATCCGTCCAAATATCAATCTTTTCCTTCGACGCCTTGGCATATCCATGCCCCGGCAGATCGACAAGACTGAGACGCCCCCCGAGCTCAAAAAAGTTGATTTGCTGGGTCCGCCCCGGTGTGTTTGAGGTGCGGGCAAGGGTATTTCGGTTGGTCAGGGCGTTGATCAGACTAGACTTGCCGACATTCGACCGGCCGGCAAAGGCGACTTCATTGAGGGCAAGATCCGGCAACATCTCCTCTGTTGCCGCTCCCGCCACGAAAATGCAGCTTTGCGCAAAAAGCAGGCGACCCCTTTCGATCTGGGCCGCCTTTGCTTCTTCCGGATCCAGAGTATCCGTCATACTGCCACTTTCATCATGTCTTCTGGCCGGACACGGAAACCCCCATGCGCCTCATGATAAACCACTGCTGGGTCATGCTGAGGATATTGTTCCAGGTCCAGTAAATAACCAGCCCAGCCGGAAAATGGGCCAGCAGGTAGGTAAAGAAAATTGGCATAAACATGAAGATTTTTGCCTGGATCGGATCCGCCGGTTGCGGGTTGAGTCGCTGCTGCAAGAACATGCTTATACCCATCAGCAACGGCAGAAGGCCGATCATCAGGAATTGGGGCGGCGTCCAGGGAATCAGGCCAAACAGGTTGAAAATAGTAGTTGGGTCAGGCGCTGACAGGTCATGGATCCAGCCAAAGAAGGGCTGGTGCCTCATTAGGAGCGTGACGAACAGCACCTTGTAGAGGGCAAAGAATATCGGCACCTGCATCATGATAGGAAGACAACCGGCCGCCGGATTTGCCTTTTCACGCTTGTAGAGCGCCATCATTTCCTGATTGAGCTTTTGCTTGTCGTCGCCATATTGCTCGCGCAGCTTGACCATTTCCGGCTGGAGCCGCTTCATTTTGCTCATAGAAACATAGGATTTGTGGGCAAGCGGCAGGAGGAGAAGCTTGATAATCACAGTTAGCGCCATGATGGCGAGGCCAAGGTTGCCAATCAGGCCATTCAGGAATTCCAGTGCGAAATAGATCGGTTTGGTCAGGAAGTAGAACCAGCCCCAGTCGATGGCGAGGTCAAATCTCGATATTCCGTATTCCTTCTCATCTGCATCCAGTACGGAAACTTCCTTGGCGCCTGAAAATACATGGTTCGTAATGCCGGCCCTGGAACCCGGGGCAGCGGTCACGCCGTCCTGGTTCAGAAAATCCGTCTGGTAGCGAACCCCTTGCGGAGCATAGGAAAAGCGTGCCTTTACCTTCGATTTTTGGTCGGGCACGAGAGCGGTCAACCAGAATTTGTCCGTTATGCCGATCCAGCCGCCGGTCGAACTGAAGGATTTGGTTCCAGCTTCTGCAAGGTCATCGTAATCAATTTCTTCCAACGTGTCGTTAAGAACGCCGATCGGACCTTCATGTAAAATGTAGAAATTTGCGGTTTTGGGGGTTCCGTGCCGGGAAATCAGGCCATAGGGAAACAGGGTGACTTCACTGCCCGTATTGTTCTGCACCGCTTGCTCTACCGAAAACATATAGTTTTCATCTACCGAAATTGTCCGGTGAAAGACCAGGCCTTCACCATTATCCCATGTCAGCTCCAGCGGCTTTTCAGGAGTAAGCTCAGTGCCGCTTGTGTTCCAGATGGTCGAGGCGGTTGGCAATTTGATGGTGGATCCTGGTGCCGGACTCCACCCAAACTCGGCATAATAGGGATGTGGGCTGCCCGCTGGCGATAACAGTTTAATCTCGGGGCTTTGGGGATCAATCGTTTCCCGGAATTTAACCAATTTAAGATCATCAAGACGGCCTCCGGTCAGGGAGATCGAGCCATTGAGTGACGGTGTGTTGATCTGGACCCGTTTCGCCTTTGTCAGACTTTCCGCGCGCGTTACGGAATTCGGTATGGCGGCGCCGGGGATATCCGTCTTTGCGGCATCTGTTGCCGCAGCGGGGGCCTGACCCGGCACATTCGTCGGCGCATTGCTGGCATCAGAGGTCGTTGTGGTCGTCGCCGCCTGATTCTCCTGCTCAGATTTTAATTTCGGAGCTTCATAGAAATATTGAAAACCGAAAATAATCACGAAGCAAAGGATGATCGCAATGATCAGGTTTTTCTGATCTGACATTATATAGCCCTAAATTATTTACTCGATGCTGACGCGGGCAGAGGCATCTGTCGCGCCGGGATGGCAGTTTTTGTGGTTTTTCGGGACTGGATCATATCCTTGACCGCCAAACGGATGGCAGCGTCCCAGTCTTTTTAACGTCAGCCAGGTACCCATGAGCGGCCCGTGAAGTTCCAACGCCTCAATGGCATATTGCGAACATGTTGGATAGTACCGGCAACTTGACGGCAGATAAGGTGAAATAACATATTGATACAGCCTGATAAGCGCCTTCAAGACCCGTTTGATCGGATTGGTCATTCGGGCACACTCCGTTGTTCCTGAACCTTTGCACCGACTTTGGCAAGCGCCGTCAGAAGATCGGACTTTAAATCAGGGTAATCCCGGGTTAGCGTACCCTGCCGGCCGATCAGGACAAAATCCCAGCCCGCCCGTGCATGCACGGGAATTACTTCCGCCGCAACCGCGCGCAACCGCCGCTTGGCGCGATTGCGTATGACCGCATTTCCCACCTTTTTCGTCACCGTAAACCCGACGCGGACCAGTTCCGCCTCCGACGATGAGGAATCGCGTGCCGCCTGCAAAACCATGCCAGGCGTCGCCCATTTCCGGCGAACGGACGCAACACGAAGGAACTCCGCGCGTTTCTTTAGCCGTTCAACGCCTATCGGCATGGATTAAGCTGAAAGGCTCTTGCGGCCTTTGGTACGGCGATTTGCGAGTACTCGGCGTCCGCCGACTGTTGCCCGGCGGGCGCGAAAACCATGGCGCCGTGCGCGAACCAGTTTGCTCGGTTGATATGTACGTTTCAAGAGACTTCTCCGTCGATCATCCGCGCAGATTGCGCGATGAAGAAAACAAGCCCCGCTGTATAAAGTTTCTGTTATGCGAAGTCAATGCAGGAGATGAATTTAGCCAATTTCCTTTTGCGACGGTTCAATTCGTCTCACATTTGGGTGAGAGGGACTTCCGGAAATTGCAATTGTCCATATGTTCCACTAACCGGTGAGCGGGAGCGAACGGAAACGATTGTACGGGATTTGGGGAAATTCTGTCGAGTGGAGAAAGTTTATGCTAGTTTTGAATTCCGGCGCTTATAAGGCTGACAGGAGACACCATATAAATGGGTAAAATTGCCGATCCGAAGGGCAATGCGCCAGGCGGTATTTCCGTTAGCAAACTCGCTCCCGTCATTATTCTTGCCCTAATTCTGATAGTATTTTTCCTGTTCGATCTTGATGATTATTTTACCTTTCAATGGCTGAGTGACAATCGGGACACGCTGCTTGAGTTCGTCGACAAAAATTACTTTCTGGCAGCACTTCTGTTTATGGGGTTATACGTAATCGTCGTGGCGTGCTCCTTTCCCGGGGGCCTATTAATGACCGTGACCGGGGGCTTTCTGTTTGGCTGGATCGCCGCTGGCTTCATGGCAGTATTTGCCGCGACCGTCGGGGCCACCATCCTGTTCATGATCGCCGCTACATCCCTTGGCCAGCCGCTCCGACGGCGGGCGGGGCCATGGCTGAAAAAACTGGAAAGCGGGTTTGAGGAAAATGCGCTCAGCTATCTTTTGTTTTTACGGCTTGTTCCGGTTTTCCCGTTCTGGATTATCAATATTGCGCCAGCGTTTCTCGGGGTCGGGCTTGGTACCTATATTATAGGGACCGCCATCGGCATAATTCCGGGGACTTTCGTTTTCGCCTATCTCGGGGTTGGGCTTGATAGTATCATTGTCGAGCAACAAGAAAAATATCAGGCATGTCTGGCTACGGGAAATTCGGATTGCAGGCTTGATTTCCATATTTCCTCCCTCATCACGAAGGAAATATTTTTCGCATTTATTGCGCTGGGCGTTATCTCATTATTACCGATTGTCATTAAAAAATTCCAAAAAAAGAAAAGCACATAGGATTGGATATTTAACATGGCGAAACAATTGACGGCTGATATATGCATTATTGGTGGGGGGTCTGGTGGTCTGTCGGTTGCCGCTGGCGCCAGCCAGATGGGCGCGAGCACAGTGCTGGTCGAGGGCGGGAAGATGGGCGGCGACTGCCTTAATTTCGGCTGTGTTCCTTCCAAGGCTTTGATCGCCGCGGCAAAAAAGGCGGCCGCGCTCAATGATGCCGAAAAATTTGGTGTTTCCGGTCCGCCGCCAGACGTCGATTTTGGGGCGGTGATGAACCATGTGGCGGGCGTTATTGCCGGGATTGCACCGCATGATTCGGTCGCGCGATTTGAGAGTCTCGGGGTTGATGTTCTGCGTGGCTATGCCCGCTTTGTCTCGGCCAATGAAATCGAGGTTGACGATCGCCGTGTCAAGGCCCGGCGGTTTGTCATCGCGACCGGCTCGCGCGCCACCGCGCCGCCCATTCCAGGGCTTGAGGACGCCGGTTACCTAACAAACGAGACGATATTTGAAAACAGAGTAAAGCCTAAGCATCTTCTGATCATTGGCGGCGGTCCTATCGGCCTTGAAATGGCACAGGCCCATGCGCGGCTCGGGTCAAAGGTGACGGTACTGGAAGCCTTCAAGGCTTTCGGGCGCGACGATCCCGAGATGAGTGCGGTTGTCCTTGCGCAATTGCGTGCCGAGGGCATCGGCATTCGCGAAGAGGTAAAAATCTCCAATGTCGCCAAAGAGACGGACGGCAGTTACCGCATCACGCTTGGCAAGGACGCGACAACCGAAACACTTCAGGGCTCCCACTTGCTGGTGGCGGCAGGACGCGTGGCAAATGTCGAGAAATTAAATCTCGAGGCCGCCGGTGTCGAATATTCGGCCAAGGGGATCGTGGTTGATAACCGCCTTCGCAGTTCCAACAAGAAAATATTTGCTATCGGGGATGCGGCAGGCGGATATCAGTTTACACATATTGCGAACTATCATGCCGGAATTGTTATTCGAAATGCACTTTTCCGGCTGCCCGCCAAGGTCAATTATGCCGCTGTACCCTGGGTAACATTTACCGATCCGGAACTTGCAAACGTCGGGCTCAACGAGGCCGCCGCCCGCGAAAAGCACGGCGACAAAATAAAGATATTGAATTTTCCCTTTGCTGACATCGATCGCGCCAGAACCGAACGGCAGACAAAAGGCTGCATCAAGGTGATTACCACAAAAGGGGGGAAGATACTCGGGGCCTGTATCGTAGGACCGCATGCTGGAGAACTCATTCATCCCTGGGGGGTTGCGATTACCGGCAAGCTGAAAATTGGAACAATGGCGAGTTATATTGCCCCCTATCCGACATTCGGGGAAATCAGTAAACGGGCCGCGGGCACATATTATACGGCCAGCCTTTTCAGTCCCGGAACCCGCCGGCTGGTCCGGTTTCTCTCATTTTTCGGATAACGGCGGTTCGATAACGCATTCGTTATATCAGTTGATTCGGCTTTTAACGGCAGTCGACCCATTCTTATGGCCCGGGCGCTTAACGCCTAGCATATAAATAAAACAAATCGGGAGACCATTATGTTCAAGGAAGTTCTAACCGCCGCTGCGATTGCAACAATGGCAGCCTCTGCCGTGGTGCCAATGGCCGTGGCAAAATGTGCGCCTAAGAGTGCCTGCGGGGCCTGTTCAGCTAAGAAGGCCTGCAACCCTTGTGCGGCCAAGAAGGTTTGCAACCCTTGCGCGGCCAAGAAGGCTTGCAGCCCGTGTGCAGCCAAGAAGGCTTGCAATCCCTGTAATCCTTGTGCGGCTAAAAAAGCTGACTAAACTTTGACAACGTCGGAGAGTGCAGTTTTTCTCTGGATGAACAGGCTGGTATCATTAAGTTGATACCAGCCTGTTTTTTTGGTCTATTCTGCACAATGGCTATTTTTCGAAAAATATCGGGCACCCTTCATAGTCTTTCGGCGAGGTTGCTGATCTTGACTCTGGTCTTTGTCATGCTCGCGGAAGTTCTTATTTTCGTGCCGTCCATCGCGTTTTTTCGCCTTAACTATCTCATCAAGATAACCGATTTCGCCCATTTGGCGACGCTGTCACTATTGGCATCCCCGGACAACATGGTGTCAGATGAATTACGGGAAGAGCTGCTATTTCGTGTCGGCGCGCGTAGTGTGGTCTTTCACGGCGCCAATTCACGCCTGTTGATCCTCAGTGAAAATATGCCGCCCAGCATTGATGCTGATTTTGACCTCGCGGACCGTAACCCGCTGATGCTGATCGAGGATGCCTTCATGAGTCTCATGATCGGCCCGGGCCGGATCATCCGCGTTGTGACACCGATCGAGAACGAACCCAATTCATCCCTGGAGGTTGTGATCGATGAAACCCCACTGATTGCCGCCATGTATGATTATGCCTGGAATATTTTCTTGCTTTCCCTGATTATCTCGACCCTTACGGCGGTTCTTGTCTATTTGTCGCTGCTCTGGATGATGGTTCGGCCGATGCGCCGCCTGAGTGAGAGCATGATAGCTTTTCGCCGCGCCCCCGAGGATATCACGCGGCGTCTTGTTCCGTCGAAACGACAGGATGAGATCGGCGTGGCCGAACGCGAGCTTGAAATTATGCAGACGCGGCTTCGGGCGGCGCTTAAGCAGAAGCAACATCTGGTGGCCCTGGGAACGGCGGTAACGAAAATCAGCCATGACCTGCGGAATATCCTGTCCACGTCACAAATCGTCAGTGATAGTCTTGCGGAAATCAAGGACCCAAAAGTCCAGAAGATTGTGCCGCGATTAATGACGAGTATCGACAGGGCGATTGACCTCTGTACGCAAACATTAAAGTACGGAAAGGCGGAAGAACGGGAGCCGAAAAAAGAGCGGTTTCTGCTCGCAGCCCTCGTCAATGAGGTCAAAACCTCGGTTGGCTTATCCGAAGACAATACTATTGTTTGGAACAGCCAGATTCCGGCGGGATTGATGGTCAATGCGGACCGCGATCAGTTTTACCGTATTTTGCTCAACCTGTGTCGGAATTCGGTGCAGGCGATGGAGGCGGGAGGGGTCATCGACATCAGCGCCGCGCGCACTGCAAATCATACATTGTTTCGAATTTCTGACAGCGGTCCGGGATTGCCCGCCAAGGCGAAGGAGCATCTGTTCGAGCCGTTTTCAGGGTCGACCCGCTCTGAGGGCACCGGTCTGGGGCTGTCTATTGCCCACGAATTGATAACGGCACACGGCGGCGAAATTTTGCTGGAACGCAGTGACGTCAACGGCACGGTTTTTTGCCTTGATATCCCGGATTAACCCAATTTAAACCGTAAGCGCCTATTCTCGTTTGCAACGGTGCTCTCTGCGGCATGAGAGTGACATTTATGGTGATTTAAATGAATTTGATACGGTGTTTGAAAGTCGGCATTTTCTTTCTTGGCCTGATCCTCATTGCGGGTTGCTCGACGGACGACGCCTCCTCCTGTTCTGGCAATGGGCCTTGCCCGGATGGCTACCTCGCCGTTCAGCCGCCGGTCTATTGCTATAAAACGATCGGTACCGTGGATTGCTATAGTGAGCGGAACCCTTATGACACCGAACGATCGCCACGTGTCAAGCCTGTGCAGGAGCTGGAGTCTCCCGATCCGGATGGTCAGGTGCTGTGCACGCCGGTTTGTCCGCAATACCCGTCATAGGCACTGGCGATAAAGGTTTCTTTTTGAGGCTTTTTCCGAAACTTGACTTTATTTACCATAGAAACTTGTTACCTTGTCTGATATCGCTCCCTTTAGGAGATATGACATATCATGACGTGGAACCCAGACCAGTATATTATGTTTTCAGATCACAGATTGCGTCCTGCCCTGGATTTGCTGTCGCAAGTGCCGCTGAATTCTCCCTCTGTGATTTATGATCTTGGCTGCGGAACGGGGAACGTGACCTCCTTGCTGTCGCAGCATTGGAATGAGGCGATTATTACCGGCATCGATAATTCGCGGGAAATGCTCGACAAGGCGCGGAAAGATCATCCGTCGATCGAATGGAAGCAGGATGATATCAGTAATTTTGAGCCGACCAGCAAGGGCAACCTGATTTTCAGCAATGCCGCCCTGCAATGGTTGGGTCACCATGAACTCCTGTTTCCGAAGCTGCTGTCGCAACTCCGCCCGGGCGGAATTCTGGCAGTTCAGATGCCCAATAACTTCACCGCGCCATCGCATCAGAATTTATACGACCTTGCGCAGTCACCGGAATGGATTGATAAGCTGGGGTCCCTTGTCCGTCCGGCACCGGTGCATAACATTAACTGGTACTTCGATCTTCTCTCTCCTCTCGCGGCCAAGGTGAATATTTGGGAAACAACCTATTTTCAGGTTCTGGCCGGAAAAGATGCGGTCCTTCAATGGACGCGCGGGACGGCGTTGCGCCCGTTCCTGCAAGTGTTGAAAGGGCCGGATATTGAGGCTTTCGAAAGCGAATATGCAAAACGATTGCTTGAGGATTATCCGCAAAGACAGGATGGCTCGACACTCTATCCGTTCTCGCGCCTCTTCATCGTTGTTCAGCTGGACGCTGATTGACGCAACAGGGCGCGATTCCCTAGTGGTCGAGCACCACGCCCTCGCGCCGCGGATCGGCGCCCCCCTGCAGGCCATCCGGCGTGACCAGAATGCCATGTAGTCCACTATTCAGCGTTTGAACCGCAACCTTATATCCCAACGCCTCCAGATCGGCTTGCTGCCCAGCTAATGCTGTTCCGGCCTCCAGGTCTAACGTGCTGCCGTTGCGATCGATGAAATGCGGCATGTCGATGGCTGTTTGCATATCCATATTCCAGTCAAGAACGCCGATAACTGTCGCAAGAACATAGCCGATTATCCGGCTACCGCCCGGTGATCCGATCACCATTTTGAGGTTCCCGTCAGCATCGAACGTCATTGTCGGTGACATCGAACTGCGCGGACGCTTTTTCGGCTCGATGCGGTTAGCGACGGACCCCGCCGCGTCGACCGGATTAAAGGAAAAATCGGTGAGCTGGTTATTCAGGATAAATCCTTCCGTCATCAGGCGGGAGCCAAAAACATTCTCGACCGATGTCGTCATGGAGACCGCATTGCCGTTCTGATCGACGATACTGAAATGGCTGGTGGAGGGAAGCTCGATGGCATCGTCCAGACCGAGCGCTCCCTGTTTGCGCAGTGGCGTGCCGGGGTCAAAGGGAATTTGAGATTTGTCCAGATCAATCAGTTTCGCGCGGGCCTGCAGGTAGGAGCGGTCCAAGAGGGCGGTAACGGGGATATCGAGAAAGTCTGCATCCCCAAGATATTTTCCACGATCCGCAAAGGCGAGGGCGCTGGCCTGTGCGATCACGTGGATCGATGCGGTACTCAAGGGGCCCATCGACGGCAGGTCCCAGTTTTCCAGAATTCCCAGAGTTTGCAGCATAGTAATTCCGCCGGAAGTTGGCGGACCCATGCCGCATACCTTGTTCTCCCGATAGTCGGCACATACCGGATCCCGTTTGACGGCCTTGTAGTCGGCGAGATCGGCAAGGCTGAGCAGTCCGGGATTCTCGGTGTCGGATTGGACCGCGGCAACGATAGCGCGGGCAATTTTCCCGGTATAGAAGGCTTTCGGGCCCTCTGTCGCAATACGGCTTAAGGTTTCGGCAAGGGCCGGGTTCTTCAGGATCGTCCCGACCGGCTTTGCCTGTCCCTCGTCGGTGTAGAAATACTGCGCGGCGGCGGATTTGGTCTTCAGGTATTTGTCCCGGTCAATCAGGAAATGAAGGCGCTCCGATATCGGGAATCCGGCTTTCGCCAGTTGTATGGCTGGGTCGAAAAGGTCTTTCCACGGCAGGATGCCATGCTCCTTATGGGCCAGTGCCATCATGGCAACAATCCCCGGGGCCCCAACAGAACCGCCACCGACAACCGCCTCGTAGAACTTTTTCGGACTACCGTCCGCATGGAGGAAATGCGTTTCCTTGACGGTGACCGGGGCGGTTTCGCGCCCATCATAGGTGATGAGTTGGTGAGTCGCGTTGTCAAAAAAAAGCAGGAAAGCGCCACCGCCGATCCCTGATGATTGCGGTTCAACCAGCGTCAGCACCATTTGGGTTGCGATTGCCGCATCGATCGCGCTGCCGCCTTTGGCCAGCATATCCCGACCGGCCTCTGCCGCGAGCGGATTAGCCGCCGAAATCATGAATTTGCCCGGCTCCTGTGCGGCGGCCTGCGTCTGCATCATTGAGGTCGCAACTATCAGCGCCAGCGCCGACAGCCTGAGGAAGACAGGTATTTTCATGACAGGATAGCTCCTTTATAAGCAGCCTTCTCGCAATTGCGAAGAAAAGTTGACCGCTACGCATGCCAAGGCTAACCTTCCCGCTGTCAAAAAAAAAGACCTAAAAAGCATGATGAAACCCGGCCCCAAGAATCTCATTACTGACGTCGACGGCATTCAGGTCGGCAATGCCGAGGACCGTGAGGTCTTCACGGGTGTCACCGCGATTGTTCCCGATACGGCAGCGGTGGGGGCAGTCGATGTACGCGGTGGCGGTCCTGGAACCCGTGAAACCGAGGTTTTGAGTCCCGATTGCCTGGTCGACCGTGTAAATGCCATCGTTCTGAGCGGCGGCTCGGTTTACGGGCTTGAGGCTGCATCCGGCGCCGTGATGGCACTGGCGAAGCAGGGGCGGGGATATACGAACAAGGGAATTTGCGTGCCGATTGTACCCTCTGCCATCCTTTTTGATCTGGGAAACAGCGGCGACAAGAACTGGGGAGATATGCCGCCCTACCGACATCTCGGATGGGTGGCGACTGAAAATGTCAGCACTGATTTTCCACTTGGCAATGTTGGCGCGGGCTATGGCGCGGCTGCCGGAAAATACAAGGGCGGTCTCGGCAGTGCCTCGCTTGTTCATGAGAGCGGCGTTCAGGTCGGCGCTGTCGTTGCGGTCAATCCGGTTGGCAGCGTGCTGATCCCGGGAACTCATTATTTCTGGGCCTGGGCCTTCGAACAGGACGGTGAATTCGGCGGCTTGGGCGCCCCGCATCTTGCCGGGGATATATCGCTGGATATGCCAAAAGATTCCCGGCTGGCGGAGAATACAACCATTGCTGTCGTTGCCACCAATGTAACCCTCACGAAATCTGAGGCAAAACGGGTCGCGATTATGGCCCATGACGGATTGGCCCGCGCAATTAGGCCTGTACATTCCCCGTTCGACGGAGATAGTATTTTTACATTATCGACGGAGAAAAAAGAAATGGATGGGCCAAGACCGCTTGGTCTCGCAAAGATCGGGGCCATGGCGGCAGACTGTGTTGCCCGCGCAGTCGCCCGGGGCGTCTATAACGCTGAGAGTTTAGGCGGATTACCAGGATATAAATCTGAATTTATGAAAAACCTGCATAAGGGAGAGAGTTGATGAAAAAAATACTGATGGCGGCGGCGGTTGCCAGTGCCGTTTTATCGCCGGTGTCGGCCTTCGCGGCCAAAGACAGCGTGACGTTCGCTGCAAGGTTGGAGCCGCCGGGGCTGGACCCGCGTACTGGTGCCGCCGCGGCGATTTCGCTGACCACACTCTATAACATCTATGAGGGACTGACGCGAATTGGCGAGGACAGCTCTATTAATCCGCTGCTTGCGGAAAGCTGGACGATCAGCGATGATGGCAAGACCTATACCTTCAAGCTGAAAAAGGGCGTCAAGTTTCAGGACGGCGCCGATTTCGACAGCTCGGATGTGAAATATACCTTCGATGCCAATGCCGCCCCGGACAGCCAGAACAAGCGTAAAGACCGCTTTGAAAACATAAAAAGCGTCGAGACGCCGGATGCCGAAACAGTCGTCATCACGCTGAAAGAGCCGAACCCGCAGCTTCTGGCCCAACTGGGAGAGGCGACGGCGGTGATCGTCGATCCGGCTTCTGACAAGACCAACGCCACCAAGCCTGTTGGCACCGGTCCCTACAAATTCGATAGCTGGACCAAGGGCGACAGCCTCAAGCTGAGCCTGGCCGACACCTACCGCGACAAGAAGGATATCGCGATCAAGAAGGTGACTTTTCGCTTTATCAGCGACGGCACGGCCCGCTTTGCCGGTCTTCTGGCGGGGGATGTCGATGCGGCCGACGTGCCGAATGAAATGCTGACAAGTGATGCCCTGAAAGAGGATTTCAATATCCTCGTCGGTAACACCAACGGTGAGACGGTCCTCAGCACGAATAATGCGCGCGAGCCGCTCTCCAAGCTGAAAGTGCGTCAGGCGATTGCGCATGCCATCAACCGCAAGGAGATCATTGATGGTGCCATGTTTGGCTATGGCACGCCGATCGGGTCGCATTTCTCGCCGCAGGACCCGGATTATGTCGATCTGACGGGCACCTATCCGTATGACCCGGAAAAGTCCAGGGAACTGCTCAAGGAAGCGGGCTATCCTGACGGGCTTGAATTAACCCTAAAGCTGCCGCCGGTTGAAGACTATGCCCGCAAGGGCGGTCAGATTGTCGCCTCGCAGCTTGAAAAGGCGGGATTCAAGATCAAGATTATCAATGTCGACTGGGCCCAGTGGCTTGATGAGGTCTATAAGAAAAAGAATTATGACCTGTCGATCGTCAGCCATGTCGAGCCAATGGATATTGGGATCTATGCTCGCGATGATTACTACTTCAACTACAAGAACAAGAAGTTCAACGATATCATGGCTCAGGCTGATACGGCGGTCTCGATGGACGATCGCTCCAAACTGCTGAAAGAGGCCCAGACGATCTTGGCCGAGGATGCGGTGAACGGTTACCTGTTTGAGTTGCCGCGTGTCATCATCGTTCGTAAGGGCCTGAACGGCGTCTGGAAAGACCTGCCGCTGTTCGCGACCGATGTCGCACGGATGTCCTGGAGCGATTAATCCAGAGCTATAAACAACAAGAAACCCGCTGGGGGGGGAGATCAGCGGGTTTCTTTTTGAAGGCTGCCCCGGTTGGGGCACCCCTCATTTTCCAGATTTTTACGCGGCGGCTAATTGGCCGGACGCGAGATATGTCTCAAGGTCATCCGCACCGCCGATTTTAACGCCATCGACAAAAATCTGCGGCGTTGTCAGCGCACCAGAGACGGCGCGTAGCGATCGTGCGGTGGCATCTGTGCCGAGCACAATTTCCTCATAGTCGAGCCCGGCATCATCAAGCGCGGTTTTCGCTTTGGCACAATGGCTGCAGCCGAGTTTTGAAAATATCGTTATCGATTGCGGTTTTTTTGCTTCCGGTGCGATATAATCAAGCATGGTATCGGCATCAGCGACGTCAAAGGGGTCGCCTTCCACTTCTGGCTCGATAAACATTTTCTCGATCTTGCCGTCATTCACGAGCATTGAATAGCGCCATGATCGCTTGCCAAAGCCAAGGTTCCCCTTGTCGACGAGCATGCCCATTCCTTCCGAGAAATCACCGCATCCGTCGGGAAGGAAGGTAATATTTTTGGCATTCTGGCTGCGTTTCCATTCGTTCATAACAAATGTATCGTTCACGGACAGACAGATAATCCTGTCGACGCCCGCCTGCTTGAATGCCGGGGCCAGTTCATTATATCTTGGCAAATGAGAGGACGAACAGGTCGGTGTAAACGCGCCGGGGAGGGCGAACAGAACAACTTTTTGACCGGCAAACAGGTCGTCGGTTGTCAGTTCCTTCCAGCTATCGTCTTCGCGAACCTTAAAGGTAACAGTCGGGACGTTTTGCCCTTCGATATTCTTTAGCATTATCAACTCCAGATTTGCATGTTTGCTTACTCCAAACCATATAGATGCTGGAAAATATATTGCAAGTAATTTTTAGAATTATTATAAAATATGATTTGTGCAGGCCTATGGCCGGTTAAAAATCCGCATAAGGAGCTTTTTGAGCGATTTTGCTTTAATCGCTTGCAATACCGACCCCTTTTGATTAATTTCCCGATCCTCAGGCACCGGTAGCTCAGCTGGATAGAGCACTAGACTACGAATCTAGGGGTCGGGAGTTCGAATCTTCCCCGGTGCACCATCTCACTATTTTGACTGTTAAATCCTGCTAACACCTTGAAAGGAAAGGCAGTTTCTATAGTTCGATACCCTTCTTTTCGGGAGTATCGCAAGGGCTCTGAAAATGCCAATCTAAGCACTGTTTGCTTGAGAAGTAGATCGCCATTATCATATATATTCCAAGGCGTTGACAGAAATTCGAGCGATAGTTCGATAAACTCTTCAAACCTCCCCTTTGGTGGTATGATTCGACGTGTTTGCTCATTCAGAAGAATTTTCTCCCGTTCCAGCTTTGCGATCCGCCCTTCATAGGCCCCAATGACGGACGGGCTAGACGCATCAACGATCCTGTCTAAAAGGCCCTCAATCTGCTTCTCTATGTCCTGTAGCTGCTTCACGATGGTTTCCTTGGCGTCGTGTGTCTCTACAAGTCGCATATCCCAAGCATCTTTAAACATGGCCTTCACCAGCCCGAAAAGTTGCTGCGTTGGTTGCAAGCTCATTAAGATGTCAGCGAATCCGTCTTCAATCTTGCTGCGCGGAATGGATTTTCTGGAACTGACGCAATCGCGCGCGTTACAAAGGTAATAAGGATAAGGTTTTCGACAACCCTTCGACCAGCAAGCCGTCATCGGCTTGCCACAGTCATCACATAGGACAAAGCCACGTAAGGGAAAATCCTCGTTGATGTCCTTGCGGGCCGCAGGACGAATGCCTTCTTTCAGATTTTCCTGAACGCGGGTGAACGTCTCGAAGCTGACAAGAGGCTCATGATGCCCTTTGCGGAGTGAAATGCCCCAATTCGGCGCTTCCACGTATCCGGCGTAGGTCGCGCGATTGAGCAACTTGGTGACTTTCCACGCCCGGATTTCACCGTTTGGCAAATCCTTCGGGAAATCCGGCTTGGTTTCTAAGAATCGCTTAACTTCGGCCTGTGAGCGGAACCGTCCGCTTGCAAAGCCTTCTAATGCCTCCGCAACAATGGAAGCAACAGGTTCATCCCGTACCAACAGTTTTCCATGAATACGATCCGATCCGTATTTGTAGCCAATCGGTGCATGAAACACCCAGTAACCCTTCTCGACACGAGCCTTCATCTTCTGGATGACCTGGCGACGATTTTGCTCTCGTTCAAGCTCGCCTTGTGCCGCAAAGATCGTTTCAACGAATTTGCCTTCGGGGGAGTCATCAAGTTTGAAATTCAGGCATTCGATCCGCGCGCCGCGCACTTGGAATTCCCGTCGTAACTTGATGTGAAACTCTGTATCACGGGCGAAGCGTTTCAGATCATCAAAGACAACCACGTAGTTCTTGTCTGGCTGTGCATCGAGATAGCTCAGGAGCGCTACCATGCCAGGACGGTTCATGAAATCCCCGCCACCCGAGGCATCGTCAGGGAACACCGCTTCGACCCCATAGCCCTGAGCGTCGGCATATTGGCGACACCGATGCTCCTGGCTTTCAAGGCCGCCACCTTCTGTCTTTTGCCGCGTCGTCGATACACGGCAATAAATAACGGCCTTGGTAATTTCGAGCATTTGCTTGTCGTTCTGAGTCATTCCGCCTCCAGCCGACCATGGGGGCCGGTTCTGCTTTTGGGTTCAATCTGCGATAATTGTTCCGATCTTACCTGATCGAACGCTACTTTGGGACCCTGTTTGGGCCTTTGGTCGTCTTGTCCACAAACTTCTTGGAGAGGATGCACCCCAAAGCCCAGTTCAACGAACGCAGACACGAAGGCCCAAATCGCGTTCAGGAACTCCTCCTTTTGATCGTCGTCCAGATTTGAGCCCTGTAGATACTGCTCATACTTTTCGACATCGACGGTTAAAATACGCTGCGTCGAAAAGGCAAAATATTCAGACAAGCTCTTTTCGGTGCCTGTGTTGATATCGTCTTTCATCAAACTTCCTTTCCGGACAGCGCAAATAATGGCTCTATCTTTAGTTTACAACCTTTAGTAGTGTTATGCAAAAACCACTCCTTCCAATATATTCTCAATATTCCCTGCAATGTTCATGCGGCCAGCCCGATTGACGCGCTTTCGGTCGATTTGACTTCCGAAAGAGCTTGTTGAAGCCGTAGCTTGAAGAGCGTTGGCCTGCTTAGGTTTCCGTAAATACTGGCAAGCCGCGTCAAGCCCTCCGCATGTTGCAACATCACATCGTACCCGCATGAATGATTAGCCAGGATCAACACATCCTGAATGCGGTTCCGCGCGATCTTCTTTGCAAACCGGAACGCGCCATGCCGGACGCTCAAATGCTGATCGTCGATTTCGATGCGAACCTGTTCACGGTTGGTCAGGTAGGTGTAGAGATCAAGCAGCCCGCTATTGCAGAACATCCAGATGCCGCCCAGCCAGATAAGCGCGAACAGCCAACCTTGCAGGCTTTCAAGCGGCACGTTCAGCGTTTGCTGATGCGCGACAGCAGCCAGACGTTCAAAAGCATGGGCAAGACCGGCGATGACAGTATCGGCCTGTTCCAGAAAGAAGTTGTTCGTCGCGCTCGCCGGTGTATCAGGCCGATAGTGAGCCACCAGAATGGCGACAGCTCCGATCAGGCCAACCAGCCGAAAGGCCAGGTGCGTTTGCCCGCTCGACGGCAGGCGGTGCGCAGCATTGAGACAGACCGTATCGCCCGCGCGGGAAACACGCGGTTGCCCGCTCAACCTGTCTATGATGGTTTGCTTAACTTTCACGATGCATCCTTTCCTTATTTGCATTCTAATTAACCTCAATTATCCATTTCCGAGCAGCCCGAGAAGAGCAGACCAATTAACCGGCAACATCGCGACGATGGGGCAATCCCAATTCGGGCCAAGTTGACTTGTCATCCCCTGCATCCCGAAATACCGGCAGGCCG
>NZ_JBDNHC010000100.1:0-42698 GCF_041689005.1 Sneathiella sp.
CCCGGATGGCTGGACGGAGGCCTATGCCCAATTTGTCGAAGGTGGCTGGAACGGGATTTCCGCACCAGAGAAATATGACGGCGGTGGACTGCCAAGCGCGGTGGCACTGGCAACCGTGGAGATGTGGAACTCGGCCAACCTCGCATTTTCGCTATGCCCGCTACTGACGCAGGGCGCGATCGAATCCATTCTGGCCCATGGCACGGCAGAACAACAGGCGACCTATCTTAAAAAACTGGTGAGTGGCGAATGGACGGCGACCATGAACCTGACTGAGAGTCAGGCCGGGTCTGATGTCGGCGCGCTCCGGACCAAGGCGGAACCGGCTGAAGACGGCAGCTGGCGTATTTCGGGTCAGAAAATTTTCATTACCTACGGCGAGCATGAGCTAAGCGAGAATATTATTCATCTGGTCTTGGCGCGCACACCGGGCGCCCCCGCTGGAACCCGGGGTATATCGCTGTTTATCGTGCCCAAATATCTCGTCAATGAGGATGGGACGCTGGGTGCGCGCAACGATCTTAAATGTGTGTCGCTCGAAGAAAAAATCGGTATTCACGCGAGCCCGACGGCAGTGATGTCCTATGGCGATGACGGAAATTGTATCGGCTACCTGCTGGGCAGTGAGAATAAGGGCATGGCCTGCATGTTTACAATGATGAACAGTGCCCGGCTCAATGTCGGGGTGCAAGGTTTGGCGATTGCCGAGCGCGCCTATCAGCAAGCGGTCGATTATGCCCGCGACCGGCGGCAGGGACAGGCCCCGGATATGCCCAAGAGCGAAATGACGACAATCGTCCATCATGCGGACGTGCGCCGGATGCTGATGACCATGCGCGCGAATATTGAGGCAATGCGCTGCCTGATCTATCTGAACGGTGAATGTCTCGACAAGGCCCATAACCACCCGGACGAAGACGTCCGCACTAACAGTATGGGGATGGCGGAACTCCTGACACCTTTGTCCAAGGCCTGGTCGACGGATTTGGGCGTTGAAATGGCGTCCCTCGCGGTGCAAGTTCATGGCGGCATGGGATTTATCGAGGAAACCGGCGTCGGGCAATATTATCGCGATGCCCGCATCCTGCCGATTTATGAGGGAACCAACGGCATTCAGGCGCTTGACCTTGTCGGACGCAAGCTGTCCTTGCAGGGCGGTGCCCCGGTCCGCCAGCTTTTCGCCGATATGGAGCAGACGATTGATCAGTTGCGACAGGATGGCGATGATCTTGCGGCCGTCTCGCGCCAGCTGAGCCTTTCCCTTGGTGCGCTGAAGGAGGCAACGGATTGGCTCTATAGCAATGCGCCGAATGACCCGAACGCAGCGCCCGCGGGGGCCACGCCCTATTTACGGATGTTCGCGACGACGGTGGGCGGATATCTTTTGGCCAAATCGGCACTGAAAGCCAGGAAAATGATCTCCGCCGGGGGCGGGGATACGGATTTCCTTGAAGCAAAAATAATTACATGCCGGTTTTTTGCGGCCCAGATCCTGCCCTCCGCGACGGCATTGCTGGCGGCGGTCACAGATGGCCCGGAAACGCTGTTCGCCATTGCTGAAGAGCGGCTTTCTGTCTAAAAATCAAGGCAATGTTTGACGTTAACGTAAACGTTAAATAAAATAGGTCACAAAGGATATTCTTTTCCTTTGTGAAATCACTAGGGTTCATAATGAAAAATCAAGAAATAGAATACCCGCTTGGCGCCAGACCTGGCGATGGCGAAATGCTAAAAATCCGCGACGGCCTGTACTGGGTTCGTATGCCGATCCCGATCGAAGGACTCGATTATATCAATCTCTACCTGATTGAGGACGATGACGGATGGACCATTGTTGATTCCGGGTTTAAATCTGAAAAAATCACGGAGCTATGGGAAATTATATTTAAGAAATTTCTTAAAGGAAAGCCTGTAACCAGATTAATTTGTACACATTTTCATCCCGATCATATGGGGCTTGCGGGATGGGTTACAAACCGCTGGAATATCCCGCTGACTATGACGTTCGGAGAATGGACATTCGGACGTATGCTGTATCTGGAGGCCTCGGAGAAAACCCCGGATTTCGTGGTCGACTTCTATGCTTCTATCGGCTTCAGTGAAAAGATGCTGGACAAAGTCCGAGCTCGTGGATTTAATCATTTCGAGCGTGCAATGACGCCCGTCCCCATGGGATTTAGCCGGATTGCCGACGGAGACGTGATCCGGATCGGCAAACGTGACTGGCAGGTCATCGTCGGTACAGGCCACGCGCCGGAACATGCATGCCTGTATGCGGCCGAGGAAGGTATTATGATCTCCGGCGATCAGGTGCTGCCACGCATTACACCGCATATCGGAGTATATCCGGCGGAACCGCTCGCTAACCCGCTTAAACAATTCATGCAATCTATTGATAAGCTGTCTAAATTACCGCGCGATACGCTTGTCCTTCCGGCCCATAATGACGTTTTTACCGGACTGCATAATCAGCTTGATTATTACAAATCACATCATACTGACAGGCTTAAAAAATTACTTGAAGCCTGTGATTCGCCGAAATCCGCCATCGACCTGTTGCCGGTTCTTTTCGATCGGGAGCTGACGGAATCGGATGTGAGACTGGCGATTTCCGAAGGGTTGGCCCATTGCCATTACTTGGTTGAGGAAGGCGATCTTGATCGCATCTGCGGCGAGGACGGCGTCTGGAAATTCCAGCGCCACGGGGCAAGACACAGGGCCGTTGCGTAAACAGGCGTAATTGCCGCTACTGAATTAAAAGCAAAAAGAAAGAATACTATCATGTCCAAAGATCTGCTCGTCACCCGCGACAACGGAATTGCCACGCTGACCATGAACCGCCCGGAGGCGCGCAACGCTCTCTCGCTCGATATGCGCGAAGGGCTGTTTCAGGCAGTGACTGAACTTGAGGTCGATGACGAGATCCGCTGCGTCGTGATCAAGGGCGCGGGGGAGCATTTTATGGCTGGTGGCGATGTCAAAGCCTTCAAGGACTTTGTCAAGATGGCCCCGCAGGAACGCCGTCAGAATTTCGAGCGACGCATTCACGGTTTGCATCCGACGATGTTTACACTCAGCCGCATGAAAAAGCCTGTGATTGCCAGTGTCCAGGGGGCCGCGGCGGGCTTTGGCCTTTCCTTGATGATGGCCTGTGACATGGTGATTGCCGCCGAAGATGCCTTTTTCACTCTCGCCTATATCAACATTGGCACGACCCCGGACGGGTCGGGGACCTACACCTTGCCGCGGATCGTCGGCATGAAAAAAGCCATGGAAATTGCGATGCTGGGGGATCGGATCAGCGCCCAGGAGGCGAAGGATATTGGGCTTATCAATTTTGTCGTCCCGACATCGGATCTTGCGGCAGAGACAGAAAAGCTCGCAAAGCGGCTGGCGAACGGACCGACGGTTGCTATCGGCCTGACAAAGCAACTTCTCAATACCTCCTTGAATAATGGAATGGAAGCGCAATTATCATTAGAGGCACAGAATTTTGCTGCCTGCGCTGCCAGCGACGACTGGGTGGAAGGCGTGACGGCCTTCGGTGAAAAAAGACGACCTGAGTTTAAGGGGAAATGACCAAAACTCTATAGGAGGAGATGGTGATGACTGATTTGAAAGGTAAAACGCTTTTTATTACCGGTGCGAGCCGGGGTATCGGTCTCGCCATCGGCAAACGTGCCGCCCGAGATGGCGCCAATGTGGTGGTTGCCGCGAAGACGGCCGAAGCGCATTCGAAACTCGCCGGCACCATCTATAGTGCGGCTGAGGAAATCGAGGATGCCGGGGGAAAAGCACTTCCCATAGTGGTTGACGTTCGGGATGAAGATACGGTCACAGCCGCGATTGAAAAGGCTGTTGAGACCTTTGGTGGCATTGATATCCTGATTAATAATGCCTCTGCTATCAGCCTGACCGGGACCCTGCAGACTCCGATGAAACGCTTTGACCTGATGCATCAGATCAATGTGCGCGGGACCTACCTCTGCTCGCAGAAGGCCATTCCATACCTGAAAAAGTCGAAAAATCCACATGTTCTCAACCTGTCGCCACCGCTGAATTTTGAAACTCGCTGGTTTGCGCCACATGTTGCCTATAGCATGGCGAAATATGGCATGAGTCTCTGTGTTCTCGGCATGTCGGAAGAATTCAAGCGCGACGGTATCGCCTTCAACGCCCTATGGCCGCGCACGGCGATCGCGACGGCGGCCATGGACCTGATCGGCGGCCCGGAGGTGCGGCGTAAATGCCGGAAAGTTGAGATCATGGCCGATGCAGCGCATATCATTCTTACGCGGCCAGCCCGGGAATTCAGCGGGAATTTCTGTATTGATGATGAGGTGCTGGCGTCAACCGGCGTATCCGACCTCGCTCGCTATCGCTTCGACAATGTCACCGAGCGTGAATTACTGCCGGATTTCTTTGTCTAAATGACGGGCTTCTCCGTCAGGCGGCCTGACGTAGGTCAAGCCGATGCCAGACATCTTTCAGGGCATTCACAAGCTCTGCCATCATGGCATCGTCATGGAATGGGGTCGGGGTGAGACGTAACCGTTCCAGACCACGAGGAACCGTCGGGTAATTGATCGGCTGGATATAGATGCCGTAATCATCGAGCAGCATATCGCTCGCCTGCTTGCAAAGCTCTGCGTTATATACCATCAGCGGTACGATATGAGTGACGGACGGGAGGATCGGTAGTCCGGCATCTGTCAGCAGGGATTTGAGGGTGGCGGCGCGCTCCTGATGCATGGCCCGCTCAAACCGGCTGGCTTTCAGGTGACGCACGCTGGCGAGCGCACCCGCCGACATCACCGGCGACAGTGTTGTCGTAAAAATAAACCCCTTGGCGTAGGAGCGAATGGCATCAATGATATTGCTGCTCGCGGTGATGAAGCCGCCGACGACGCCATAGGCCTTACCCAGGGTACCTTCGATGATATCGATACGGTCCATCAGGCCCTCCCGTTCTGCAACGCCGCCTCCCCGCAGGCCATAGAGGCCAACGGCATGAACTTCGTCAAGGTAAGTCATCGCCTTGTACCGATCTGCCAGATCGCAGAAATCACGAATGGGCGAGATATCGCCATCCATCGAATAGACCGATTCAAACGCAATGATTTTCGCGCGGGCCGGATCGATGGATTTTAGTTTGTCTTCGAGATCCCGCGCATCATTATGGCGGAATATAACCTTCTCACAACCTGCATGGCGCATCCCGTCGATCATTGACGCGTGATTAAGCTCATCCGACAGGATCACGCAATCGGGCAGTAACTTACCCAAAGTTGACAGAGTGGCGTCGTTGGAGACATAACCCGAAGTGAAAACGAGAGCGCTCTCTTTCATGTGTAGATCAGCGAGTTCCCGTTCCAGTTCGCAAATCATGCGGGTATTGCCCGAAATATTGCGGGTCCCCCCTGCACCGGCGCCGTAGGTGTCCGCGGCGTTCTTGATTGCCGCAACTACATCCGGGTGTTGTCCCATACCGAGATAGTCATTGGAACACCAGATGGTCACCTTCTGCTCGCTGCCATCTTCAAGAAACCGGGTTGCCATCGGGAAGTCGCCAGCATGGCGGCGGATTTCGGTGAAAACGCGATAACGGCTCTCGTCTTTCAAAGACTGAATGGCTCTTTCGAACATCCGTTCATAATTCATCGCGGTCACCTTACTTTTTGCGTTACATATACCGTTCTTTGCCAAGCTTGTTAAATATCCAAAATAACCATTCTCTGACAAGGGACAAATGGTCGCATTTATGCTTTCGCCGTCTGGATGGCGAGTCGTTTGGCCGCTTAATGGGCTAGCAGAACGGGAATAGGACAATGAGCAAGGATCTCCTCAGTCACCGCGCCAAAGAATAGTCTTCTCAGCCGACTCCGTGTATAGGCCCCCATGACAAGGAGGTCCGCATCACATTTTTTCGCCTGTGCCAGCAATGATTCGGCAGTCGATTTGCCGTTACTACCGGTTATTTCACACCTGTCCGCAGTTATGCCATGCATGGTCAGGTAGCGCAGAACGGCTTCAGGATGAATGTCCTCGTGCAGATCGTCGATGGCGGAAACCAGCATGACTTTTTCCGCTGCCTTTAAAAACGGCAATGAGTAGGTGAGGGCCCGGCTGGATTCGACCGATCCATTCCACGCAAGCACAACCCGTTTCCCGCAGTCCGCAGCAATCGCCTTGTCCATAAGAAGAACGGGCCGGCCAGTTTCGCGAAGGGCCGTGTTGATGATGAGGTCGTTGTTGATTTCCTCTTCGTCATTTTGTTTGCAAATGACAATGAGGTCGAACAATCGGCCATAACTATGCAGGGTATCCTCACGGTTGCCCTGCTTCTCGACAAAGCGGGCCGTGGCGCCGCCGGAGACCGGGCGGTCGGCAATGTCGTTAATCGCCGGGATGCTCATCCTGCTCGACATTTCATTGAACAGGGCATGGGCGCGTTGCCGGCGTTCTTCGCCGTCCTTTTCCGCCATTTCGATGACACTTTCAATCATTGTCGAGGTCATGCCCTCGCCAACGAAGGCCGCGGCAGTCCGCGGATCAATCTTGATATGCAGGGCATTCACATGGGCGCTGAAACGTGTTGCCAGATGGAAGGCACTCTCCAAGCTCTGTGCATCCGAATTATTTGCAGCGCCCGAAAGGGGAACGAGAATATTTTTAAAAGGCATATATTGTACTAACCTCCAAAGTTCCTTTTAAGTATAATGCTAACACCCTCATATTCAAAGAGTTCTTATTGAAAGACTGTCAATCGTCTTTTTCTTTTACACGCGGTACCTGTATGGGGTCCTGATGCACGATTGCCTCGGCTTCCGGATATTCCGCCATCAATCGGGTCTCAACCGCTTCCGAGATGGTATGGGCATCGCGAAGGCTGATCGAGCCATCCATGTCGATATGCATCTGAATGAAGACATGCTGGCCCGACCGGCGGGTTCTGAGGTCATGGAGACCGAAGACTCCTGCCTGTGCCATCACCAGGTTGGAAATATTGGCGCGTTCCTCCTCGCCCAGTTCCTCATCCATTAGCTCGGCAAAGGACGCGCGAATGATCAGAAAAGAATTATAAAGTAAAAACAAGGAGATGCCGACAGCAAATAATCCATCAACATAGGGTAAGTGAAAAATTAGATCGAGGATCAGGGCAACCATGACGCTGCCATTGATCAGGACATCGCCGAGGTAATGCAGGGAATCGGCGGTGATAGCCACGGACTTGGTGCGCCGGATGACATACCGCTGGTAACTCACGAGACCAATTGTCAGCAGGATCGAGATAACCATCACGATAATCCCGACATCGCTGGATTGAACCGTTTTAGGATTGTAAAGCCTTTCGGCGGCCTGAAACAGCAGAAAGACCCCAGACCCGGTAATCACTGCTGCCTGGAACAGCCCGGCGAGGGCCTCCGCCTTGCCATGACCATAGCGATGCTCCCGGTCGGCGGGGACGAGCGCATGGCGAACAGCAATCAGATTTATGAAAGAGGCGGCAAGATCGAGCATTGAATCGACAAGTGTCGAGAGTATTGCCACCGAATTGGTCATAAAATAGGCGACAAGTTTTATAGCAATCAGGACAATCGCCACAGCGACCGCGACCACCGTCGCCGAGCGCATCAATGCACCATTTTCGGTGGCCGTGTCATTGAGTGTGGCTTTCTCGAGCGTCGTGGTCACAGTTTCTGTCTTTCTGGTTTCGAACGCGGTCATTATGTTGGCATTTTAGGGGTAAAGAATGCTTTCTGTCCAACCTTCCGGCGTTTGCCGGTAAAGCCGCCGCTCATGCAGTCGGAACGGCCGATCGCGCCAGAATTCCATACGCGCCGGGATAACCCGAAAGCCGGACCAGTAGTCGGGCCGCGGGATTGAACTGACGCCGAATTTTGCCGCGTATTTAGCGACCGCCGTTTCCAGGGAAAACCGTCCGGCCATCGTCCGGGATTGCTGGCTGGCCCAGGCGCCAATGCGGCTGTCCCGCGGGCGGCTGTCAAAATATGCGTCGGCTTCGGCGTCACTGACCTTTTCGACGGTGCCCTGAATGCGGATACTCCGGCGCAGGGATTTCCAGTGAAAACACAGGGCTGCCTTGGGGTTTTCCTGTAACTCCGTCCCCTTTTGGCTTTCATAGTTCGTATAGAAGACAAATCCCCGTTCATCGGCATTTTTAAGCAACACCATCCGGACCGACGGCTGCCCGTCCTTATCTGCGGTTGCTAGCGACATGGCGGTTGGATCGTTGGCTTCGCTCTGCTCTGCTTCTGCCATCCAGCGCCGAAATTCGTCCAGCAATTCAGGGAATTTTTTCACAGTCATTTCAGCTTACTCGTCCTTAACCTGTCTCAGCACGTGAATTCGAATGAATTTAGACTGCTCCGACGGAATTGTCGATAAGGCTCGTATAATGGTCGTTATGAAAATATTCTGAAATTTAATGTGAACTGTGTTTTGCTATCATAGTTCATGTTGACCATATATACTGTTTTAAAAGTCTGTATTGGCATTTGCGTACAGGAAATGGATAAGGACGAGATGATGAAACGTGCGAATTACTTGGTAATGATCGTAGCCACGGCTGCCTTGGCGCTTGCCGGTTGTGCGGATCAGCAAAATAACCCGAAAACGACCGGTGGCAGCATTATCGGCGGTATTGGCGGTGCGTTGCTGGGGTCGGCATTTGGCAGTGGTACTGGACGGCTTGTTGCGGTTGGTGTGGGCACATTGGCCGGCGCCATGATCGGCCGCGAAGTCGGCAAGTCACTTGACGCAGCGGACCGCGCACAAATTGACCGTGCTGAAAACCAGGCAACGACGGCGCCGATCGGCCAGACAATTAACTGGAATAACCCGGACAGCGGAAATTCCGGCTCGATCACACCGGTTCGGGATGGAAATGCCCTAGATGGCCGTTATTGTCGGGAATTCCAGCAGACCGTTGAAATTGGCGGGAAACTCGAAAAAGGCTACGGCACCGCCTGTCGCCAGCCGGACGGGTCCTGGCAGATCATGAGCTAGAAAACCGGGTGACGAAACAGAGTATCCCTCACCACCAGCATATAGGAACCCGTTAACTATTGTGATGATTAGAATTAAAAGGTTAATAGGAGCCTCGACGCTCGGACTGTTGGTGTCGCTTGGCACTGGTCCGGTCGTGCAGGCAGGTTTCGGTGAAGGTGTTACGGCCTATGAAACGGGAAACTACGCCGCCGCTTTCGAGGAATGGTTACCACTGGCAAAGGCCAACGATCCGGCAGCAATGCGAAACGTCGGGCATTTATACCGTCGCGGCCTTGGCGTGGATCAGGACTATAAGAAGGCCTTTACCTGGTATATGCGGGCGGCAACTCTCGGCTTTGACCGGGCGCAGGCAAATGTCGCGGGAATGTATCTTGCCGGGGAAGGGGTCAGCCGCGATTACGGGTTGGCAGCCAACTGGTTTGCTAAGGCAGCCCAGCAGGGCCATGTCCTCTCCCAGTATCAACTTGGCTTGATGTTTGAAAATGGCGTCGGCGTCCAGAAAAGCGATGCCGCCGCGCTTGGATGGTACCGGCTTGCGGCGAAAGCAGGATATCCAGAGGCGCTTGACAAGGTTTCCCAACTGACGGCGGAACGCGATAATCCCGACACTATTGAGGCTAAACCAGAGATTGCCGCAGCGGAAGATACTGTAAAAACACCGACAAAAGCCGCCCCCGCCTCCGCTGCCTCTACCGCCTCCGCCAACTCCGCCGCCTCTACCGTTTCCACTGCGAGGGCCGCAACGCCTCCTGAAACGTCCGCTGCACCTGACACATCGAAAACATCGGTGACCGCCCCGACGAAAAAACCACAACCGATCCAGAAAAAGGGATTTTATGACGCCCTCAAATCCTTGGTGGTGACATCGACGGCAAACTCGGGCAAACCGGACGCGGCCACGGTGGATAGTGGAGAAGCGGCGACATCAGAAAACGAAGCGACGACCTCGCTGCAGAAGTCGCAAAGCCAAAAACAGGCGGCCACTACGCCCTCTGCACAAGCAACGACCCCCTCCAAGGCTGGATCAAAATCGACTGATCCGGTAAAAGTTGCTTCCGTTCCGACACCGGTGCAATCAGTGAAGGCGTCGGGCGGCGACGCAGGCCTCACCACGGCGGAAAGGCTGGAAATGGCGGATCTTTCCTATACCCTGAAGGAATATCAGCAGTCGCTGGCAATTTGGGCAAAACTCGCGACAGAGGGAAATGCTGAGGCCCAATACAGGCTGGGCATGCTGTTTGACAACGGGTTGGCCGTCCCTCTGGACCGTGTGCGGGCTCATTATTGGTGGGAAAAGGCAAAAGATAATGGATCGTCTGAAGCCGCGCTGGCGCTCGCTAGTCTCGAAAAATCCCTGACCTATGTAGAAAAAAGACAAATAGATAGGACAGATTAGTTAAATCCTGGGTGAAAAAGCATATATACTGGAGTAGATTGGTATTGGCGCCCGAGGGCGACGAGCTAAAAATTGAGTCAGATTTCAGGATCCAGTACGGCATAGAATGAAAAATTTATATAGCATTTTGGAAATAGAAAAGGGCGCAAGCCAGAAGGAAATAAAATCTGCTTATCGCCGTTTGGCGAAGAAGCATCATCCTGACGCTAACCCCGGCGACACCAAGGTTGACGAAAAATTTAAGGAAATATCCGCCGCCTATCACATTCTGAGCGACGAGACACAACGGGCGCGGTATGACCGCGGCGAGATTGACGAAAGCGGACAGGAGAAAATGTCCGGATTTGGCGGCCGGCGCCAGACCTCCGGGTTTGACCCAAGCAATGGGGGCGGTTTTGAAGGTGGCGCGGAAGACATTTTTTCCGAGATTT
Organism: Sneathiella sp.; assembly: GCF_041689005.1. Classification (GTDB taxonomy): domain Bacteria; phylum Pseudomonadota; class Alphaproteobacteria; order Sneathiellales; family Sneathiellaceae; genus Sneathiella. The sequence goes on from NZ_JBDNHC010000100.1 coordinate 10,861, forward strand.
TCGGTAATTTTCGCGGTGGTAGCTTTCGTGGGCGCATGCCAGAACGAGGTCAGGACCGGAAGTTCGCTATTGAAATCGAGTTTGTTGAGGGCGCACTCGGCGGCAAGCGGCGCCTGACCATGGGCGATGGCGGTCGTACGCTCGATGTTAACATCCCGGCAGGTGTAACCGACGGTCAGCAGATACGTCTCAAAGGCCAGGGAGAGGCGGGCAGTGGCGGGGCGCCGGCGGGGGATATCCTCATAAATGTCTCGGTAAAAAAACACAGCCTGTTCAAACGTGAGGGCAAGAACATTCTTGTGGAACTTCCCATAAGCCTGCCAGAAGCCGTTCTCGGCGCAACTGTCAAGGTTCCCACAGTCGACGGCACCGTCAATCTGAAAGTTCCTGCAGGCTCGAACACGGGATCGGTTCTACGGCTGAAAGGCAAGGGAGTCGGCTCGCGAACCAAGGATCAGCGCGGCGATCAACTCGTAAAATTGAAGGTTGTTCTGCCGGAGAACCAGGATACGGAACTTCAGGATTGGGTGACAAAATGGTCCGAGACCCATGACTATGACGCGCGCTCCAAACTCAAAGCGAGTTAGGGGCTGGACCCCTGAACACAAACATATTTTAGAGTAATGTAACGGTCCTGATCTCAAGTGTTAAAAGGAAATCAGGGAATAAGTCTTTTGACTGCATTTGTCAGGCGGGATAAAAAGAATTAACTAGCGTAATTATACGTAATGAGTGAGGGGGTTGTGTATGGCGCAGCAGAACGGTCTGATGACAGGCAAAAGAGGGCTGATTATGGGGGTCGCTAATAATCATTCCCTCGCTTGGGGAATTGCCCAGTCATTACATGAACACGGGGCGGAGATTGCCTTCACCTATCAGGGAGAGGCCCTTGGAAAGCGGGTGACCCCGCTGGCCGAAAGTCTTGGCTCCGATACCGTCCTCGAATGCGATGTGACCGACGACGCATCAATGGACGCGGTCTTCGCAGCATTGAAGGAGAAATGGGGAAAAATTGATTTTTTCGTCCATGCCATCGGCTTTTCTGACAAGAACCAGTTACGCGGGAATTTCTCGGATACGACGCGCGAAAACTTTGCCCTGACTATGGATGTCTCCTGCTTTTCCTTTATAGCGCTGGCAAAGCGGGCTTCCGCCCTGATGACCGACGGGGGCAGCATGGTAACGCTCACCTATTACGGAGCGGAGCGGGTCATTCCGCATTACAACATCATGGGCGTCGCCAAGGCGGGACTTGAGGCGGCAGTCCGCTATCTTGCGGTGGAAATGGGCAAGAATAATATTCGCGTCAATGCGCTGTCCGCCGGACCGATCAAGACGCTGGCCGCCTCGGGCATTGGGGATTTCCGCTATATCCTGAAATGGAATGAGTATAATTCACCGCTGAAACGCAACGTCACTATTAACGACGTCGGCGGCTCAGCGCTGTATCTGCTCAGTGATATCGGGGCCGGTGTCACCGGGGAAACCCATCATGTGGACGCAGGGTATCACGTGGTCGGCATGAAGGCTGAAGATGCGCCGGATATTACAAAATAATTCAGTTACAATTTGTTAGGCGGTAGGTCTCATGTCCCACAATAGCTTTGGCCATCTGTTTCGGGTGACCACCTGGGGAGAAAGTCACGGCCCAGCGCTTGGGTGCGTGGTTGATGGCTGTCCGCCGCTGCTTGAGGTGAGCGAAGCAGACCTGCAGGGCTGGATGGACCGTCGCAAGCCTGGCCAGTCGCGTTTTACCACCCAGCGGCGCGAACCTGACGAAGTTGAAATCCTTTCCGGCGTTTTTGAAGGCAGGACCACCGGGACTCCCATTAGCCTGATGATCAAGAATGTGGATCAGCGATCGAAGGACTATGGTGACATCAAGGAAAAGTTCCGTCCGGGCCATGCTGATTTTACTTATCAAACGAAATATGGCATCCGCGACTACCGCGGCGGGGGGCGATCCAGTGCCCGTGAAACCGCCGCGCGCGTGGCAGCAGGGGGAATTGCCCGCAAGGTGCTGGGAAATAGCGTAAAAATTAAGGGCTATCTGACGCAGATCGGGGATCGGCAGATTGATCGCAACCGCCTCGATATGGCGGAAATCGACAACAACCCATTTTGGTGCCCGGACCCAGGCATGATCGAAAACTGGACTGTCTAGCTTGATGCGATCCGTAAAGCTGGCTCGTCGGTGGGCGCCGTGATCGAGGTAGTGGCCTCCGGGGTCCCTGCGGGCCTCGGCGCGCCTATATATGGAAAGCTTGATTCTGATCTTGCTGGTGCCATGATGACCATCAACGCGGTTAAGGGCGTTGAGATCGGCGACGGTTTTTCGACGGCAGCGCTTACGGGCGAGACGAACGCCGACGAAATGCGCTACAGTAACGAGGGCACTCCCCGATTTACGAGCAACCACGCGGGCGGGGTATTAGGCGGCATTTCGACCGGGCAGGACATTGTCGTTCGCTTCGCCGTCAAACCGACCTCCTCCATCCTGAAACCTCGCGATACGGTTGATCTTCAGGGAAACGACACCGAGATCCAGACCAAGGGCCGTCATGACCCTTGTGTTGGCATACGGGCCGTTCCGGTGGGAGAGGCGATGATGGCCTGCGTCCTCGCCGATCATCTGTTGCGCCATCGCGGCCAGAACGGTACATAACGAACAGCCCTTAGCGGGAATGATTGGAGAGACCCCATGTCACAGCCTAAATATATTCATGCCCTTGATATCCCGGTTCCGGTGCGCGCGGAACTGGACGCCGGAACACAGAAATATTTCGCTCTATGCGATGAGAAGCTGGGCATGGTGCCGAATGTTCTCGCCTCCTACAGTTTTAATGCGGCAAAGCTGCGGGCCTTCTCAGATATGTACAGCGAACTGATGCTGGGCGAGTCTGGCCTTACCAAGCTGGAACGGGAAATGATCGCGGTTGCGGTTTCTTCCGTCAATAACTGCTTTTATTGCCTGACCGCACATGGCGCGGCGGTACGGGAACTTTCGGGCGACCCCATCCTTGGCGAGCTCATGGTGATGAATTACCGGGCTGCTGAGCTCTCGCCGAAACAAAGGGCGATGCTCGATTTTGCTTATAAACTCACGAAATCCCCGAATGAAATAGAAGAAAGTGATCGGCAGGCCCTCCGCGATGCGGGCTGGCGCGATCACGATATCTGGGATATATCAGCGGCCGCCTCGTTCTTCAATATGAGTAATCGGATGGCCTCGGCCATCGATATGATGCCGAACGAGGCCTATCACAGTCAGGCCCGATAATTTCGGGGACCCCCGCAATGATGTTTGGTTGGCGGTGAAATTCTTTCTGCCTTATACTGATCTTGGCGCGAAAAATACATTCTCTGAGAGGCTGACACCATGGAAAAGTTGAACCCCGTCTTTGACCTGGTTGGACGGATTTTTATTGCATTGTTGTTTATTCCTGCGGGTATAGGCAAGATTAACAGCTATGCAGGCACCCAGGGCTACATGGAATCCGTCGGGACACCGGGAATCCTTCTGCCCCTCGTCATCCTTGTTGAGCTTGGAGGCGGAATTGCCATTCTCCTTGGCTGGCAGACGCGGATCGCGGCCTTTTTACTCGCCGGTTTTTGTCTGGTGTCGGCTGTATTGTTTCACTACCACCCCGCAGACCAGATGCAGATGACCAACTTCATTAAAAACATTGCCCTCGCAGGTGGGTTGCTCTTTCTCGTCGCCAATGGCGCCGGCGCCTGGAGCCTGGACAGATGGCGTAGCCGCGTCTGAAATATTTTCCGCATCGAAGAAAAAATCCCGCTGTAAAAAGCGGGATTTTTAATAGCCTAGTCATATGATCTCTGGTGTCGCCATCCGGCGGCCACAGCCTCTTTTTCTGAACAGAACCACCGTTCTCCCTTGCTCATATTAATTCCGGTTTCCTCGTACCAGCGCTCGCCGGGTAAATGATAAATATTCCCATTCTCACTTATATTTCCCTTGATATTGCAATTGCGCGTGCCTCTGGCGGCGGTACTGATATTGTCGGATTCATGATCGCGGCGCCAAACCCAAGGGATTTGAAAACTCCCGTCCCATATTCCTTTCTCGGCTTGTTTCGCAATATCTTCTTTTGCCGCATATTTGTCGCTGTAGTGGCGGTAGGCGACGGCCCATCCTGCGCTTACCATCTCGGCGTTGATATCGCGGGTTCCGATGTAACAGGTCGCCAGTAGCCGCCCATATTTGTCCATTGACCTACTGTCACATTGCACAGGCTGATCGGCGATAAGGTCTTTCAGGAAATTGCGGGCGGCTATGCCGCATTGATATCGGGACCGGCTGGTGGAAATACAGGTTTGCTGGCTTTCCGGCGCATCTATGCCAGCCAGGCGGATCTTTTGACCCTTCATCCACAACGTATCGCCATCAACGATATGGACCGAACCGGCAATTTTCATCGGCGTCGAATAGTCGTTGGTGCGGGATAAAATCTGGGGGGCAAGGGAAATCACCACGCCGAGACTGACACTTGTGCCCGCAACCAAAAGTATCGTCAGGCAGTTTTTCTTGACGACTCTTAATTTTCGGGCGGCAAGATAACGTTTTAGGTCAGTGACAACAGACAAAACTTGCTCCAGTTTAAACGGACTTAAAGTCGCCGTTCAATTCTGGGCTGTAGATATTAAGAAATCGTAATATCCAGCATGGTATTTTGTCTGTATTAACGGGTTTTGGCCGCGGCTTCATTCAACAGGTCGGGAGTCGCCCCTTTCAGATGAGCGTTCTCGGAGATATGGCGGCGCCAGGCGCGGGCGCCGGGGCGGCCCTGAAACAATCCGAGCATATGGCGAGTGATCGATTTGAGAGGGACGCCCTGTGCCATTTCCCGGTCGATATAGGGCAGGATTTTCTCGACCACCTCGCGTCGTTCCGGTGTGTTTTCGTCCTGGCCATAATAACGCTTGTCGATTTCGGCAAGAAAATAGGGGTTCTGGTAAGCCTCCCGTCCGATCATGACGCCATCAACATGCGCGAGATGGTTGTCGATTTCCTCGCATGTCTGAATGCCGCCGTTCAGGATAATCTCAAGCTCGGGAAAGTCTTTTTTAAGCTGGTAGACACGGTTGTAGTCGAGAGGTGGAATGGTCCGGTTTTCCTTGGGGCTGAGCCCGGTCAGCCAAGCCTTGCGGGCATGAATGATGAAGGTTTCACAGCCTGCGGCCTGAACGGTTCCGATAAACCGGGTCAGATGCTCATACTGATCGAGATCATCAATGCCGATCCGTGTCTTGACCGTGACGGGCAGGGAGGTCGCCGCCGACATGGCGGAAACACAGGCGGCGACCGTTTCCGGCTCCGCCATCAGGCAAGCCCCAAAGCGGCCGGTCTGCACACGATCTGAGGGGCAGCCAACATTGAGGTTTATTTCCTGATATCCGTAGTCTTCGGCAATCTTGCAGCATTTAGCGAGCGCCTCCGGCTCACTGCCGCCAAGTTGTAGCGCCAGCGGTTGTTCCGCCGGGTGAAAGCGCAAATGCCGGTCCGCATCCCCAAACAGGATCGCTCCGGTCGTCACCATCTCCGTATAAAGCAGCGCATGGGAGGTGATCAGGCGCAGAAAATACCGGTCATGCCGGTCCGTCCAGTCCATCATGGGCGCAATACTGATTATGCGATCGGGCATAGGGGCGGTGTTTCTGAATATCCTGTGCGTCATGATTGTAAGTGACGGTAATCTATCCAAAAAGCATCGGGGATGCTATAAGAAACGCTGCTTTTTGCAGTTGTTTCAATATCGGGCTCCATTCTGCCCCGAAAGCCGCATACCGGGATTTTTCGTCGATAAATGGCGATCGCCTTATTGTTTGCTTTGCCCCGCTTCGCAAGTTCCTGTAAAAGAAGCACAAATATCAACAAGTCGCACGTACAGGAATCAACAGCCATAATGACACGCCATCTTATCACGTCAGCTTTGCCTTATATCAATGGTGTTAAACATCTGGGAAACCTGATCGGATCGATGCTGCCGTCGGACTTGTATGCGCGCTATCTTCGGGCGCGGGGGGAAGAGGTCCTGTTTATCTGCGCGACAGATGAGCATGGAACGCCCGCAGAATTGGCGGCCCTGGCCGCCCATCAGGACGTAGCAGAGTTTTGTAAGGAGCAGCATAAGGTGCAGGCCGATCTCGGGGCGGCATTTGATCTGTCTTTTGACTATTTTGGCCGGTCATCCTCCCCGCAGAACCGGGAGTTGACCCAGCATTTTGGCCGCAAGCTTCTGGAAAACGGGTTTATAGACGAACGGGTGACGCGGCAGGTCTATTCCGTCGGCGATGGTCGTTTTCTGCCGGACCGCTATGTCGAGGGAACCTGTCCGCATTGCGGGTATGACAAGGCGCGGGGGGATCAATGCGAGAACTGCACCCGCATACTTGACCCGACCGACCTCCTGGATCCACGCTCGGCTATTTCGGGCAGCACCAACCTTGAAGTGCGCGAGAGCAAGCACCTTTTTCTTCTGCAATCAAAACTGGCCGGCGAAATTCGCAACTGGGTCAACCGTCATCAGGATTGGCCGGTTCTGGTGTCCTCCATTGCACTCAAATGGCTGGACGAGGGGCTGCATGACCGTGGCATTACCCGCGATTTGAAATGGGGTGTGCCGGTGGACCAGCCCGGACTGGAGGACAAGGTTTATTACGTCTGGTTTGATGCGCCCATTGAGTATATCGCGGCGACGAAGGAATGGGCGGATGTGGACCCGGACGCCCGCGACTGGAAATCCTGGTGGTATGAGGCGGAGGATGTCCGCTACGTTCAGGTGATGGCAAAGGACAACGTTCCTTTTCATACAGTGACCTTTCCGGGCACCTTGCTGGCCAGCCGCGAGCCTTGGAAGATGGTTGATTACATCAAGGGGTTTAACTGGCTGAACTATTATGGCGGCAAATTTTCCACGAGCCAGAAGCGCGGTGTCTTTATGTCCGACGCTATCGAGCTGCTGCCCTCGGATTACTGGCGCTATTACCTGTTATCAAATGCACCTGAAACCTCGGATGCCAGTTTTACCTGGGATGGTTTTGCCGGTACGGTTAACAAGGATCTCGCAGATACGCTCGGTAATTTCGTCAACCGTACGCTTAAATTCTGTTCGTCTAAATTTGGCGATGCTTTGCCGGCAGGCGGTGAAATCGGTGAGCGGGAGCAAACTCTCGCCACGGTACTTGACGGCCGGTTAGCGGCCTATAACATCCATATGCAGGATATGCAGATCCGCAAAGCCATGCAGGAACTCCGCGCCATCTGGGTCATGGGCAATGAATATCTGACGGATGCTGCACCTTGGACAGTATTTAAGACTGATCCTGAAGTGGCCGCGCAAACTCTGCGCATTGCAATTAATTTGATCCGCATCTTCGCCATTTTAAGCGCGCCGGTTATCCCGAACGCGGCGGAGAAGATGGCGGCGGCACTCGGTTTGACGCTCTCACAGACAGACTGGGTTGAGGGCGATTTTCTGAATGAATTACAAATTCTTAAAGCCGGCCATGGGTTCGAGATCCCGGCTGTCCTGTTCCGCAAGATTTCCGATGACGAAGTCGCTGCCTGGGAACAGAAATTTGGCGGCGAAAGTTAATTTTCCAGCTTTGAATTGCTTCAGATTTTCCCTAATTTCGCGGCAGATCTTAACCGCACCTTAAGGGCTATGGGATATTCTTGCACAAAGATTTGTGGAAGGATCGACCATGATTTTACGCGCACTTCTAAAACGCCGGGTCCTAAAAGCATTTGCACAGGATACTCTTGGCGCGACCGCTGTTGAACTGGCGATGATCGCGCCTGTGCTGATCCTTGTTCTGGTGGGCATTATTGAGGTTAGCATGGCGATGTTCATCAATACCGTGGTGGAGGGAAGTCTCAAAGACGCCTCCCGCCTCGGGCTTACAGGGCAAATCCAGGAAGGTTCGAGCAATACACAGGCGTTGGTCGATATGCTCAATGACGCTTCTCTCGGCCTTTTGGGGCTGACGACCGCGGATGTGACAACGCTGGTATATGAGAATTTTGCCTATGTGGGGCAGGGCGAGGAATATATTGACCTGAACGGTGACGGCAACTGGACGCCGGGTCCCTTTACGGATACAGACGGCACCGTCTATCCCGCTGGCGAGCCTTGGGTGGAGGTCAACGGCAATGGTGTCTATGATGCGGATTTCGGCGTCGCCGGGCTCGGTGCGCAGGGGGATATTGTGCTTTACACTGTTAAATATAACTGGAATTTCCTAAGCGGACAGGTCATCCCGATCTTGAGCGGGATAATTCCAATGCATGCCTCCATCGTGGTGCGTAACGAGCCTTATTAATGCGCTATTACCTTCAATTGAGGTTTAAAATGAAGCGTTTACTTAAATCTACAGGCAACCGGATGTTAGGTCACATCTGTGCCTTTATCCGCAATCATCGCGGCGTGGCCATGACGGAATTTGCCTTGATGCTGCCGGTCCTGATGCTGCTCACCGCCGGCAGTTTTGAGGTTGCCCGCTACACCCTGATGACACAGAAAATGGATCGGATTGCGGCGACCCTATCAGACCTCATTGCCCGCTCCAATGTCGAGACTATTACCGAAACAGAAATCTCGAATATTATTGATTCTGCTCTTTTTATGGCGCAGCCGTTCGATATCAGCACGGGTAATATGATTATTCTGACCTCCGTTCAGGGCCGAACCGGACAGGCGCCGGAAATTCTGAGCCAGCGGGTCTCAGGGTCGATTTCCGGAGTCAGTAGCCCTATCGGTAGCACTGTCGGTGGCAACGCAATCTTGCCGACGGCCTTTCCAGATACGGGGTCGGGGGAAACGCTCGCCAATGGTGAGACGTTGATTGTCGCTGAAGCTTACTTTAATTATAGCCCGTATCTCACTGGCGGTATTGGATTTTTTGGTAACATGCTTATTCGCGGTCGGGCCTATTTCCGTCCCCGCTTTACCGACACTATCACCTTCCCCGCCGCGCCATAGATAATCATGTCGCGAAACGGTGGCGGCTCTAAGCAGGCATCTTTTCTATTTCATGTGCCCGACGGCGGCACACGGGGGTGGCAGAGTGCGGTTCCGGCGGGCTGACATTTCCAACTTATGATAACGCGATTAAGCTGTAATTACTGCCGGTGAAGAAATGCGCGCATCGGTAAAGATGTGGGCACTCATGTCTGCGTAGGAAACGCAGACCCGATCAAAGAGGTAATGGAGACGACGCCGGACCAGGATGAGGACAAAATTCTCTCGTCCCAGGCGGGTTGGGTGAAGGGTTTTGCCGAGCGATGCCTGACCGGAAGCCCTGTTTCTTCTCAAATAATCCAGCGGCGTCAACGAAGCACCTAATCTAGTTGATATATTGCTTCTTTGCAATATGCAGCCCTAGGAGGATTCTTCTAGGAGAGGTTGGGGGAAAATTGCTATGGAAAAAAGAGCAGTGGTAAAAACCACCGCTCTTTATCTGTTAGATATCGTGTTCTGCCTATTTCGAGATACGCAGATTACTAAGCTCTTCGCCGATGGTGTTAAAATGGTCCTCCAGATCGTCGGCAGACAGAGCGACAAAGGCATGTTTCGGCGACGTTGCACAGCTTTTCATCATACTGGAATTGCCGTCGACGAGCAGGATCGTATAGATGATGATCCCGGCACTTTTCATAGCCGCGCAGGTGGCCAAAACTTTAGCATCAGAAATAGCAGCATAGTTAGAGTATCCGTCTTTGCTATAAGTTGGGCGGTCGCTTCTCATAAAACCCGTAGTGCCGTCGTAAAGAGAGCCGTACGGCTGAGATACGCCTTTTTTCTTCTGACGTGCATAAGCATTATAGCGGCTGCTGCCGATCGTATTATCGCCGTCAGTCATCAGGATGACGACTTTATCCATATAAGTTTCGTTATAATTGAGCGGCAGCGTCGTATAAGGAACTTGCGGGCTGACCTTGGTGTTTGTCGGCATATTGAGCGTCGACGATCCATACCAAAGCCCATTCCAGCGCGGCGACACCGCGCGCCATCCCCAGACCATTCCGATATTGACGGCGGTGTTGCCCTGGGCGGTCATATCATCGATATGTGCGTCGATTGTTGATCTTTCCGCCGTGAGTGGCAAGACAGAGGTAAGTGGGCAATTGTAATTCGGACCTTTTGTATCGTTAATACTGTAGCTTGTTGTTGTGTTGCCCCATTTTGTTGTCGTGGTTATCCAGTTATTTGTACTATGATCGTTGCCGAAATAAGGGACAAAGTCTTTCGCTGGCGGGTCATCTGACACGTCGACGGTACCGTCAATCAGGTCGTCCCGCATTTCAACACAGCCGCGCCAGCCGTAGACGGTATCACTAATGCCGTCGCCCGTAACATCCCGTCCAAGGGCTGTATTATCGCTGTCCTGAGTATAAATACTGCTACTATTACTGAGAATATTATTACGATCGGCGTTGCTTAAGAAATTGATGTTTTGCGGACCGATATTTACAGTAACGTTATAAGGGACGATACCAACCCAGAGTTTGTCCTGGGTTTCCTCATCGCCATAAAGGATTTGGATCAGGTTATGTGAGGCAGATTTTAATTCGGCCATCCGAGTACTACCCCCGAGGCTGTAATCCATGGACCCCGTGTTATCGAGAACCAAAACCAATTCCATGCCGCGGTTATCGCGTTTGATCTGTGTGCTGGCGCCGACGGTCAGTTCCGGTTGACCGAGAACATTCATAAACGTCGTCCCCATATCCGCGCGCACGTTCAGCGTGATATTTTGCCTAGTTGCATCCCACGACACAGTAGATGCGTTCATGGTGATGGCGGCAGTGCCCATAAAGCCCGGCGGAAAATTGGCGTCGAAGTATTTCTGCGCATCCGCGTAGATTTCAGAGTTAGGCGAAAAAATATTACGTCCTACTGCGAGCCCGGCCGCATCCAGCGCGGTGGAAAGCTTGCCCTTTAAAACATAGGCGCGTCCAAGATCAACCGAAAGACCGACCGCTCCAAAGAGGGGAATCGCAAGAAAAGCGACGATCACGGCCGACGCACCATGATTATTTCTGATAAATTTCTTAAGGGTCTGGCGAAGCAGGCCTGAAGCAATTTTCTTGTTCATGCGGCACCATATATTGAATATGACAAATCTTTATGCCGCTAATATCCCTCAAAAAGCTTAACGTTGATTAAAGAACAGGCCAAAATTTCCCATAATTTATACGAAAAACAATGACAAAGTAAAAATAAGTATAAAATAAATATACTTTAAATAAATACATAGTTATTAAAATAATTATGTATGTAAATAATGAACAAAAATAAAAAATATCTATTTTATAAAATTTTAGTAATATTATCACTCTCCATTACATGAAAAAAACTCGATCCTTTTAACTATTGATTAATCAATTCCGGTTTAAATGCTGTTCAAGGCGCGAGGCAAGACGAACTTGGGAAGCGCTTTATGATGTTAAGGGGCTTTGCAGGTTGCGGTTTACGCGGGCTAAAAAGTCTAGACGCCAAGGGGTAAGAAAGCCTTGCGGGGTTGAAAACCAAGTTTTGTTTAGTGTCAGGAAAAATTCCTGATTTTTAGGAGACTCAAATGATTAAAGTAATCCGTTCTTTCGTAAACGACGAGTCTGGTGCGACGGCCATTGAATATGGCCTGATTGCCGCCCTCGTTGCTCTTGTCGGTGTTGTCGCGTTCACGGCTCTTGGTGACACAATTGTCGGCGCATTCGATGACATTGCTTCTGCTTTGTGTAATGGTACAGGTGGTAACTATACTGTGTCTAACGCTGCGGCTGGCACTGCTGGTTCATGCACATAATACTTTTATTCGGAACGGGGCGCCCATCAACCGGCGCCCCTTTCACCTCTCCTAGTCAAAACATGTAAATTATTCCCGGATAAAGTCACTTAATCGAGCTGGAGGTTGCCATGTTGTGGTTTTCAAGTTTTCTTAAAGATGAAACCGGGGCCACAGCCATCGAATACGGGCTTATTGCATCTCTCGTCGCTATTGCTGGCATCGTCGCTTTTACGGCCACGGGTAACACAATCCTGACAGCCTTCACAAATATCTCTGACGACTTTTGCACAGCTGTCGGTGGAAATTTCACGATAACCGCGACGGGCGAGGATAGCTGCACATATTGACCCGTGTTTTTTCACGGTAGCCTGCACTATTAATTCTGATAATCCTGAAAATTTCGGCCCTTGTCCGCAGCTTTTGCAGCATTGGAAAATCCCTGCGTTATCGCCAGGTACCGGCGCTTCCGCTGGTTTATGGCGTCAGTGTATTTAATTTTAAATCCCACAAAATACTCCCAAATTTAACCTGAAATTAAGGTCTTGCCGGCTACTGTCATAATTAATTTAAACATGATGGATTTAGCACCATGGCGCGAAAAATTGTTTTAATCATTTTTGCATTGCTTATCACCGGAGCAACCGTTTTGTTTGTCCGCAGCTGGGCCGGGCATCAGAATAAAGTTGAAACCGCCGCCGTTAAGGTCGTGCCGGTTGAAACAAAAACCCAAATCCTGGTTGCTGCCGCAGATCTGCCGGCGGGAACCTTGGTTCAGGAACAGGATGTCAAATGGCAGGCATGGCCTGAAACCGATGACGTTGAAGACATGTATGTGGTAAAGGACGTCCGGTCTTTGGATGAATTTATCGGAACAGTTGTAAGGCAGGGGATTACTGCCGGTGAGCCAATTACCGATGCCCGCATGGTACATCCTGGTGAAAGAGGATATCTTGCGGCTGTTTTAAGCCCTGGTACACGCGCCGTATCCATTCCCTTAGATGCGACTTCAGGTATTTCCGGCTTTGTTTTTCCGGGGGATCGGGTTGATGTCATTCTGACCCACGGTATTGTCAAGGAAACCGAAGCTGAAGGCGACAGCGGAGCCCGGCGGGCTAGCGAAACAATTTTGACGGATGTCCGGATTGTTGCCATGGACCAGTCGACCAACGACCAGCAGCAGGAAGCCTCCGTTCGACGGACGGCAACCCTTGAAGTTTCTCCCAAGGGCGCAGAAATCATTGCCGTCGCCTCTGAGCTGGGCCATTTGAGCCTGTCATTGCGCAGTCTCGCCCGGGAAGAAGATCCACGGAAAAGTACAGCCAGCAAAACAGTCTTCAAGGCGGAACGCGGACGCGGTCATACTTGGGACAGTGAGGCGAGTGCCTTGATTACCGGCGGCTCACGCCGCACGGGAATACCCACAACCGTCATTAATGTCGTAAGAGCTGGCAATGCCAAGCAGAAGCTGTTCGACTGAGGAGTAGTTAAATGCTGACGACCTATGCGAAATCAATAGCGGCTGTCGGGCTCGGCTTGATGTTGGCTTTTACCGCTCCGTCCATTGCTGGTGCGGCGCGTGTCATAAATTCCAAAGGTGACATTCTGGCGCTCACCCTTAACTCGGGGAAGCTGGTTCAACTGGATCAACCGGCAACGTCCGTTTTCATTGGTAATCCCGAACTGGCGGACGTTCAGATTCAGTCTCCGACGATCATCTATGTTTTCGGAAAGGCGACCGGCAACACGAATTTGTTTGCCCTTGATAAACAGGGCCGTGTTCTTCTCAATTCTCCGGTATCGATTACTCATGACGTGACCTCATTAAACGAGGCGCTTCAGGAAATCAGCCCCAACGGCGGCCTTAAGGCGCGATCAACACCGACCGGAATTATGCTGACTGGTAAGGTTAAATCAGCAGCACAGTCCGAAGATGCCCGCCGGATGGCGGCGCTCTATCTTGGCGGGGGCACGGTTTTCAACCGTATTGCTGTTCAGGGCGCGATGCAGGTCAACCTGCGGGTTCGCGTTGCCGAAGTCAGCCGCTCAGTCACCAAACGTTTCGGCGTTAATTGGGAAGTGTTCGGGCAAATCGGCGACGGGGTTCTCGGTTTTGCACGCGGGCCCGATATTGTGACCAGTGCCTTGACTGGGTCGGTTCTCCGACCGGCTGGAGATAATTCATATGTGTTTGGTGGGTATAACGATCAAAATGTAAACATTAACAGTTTGGTCGATGCGCTGGATGATGAGGGGTTGCTGACGGTTCTTGCGGAACCGAATCTGACAGCGCTTTCCGGCGAGTCAGCGGATTTCCTGGCGGGTGGTGAATTCCCCGTTCCGGTTCCCCAGGAAAACGGTGCCGTGACCGTCGAATACAAACCATTCGGTGTTTCTCTTCAATTCACGCCGACAATTGTCGATGGCGATCGCATTAATCTGAGGGTCAAACCTGAGGTCAGCCAATTATCCTCTAATTCCGCCATTAACATTGGTGGCGTCTTCGTGCAATCACTGCTGACCCGACGGGCTGAAACAACCGTCGAGCTTGCCAGTGGCCAGAGCTTCGCTATTGGCGGTTTGCTGAATAACGATGGCAATAACAACGTGTCCAAAACACCATTGCTGGGAGATATTCCCATTCTCGGCGCTTTGTTCCGTTCCTCTTCTTTCCAGAGGAATGAAACAGAACTTCTGATCATTGTCACTCCCTATCTCGTCAAACCCTCTAATTCCCGCATAGCGGAGCCGACCGACGGATATATTCCGCCAAATGACAATGATCTGTATCTCGACGGAAAACAGTTCAAACCGACATATGGCGACCAAAAATCGCCAACAGCCAGGGCTCCCGCCGCGACAACCGCGAATAATGACGTAAAACTCGTCGGGCCTGCCGGCTTCATACTGGAGTAGACCAAATGCAGCAAATTTTTTTCAAAAGAACTGTTTCCTGGGCCGGCCTTCTGACGATAGGCGCCGCATTGGTGGCCTGCGCCCCTGTAAATTTCGATGAGGGAGGATTTCAGGAAACGGCAACAACTCGAAATGCTCAACTGGAAAAATCCATTCAGGTCAATAAAGTGACGCCGACAGTTGTTGTTGATTTTGACCCGGGCCGATCCGGGCTTGATGACCTCGACAAAGGCAGGTTGCTTGGCTTTATCGAGGCGCAGAATATCGGGTTTGGCGAAAAGGTTGAAGTTGAGCTTCCGCCCTTCGAAGGCGCCGATGGCATTAACGAACGCCGCTTTGGTGAGCTTGCCGGCTTTTTGCAGGACCGTGGATTTGAGGTGACGCCGAAAATTACGAATGAACTCGGGACAAACTCCTTGCGGGTTTATTTTGTTAAATATGTCGCAACCGTCGATCCGGTTTGTGAAAAAGGCTGGTATAAGCCGCGCGGGCTTGGATACGAGAACCTCCCATTACCGTTCCTGGGATGTGCGACGGCATCGGCCTTCGCCGGAATGGTTGCGGATCCGAAAGATCTGGTCGATCCCTCACACGGGAGCGCGGCCGATGGTGAACGTGCTGCCAAGGCAGTGGAACAATACCGTGCCGGGTCAGCCGGTGCCAGTGGCGCTTCGAGCCAATAAGGGAGAAATTTGTATGGGCAAGACAGCATCAAACTTAAGCACGCTCTTCGGAACGCAAATCTGCGCGGACTTCATGGCATTTGTTGACGATGAGCAGTCCCTAACGGTCAGCCGAGAGGTTTGTTCCGCGCTGGATCTGTCAAATGATGCCACGCAGGACGGCGGCATAACGGCCGCATTGAACCGGATTGAGCCAGGTAATTCGCCAAAAGTTGTTCTTGCTGACATTAGTAGCAGCACTGACCCTGATGGCGAAATCACGCGTCTCATCCGTAAAATTGGGCCGCATAATACATTGATTATCGTTGGTGATTCAAACGATGTCGGTGAATTCCGAAAAATGATCGCTCTCGGTGCCAAGGATTATCTGGTAAAGCCGTTGACAGTTGAGGTGCTGAAAGATGCGGTTGAGAATATAGATCGCCAGTCGCAGGCATTGCAGACCGCCCAGAGCGGTCGGCTGACTGTTCTTGTCGGTGTACGCGGGGGTGTTGGCGCGACGACGATTGCGACGAACCTGGCCTGGATTATGGCCAACGAAGAAAAGCTTTCAACCGCGCTTCTGGACCTTGATTTACATTTCGGCACAACTACTCTGTCGCTGGATATCGAAACGGGCGGCGGGTTTCGCGAGGCGCTGGAAAACCCGCATCGCCTCGACAAGCTGTTTCTCGATAGCGCCCTTGTCAAAGACGGGGATTATCTTGCGGTGCTGGGCACCGAGGAGCCGATCGATGAGCTGGTTGACATCAGCGAAGAATCGATTGACGCGCTGATCGGCGAAATCAGTCAGGATTACAATCAGGTCATCGTTGATCTGCCGCGGCATCTATTGCCGACGCAAGGGGCCTTACTGGCATCTGCAGATACAGTTATCCTTGTTTCCGATCAGTCACTTGCCGGCATCCGGGACATTAATCGAATCACCCAGGCGATGACCTCACTATCGACCAAAGGCCGTATCATAAAGCTTATTAGTCGGGTTGGTGTCGATCGTACCGCGCAGGTCAGCAAGGCCGATTTTGAACGCGGGCTGAACGAAAAAGTGGACTATGTGATTCCTGAAGACTCTAAGACCCTGACGGTCTGTGCGAATGCGGGCAAGGCAATCGGTGAGATTGCGGCCAAATCGGCGATTGTCAAGATCATGCGGGCGTTGTCCGCCGATGTCTCAGGCTATATTCCGCCCAAGAAGAAAGGCCTGTTTACAATGGTTCAGGGCGGGAAAAAGAAAAAGGATGGGAGTCATAAAAGGTGAGTTTATGGAGGACATCGTCGGACCAAAAGGCTAAACCCGCATCTGCCATCACGGCTGCGGCAGGTCCAAATGCGGCTGATCTTCTGGCAAAATATTTACCGGAAGTGACCGATAAGCTGTTGCCCAATCTGTCTACGCACGAAAACCGGTCTGTCGTTGTGCAACTGGTAAAGTCATACCTGCGCGATGCGATGAAGCGCGATAAAATAGATGTCAACGTTTTGGAACAGCGAAACCTGGTCAACGACCTGGCGATGGGTTTATGGACAGAGATCGAAAAAAAGAAAAAATCCGAGAATGAAATCCAGCACACTCCGATGGAGAAATCGCCGGTGGAGGAGCCGGAGGGCTCTATCGTAAACGAGATGCCTGTCGAAGCCCTTTACACGCAAACTGTTGAAGAAGGCGTAACGGTTTTTGGGATGGAACCGGAAATTCCAGTGACGGAGGGTGCAGATTTTGACCTCTCGACCGATGCCTCGTCTGCAAGTAATCCGGCCCTGATGAATGAGGGCGAAAACGATAATCCCATTATTCCGATTGCGAAAAGCCATTTAGAGAAAGCTGAGGACACCAGGTCTTCGTCCCTGTTAAACCTGTCCATGGCGCCGGAGACGACGGGCGTTAAAATTAACGCCCATCTTGAAAGTATCAAAACGGTTATCCAGCCATTGTTGATGGAGCGCATTGATATCAGTGCCGCGGTCACCATGGACCGGCTGGATCTTGCCCGTGATATTTCTGATATCATTACGGACATCCTCATTGAGGAACGTATCCAACTTAACCAGCGTGAACAGCGTGAACTCACTGAAAGCCTGATGCATGACATGCTTGGGCTCGGACCGCTTGAGCCCTTGCTCGCAGACGATTCGATTACCGATATCATGGTCAATGGCCCCAAGCAGGTCTTTATTGAACAAAAGGGCAAGCTGGTGCTGTCAGATTGCCAGTTCCGCGATAATGCCCATGTTCTGAGCGTGGCAAGCCGGATTGTCAGCCATGTTGGCCGCCGGGTGGACGAATCCAATCCGCTCGTGGATGCGCGCCTCGCCGACGGCAGCCGTGTCAATATCATTATTCCGCCGCTTGCCATTGACGGCCCGTCGATTTCCATTCGTAAATTTGCCAAGCAGAAAATTACCCTGGACGTCATGGAACGACAGCAGAATCTGTCGGCTTCAGCGGCGACGGTTCTGCGGGTGGCCGGTCGATGCCGCCTGAATATTCTCATCTCCGGTGGTACCGGCTCCGGTAAAACAACCATGCTGAATGCCATTTCGCAGTTGATTGACCCCGGTGAACGCATTGTCACCATTGAGGACGCGGCGGAGCTGCAATTGCAACAGCCCCATGTCGTTCGACTTGAAACGCGGACCGCCAATCTTGAGGGTGGGGGTGAAATCTCCATGCGGGATTTGTTGAAGAATGCCCTGCGTATGCGCCCGGATCGTATTATTCTCGGCGAAATTCGCGGTAGCGAGGCAATTGACATGTTGCAGGCCATGAATACCGGCCATGACGGGTCGTTATCAACAATTCACGCCAACCGCCCGCGCGAAGCCCTTACCCGACTTGAGAATATGGTCGGCATGTCCAGCGTAAATCTGCCCGCGAAAGCGGTCCGGACGCAAATCGCCTCAGCGATTGATCTGATCGTGCAGATCAGCCGTATGCGCGACGGAGTGCGACGGGTCACCTATATTTCCGAGGTGGTGGGCATGGAAGAGGACGTGATCACTATGCAGGATTTATTCTGGTACGAATTTCATAGTGAAGATAAGGGCGGGCGGTTGCTGGGCGACTTCAAGTCAACCGGATTGCGGCCACATTTTGCGCCACGCGCGGCGTATTTTGGTCTCGAAAAAATGCTACTGGGAGCCATATGATGTTTGGAACTTTTGCCCCTGCAGATCAAATTACGGTAATGCTTGTGGTCGGAGGGGCGACCCTCCTCATTTCCTTGCTGTTGTTTTTTACCTTCGCTGGCGGCGAAAGCTTTTCGCGCCAGTCTAAACGCCGTCTGATAGAAATCAGTCAGGGCGAGAAAACCATGAGCAAACCGAAATCGGGCACTTCTGCCCGCCGATCCCAGGATACCAGCGGTATCAAGCTCCTCGATGCTCTTTTGAAGCGACTTATCCCCAATCCGGATTTGCTGCGGAGTCGGCTCGAAAAAACCGGGTTCAAGATCACCGTGTTCAAATATGCGACGGCGACAGTTCTATTCATCGCAAATATTTTCGTTTTTTGTTATTTCCTCTACGGATTGCCGCTCATGCTTGCGATTCCGATCAGCATAGCGTCCGGCCTGTTTTTGCCGCATGTCATCGTTGGTTACCTGGGGGGCAGGCGAATTAAGAAGTTCATGAAAACTTTCCCCGAGGCCATCGAGCTTCTATGCCGGGGCTTGCGCGCTGGTCTTCCCATCAGCGAGGCGATCGTGACCGTCGGTCATGATGCCCCGGATCCGGTCGGCGCGGAATTTCGCGGCGTTGCTAATGCCATGCGGGTCGGACAGAGCATTGAGCAAGGCCTGTGGAATGTTTCCAAGCGAATCGATTTGCCGGATTTCAAATTTCTGATAATCGCCATTTCCATTCAGCGTGAAACCGGGGGTAACCTCGCGGAGACATTGGGCGGGCTTGCCAATACCTTGCGTAAACGCCGCCAGATCAAGCTCAAGATCAAGGCAATGTCGTCGGAGGCCCGGGCCAGTGCCTGGATTATCGGTTCGTTGCCGTTTATCATGTTCTTCCTGCTGTGGCTGGCCAATGGCAGCTATGTAATGACACTGCTCGAGGATCCGCGCGGGATGTACATGATTGGCGTTGGTTTGACGATGATTGCCTCGGGTGTTGGTGTCATGGCGAAAATGGTCCGGTTCGAGATATAGGAGTCAAAGATGATCGATATCGTCACTCTATTGCCGGACTGGCTGCGCTCTGCGGATATTCTCGCAATGATCGCGGGGGGAGCGACACTTGCCGTCATTTTAATGATGTGGAATGCCTTTCTGGTCAAGGATGCCTTGCCCGGTCGCATTAAAAATCTGGAAAAACGACGGACACACCTGAAAACCACGCTCGCCAATGAAACAAAGCAACGCAGCAAGCTGATTGTCCGCGAGAACATAATGCACCAGGTCGTCAAAAAGCTGCAACTTATGCGCGGCGAACGGGCCAGGATAATGGCGGCAAAACTTGCCAAGGGCGGCTGGCGGTCGAAGGACGCGCTGGTCGCATATCTGTTTGCAAAAATTTCCGTACCTCTGGTATCAGGTATCCTTGCATTACTGTATCTGCTGGGCACCAATCCCTGGAAATGGAGCATTCCCGTTTGCCTTCTGGCGTCGGTGGGAGTGGGATTTGTCGGTTATATGCTGCCCGATATACTCGTCAAAAATAAGGTAGCAAAACGCTATGCTCTTATCCGAAAATCACTCCCCGACGCCCTTGATTTGCTGGTAATCTGTACGGAGGCGGGTCTTAACCTGGACAGCGGTCTTGACCGGGTATGTCGGGAAATTGCAAATTCCGCCCCAGAACTTGCGGACGAGCTCGGCCTTACCTCGATTGAAATCGGGTTTTTGCCGGACCGCAAGCAGGCATTGGCTAATCTGGCGAACCGGGTCGATATTCAAGCTATGACGACCCTCGTAAATACACTTGTCCAGACAGAAAAATACGGTACGCCGCTGGCTGTTGCGTTGCGCGTTCTGGCTGCGGAAATGCGCGAAGAGCGGCTGATGAAGGCCGAGGAAAAGGCTGCCCGTCTGCCGGCGATTATGACAGTTCCAATGATTATCTTCATCCTGCCGGCCCTGTTTATTGTTCTGATCGGCCCCGCCGTGCTCAAGGCCCTCGACGCATTTTCCAAGGGCGGCTGATCCGCGGCGCGAAGGCGACAAGGTCCTCGCTTCGATTCATTCCTCGCAAAAATCCAGACACTATCAAGTTCAGGTTCGACACTTGATGTGCCGCTGGTAGACAGGACCTGCTGCTGACATCTTTCCTGGCATATTCGTGACGGCCATTAAAAAACGGGCTCCGACTAATGCCGGAGCCCGTTTTTTTGATGATTTATTGTTGGATTAAAGTGCGTCAAAACCCTCTTTATAATCGGCAATCAGACTGCTGTCATTTTTGTTTTTAGTGCCCAGTGCCTCAGTTTGCGTTGGCTTATCCTCTGTGTTCTCTACCATCGTTTGACCCGGACCGACCTTGTCGGCTGCCGGTGTCTTCGAGGTTGACCCTGCCTTTGCAGGTATTGCCATGAAGCAATCGTAGTTGCGGTCTCTCAGGGTCCCACAGAGCGCCATGGTCTGGGTCTTGTCGGAGAACCCCCCAATCTGCAACCGGTAGAAGGTTCCACCCTTGTCGGATCCAAGATCGACTTCACTGATAAGCGGATCAATTCCCTTGAGAATATCGACATTCCGGGTTTGCAGGAGTTTCCAGCCTTTCTCAGCTTGGGTCTTTTCCTTATAGGATCCAATCTGCAAGAAGTAGTGGCCCCCATCCGCCGCATAGGCAGTGACGTCACTACTTGCCGGCAGATTGTTTGTGGCAAAAGCAACTTCAGTAGATATCGGCTTGTTCGAATTCGCGGTGGGCGTCTTCTGGGTATCAGCGACAACCGGTGTTGATGCAACGGTTATTGGGGCTGCTTTACTTTCGGCTTTCCATTCACGGAACTCCGAAATAGCAGGGGCCGGTTTGGCGGCGGGATCAACGCTGGCGACAACAACGGGCTTTTCTGGCGCCGCTTTGGCAATGGTTGGCGCGGGTGACTTTTCAACATCCGGCATCACCGTGGCAACAACGGATTTCGGCGCGCTTACCGGCGGCTTCGGAGTTTCCGATTTCGCCATCATCACTGGTGGTTTTACACGCGGCGTGAAATGCTCAAGAGGTTTGGTCGCAGCCGGCGACTTTTTGCTGGCATTGGTGCTTAGATATTCCTGTTCATGACGGGCGACGATGATGTCCGGATTAACAGGCTGCCGAGGTTCGTCATTTGTCGAATGTTCTGCGACATCAATTGTATCCGCAGAGGCCTTCATAACGCTCGCCTGCTCGATGATCGCTTCGGCATGGTCGTTTCTTTTGCTGTTTAATACCTGGAAATACTGCCCGTTGTTGCGGGCATCCGCTTCGGAAAGATCCATCCGTGAATATTTCATGGCTTCAACGGACTGTCCTGCAAGCCCGTAGGCGAGGGCCAGTGTCTGACGATGCTTTGAGGTCGCCTTGGGGTCACTCGTAACCATCTTTAAGATGGCAATTGCCTCGTCTGTATCGCCGGTAAGCGCCATCGACAGAGCAAGATTGCTTTTATAATTCAGATTATCCGGATCGGCGCTGATGGCCTGCCTGTAATATTCCTGCGCCTGCGCATGGTTGCCGGCCTTGTCATAGGCAACGGCAAGACCACCGAGCATGGCCGCGTCACCGGGGTTGACCGTCAAGGCTGCGGCAAATGTTTCAGTTGCCAGGATCGGCTTTCCAAGCTGTAGCTGGCTATAACCGATACCGCGCCGCGCTTCCCCGTTACCGGGCGCGATTCCAAGAACTTTCTTATAGACGGAAATCGCGTCCTGTGATCGTCCTGTTTTCCGGAGGATATGGGCAACTTTAAGCAGGGGTTCCGGGTTTTTCGGCTGATCTTTCGCGGCCGTTGCATAAAGGCCCATCGCCGTTCCGGGGTCGCCATTCTCCCAAGTGTGGTCCGCGACCCGCATCAGGCTTTCCCAGGAAAGGGTCCCTTCAGGATCCCTATGATCGCTGGATGCGCTGGTGGAAGACTTATACTGGCTGTCGTTCCCAGACATCGCGGACTGGTTAGACATTGAGGTACAGCCTGCGGCAACCAATCCGGTTGTAGCAAGAAGTACTGTCCGAAAACGGGCTGTAAATTTTGTATGATGCGGCACAGCTTAGGCCTCTCTTTTAAAAATAGGACGAATCTAGACCCTAAAATAGGGTCATCTTCCTTAAAAACGGTTAATGAGAGAGCAAAATTAACGTAAAATTTGGTTTTTGGCCGCGATCCGCTTCTGGTTCGATTGATGTTGTCTTACAGCCGCCGTCGCTGGATCGGCGGAGCGGCTTCCGCGGGGGCAGGGGAGCCAGTCTCTGAGACGCCATAGGGCGACACTGACACCGAGGGCAGCGGTGGTGCGGCCGGATTAACCGGCGGTATGTAGGGCTTGGTTGCCGGAACGCTGCGGGGTCTGGTCGTATCGACGAATTTGTCAAATAACCCCGACTGGATCTGTTGCGGCAGCGCCTGAAACAGGGCGATCGTGTTGTCGAGTCCTATACCATTGACAAAATTGGCAATTGTTATGGTTAGTAATCCCGTTCTCACTGTTCCGGGGTCAATGCCGTTTTGGTGACATCTTGCCAACGCTTCAGATAATTCCTTCGCAACGATATTATTCATCTTGTCCCTATCCATGATCCAATCTCCGACTTGCACGGCTTTTGCCGGCGGTTTCTGGCTTGTACAGATAACGTCTGGCACAGGTCTTTGTGAAAATGTCGGGCAGTTTCCGTGCAAAGGCTGTTAGTGCTCTGGCTTTTTGCTCTATACTGGGCGCGAAGACGAGGTAGCAGGGTCGTTCTCAATCGAGGAGGAGAACATGGCGACGGATCTGAAAAGATTTTCCGAAATGGTGCGGGAGAGTAGCCGCATTGTCATTTTCACCGGGGCCGGGATCAGCACCGAATCCGGAATTCCGGATTTTCGTAGTCCAGGTGGTCTTTGGGAAAAACACCGGCCGATCGATTTTTCCGAGTTTCTGCAGTCAGAAGAAGCGCGGCGTGAAAGTTGGCGTCGCAAGTTTGCCATGGAGTCAGTATTGTCAAAAGCAAAGCCAAATAAAGGACATAAGGCAATATTCTCACTTTATGACAGAGGAAAAGTTACGGCCGTCGTTACCCAGAATATAGACGGGTTACACCAGAGCTCGGGTATCGCAGACAAAGATGTGATCGAGGTTCATGGTAACACGACTTATGCCAAATGTCTCAAATGCCAGACCCGCATAAGCCTCGATGTTGTCCGTGAGGTTTTCTCTAATAACGAAACGCTGCCGGACTGCGGTCAGTGTGGCGGAATTGTGAAAACGGCGACTATCTCCTTCGGGCAGGCGATGCCGGTGGAAGAAATGCAGCGCGCAGATGCTGCGGCGCAAGCGGCGGAGTTGTTCATTGCGATCGGCTCATCACTGGTGGTTTACCCGGCGGCGGAGATCCCGCTGGTGGCCAAACAGGCTGGGGCGCGGCTGATCATCCTCAATCGCGAACCGACCCCTCTTGATGATTTTGCCGACCTAGTTGTCCTCGGCGAAATTGGTGAAACTCTTGATTTTGTCACAAAACTGTAAAAGAACGCTTCCATATACACGAGACGATGCCCGTAGTTGGCTAGACCTTTGATATGAGAAAACATAATGCTCAACAGTAATGGTTACTTATGGAGAATGCTGGCGTTTGTCTTGGCGATAACGCTGCCCGTTGCAATTGTTGCATTCTGGTTACTGGATCACGGTCAGCTATCGCCGGACTACATCATGTTGTTGATCGCGACACCGGTTTTGCCAGCATGCCTGCTTTACGCAAAACTGGTTCGAGATATGCGGGCCGTCGCCCTTCGCATGGAACAGGCGGCGGGTATGTCTTCTATCGAGGAAGAGCCGCGGGACGGTTTACAAGCCAGCCTGCTGCCGGTCGACAATCTGTTTCTCGCCATGCAGCAATACCGCCGAAGTCTCCAGCGTATGTTGAAGGAGGCACAGTCGCGTCAGGACGAGGCATCGCTGTTGTTCGATATGCTTCCCGATCCAGTGCTGGTTTTGGGGAGCGAGCGGCGCATCCGGCGATCGAATGCCGCTGCAAACCAGTTTTTTAATGTGAGTGAAATGGGCGGGAAACTGACGGGGTTCATGCGTAATCCTGCTTTTCTGAAGGCAATCGATGCCGCGTATGAAGGCGTAATCCCCGACCAGCGTATTGAATTTACCATTGCCGATGCCATTCCACGCCATGTTGCGGCATATATTGTGAACTTGAAAGACGAAAGCAATGAAGGGCTTCGTCTGATCGTGACGCTGCATGACCTGACCGCGTCGCGGCGGATGCAGCAGATGCGGGTGGATTTTGTCGCCAATGCCAGTCATGAACTACGAACCCCGCTGGCTATCCTCATCGGCGCGCTTGAAACCTTAATCGGCCCGGCCCGGAATGACCTTGCCGCGCATCAACGCTTTTTCACCATGATGCAGGCACAATCGCTGCGGATGTCGCAGCTGATCACCGACCTTTTGTCGTTATCACAAATAGAGGTGAACGAACATAGCAGACCCTCAGACCGGGTGAACCTCGGTGCGGTGCTGGACGGCGTGAAGGGTCTGATCAAGGCCAAATCCGTCGATCTCGGGAAATGTGTTCGTCTCGATCTGCCGGTGCAACCGGTGTTTATCACCGGCGATTTTGACCAACTTACCCAAGTATTCACCAATCTTGTCGATAATGCCCTCAAATACAGCCGGGAAAACGCTGAAATTATTGTCAGAGTCGTTACCGATGGAACCACAGTCAGGGCGTCAGTCCTCGATGAGGGCGAGGGGATTGCGGAGGAGCATTTGTCGCGGTTGACGGAGCGCTTCTACCGGGTTGACAGTGATCGCAGCCGGAAACTCGGCGGTACCGGTCTGGGACTCGCGATCGTCAAACATATTGTGAGTCGCCACCGCGGTCAGTTAGAGATCACCTCAGTGGTTGGAAAAGGTTCAGCCTTTACTGTCAAGCTGCCCCTTTCCGATAGCTAAATGCAGGATTTTCAACGCTTTTACGACCGTAACATTACTGTCATATATCTGTAGTATTTCTGTCATCGTTCAGGAGCATTGTCCGCGCGTCGGCAGGAGGATGCTGCCACATTAAATGAACGGAGAATGAAACGTGCTAAACAAAACTTTCGGTCTGGCAATTGCTGCAACGGCCGCAACCGTTGCGCTTTCGGGACAGGCCCTGGCTCGCGATCAAATCAGGATCGTTGGGTCCTCGACAGTTTTTCCTTTTTCAACAACTGTAGCTGAAACATTTGGTAACAAGGGCAAGTTCAAAACCCCGGTCGTCGAAAGCACGGGTTCTGGCGGCGGTTTGAAACTCTTTTGCGCCGGTGCCGGTGATGATACCCCCGATATCACCAACGCCTCGCGTCGCATCAAAAAATCGGAAATCGAGAAATGCGCTGCGGCCGGCATCACGGAAATAACGGAAGTTAAAATTGGGTTTGACGGGATCGTCATTGCCAATGCAAAAGAAGCAGCGCCGCTTGAATTGACCAAAAAGGAAATTTTCCTCGCCCTTGCGAAGCAAATTCCGGTTAATGGCAAGCTCGTCGACAACCCAAACAAGACCTGGAAAGATGTTGATCCGTCGTTTCCGGACACAAAAATTGAAGTTTTGGGCCCGCCGCCAACCAGCGGAACACGGGATGCCTTCGTTGAGCTCGCCATGGAGGGCGGTGCCGAAGAGTTTGATATGCTCAAAGCGCTTAAAAAATCGGACTCAAAAGCCTTCACCGTGGCCGCCCAGGCTATCCGCGAAGATGGTGCCTATATCGAAGCCGGTGAAAACGACAACCTGATTGTTCAGAAACTTGTCGCCAATCACGACGCCTTCGGCATATTCGGATACAGTTTTCTTGAGCAGAATGCCGATCACTTGCAGGGCAGCACCGTTGAGGGGGTTTCCCCGACATTCGAGAATATCTCGGACGGTAAATACGGCATTTCCCGCTCTCTGTATTTTTATGTCAAGGACGCACATGTCGGCAAGGTTCCCGGTATCATGGAATATATTGCTGAATTCACAAGCGAAGACGCCTTCGGGGAGTTTGGATACCTTGCTGAAAAAGGCTTGATCCCGCTCGCTGAAGCACAACGCGACAAGGTCCGTAAAGACGCGATGGCCCTTGCGCCGCTGAAATTGATGTAAGATCTTAAATTGGCGGATGGCCTCAGGGTCATCCGCCGCTTTGTTGTTTGCTGCAAAAACCTGAAAAGAACCCGCCATGAGCTTTTTCCCTCTTCTGATTGTCCTCTTGCTGATGTCCGCTGCCGGATATTGGTTCGGCACCAGAAAAGCACTCAGCGGTGTTCGTAATTCAGCTAAAGTCGTTACCTCTCGGCCCCACCAGTTTGGTCTCTATGTGGTCATCTGGGCGATGATCCCACCGCTCTTTCTGGGCGCTCTGTGGATCGCGCTGCATATGTCCCCTGTTCAGTTTGATGCCGGGACCACCCGGCAGATTGACAGGGTCCTGTTCCCGGTTGGTGTCATGCTGGCGGCAGGTGCAGGTCTTTATTTTTCGGTTCTCAGGATCAATCCGGATTTACGGGTTCGCAAGACAATTGAAGGGATGGTTTTTGTCCTTCTGATATTGGCCTCGGTTATTTCCATCCTGACGACGGTCGGCATTGTCCTGTCGCTGTTATTTGAAACCATTCAATTTTTCCAGAAGGTCTCTCCCGCCGAGTTTTTCTTCGGCCTGACCTGGAGCCCGCAAACCGCTCTTCGTGCCGATCAAGTCGGCTCGTCGGGGGCCTTTGGCTCGGTTCCGCTTTTTGCCGGGACATTTCTGATCACTTTCATTGCCATGTGCGTTGCCGTGCCGCTTGGTTTGTTGAGCGCGGTTTACATGACCGAATATGCTTCCAACAGGTTTCGCGCGGTGGTCAAGCCGTTACTGGAAATACTCGCCGGCATTCCGACAGTGGTCTACGGCTTTTTTGCGGCGCTCACTGTTGGGGTATTCTTCCGCGATGTGGGCGAGGCGGTCGGTCTCGATGTTGTGTCTGAAAGTGCGCTTGCCGCCGGGGTCGTTATGGGCATGATGATCATTCCTTTCGTCTCCTCGCTGAGCGACGACATTATCATGTCGGTTCCGCAGTCTTTGAGGGACGGGTCCTACGGCCTCGGAGCGACAAAATCAGAAACTATCCGGAACGTGATTCTGCCCGCTGCCCTGCCGGGGATTGTCGGCGCCGTTCTTCTGGCTGTCAGCCGGGCCATAGGTGAAACGATGATCGTGGTGATGGCTGCGGGGTTTGCCGCCAACCTCACGGCCAACCCACTGGAAGCCGTTACCACAGTAACGGTGCAGATTGTCGGCCTACTGGTCGGCGACCAGGAGTTTGACAGCGCCAAAACACTCGCGGCTTTCGCGCTCGCCCTGGTGCTTTTTGCCGTCACCCTGACGTTGAATGTTATCGCATTGATCGTTGTCCGCAAATATCGGGAAAAATATGACTGATTTAAACGAAACTGGCGATGGCACAGGCTGGCAATCCGATAAATTCATTGCCAATCTTGCGAAACGGAAACGATCGGAAAATCGCTTTCGCCGCCTTGGCCTCTGCGCAATCTTGCTTGCTCTGACGTTGCTGGCAATCCTGTTATTCAGTATTTTCAGCAAGGGATATTCCGCCTTTATCCAGACCTATGTCACGCTCGATATAACCTTCTCGGAATCGGTGCTCGATAAGGACGGCCACCGTGATCCGGCGAAGTTGCGGTCAGCCAATTACAGCAAGCTTGTCCAGAATGCGCTACGCGAGAAATTCCCGGATGTGAAAGAGCGCCAGAACCTCCGGACGCTGTTCGGCCTTGTCAGCAAAGAATCGACGAGCACGCTGCGGGAAATGGTGATGAATGATCCCGGGCTTGTCGGTAAGACAGTGCCTGTCGAATTGCTGGCCAGTGACGATGTCGATATGGTCAATAAGGGATATATAGAGCGCGATCTTCCGGAAATTGACAGGCGGGTCAAGAATAACGAGTTGGACTGGCTGGATGTGCTCGAAAGCGAAGGCGCTATCGCGTTTCATTTCAATAGTGCCTTTTTTACCAATGGTGACAGCCGCGAGCCGGAAAAGGCCGGGATTGCGGGGGCCATGGTCGGCTCCTTCTATACGTTGCTGATCGTCATCGCCATTTCCTTCCCGATCGGCGTGATGTCGGCGATTTATCTGGAGGAATTTGCGCCACGGAACAAGTTTAACGACCTGATTGAGGTCAATATCAATAATCTTGCGGCCGTCCCCTCGATTGTGTTCGGCTTGCTAGGGCTGGCGATATTCCTCAACATTGCCCATTTGCCACGATCCGCCCCGGTGGTGGGCGGTCTGACCCTTGCCCTGATGACACTGCCGACGATCATTATTGCCGCCCGCGCGGCATTACGGGCAGTTCCTGACAGTATCCGGCAGGCCGCCCTCGGCCTTGGCGCGTCAAATCAGCAAGCAGCCTTTCACCATGTCCTGCCGCTGGCAATGCCGGGTATTCTAACGGGAACCATTATCGGTCTGTCTCAGGCGCTTGGCGAGACTGCGCCGTTGTTGATGATCGGCATGGTCGCTTTTATCGCCGATATACCGGGCGGTGCTTTCGATCCGGCGACGGTGATGCCGGTCCAGATTTTTCTCTGGGCTGACAGCCCGGAACGCGCTTTTGTTGAGAAGACCTCGGGCGCCATCATGGTCCTGCTCGGTTTTCTCATATTGATGAATGCTTTGGCCATCTTTCTTCGCAAGAAATTTGAACGCCGCTGGTAAAAGGAAAAGAATGTGCTTATGTCCGCTGACGATATAACGGAACCGCAAAATGACAGGCCTGAGGAAATAATCATTTCAACCCGGAATGTGGATGTCTTCTATGGCGACAACCAGGCCTTGAAGAAGGTCAACTTGGATATACCGAAGAACCTGATTACCTCTCTGATTGGCCCGTCGGGCTGCGGTAAGTCAACCTATTTGCGCTGTCTTAACCGGATGAACGATACGGTGGAAAGCTGCCGGGTTACCGGTGAGATTTTGCTCGACGGTATCGATATCTATGGCCCTCGTGTCGATGAGGTGCTGCTGCGCGCCCGGGTTGGCATGGTTTTTCAGAAACCCAACCCGTTTCCCAAATCGATTTATGACAATGTTGCCTATGGCCCGCGCATTCACGGACTTGCCACCAACAAGGACGAACTCGACCATATCGTTCTGACCAGTCTGGAGCGAGCCGGGCTGATCAAGGAAGTTCAGGATCGCCTGCATTCCTCAGGCACGGGTCTTTCCGGGGGGCAGCAGCAGCGCCTTTGCATTGCCCGCGCCCTCGCGGTTCGGCCCGACATCATCCTGATGGATGAGCCCTGTTCTGCGCTCGATCCGATTGCGACGGCGAAAGTCGAGGAACTGATTGAGGAATTGAAGGAAAATTACACTATCATTATTGTCACTCATTCCATGCAGCAGGCCGCCCGCATTTCACAAAAGACAGCCTTTTTCCATATGGGAGAGTTCGTGGAATCAGGCGAAACCGAAAAATTATTCACTAGCCCCTCCGATGAACGTACCCAAGGGTATATCACAGGACGGTTTGGATGATCAGTACAGCCTTGAACAGGAGAACCCCAGAATGACCGGGACCGGGCATATCGTAAAGTCCTACGACGAAGAACTTGACAGCGTTCGCAATACCATCGCTGAAATGGGAGGGCTTGCGGAAGCCCAGCTGGAAGCTGCCATTCGCGCGCTGACCGAACGCAATACGGAACTTGCCTTGCGCACGATCGAGGACGACGCTGAGGTTGACGAGCTTGAACGGTCGGTGGACAATATGGCAATTCGCGTCCTTGCATTGAGAAACCCGGTTGCCGATGATCTGCGGCTGGTTATCTCGGCCCTGAAAATCGCCTCACTGCTGGAACGGGTGGCCGATTATTCCAAGAATATCGCCAAGCGCGTCATTGCCCTCAATCAGGCGCCTGCGGTGACGCCGATGTCTGCCATCCCAAGAATGGGCGAACTTGTCCGCCGCATGATTGATGATACCCTTACGGCCTATGCCAAGGGGGATTCTGAGCTTGCCTATGACGTCTGGGTGCGGGATCAGGAAGTCGATCAGCTGTATAGCAGCATGTTCCGGGAATTGCTGACATTCATGATGGAAGATCCCCGCAGCATTACGAGCTGCACGCACCTGATTTTCATGGCTAAAAATATCGAACGTATCGGCGATCATATGACGAATATCGCCGAAATTATTATATATCAGGTGACTGGCAAAGCGCCGACTGAGAAGCGCCCCAAGGGCGACAAAACAAGTGTTACGATGATTGATAACGTACCATCAGGTAAGTGAGTGAAAGATAGATGAAAGTACTTGTAGTAGAAGACGAGCCGGCAATGGTAGAGCTTTTGCGCTACAATCTCGAAGCCGAGGGTTTCGATGTGGCCTCGGCCCATGATGGCGACGAGGCGCTGGTAGTGATAGAGGAGCAAAACCCGGATATGCTTCTTCTCGACTGGATGTTGCCGAAGATCTCAGGGATCGAGATTTGCCGCCGTCTTCGTCGTGATCCTAAACATGGGAACCTTCCGATTATCATGATAACCGCGAAAGGGGAGGAGGCCGACCGTGTGCGCGGCCTTGATGTGGGGGCCGATGACTATATTTCCAAGCCCTTTTCTCCGGCGGAGCTGTTGGCCAGAATTCGGGCTGTTTTAAGACGGCGAAATCCGGATGTCAGCGGGGAGACGCTGAATATTTCAAATGTGGCAATGGATTTGGTGGCCTACAAGGTCAATCGCGGCGGGCGCGAATTGCGGTTGGGCCCAACCGAGTTCAAGTTATTGCGCTACTTCATGGAACGATCTGGCCGGGTATTGTCGCGTGAGCAGCTTCTTGACGGCGTCTGGGGACAGAATGTCTATGTCGAAGACCGCACGGTAGATGTCCATATCCGCCGGTTGCGTAAAGCCTTGAATGGCGAGGGCGAACCCG
This sequence comes from Sneathiella sp., assembly GCF_041689005.1. Classification (GTDB taxonomy): domain Bacteria; phylum Pseudomonadota; class Alphaproteobacteria; order Sneathiellales; family Sneathiellaceae; genus Sneathiella. The sequence continues at coordinate 42,375 of NZ_JBDNHC010000100.1, forward strand.
ATTTGATCAGGACCGTCCGCGCCGTTGGGTATTGCTTTGAAAGGGCCTGACTCAGTGTATCGGACGCACAGGCCGTTAGCAGGGATCCATAGTACCGGACACTTCGGTTAGCCTGCGGGTTTAGTGCGTTCCTTTAGTCTGTTGATCAGCCCATCGACACCGACGCCAGGTTGATTGACGACGGAAGAAAACTCGTCACGCTGCGTTTGCGCCATGCTGATGCCCTCGATAATCACGTCGACGATCTTGTCCTCGCCTGATTTAATCTTGCGAACGCGCCAGTTAAGCTTGATGGGTGGCCCGTTGGGACGCACAATAAGGCTA
>NZ_JBDNHC010000101.1:0-3852 GCF_041689005.1 Sneathiella sp.
AGCCTTCATCTTCGGTGCGTTCTCCACATTTTTGGAACCAATCATCGCGCAAATAGATATGACAAGTACCGCAGGACGCCGCGCCGCCGCAGTTGGCTTCTACCAGGCCTTCGTCTCGGAGTGGCTCCATAAGGACATCACCCGCATTTCCCGAAAGACTATGTTGTTTTCCATCCAGATCAAAAACGGTTATTTTCGGCATGATAATTCCCTGACTTTGCGTCGATACTGGTTGACTCATCGGCTGAATAACGTATTTCAGAACAACGTTCGGAAAGTCCTAGCTGCACAATTTCAATATGGCAAGATGGACATCCAACGGCAACAAAAGGATGGATGATGGCTGGCGTATTGGATGGATTGAAAGTTCTTGACCTGAGCTGGGGCATCGCGGGGCCGATGACCGGGATGTTGCTTGCCGACCAAGGCGCCGACGTCACACGCATCGAACGACCAGAAGGCGATCCTTTTGGTAATCTGCTCGGATATAAGGTCTGGCACCGTGGCAAGAAAAATGCGGTTTTCAATCTGAAGGAAGATGCGGACAAATCCCTGTTCCTGAAACTTGCGGCGGATGCCGATATCGTCATCGAAAGCTTCTCTCCCGGTGTCACTGATCGCCTTGGTATCGATTATGAAGCATTGGCAAAGATAAACCCGAAACTCGTTTATTGCTCGATCACGGGTTATGGCGAGGGAGGCGAAAATCGCGATCTGCCCGGCTATGATGCGCTGGTCGCTGCGAAAACCGGACTGCAATATGAACAGCGTGGCTGGCCGGAAGGTTCGCTCTACCATATGGCGGGCAAGGAAGATCCCTTTGCCGGTGCCCTCGATATCGATCCTGACTGGGTACAGGGTGCCAATCGCGACGGGCCGCTGTTTGTGGCATCCCCATGGCCCAGTCTCGGCGCGTTTTTCTCGGCAATTACCGGTATTTCTGCGGCGCTATTTGCGCGGGAGAAGACCGGACGCGGACAGAAGGTCTCGACATCGCTGCATCAGGGCGCTTTGGCCTGTGCAAGCGGTGTTTGGCAACGGGCCGATGACCCGGATGCGGAAGGGTACAACACCTGGATCATGGGTAGCGCCAGCCCCAAAGGGCATTTCCAATGCAAGGACGGCAAGTGGATTCACAACTGGGTGCCAAACCCGCGCTTCATACTGGAGGCTTCCAAAGGCGATAAGCTGAACTCGTCGCCTGATCTGACGGTGCAAAATGACCCCGACCGTTTTGGCATTGGTCCCGAAGAAATACTGGTGATGGCGCATTATCAGCCGATCCTGGCTGAGGCGATCAAGAAATTTAACGCGGATGAATGGGTGAAAGCCGCCGCCGTTGGCAGCGTGACGATGCAGGAAGCGCGTTCGCTGGAAGAATCACTAACTGATCCGCTGCTGATTGATGATGGCTGTGTGACCACGGTTGATGATCCCGAACTGGGGCCGATTAATCAGGTTGGTCTGACCTACTCGCTGGCTAATAACCCGGGCGTCATACAGGGTCCGACCCGGCCGACCGGATCGGATACTGACGCGGTAAAGGCCAATGCCGCAACTCTTCCCGCGCCGCAGGAACATTCGCTGCCCGCCAAGGCAACCGGGGATGGTCCTCTAAAGGGTATTCGCGTGCTTGATCTCGGTCTCGCGATTGCCGGTCCGTTCGGTTGTCAGTTGCTTGCCGATATGGGTGCGGAAGTGATCAAGATAAACACGCTCTGGGACGGCTATTGGCACCGCACGCATATCGCCTATATGGCCAATCGTGGTAAACGCTCGGTTGCGCTAATGCTCAAGCATCCCAAGGGTATGGAGGCGCTGAAGAAGCTAATCGCGACCTGCGATGTCATCCAGCATAATATGCGCTACCCGGCGGTCGAACGACTGGGGCTTGATTATAACAGTTTGAAGGAAGAATTCCCGCAGCTCATCTATTGCCACAGCCGCGGCTTTGAAAAAGGGCCGCGGATGAACTTGCCCGGCAATGATCAGACCGGTGCCTGTCTCTCCGGCATCCAGCACGAGGATGGAGCGCTGCATACCGGTGCAGGATTTCCCTTTTGGTCGCTCACGTCGCTTGGTGACACCGGCAACGGTTTCCTCTCCGCTTCGGCCATTTGTAACGCGCTGATGGAGCGTGAAAAAACCGGCAAGGGACAATTTGTCGATACATCGATTGTCAACGCCGGCTTGCTGAACACAAGCTATGCGGTGGCAAAGCCCGACGGCAGTGCGGTGGATCGTCCTCGGCTCGACAAGGATCAGACCGGCTACAGCGATCATTACCGGCTTTATCGCTGTTCCGATGACGTCTGGATTCAGGTTGCTGCGGTTAACGATGCACAGAAGGCTGCTTTTGATGATGTTGCCAAAGATGGTGATTTCTCAAGTGCCACCGCCGCCAAATGGCTAGCAAGACTGAGCGAGGTCGGCGTTCCTGCCGCGATATCCGATGCCAGGGCCTCGCTCGGCCTGTTTGATGATGAGTCGATGAAGCAACGAGGTTGGACGCTGGAATATCAACACCCCTATGTGGGCAAGCTGGAGCAGATTGGCGCAACCTATTCTTTGTCGGACACCCCGACGTTAAAACAGACACCGCCGTTGATCGTTGGTGATAACAGCGCCTCCTTGCTGGCCGAAATCGGCTATAGCGAGGACGACATCGATGCGATGGCCAAGGACTTTGCGATCCTATGCGAGCCGCCTCGGGAGGGACAGGAGGCGATGAAAAGCCCGTGGGGGATATGAACATGCGTCCAGACCCGATCCAGCGCATAGATACGGCATTCTTCTGGGAGGCCTGTGAACGCGGCGAATTCCTCGCGCAGAAATGTGAAAAATGTGACGTTTTATGGCATCCGCCGCGGCCGATTTGTCCGACTTGTCATTCCATTGAGAAAACCACCCAGAAACTATCCGGCAAAGGCAAGTTGCTAAGCTGGGTGCGGCAAGTAACGCCCGCTGCATTCGGCTTTCCCGAATCGCCGGTTGCAGCATTGATTGAACTCGAAGAAGGCATTCGGCTGGTCAGCAATTTGGAGGACGTTGCGGTTGAGGATATCATAATCGGGATGGCTGTGATGGTTGATTTCGCCCAGACATCGGGCGGCAAGGCTGTGCCAATATTCCGCGCGGCGGAGGCAAGCTGATGGTGGATAGTTCAAGACAGGCGGCCATTGTCGGTATCGGCCAGACCGAATTTTCGAAAAATAGCGGACGATCGGAGCAACAACTGGCGGCGGAAGCCATATTGCTGGCCTGTCAGGATGCCGGGATTGATCCGTCAGATATCGACGGGATGACCACGTTCAGCCTCGACCATAGCGACGAAGTCGACGTGATGCGTTCGCTCGGTTGCAAGGAAATCAATTATACCACACGGCTGCCGCAGGGCGGGGCATCGTCGGTTGCGACTATTGTCCACGCGAAAAATGCGGTTGAGTCCGGCATGTGCGATGTGTTCGTCATCTGGCGCGCGATGAACGAACGGTCGCAATATCGTTTCGGCCAACCGGCGATGACGATCAGTCCGGATGCGCATAGCTCGACCTTTCTGGAATGGTGCTTTCCGTTCGGTGCCCAGACACCAGCGGCTTGGGAGGCTTTGTCCTGCGGGCCATATCTCGATAAATTCGGTGTTACTTCCGAAGACTTGGGTCGCATCGCCGTGTTGATGCGCAAACATGCCGCGACCAATCCCGATGCATGGTTCTACGAGAAACCGATTACACTCGAAGATCATCAGGCCAGCCGATGGATCATCGAACCGTGGTTGCATCTGCTCGATTGTTGTCAGGAATCGGACGGCGGCGTGGCGTTGGTGATTACGCGAATGGACAAGGCGCGCGA
>NZ_JBDNHC010000102.1:0-33721 GCF_041689005.1 Sneathiella sp.
CGTCCTGCCGGTGCTTTTCGCGACAGCCGCGCCCGGGTCTTAAAGTTTTGGTTTGCTGCCTTTGCCAAGCCGGGCTTCCGTTGCCTTTTTTTGCAACTCGTCCACCCAGTCATAGGATTCCAGGGTCGACCGCGCCCAGTTTTGAACATCCACCATACTTGCCGTAACATTGGACGCGGGGGCCTGACCGATGCCGTTGAGGGAATAAACCAGATAACTTGCGCAGTCATCCAGGCTTTTTGCCTTTGGGTTTCTCATCTGGTCCGCGAACCCGCCCCCGGGCGCCGGCTGGAATACGCTGTACACGATATCCTTCTTACTTCCCGGGCTGAACCCGCCGACGACGCAATTAACTTTGCCTGCCGGAAAATACCAGACCATCCTCACCTTGGTGTCCTCGTCGGGGGGGCCATATTTTTCGATCAGTGCTGCGTGATATTCATCCGAAGTTGGCGGTGTCAGCTGGTTTTCGTAATAACGGCTAATCGAAACCAGTCTCTGTTCCTCTGGCGGCGGCGAAAAATACAGCGAGAAGCTGTCTTCGCGTTTTTTGACCCCTTCGCCCGTGTCCTTGCCCGCATCGATGTAGAAAACGAAGTCATCTGTCTGCAGATTATTATGCACACCGTCGCTGTAATTATAATGCAGGCGATGTTCCGCCACTCTTTTCGGGTCGGCATCATAGCCGCCGTCGTGAAGGATAGCCCGGGTCTCCGCGAGGGTCATACCGAGCTTGAGGCCGACGACATCAAACTCCGCCCCCTCCGCTCGGGCCGGCGCGGCGGTCAATAACAGCGGAGCAAGCGCGCAGAGTGCCAGCGCTACAATCCTTTGGCGACGCATTCTCAAGTCTCCCTTTTCAAGAAAAAGAACGACTTAATATCAGAGTTAACACATATTCCGTCAAGTAAAACCAGCTTCGGTCCGCGAATACTTTCTTTTACTGAAAACGATACTTCTTTTTTACCTGACACTCGCCAAAAAGTGCCGCATACGAGGATTGTCGTTTCGGGATGATTACACCAGAACCGGCTTTGACCGGACATAAAAAAAGCGGCCCGAAGACCGCTTTTCCAGGGGATGCTTACACATCCTTATACATCTGGCTTATACAGCCAAAGCTTTTTTCTTCTTGCGACGTCCAAGATATCCGATCCCGATGAGCGCGGCACCAAAGAGTGGCAGAGCGGCCGGGAGTGGAACGGCTGAGATTTCGGTCGTATAGATCCGGTAGTTACTCAGGCCCTTGCCAACGCCGTCGATAAAAAAGTCGACGGACGGAATATCATCGAACAAGAACGCCAGGCTGAACCCGCCGGTGTGGATATAAACGACATTTCCACCAATCGTCGATGTCCAGTCTTTCCCCGAGATATCTCCATTGGAAACAAATGTTAGGTCCTGACCAAACCAGTCAGATCCTTCCAAGGTTGCTTCTATTTTGTCGGGGTCTTGCGCGCCAAACGCCTTTTGCGTTGAAAACTGCGAGGCGACTAATCCCGTTGTCAGGAAAGTAAGGTCGCTCCAGTCACCATCAGACCCGCCGCCGTTTGTCTGGAACCGGGTGGTCCAGCCAGCGTCGTTGCGGAAATCGCCTGAGGAATCACTGTTGCTATCCAGTTCATTCCAGCAAGTCCCATTTCCCACTGTGGGCGCTTCAAGCGAGCAAACATAGGACGCCGCCGCAGGGGCTGCTGTTCCCAAAAGAGCTATGCCGCCAAGTGCCGCGGCAACACCAAAACCAACCACTTTAAGTTTCATTGAAACTGAAACTATGGACATCGTAGGTCACTCCAAAAGTTAAATTAAAAATATTTAGGTCCGAAACATAACCAAACCCGGTTATGTGATTTTCTGTGGAAATATATAGATCAAATTTTAGCTAAATACTAATGTAATTTCAGATGTGGTTAATATTTTATGGGCGCAAGAATTCAGCATAAGCATTTGAAAACAAAACCGGGTAACAATTTTTTGACGCATAAAAAAAAGCGGCCCGAAGACCGCTTTCCAAAAGATATTTTTACACCCTTATTCCTGAATCGCTTTTCGCTTCTTCCGGCGACCGAGATAGCCGATACCGACAAGGGCCGCCCCGAACAGGGGCCAGGCAAGCGGCAACGGAACCGTAGAGATATCATCCGGGTTTTCCAGATTCTTGGCTGACTTGGGTACTTCTTCCGCAAACAGGGCCTCTTCTGGCGGAATATTCAGAAACCATGACATAAAGTTATAAGCTGGTGTGTAGGCCATGCTCCTGGGATCTTCCAGACAGGCGGCACGGTTTGCCGAAGACATATCGCCAGAACATTCTTGCGTCATCGTCGCCGCCGCGGCACGATGTGCGCCACCCAAAAGCGCCATTCCGCCGATTACGACAGCCAAACCCAATCCAAGTACTTTAAGTTTAATCCACAGAGAGTTGACAGACATGGCTTTCTTCCCTCCTCAAAATTAAATTATAAAAAATCAGGTGAACTTGGGGTAAGCTACACGCTCTTCGCACCAAAAATTGCGCTATACAGGAGCGATCAACTAAATACGCAGCCACATTACCCATAATTTATGGAAAAATCCAGCGATATATCAAATATAGTTAATCAAAACCAACTAAATCCTCACAAAAATGTGAACTACATTTAACCATGTCGACAGGCTAGACAATAAAAATGACATTCTTATGACAGCTGATTGCGACCGGGCTGGATTATGATAGAATAATTAATATGGAAAAGCTGTTCCCGCTCATACTCGTCTCTATCGGTATTGTTGCCATTCCGGGCCCCAATGTCGCGCTGACGATCGCCAATTCCGTGCGCTACGGCGCCGCCTACGGTCTCTATACGGTTGCCGGCACGACCGCGGGCGTGGGACTGCAGCTTTTCCTTGTGGTGCTTGGAATCGGGGCATTGCTGGAGATGGCCGCAGATGTTCTCTCCTGGGTGAAATGGGCCGGCGTTCTTTATATGCTTTATCTCGGTTATCGCAGTTGGCGGGCCCCGCTTGAGGATCTTGGCGCCATCGGGGCTGTTGCCGCTCCCGTCGGCGCCCTGTTCTGGCGCGGCTTCGTTGTTGCCCTGCTCAATCCGAAAACGTTGATCTTCAATGCCGCCCTGTTGCCCCAGTTTGTCCTGCCGGAAGGGGATTATGTCACCCAGCTGTCGCTGACCGCGCTGGTTTTCCTCTCCATTCTGACGGTCGGGGATATCCTGTGGGCCGTCTTCGCCGGGGCGCTGCGCCCGATTCTCATCCGGTTTCAACGCGCCAGAAACCGAATCACCGCTTTTTTCTTTTTCGCGGCCGGGCTCGGACTGGCCCTTGACGGCCGGAAATAACGGCACCTGCCGACCCCCTCATGGATCCGGCATATCATACAGCACCGTCTCTTCATCAAGAAAGCCGCGGGTTCCGCGCGCGGCGTCGGTGAAATCGAGCGTCCGGCGATTCTCATCCTCCGCCAGGGCCTCAAACGCCTCCTCACGCTCCGCCCCGTCGCCCTGCGGCCGGGTTGACGCCGCATCGCGCCAGATGCAGCCCTGCAGGACTTCATGGGCGGGAAAATTGTCGTTGGCCTCTTCCTCGTCGCCGGAATAGACCAGATAGGACGCCTCGGCGCTTTCTGTAAACCATGCCTCATCGTCAATATTTAAATCGCTCTGCTGTCTTGTTGGATCCTGTAACATCTTTTTAACTCCCGTTTGATCTGGTTTCGTTCAGGGTGTATCGCCCGGCACGGTGTAGTTTGACGCCGGAAATATAGGCGCTCATGGAATGGCCGAAGGCGGGCAGCCGAATCTGGCGTCCGATATGAACATAGCGGTCCATAACCGGCGGATCGCTGCCGCGGACGTCGCCGCTGAACGGCAACCGCGCGAGAAAGTCGCAGCGGTTGACATAGCGGCTCACCCGGATAGCCTTCGAATAGTGCGCGGCAAAGGGGCGGTTGCCGATCCTCGGACTGGCGAAGGCATAAACCCGGCTGGCATCCAGCAGCATAGCGGCGAGGATCGCCATGGCAGCCCCCATGGAATGGCCGGTGAGAACGATATCCCGCTCGCCCTTGATCTCGCGCTGGATCGTGCCCAGGACCTGCCATAGCGCCTGGTAATAGCCCTCATGCACCAGCCCGTCTCCGGCCCAGGGCACCAAGTCCGTCGACAGGTTGCTGCGATAGCTTTTCCGCTCCCGTCCGAACAGGCTGGTGCCGCGAAAAGCGACGATGGTAAGCCCCTCCCGCCGGCCAATCCAGGCGAAATGGTCATGGCTCCGGACCGGCTGATAACTGTAACCCAGACGCGCTGCCCCTTCCGCCCCCGCCGGGTCATAGGCAATCTTCGCACAGATCGCCGCCTCCAGCGGTGTCATTCCTCGTCGGCATTCTTGATATGGCCGACATTTCCGGCAATCAGGTTCAGGAGGCTGAAAATCCGGTCAGCGAGATCATTATCCCACCGGCTCGGGACAAGGGCGGTAATGAGGGTCGCCAGGGTGACCATCATGGCCAGCACCTCGACGGCGAGAATAATCGTGCGTTCGAGATCCCCCGCAGCTGAAAAGTCGATCACTGTTTCCTCCTCGTGACTTACATGTTGTAATGCTTGAAATTCTGGCTTGCCCAGGCGGCAAAAGTGGTTAACGCCGCGACGATGGTTCCTGTGATGCCGATAACCTTGAGCGCCCCGCGGCCCATACTGACCTGCAACGTCAGGGATTTGACGTCATCGCGCAGCTCGACCATATCAAGATGGAGATTTTCGATGCGCGCCCGCATGGCGCCGATGTCCTGTTCGAGCCTGTCCATCTCAGTTCTCCCGTTTCGAAGCGTCCGGCCAACCGTACCGTGCCTTGCGATCCGCGGCCAATGGCGCCACCGCGGGCAACTCGTTCCAGTAGTCCCCCGCCGCCTTGAGACAGCTCCGCCCCGACGCGTCGGTCTCGGTGAGGGTCCACCTATCGCCGGACAAGGTGGCAAACACCTCCGTGAGCGCGCCTTTGTAATTGAGCCCCTGCGCCACCAGAAATTCCTCATAGCGAGTGGCAAGATAGGTATCGAGGTCGCGCCGCGGCAGACAGATCGGATCCAGTGCCGCCTGACTTTGCAGCGGCAGGACCATTAAAAAAGCGGCCGCAAGGACCGCCAGGTTAAAGAACTGTTTCATAACCGGAATTCCTTTCCTGGGGGGTTATTCAATCGCCTGAATGCTGAACCAGCAGGACACATTGGAAACCACTGTCCGCGTGCCGCCGCTATCCTGCCAGGCATTGACCTCGAAATAGTCGCCGGGCGTAACCGCCAGAACGGGCGAGACGAAATCCTGTAATGTCAGCGGCGACTGGGCCTCCAGTGTGCCGACGGAACGGCCGTCAAAGCTGCCTGAGCCATTCTTGTTGACCAAAAACTGGCGCACACCGGCGATACTGCTGTCCCAGCGGATCTGTCCGCGAAGGATTATTTTTGTTACCCCCGTCGGAACGGTCAGGCGGCTGTTGTTGGTGGTATTATCGTGATAGCCGTCGGTATCATAACTCTCGCTTCCCCAGTTGAGGGGTGTCGCCGTATTGTTGGTGATGCTCTGGTCGGAGGCGAGCAGCACCAGCGCACCGGAATGCCCACCGCCGCCGCTCCCATCAGAAAGCGTGTCCGTCAGGGATCGCACATCCGTGCCGTCTGAGTAGAACAGCCGTGTCTCCCCATCGAGGACCTGCCCGGCCACCCCGGTCGCTGTCTTGACCGTTGCCGTCTCGCCGCTCGCGTTGCTGACCATGAAGGGCCGCGCGATTGCCGGAATGATAAAATTAAATGCCGCCGCCGGGCTGCCGCCGATGACATGATGCCAGGCGCCGCGAAACTCCGCCGCACTCAGGGTGACATCGCCCGCGCTCGGGTCATGGCCCGACAGCTCGGAACAGAGCGCCGCCTCCAGTTTTGCGTCGGCATCGTTGGAGGTGACATAGGCAAGCGCCTGACTTTCGGCGATCTGCGGTAAATCCAGTTCTGGCATGTTAAATAATCTCCGTTGCCGGGAATCCCCGGCCAATGGTTTCTGAGAGTTGATACAAGGTCAGCGACAGCTCCGGAACGGCGATTTCGGACAGCTCAAAATCCGCGTTGAAAGTGTCGAGCCCATAAAGATAGCTGGTAACATCGCTGACAAATTTCGAAACGCTCCCGCCGTCATAGGCAAACACCAGCTCATAGCGCTCGCTCGCCTCCGAGAGCGGGACAACACCGCTTAAACTGCCGCCGCCGACCCGCGTCCGCCGCTGCCAGGAAAGCGTCAGTCCCGCCTCGGTTCGCTCGCCTGTGATCTGGACGGGCGCGTAGGGCTTGAGGTCCGCCCCGGTGAGGGTTTTGATCTCTGCCGGAACCTCCTCGATCAGCCGTCCACCACCAACCGCCTTCCAATAACGCGGCCGGTCGATATCGCTGAGGGGTGAAAAGCCGCCGCCGATATCCGCAGTCCGGAGCAGTAACGCCCGCTCGCCGGCTTTGTGGGTACCGATCGCACCCTCCGTGCCGCGCCGTCCGCGCAGCAGAGTCGAGAGCCGGTAGCTGCCGTCCGCATTGACAGTGACATCGGCGAAATTCATGATCTCATTACCGAGCAGCAGGGCATTGCCGCCATTCAGCAGCGCCGCAGGGGTTATGCTTTCAAGCGCGTCCGCGCCATTGATAAAGCGGATATCGACGGTGCTGGCATTGTCGGTCTGCCACGGCGATGACGTTCCTGCGAGGGGGCTAAGGGCGACGCCCCAGACCACCTCAGAGGCAACCTTCCCTTCCAACTCATAACTCTCGCCGTCGAATGCGGAATAAAGCGCCCCGCCGGACCAGCCGGACTGATAGCCATCCATGGCAAAATAGAACCGGCTGCCGCTGCCCGCCGTCGCATCGCGGTCACGCAGCAGCGGCAGATCGAGCAGGAACAGCTCGGCGTAGGTTCCGCGCCGGATCAGTACCTGATCATAGCCCGCCCCGGCATCGCCTACGAGGCCAGAGGAATAGGCCAGCGGCGCGAGCGTGACAGCCTCCGCCTCCAGCGTCATGTCGGCGCCGAAATGCGACTGCATCAGCCGCGCCGGAGTGACGCCAGACCCAACAGTGACGGAGACCACATCGGCGGGATCGAGGCCCAGGAACTTGATCGGCAAGGACACCCCGAGGGTCTGCCGTTCGGCCCAAGCCGCGTACAGCGTTTTCGCCGCTGCCTGCCGTGCCTGATCGGCGGTCAGCGCCATCGGCAATTCGCGGGCGAGTTGGTTGCGGCCGAACATAGTCGAGACCGGCTTGAACGCCCGTTTTTCCGACTGCGTGCCGACCTGATACCCGGCATCAGCGGCAAGATAGGATAGCGAAATCCGCTCCGGCAGCTCGCTTTCCTGCAAGCGGCGGAACTCCGGCGGCGCCAGCATGTCCGCATCGGCAATTGTAATGCCGGAGGCAGATTGATTACGCGGAATGAAACCCAGCTTGTAGCCGCTTTCCCGGCAATCGAAAAAGCCGTAATGACTGAGCGGCGTCAGGGCATCGGCAACCGACATCGACCGGTTGATGACATAGCCCGGAATCTCCGCGTCGAGCGCCTCGACATCGAAATCCGACGGCGACAACCCCGCACGGCTACAGAGGTCGGCAACAATGGCGGCGAGATCGGCGCTTTGTCCCGACTGGCGACGCAGAAACAGCCGTTTCACGCCAAAATCCGCGTTAAACGCAAGCAGGCTGTCGGTCGCGGCGTCATAAATACCGCGCACAGATGTTGACACACCCTCGAACTGGTAGAGATCGACCCGCTCCCGCTCCTCCAGCGTTTCCGCGCTCAAATAGACCGCATAGCGCCCGGCGCTGACAAAGACCAGTTCTGAGCCATTGTTGGTATCGACCAGTGACAAAGTCCCGCTTAAGTCCGCGACATCGCGACTGACTGTGATCAGGGCGCTTGTCATCGACCATTTGAACAGGCGGTAATCGTTCTGGAACACCAGTTCGTTCGAGGACGGCAGATAGGCCACCAGATCTGTGATGGTGTTGGTCTCGCTCCCCGTGCCGCCCAGCGGGGTGAGATCGGCGGCAGCGATGGTATGGATCTCGCTTGTCGCCTGATACTCCGTGCCGCCCACGCCCTGCACGCCAAAGATCGACAGCGCGACGATCTCAAGGTCAGAGACCTGCGGGCCGGTTGCCCAGCCGGACATGGCGACCCAGGCGACCTCCGCCGCGTCAGTGACCGCGCCGGTACAGACGCGCGAGGCGGTATCGATCACCTCGATAACCTCGAGATTGTCATCGACGACAACGACCTGGTAGCTCTGCTGCGAGCCGAATACCTGAAACTGCGCGCCGGTCAGCGGCGAGACGATATCGGTGGAGAAAGTCACCGCGCCGACGCCCGCCGGTAAATCGGCGCTGTCCGTGAGGGCAAGCGCATCGCCGTCAAGGCGGTGGATCTGCCGCCCGGCAAGCAGTGCCGCGCCGGTCCCGATCCAGAACCGGCCCTTGCGGTCGCGGCAGAACCCGCGTGCGCCATCGAGCAGGCGCGGAAAGTCCGAGCCGATATCGGCATTGGCCAGCTCATCCAGCGTCACCGCATCAATCTTTCGCACCAGATCGACGCCGCCGCTCACCTCATAGGAAAAGGCAAGGCCGCGGATCGGGTCGTAGGCAAGAGAACTGGCCGACACCGCCGCGATATCACTGGCGGTGAGCGGATGGGCGCCAAGCCCTTCCGTTGTCACCAGAACCTCGATATTCGGGATGCGGTTACCGAAAGGCCCGAGCGGCAGGTCATCAAAGACAAGATAGCAAAGGCCGCGATAGGCGGGCACATTGTCCGCGCCCTCGGTGGCCTCAATAATACTATCGGGAAGCTGGTCCTCGCTGCCGCTATAAAAGCGAAAACGCAGATCGGCGGCGATCACCTCGCCCGCGGCCCCGGCATCATAGATCACCTCGCCATCGGCCCAGATTTTTAAGATCGCTGCCATCTCGCCCTCACAGAGGGCCATGGCGAAACTGCTGGAATAGCGGTAGCCGGTCGTGGACGAACTGCTGCCCGCGCCGCCCTTGCCGCCGCCACCGCCGCTGGTCACGGTCTCGGTACGCAGGCCCGAGGTCCAGATGATATTCCCGGCGAGACGCAAGGTGCCATAGACTTTCGGGATCGACGCGCCATAGCTCGCGCCGGTGATCTTGAGGTCGGTAAGGCGCGGTCCGGACGCACTGCCGCTGTCCTCGGGAAACAAAACCCGACCCAGCGTCGTGCCGACCAGCCAACCGGCTCCGGCCCCCACACCGGTGACAGCGCCAATACCGGCACCGACCACTCCCAATGCCAAGGTTGCCATTATTTTACCTCCCGCAGGGAGAAGACAGCAAACGGCTGGCCGTATTGGGCCAGTGGTTCCTCGATCACCTGGCGACGGCGGGCGTGGGCATGGATGACCGTACCCGCCCCGACCTGTCCTGCCAGAAAGCCAACATGGATGGGAAAAGCGCTTTCCTCGAACACGGCGATATCTCCCTCTTTCCAATCTGTTACAAATTTTTTATCAAGTTGACATTCAAGTTGGAACAGCAATTGCCGGCCGTCCTGACGTCGCCGGTAACCCGCGCTGTCAGTGATTGCAATGCCGAGCGAGTGGGCGACGACGACGAGTAAGCCGATACAATCAATCCCGCCCGCACGGCTACGTCCCTGATGCTGCCAGCGCACGCCGATCCAGCTGCGCGCTGCCGCGACGATTTCTTCTCTGTCAGTCATTGCCGCTCTCCAGCAGCGCATCGGTCCCGGGGATATGGGGGTGGCCGCGAAAATTGAGATGATTGGCGAATATATCACGGCAGGTCGCGAAGCGCTTGTCGCAGCCGGGAAAGAAAGACACTTCATCTGCGATGGCAATATCAAACGGCATATCGAGGTAAAGACTAAGATTTTTGCCCGCCTGCTCCCACGATTTGATCTCCCCGTGGCGGCCCGCGTTGAGGCCGCTCGTGAAACTCAACACCCCGCCCGCCAGCACGCCATCCACCCCGTCATAGTCGGTGAGCGTGAAGGCGCTGCGGGAGGTCACGGTGGCGACGGTGTCGCTGACCGTGAGCGCATTGGTGTCGACGGTGCATTTGACATCGCCAAGATCGGCACTGCAAAGCGGCGAATAGACCGCGCCGATTTCATACAGGAGCGCCTGCGCGAGGCCGCGCAGTTCCGCCGTGAAGGCGCCGTCGCGGGCCGAGATTTCGCCGAGCCAGCCTTTGCGGAGCGGGATGCTGCCCATGGACAGATCCTGCCAGTTGACCATGAAAATCGTCACCTCGGAGAAGTCATAAAGACCGGAGAACAGGTCCTCCTCGCGGATAACCTCACTTTGCAGATTGCCAATGATATCAAGGTTATCGACGGTGAAGTTGCTGTTGTTCGCGATTGCTGTGCGCGAGTATCCACTGGCCGCCAGATAGGTATCACCGGCAATCGACAGGTCGCGGTCGAAATCGGTGAAGAACATCTGTACGCCGTCCTGGCGGGTGAGCGCCCAGCAGGTCGCGAGCGTCGTCACCTCCCCGGCGATATGGCTGTTCATGTTGGTGCTTATGGGTTTCATAGGCGGACCTCCACCAGTTTGATGCTTTGCCAGTGATGAATGTCCGGGCCGGGAATCGCCGCCTGCATCAGGTCGGTATCGAAACGGACCGGAACATCGAACTCGCAGGCGACGGCGATCTCGACATCCTCCGTCGGGGCCACGTCGAAACTAATGATCCCGGTTGCTATATCCACCGTCCAGCCATCCGTCTGCGGCGCGTCATCCAGCATCACCGAGACACTGTCCGCGACGATTTTTTTAAGGGGCCGGTCATAGGCGGGCGCGAGAGCGTCATCGTCGATGTAGCGTTTGAAAATCTGGAAGTCGGTTGCCGTCCCGTCGCCGCTGCCGATAACCTGTTCGGCCATGATGAAATCAGAGAAATCCTTGAGCCGGAAGCCATAGGCGCGGCCGCGCCGGGCATGAAAGAAACTGAGCACGGCGGCCCATTCCTCGCCCCGGCTCGGGCTGATATCGACCGTATATTCGCGCCGCGCCTCGGCCCAGTTGATATTGCGCTGCTCAAAGCCGGAATTGAGGATCTGCACGGTTGTTGAAAACCGTGGGCCGCCAATGGCGCCATAGGAAACGCGGGTCGGAAAGCGCAGTTCGTGAAAGCTCATGAGGTTATCCGTTTCTTTTTAACAGACGTTGGGCCTGACGCAGCGCGTCGCCCTGTATCTGTGACTGGCTGAGGCGGAAGCTGGCCGCGTCGGGGGTCGAGATATTGAACGCGAGATTGATCACCGGCGCCGCAGCCGCCGTCGCCCCGTTCCGTTGCTGGGCCGGGGTTTCCACAGTCACCCGCTCGCCGCGGCTGAGACGGAGCGGTATAAGGTTCTGATCCACCCCCGCCTTGCCGCCAACGGTAAACTGGCCGCCACCAGCAAAGCCCGGAATGGCGCTGCTACCCCCGCTCCCGCCCGAGAATAACGCCGAGCCAAGCTCGAACAGCAGGCCTCCGGTCCCGCCCAGGGACTGACTTGCTTTCGAGGTCAATGTGCGGGTCCCAAGTTGAATGAGATCGGCCTCCAGTCCTTTCAGGACGGACTTGAAATCCT
This sequence comes from Sneathiella sp., assembly GCF_041689005.1. GTDB lineage: Bacteria > Pseudomonadota > Alphaproteobacteria > Sneathiellales > Sneathiellaceae > Sneathiella. The sequence goes on from NZ_JBDNHC010000102.1 coordinate 11,643, forward strand.
TGCCAGAGATCAGCAGTTTTTCAAACGCATTTTCAAAGGCGCTGCCAAGACCCCGTGCGAGTTTGCCGCCCGCGGCCGCAAAGCTGTCAAGCTCACTCCGGGCCGAAGCGAGACCGGTCCCGAGCTGGTCGACAAAGCCGCCGGCTGATGATTTTCCGAGACCGTCCTTCAGGCCGCTGACCTGACGGGCCAGCAGGCGCGCCTCCTTCTCCGCCTTGCGGCTTTTGTCGCTGAGCTGATCGAGGCTTTTAAGCGTCCCATCGAGCCCGCTCGCCCCGGCGGAAAATCCGAGACGGGAGAGATCCGATTGTGTCACCATGACCGTTGTTCCTTTTAAATCCTGTTGGTGTTCTGCCGCCGCCAGAGCGCAAAAAGCGCCAGCAGACACCGCATCTCACTTGCGGTTGGCCGCAGCCCGAAGCTAGCCTCGATATCCGCCGCGAGCGCCGCCGGGCCGAGTATTCCGCCTCCCGCCTGCCCCGGCACAAGCGTGCAGAACCACTCCCAGACATGCGCGAGACAGCCCGGAAGGTCAGGCGCGGCGGCAGCCTCAGGCTGTTTCTTTCCCGCCGTCCGTGCCACCTGATTATGGACGGCGGCGCGCCTGACCCCGCCGCCGATATCCGCCGCCAGCCACAGCTGATGACGGGCAAAGCGCATCAGGCGGTCGGCGGCTAGGGCAAAAAATTGGCGCGGTCCTCCACGAAGGCGACGACCTGCTCGCGGATCCAGAGCTGCTCACGATAGAGCGTCCGGATATTCGCGGGCGTGTCATCATACTGAACCCCATCGAGCACGATATTCTCGAACCGCTGGGTGATGGCGGCGAGCCGTTCGATCAACCGGTCCTCCAGCTCCGCCGCCGTGAGGTCGAGTTTGCGCTCGCTGATCTGCCGGTCGATCTGGGCGCGCAGGGTTTTGCGGTAGTTTTCCGCGTCCTCCCCCTGAAGCCAGATCACCGCGGGCAAGGCCTCGCCGGTCTTGGGATGGCGTAGGGAGAGCGGTGCCCCCGCCTCGGACCGGGCCTTCAAATCGAACGCTGCTACATCAAATACATTCTTAGGCATGTTATTTCCTTTACGCTGCTGTCCGGGTGATCTTGAGGTTGGTTTGCTCATCCGGGTCATAGATTGCGGTGAACGGCAGGGAGAGGGTTATCGGGCCGGTGGCGCCCGCCACTGGATTTTCGGCGCCGGTATAAACGATACTGGGGAGCGACAGGGTAATCGTCCCGCCCGCCCCACTGAAAGTGATGCCAAGACTGCTCGCGGTGCGATTGACGAATTTATTGAGAAGCGCCGCATCCTCGAAATAGGTGATGATCTCGCCGCTGACCCGCGACCGGCCCGCGAGGATCGTCGCCGCTTCCGCGTCGCCGAGGACAAACGCCTGCTCAAGGCCATTGTCGACGACAAGCTCCAGTCCGGCGACAATCGCAATGGCCGATCCGCCCTCGGTCAGGCTGCCGGAAAAACTGTCCATGGGGTCGTTGGCAACCGCCGCCGTCGGGCTCGCATCGAGGGCGGAGGCGGCGAAAGAGGAGGCCTTGCCGAGGATCGAGAATTTGCCGGTCACCATGCGGTCCGGTTTGACCGACAGCCGGAGCGAGTCAATGACGCAACCGCTGAGGGCCTGATACTGGCTGATATCGCCAAAGCTTCGCTCGAACGTGAAGCTCGGCTGGCTCGATCCCGCCTTCAGCACATCCGACGACCAGTCCGACTGCATCAGCCCGGCGAACATATCGTCAAAGGCACCATAGGACAGCTCGAAACTGATATCGCCGGAAACGGTTTTTTGGCCATGCAGAATATCGGAAATCTGCCGGTCACTGCGGATTTCATCGCTTTCGAGCGTGGTTTTTGTGAGCCCGAGACTACAGGCCGTATGGCGAAGCTGCGTCATGTCCGGCGAGGCCGGGGTCACGCCGAAACTTTCCTCGGCGATATAGCTGAGCCCGTGGCGGGCTCCGGTGGCAAAGGTCATGGGTTTCTCCTTAAAAATAGCTGCGCCAGGCAATGGAAAGCGGGATAGCGACCTGTTTGAGGTCGCCCTCGTTGGCGGCGACGGCCCCGCCGTCGAGATGAATATCGAGGCTCTCGAAGGTGAGAACCCGGCCCTTGTTGAAATGATCGCGGAGGGCATCAATCCGCCCTTGCGCCGAGGCCATGTCGGGATCATGGACAGTGATCCGGTACTGCCCCGAATGCTGCTCGACGGCGCCCTCGCCGAGCAATACCCCCTTCGCCGGAGCGGGCAGGAATTTCACCTCGAGATAGGCCTTACCGTGGGCTGGATAATAGGGGCTGGCCGGAAAGGCGACATCGTCGCTCTGGTAGGCCTGAAGCCGCGCATCCAGCGCCGCCTGAACTTTGCGATAACTCATTGGTAACTCACCTCATAAAGAATGCCCGCGCCGGTATCGGCGGCGATGACCTGCAGCAGGGTGAAGCTCTCGTCACCGATCAACAGGTCGTCATCGGTCTTCGGTACTGCGCTCTCGCATTCGATCAGGGCGTAATGGAGTGAGGCGTCAATCGGGCTGCCGTCCGCATTCCCGGGCCCGGCGAGACTTTTTTCCGTACGAACAAGACGCACAGATACGTCGCTTTCCGTCTCGTCCAGCACACTGCCGGGCACATAGACGTTTTGCGTTTTCCGGCGGAGGATGGCAGCAACCGCGACCTCGCCGATCTGGTCGAACAGGTCGCGCACCATACGGCGGATGGTTTCATTTTTCATGGGCTACCCCCTGACCAGACGCGGAGCGATGGTTTCGGCGCCGATCTGGCGCAGCAGGCGAAAGACGAAACTGGTCCGGGTCCGACCCTCCTCGAATGTGACCTCGATCGGGCCGACTTTCTGGCGCACCGGCTGGCGTTCATCGAGCCCGGCGCCATCGCGCAGGAACCGGTCGGCAAGCTCCAGCGCCGCCGTGCGCAGCGCATGCGGCAGGCCGGTGATGGCGCGCCCGTCGCGATCATAAACACCGCTGCGCGGCCATTTCAGGCCCTGCGCCTGTTTCAAGACCGTGCCCGGATAGAGATAGCTGTCGATATGCAGCGCCGCGCGGATCAGCGCCTCTTCCCGCTGGCCATCAACGGCATTGATCCAGTCGTCATTGGCAAGGGCGGCGAAATGGCTGTCCGCCTCGCTGAGCGAGACATAGGACGTCGCGCCCGAAACGCCGCTCCCGTTTTCGGTAATTATGGTCATCGGATTATATCCCGCAGTTGGATTTGAGGGGGTCGACTTGGAGAGGGCGGGAGCGGCCCACGAGGAGCCGCTCCCTCTCCGGCTAGCCCGCGAGGCGGACGGCCAGTTCCGGGCGGACAAGGGCAATCCCCCAGAGAATATCAAACTCCCAGACCACCTGCTTGTACTGACGCGCCACTTCAAGACGGAGCGACAGGCCGGTGACCGGATCGGTCATCGACATGATCTGGCTGCCGAGCCCCATCTCCTGGCTGCTCTGGGCCAGAGGGCGGTTGGCGAAGGCGAAGGCATCGCGATTGAATACGAGGTTGACCACATGGTCATCGACAAAGGTGATCGCCGCGTTATCCGCCGCGGCCGAGACAATCGCCGGAGCGATAGTCAGGGTCGATTCCGTGCCCGACAAATCGCTGGCCGCCAGCACCGTATATTGCTGGACATCGCCATTGATGGTGAAAATATCGCCAACGGACGGCTTGGTGGTGAAACCATCGGCGATCAGGATTGCCCCCGTTTGCGCAGCCCCCTTCACCAGCGAGGTGCCGGCCGCGCCGCGCACATGGGTGGCGACATGATCATCGCTGAACCAGTCGATACCGTATTTGCGGCCGATCTCGCCCTCGATCTTGGCGGACGAGCTTCCCGAGCGGTCGGCATCGGCGAAGGCGGCAAGGTCAAGGGCATTGGCCTCAGCGTCAAAATTGAGGACGCCATAGCGGTTTTCCTTCGGTGCCTTCTGCTCCAGCAGGAGTTTGCGGGCCGCCGTCGCCGCCGTCGCATCGCTGCCGAACGGGGTTGTGCCGGGCGCACCAACAAGGCCGTAAATGCCGGTATATTTGGCATGAATCGACTGGTTCACCGCATTGGCGAGGGCACGAACGGCGGCACTTGCCTGCACGGGGAGGAAATTCTCGCGCCCGTCAACTTCCATCATCTCCTTGTCGGTGAGATAAAAATCGGCTTTCTTCCAGTTGTTCAGCTCAATCTGCACCTTTTTAAGGGTCGTGCTGGTCGCCGTTGGCGGGGTGGTGCCCGGCGTCACGTCTTCCGCCGTCAGGTCGGAGGGGAGAATGACGTCGATGGTATCGCCCTTCTGGGCGGCATCGGCGCTGAAATCGCCATTGACCAGACGGGGCATCACGGTTTGTTCACGCAGGGCCATCAGGCCGCGTGCCAGTATTTTCGGCATCGCCGCCGAGATATCATTAGCCATGTAATTGTCTCCATAAATAAGGATTATCGGATGATGAGTGGTGAGACCCGTCCCGGATCTTGCCGCGTCCCGCGGACTTGAGGCGTTGCCGCCCTAGAGTGAGACCGCGACCTTCCCGGTTGCGATATCCTCGATACGGGCGTTGACCGCCCATTGGTTATGGCCATTGATGGCCGAAAGCCGTACCGGCACTCCGGCCGGGTCCATGCCGCTACCGCGATTTCCAGTTGGATCGAAGGCGCGGGCAAAGACGGCGGAGGCGCGCATCTCGCTGACCAGATCGGCGACCGTCATCGGCACGCCGTCGCTTTTCTCGCGCAAAGTGCCATCGGGCCCGGCAACCCTGAGAGCGGGCTCTCCCGCCTCCTCGACAACCATGATCGCCGCGCGAATATGCGGCATCAGTAATTCGGGCAGCGCCCCCGCTGCCAGTAGGGCTTCGGTCGCGCGGCTGGTAATCAGGAACTCGGTATTGCTGGCTTTCAGCCGCGTGATCTCGGCGTCCTTTTCAGTCAGAACCGCCTCGAACAACTCGGAGAGCTCGGCGTTCAGGGCGTCGGATTTCTGCTGCCAGGCTTCCTCCGGTGTCGGCCCGAGCTGGCGCCAGCCGTCCAGTTCCTTCTCCAGCGTCCGATTGGCGCCGCGCTCCTTTTCAAGCGCCGAGACGAGGCCCGACACATCGAGTTTTTCGGCCAGCGCCGGATCGAGTGCGAAACCCACTTCGACCGGTTGATAGAGGCCGTGGTAGATGTCGGGAACAGCGGTCAGGTCGGCAACGGTTTCAGGAAAGTCAAACATGGAAAACCTCAATAAAAAAGCCCCAAAAATGGGGCTGTGTTTCGGTTAATTTCAGGGGCTCGGTATCTCAATCCGGGGCAGCATTGACCTTTAGGCTGTCGCTGAGTAGGCCCCGGGATTTCGCCTCGCGCAGCAAGTCCTCACGACTGACATCGCCGAGCTTTCTCGCCTCCATCAAAAAATCAAGATCGGCGGCGCCAGAATTGCGACCACCAAAGCCTGCGCTTACACCAATGGTGCCGCTGTGCCGAATATCCATCCAGCCCGCTAGCAGGGCCAGCATCGCGTTCAGGCTATCCTCCAGGTTCATGGCCATACTGGCGAGCGGCGAGATCGCATCAGCGGCATCGAGGGCGCGCCCGGTTGCTGTCTCCATTGCTTTCGCCGTCTCGAACTGCAGTCCGAACAGGTGCATGGCATTTTCGAGCGCCTCCAACTCGCGCGCGCCCGCCTCCAGCGCCGCGCCGGAGCTTTCGACATAGTAATATTTTCCCTCGCTCTCAGTCGTCGTCAGCACCTTGTTGGGGCCAACCTCGATCGGGCCGTCAATCTCGGGGTTATAGCCGGAGGCCGCCAGGATCGGGAAGGACGCGACATTGAGCGCGTTGCGCTGGTCGGAGCGGATCTGGTAATGCTCGAGATTGAGAAAGGCGAGATCCTCAAGCGGCGGATCGGCCTGCAAAAATCCCTTGCGTTCCGTATAGAGCGTGACCAGCGGGATGCGGCCAAGGCTGTTGTCACCGGCGTCGACCTCAACCCAGGTTCCGCGTTTATCCTGCTGGTAAAGCTGCCAGTGGTCCGGCGTCAGCACCCGGATCTGTTCCTGCTCGATCTCTTCGAAGCCTTGATAGCGGAGGGTTTTCTCGTGGATGCGGACCTGCTTCAGGATTTTATCACCCCCACGGCTGTCCCATTGCGCGGCAATCAACTGGTCGGCCTTGACATGCACCGCATAGGGCCGTGCGCCATTATCACGCTCCTCGGCGAGGGACGCACCGCCTGCCGCCACGGGGAAATCGACCAGCACATGGGAGAGGCCATTGATCAGTGCATCCTGAAACCAGTCGCGGGCAAAGACATTCAGCCCGCGCCCGACAAGATCGATATTGCGCAGAATGGCGACCAGCTCGTCCGGGATGTCATCGGACAGGATCAGCGGCTCGGCAAAGACCCGGCCGGTCAGTTTCTGCACAGTGCGGCGGAAATAATTGCGCAGCGTTGACCGACTGGCCCGCTCGGCATAGATCAGGCTGTTTTCCGCCGGATGACGCGGCAGGAAGCGGGTTCCGGCCGCCCGGAGCGCGAGCGTGCCCCCCATCAGCGCCTGTGGCAGCGCCCATTTCGCGGCCATGGCATCATAAAGATGCGACGATTTGGAAGGATCATTCATGAATACATATCCTGTTGTGATTTCTGACTGATTTGCGTAAGCGCGTTGAAGGCCTCGCAGACCGCGTCGACCTGATCGTCATGGCGGCCCGCCGGAAAATTCTCAAGCTCCGCGAGAAACGCCGCATTCCACGGGCCGGAAACCAGCCGGACATTGCCCGCCTCGGCCTGCGCCGAAAACGGCATTGCCCGGACAATCTTGCTGCCCGTCACCGGCTGGCTGCGGACCCGGAAGCCCGCGAGCAAACGCACCAGCGCCTGTGTTTGGGCTTTCCCCGCCTGTCCCGGATCCTGCGGCAGGGCGATACTCACCTGCCCGCCGTCGCTCAGGGCGAGATTACGGATTGCCTGCTCGACCTGGTTGGGGGAGCCCTGGAACCGCTCAACCTGCTCGACATAGAACAGGCCCTGCCGATCACAGGCGAGCCGCACCCCGGCGGTCCAATCGACGATGGCGCCCGTTTGTGCATGACTCGCGGCCAGGTCCCAGCCACGCACGCGGCGGGCCTCAGCCGGGGCAGCGGCAACCACCGGGAACCAGCTGCGCCGGAAATACTGCCCGCCGCTTGGCCGGATTTTCCAGTTGCCCTTTAGCAACCGCTCGCGATCAACGGTGGAAAGGGCCGCCAGATTAGCGCGGTAACCCGGATCCCGGTCCATCAGGATCCGGTTATCCTCGATGCTGGCGGCAACGAAAGTCACGGATTTTGCGATCTGTCCGGGATAGGCCGCTTCCAGCGCCGCCCGGTCATCGCCCCAGACCAGCGTATCCTCATCGCGGACGAACCAGCGGACAACGCCGGAGCGCGCCGGGATCGCATAGCCGCTTTCGGGGTCGATCCACCAGCGGATAAAATCGGCAACCCAGCTGTCCGCATCCGGATTGCAGGTCGCCCGCACATAGGGCCGTGCCTTGCCGACGGAGCGGTTGCGGCTCAGCAGATAGAAGAACTGGGTTTCCGAGAAATGCGTCAGCTCGTCAAACCCGAGATAGGTGAATTGCGATCCCTGCCAGTCAAACTTGTTTTTCTCATGCTCGAGATGACCAAAACTGATGGAGGCGCCACCCGGGAACTTCCATGACAACTCCCCTTCCCGGCCCTTGGCGCCGAGAGTCCCATAAAGCGCCGAGGCGCTGTCCCAGAGACCACCCTCATTGCGCACCTGTTTCGCCGTCCGCCGGAAAATCAAGGCGTTAAAGCTGTCATCGGCCATATGCCGGAGCGGTTCCATCAGCAGCGCAAAGCTTTTGCCGCCCCCGGCCGCGCCGCCATAGATGGCGATATCCGCCGGGCTGGCGAGGAACATTTCCTGCGGGCCCGGCTGCGGTTTAATTTCGGCCATTTTCGGGCAGGTACAAACGCGGTGCAAACAACGAGCGTTTACCGCCATCATTGGCCGCCGTCGGCGTGGCCCCGTATTGCGCCGGGGCGAAATGCTCCATCAGCCATTTGCGGGTATCGATACGCAGCTTGGAGCGGGCGATGTTTTCCTTGTCCGCGGCGGCGGTGGGCTCATTATCATTGGCGCCGTCGGCAATTTCTAGAATTTCCCCGGCGAAGACATCGGCAACAAACCGGCGGACGGTCTCCTCCTCCTTTTTCAGGAACACCGATCCGAGCAAGGCGACGATATCAGGGATCCGGCCCGCCCGCTTGATCTCCTCAAGCAACGGGATCGCCGTGTTCCGTCGCAAAACCTTATTGTGTAAGGCGGTTTTAATGAACTCTATAGTTGTCATCAAGAGAATCCTTCAATTCTTCTATTTAGTGTCTTCATTTGTAAAATTTATTTGCTTGGTTTGGGCCGAAACTTTCTGGATATGGTAATCGGCAATAATAGGGGAAATACAAATTCATAAGAATTAGTACATAACTATATGATAAATATTATATTTTTATTATCCGACGGTCCGGATACGACATAAAAAAGGCCCGCGGGAATTTTTAATTCCCCCAGACCCATTTCTCGACTATGACAAATATGTTAAACTAATGTTCCCCCAATGTCAATCATTTTCTATCTAACAGGGTTTTTTGTGAACAGGTTTTCATAAATCTGCAGGCTTTCCAACAGGTACGCGCGGGCAAATCCATGTCGCCGGTTCCTTTCCTTGTCCACCGTCCGGCAACTTTTCCCGAAAACGAGAATATCCAGAATAACCGCGACGGATAGTCCGGCCTCCTGCACCGCCACCGCCCAAGACATGAACTGCTGCATCAGGGCATAGTCCCGGCCCGATTCCACAAAGGCCGATTTCGGCTGCCAGTTGAAGGACTGCGTGCGGGCGGAAAGACCGGCGGTACGAAGCTGAAAACCCCGCGATATCTTTTCCGCCGCCCGAATTTGCTCATCGCTGAGCATGGAAAAAAGCCGCGAACCGCACTTTCGGCGTCGCGATCGGCATTTTTCTGGCAGATCATCACGTGTATCTCTATTTGCGGAACCTGGTGTTGGTGAAGATGTCGGCAAACGGCCGGCAGCGGGAAGTGACGTTTCACGTTTGAGATTTTGGACTTTCATAGTACCTCTCATCTTTGCAACAAATACATTCTAAGTAATGGTTTCTCGGACATGGGAAGCTTTCTGTCTGTCCCATGCGGTTAAATGAATAGCCGGGAAAATCTATGGTTTAATCCCACGATAATGAAAAGGAACCCTTTTCCCTGAAGAGGAAAAAAATTATTTTGGGAAAGTCGCGGACAACACCAGCGCGAAGATGCCTTTTATTTAATCCAAAAAATTGAGCAAATTGAAATTATAAAGACATTATGTAAATTAATAGTTTATACTATTTATATAAATTTGTCAAATATTTGAATTATGTGTTGGAAGGCGAAATCTTTGGTCTTGTAAAATTTTCCGGCCTCATTTCGTTCCTTTCGACCCTCTGCGATGCCGAAAAATTGCCTCCCGCCCTTGACGGCACTCCTGTAAATTGACAGATTAACAGTAAGAGATTGGGAAACATCCTTAACTACAGAATGGCATCATGAAAATTCGCAAAGACTTCGTCGACAGCATCGGCAACACCCCCCTCATCCGTCTCACCGCCGCCTCCGAGGCTACCGGCTGCGATATATACGGCAAGGCGGAGTTTCTCAATCCCGGCGGATCGGTCAAGGACCGCGCCGCCCTCGCCATCATAAAGGACGCGGAGGAGAAGGGCTTGCTCACGAAGGGCGGCCTGATCGTTGAGGGCACGGCGGGGAATACCGGCATTGGCCTTGCGCTGGTCGCCAACGCCAAGGGCTATAAAACTGTCATCGTCATGCCCGAGACCCAGACGGACGAGAAGAAATCCCTGCTGCGCTATTGCGGCGTCGATTTACGGCTTGTTCCCGCCAAGCCCTACCGGGACCCGGATAATTATATTAAATATTCCGGACGGTTGGCGGAGGAACTTGCCAAAACCCATGATGGCGGCGTGATCTGGGCGAACCAGTTTGACAATGTCGCCAACCGCCAGGGCCATATCGACACGACAGGGCCAGAGATCTGGGACCAGACTGACGGCAAGATCGACGGCTTTATCTGTGCGGTCGGCAGCGGCGGTACGCTTGCCGGGGTGGCGACGGCGCTCCGGGCCAAGAACCCGGGGGTCAAGATCGGGCTCGCCGATCCCATGGGAGCGGCACTTTACAATTTCTATAAGAACGGCGAGCTTAAATCCGAGGGCAGCTCGATTTCCGAAGGCATCGGCCAGGGACGAATCACCACCAATCTCGAAGGCCTGACCGTTGATTTCCCCTACCAGATTGATGACGTCGAAGCGCTCAACACGCTCTATGACCTCAATATCCATGAGGGCCTGCAGCTTGGTCTGTCAACCGGGATCAATGTTGCCGGTGCCATCCATATGGCAAGGGAAATGGGGCCGGGCCATACAATTGTCACGGTTTTGTGCGATACAGCGCAAAAATACTTTAGCAAACTGATGGACGTTGATATGCTTCGGGAAAAGAACCTGCCGGTTGCGCCCTGGCTGACATAATATAACCCCACCGGAGACTACCATGACCAGCCTGCCCCTGTTTCGAGACGACGCCTACCAGACTCAGACGGCGGCGGTTGTCACCGCGGTCAATGACCGCGGCGGCATCACGCTCGACCAGACCGTTTTCTACCCGACCGGCGGCGGCCAGCCGGGTGATCACGGGCAGCTGATCCTGGAGGATGGCACCGGTATTCCCATTACGACGGCGATCAAGGGAGAGGCCCCCGGCGAAATTGTCCATGTCCCCGCGGAGGGATCAACCCTGCCGGAGGTCGGCACACGTGTCACCGCGGAAATCAACTGGGAAACCCGTCATCGCTATATGCGTATGCATAGCTGCCTGCATCTCTTGTCAGCGGTCCTCCCCTACCCGGTCACCGGCGGACAAGTTTCCGATGGCAAGGGCCGCCTTGATTTTGATCTTCCCGAAGCCGTGCTCGACAAGGAGGAAATTACCGCCGAGCTGAACCGGCTCATTGCTGGCGATCATGACGTTACCAGCGACTGGATCAGTGATGCGGAACTCGATGCCCAGCCCGAATTGGTGAAAACCATGTCGGTGCAGCCGCCGCGCGGTAGCGGCCAGATCCGCCTGATCAAGGTCGCAGGCGTGGATTTGCAGCCCTGCGGCGGCACTCATGTCCGTAATACGTCGGAGATTGGCGCGGTCCGGGTCAGAAAAATTGAAAAGAAGGGTCGGCAAAACCGCCGCGTGTCGCTAATATTCGACGAAGATATTCATTAGACCCGGTTCCAAGAGTGAGAAGCATCATGTCATACGTAAACCCCTCCTCCCTAGTCTCCACCGAATGGCTGTCGAAACATGCCTCGGGCCCCGACGTGCGCATTGTCGATGCCTCCTGGTATATGCCGGCGACAAAACGCGATCCGCGCGCGGAATATGACGAGGAGCATATTCCAGGAGCGGTGTTCTTCGATATCAACGACATTTCCGATACCGACAATTCGCTCCCGCATATGGTGCCGAGCCCGGAAAAATTCTCGAGCCGGATGCGGAAGCTGGGCCTTGGCGACGGCAACCGGATCGTCATCTATGACGGCTCCGGCCTGCTCAGCGCCGCCCGCGCCTGGTGGATGCTGCGCCTGTTCGGGCATCATGATGTTGCCATCCTCGATGGCGGCCTGCCGAAATGGAAGGCCGAGGGACGCCCGGTTGACGATGTCCCGGTCATGCCCGCCGAGCGGCATTTCACCTCCCGCATCAATAACTTCATGCTCCGCGAGAAGGATCAGATCAGCCGCAACCTGACCACGGGACGCGAGCAAGTACTCGATGCCCGCTCCCCAGGCCGTTTCGACGGCACGGAAGCCGAACCGCGTGAGGGCTTGCGCAGCGGCCATATCCCGTCATCCTTCAATTTGCCGTATAATAAAATGTTTAACAGCACCGACGGGACCCTGCTCCCCGCCGACCGGCTGAAAACCTTATTTACGGAAACAGGCCTTGATTTAAAACAACCTGTGATTACATCCTGTGGGTCAGGCATATCCGCCTGCATTCTTGCCTTTGGTCTGCATTTGCTCGGCCATAACCGGGTTTCCGTCTATGACGGATCCTGGACCGAGTGGGCGTCGGACGAAACCACACCAGTGGATACCAGGAATAGCCATGCCGATTAAACGACCACCTGAACCAACCGCGATGGGCAAATGGCCTGTGACCATTACCTATCTCGAAATGCAGGAGCGGTCGCTATCTGGTAATCCCCCGCCGCCGCCGAGCGCGCCACACGCGATTATCCGGGCGGAAAACCCGACCGTTTCCTTCTATCGCTATCTTTATGATACGGTGGGACGGGACTGGGCCTGGATCGATCGGAAGCTGCTCAGTGACGAAGAGCTTGAAAAAATTATCTCGAATCCGGACACAGAGATTTATGTTCTCTCTATCCGCGGGGTGCCCGCAGGCTACGCCGAACTGAATGCCGCCGGGTTGCCGGCGGTTGTTGATCTCGCCTATTTCGGCATCATGCCCGAGTTCATCGGCATGAGGCTCGGCCCCTATTTCCTCAACTGGGTGCTGGACGAGGCCTGGAACAAGGACCCGGAGCGCGTGACCGTCAACACCTGCACCCTCGATCACCCGAAGGCTCTGCCCATGTATCAGCGGTCGGGGTTTGAGCCGGTTCGCCAGCATGAAATCGAGATCGACCCGGTCGAGATCCCCTGATCAAATTCTCGGGAGGCTGCACCTGCAGCCTTGACCTGTCAGTCATATTATTTTATCCTGATATATAGAAAACAGCTCATTTTTGCAGCTGGAGTGCCCGCCATGGGAATGCAACTCTCTTGTAAACGCGCGTTTTTACCCATCATCCTCGCCCTCGGCACCCTGCCGCTGGCCGCCGCATCTACCTGGGCCGCCCCGCAGATCCTGTCCGTGGCCTCAACCGACCTTAAAATGCCGATGGAATGCGAGGGCGCCGACTGCAGTGTCGAGCTTACCGCTATCTGCCTGCAGGAGCATCGCGGCTCCCCCAATCCCGGCACCGCCTATTATGTGCATGGCGACCGACATCTGATCTTGACCGGTATGACGCCCGCGGGACAGGAGATTTCGCTCGATCATCTCGCGCTTAAAATCGAGAGCGCACGCGGCCATAACGCCATCCGGGTCGGCTTTCGCAAGAACGAGTTGAAGAAATACGGCCCGCTGACAGTGCAGATCTCGGTGCCGGAAAATATCACCATCGTGCCGATGCCGTTCGCCAACGATATTCACCCGCAAACCGATGAGGATATCGCCCTTGCCACCGGCCCCCTCCGCGAGCTCGCGGCAAAGCTGGTCGATCAGGACACTGGCAAGCGCGGCGCGGCGGAACTGATCAACCAGGCCATCAACCGCCTGCCCCTTCAGGGCCGCGCGAGCGATGAGACCCGGGCCGCGACCAAGGCGCGCTATGACGAGATTGTCCGGGGCTCGGGCTTCTCGAGCCCCGCGCAGGACAATGCCAATGCGGTCATCGGCGAATGCTATGACCGAACCGCCGCCGGCAGCCTCACCTTCCGCCAATGCCTCGGCAGCTGGCACGACCGCCTGATCGGCAAGCTCAACACAAAATACTGGAAGGCTCTCGAGACGGGAAGCTGACTATCGATAGGTGCTGTTGCCTATTCAGCCTGATACACTGTTGATAAAATCTTCAACCGTCTGCGGTGCAAGGTCTTGCGGATGGTCACCGCCGAATGTTCCCCATTTACTGCTCGCGCTCTCAAGGGTTGAGGCGATTTCCTTTCCTGTCTTGGCGTCAAAGATTGTATATCGCATCGTTATGCGGTCCGGTCTGCCACTCCATTCAGTCGCCCGATCCTCCCAATGCACGATGAGGGGGCGAAATACGTACTCGATATTCTGGGTGTTTGCCCGTTCCAGCGCCTGTTCTAGCGTTTCCAGCGAGGTTGCTTTCGTAACTCCACCCTGATGCTGCTGTAATACCATGCTGACTGCATCCGTCACCATGACCCCAGAACCCACATATTGTGTTCCGCCAAAATGGCCGTCTGCCGCCATCATCACGTAGTAATGGCTATTCACAGGAATGAGTTTCTCTGGTGTCGACAGTGAATCCACCCTGTATTTATGAGAGCAGGCGGTGCAAAGCAGTATCACAAGCGACACCGACATTAATTTCAAGAAATATTTATACAAATTATCCCCTCACCTGTACTTCAGAAACACCAAATTATTATAATTAAATAATACAAAACAATTAATTATTGCAAAATAATTATCCTCTTTCCCCGTTCGACACAAAAAAGCCCGGCGCGAATGCCGGGCTTTTTTGCGGGGTATTGCGGTCAGGCGTTGTGCAGGATCTGGCTGAGGAACAGCTTGGTGCGTTCACTTTGCGGGTTTTCGAAGAATTCCTCAGGCGGCGCCTGCTCGATAATCTCACCGGCATCCATGAACATCACCCGGTCGGCGACGGTTTTGGCGAAGCCCATTTCATGGGTCACGCAGATCATCGTCATGCCTTCCTCGGCGAGACTGATCATGGTGTCCAGCACTTCGGAGATCATTTCCGGGTCGAGCGCCGATGTCGGCTCATCAAACAGCATGATGCGCGGGTTCATGCAGAGCGAGCGGGCAATGGCAACGCGTTGCTGCTGCCCACCGGAAAGCTGGCCCGGATATTTCAGCGCCTGCTCCGGGATTTTCACCCGCTCCAGATACTTCATGGCATCGGCCTCGGCCTCGGCCTTCGGGGTTTTCCGCACCCAGATCGGCGCCAGCGTACAATTCTCCAGCACGGTCAGATGCGGGAACAGGTTGAAATGCTGGAAGACCATGCCGACCTCGCGGCGGATTTCGTCGATCTTCTTCACATCGTTCGTCAGCTCGATCCCGTCAACGATAATCTGGCCCTGCTGATGCTCCTCAAGGCGGTTGATACAGCGGATCATCGTTGACTTGCCGGACCCGGACGGGCCGCAGACAACAATCTTCTCGCCCCGTTCGACGGTCAGGTTGATATCCTTCAGGACATGGAATTCCCCATACCATTTGTGCATCCCGATAAGCTGGATTGCAACATCGCTTTGCTGGTTCGCAGCGGCGGCTTCACTCATATCTCTGCCTCCCTATCTTTTGTGGCCGGTGTGGAGTTTATGCTCCAACCAGATGCTGTAACGTGACATGCTGAAACAGAATACCCAGAAGACGGCCGCCACGAAGACGTACCCTTCCGTGGCCATCCCGACCCATTCCTTATCCGTGGTTCCTGCCTTGACGATGGACAGAAGGTCAAGAAGCCCGATGATCAGTACCAGCGTCGTATCCTTGAACAGGCCGATAAAGGTGTTGACGATGGACGGGATCGAGATCTTGAGCGCCTGTGGCAGGATGATTAATGCCATGGCCTGCCAATATCCAAGCCCCAGCGTTTTCGCCGCTTCCAGCTGACCCTTGGGTATGGCCTGCAACCCGCCGCGAACAACCTCGGCCATATAGGCCGCCGAGAACAGCGACATGCCGACCAGCGCCCGCAGGAGCTTGTCAAAATTAACCCCCTCGGGCAGGAACAGCGGCAGCATGACCGACGCCATGAACAGCACCGTGATCAGCGGCACGCCGCGGATCAGCTCGATAAACCCGACGCAGAGCATGCGGACGATCGGCATATCGGAGCGGCGGCCAAGCGCAAGGACGATCCCGAGCGGCAGAGCAACGAAAATCGAGACCGAGGCCAGGACCAGAGTCAGGAACAACCCGCCCCATTCAGAGGTTTCAACGGTCGGCAACCCAAAATACCCGCCCGAAAACAGGAAGAAGCAGATCACCGGATAGACGCCGAACATATAGACCGCGGGCCATTTCTTGTTCTTGACCACATCGGAGAGGATCGCGAACAGCCCGATCGCCCCGAGCACGTAGCCGACATCGACCCGCCAGCGTTCCTCAGGGGGATAAAATCCATACATGATCTGGCCGAACCGCGCCTTGATAAAAACCCAGCAGGCGCCACTATCCGTACAGTCGGCCCGGGTTTCCCCGGCAAAGTTTGCATGGATAAAGGCGTAATTGATGATCCCGCTGAGGGCCACCCAGGCAACGTAGATCGAGATGAGTGTCAACAACCCGTTCAGCGGGCTGGAGAATAAATTCTCCCGCAGCCAGCCAATCACCCCGGTTTGCGAGACAGGCGGTGGCATATCCTCATGGCGTTCTGTTTTTACAATGGCCATCTTATCTCTCCACCAATGCGATATGAGTGTTGTACCAGTTCATAAACATCGAAATGAGCAGGCTTATGGAGAGATAGAACAGCATGGTTATGAAAATCACCTCAATCGCCTGGCCGGGCTGGTTGAGCGATGTCCCGGCAAACAGCGCCGTCACATCCGCATAGCCGATGGCGGTGGCAAGGGAGGAGTTCTTGATCAGGTTCAGATACTGGCTTGTCAACGGCGGAACGATCACCCGGAGAGCCTGCGGCAGGACAACGAGCCGCGTCGTCATACCCGGACGCAGACCCAGTGAATGCGCCGCCTCGGACTGGCCGTGGCTCACTGAATTGATGCCGGAGCGAACAATTTCCGCGATGAAGGCACCGGTATAGATCGACAGGCCAAATAGCAGGGCGAGGAATTCCGGCTCGAACGACCAGCCCCCCCGGATACTGAAACGACCAAATTCCGGATAGCTCATGTCAAAGGGATGGCCCATGACGAAGGCGGCAAAGATCGGCAGGATGATAATCAGCCCGATACTCGTCCAGAGAACCGGGAACAACTG
Organism: Sneathiella sp.; assembly: GCF_041689005.1. Lineage (GTDB taxonomy): Bacteria > Pseudomonadota > Alphaproteobacteria > Sneathiellales > Sneathiellaceae > Sneathiella. The sequence goes on from NZ_JBDNHC010000102.1 coordinate 28,512, forward strand.
TCCGGTCAGGTTCTGGCGACGGCGGGACCATCTGGCGATAACGATCGACAGGACAATCGCCACGAGAAGCGAGACCGGAAGAACCCAGAACCCGTCTGTGGGGATCATCGCCGGGAAATTAACGCCGCGATTGTTGACGAAAAAGCTCTCTCCAAGGCGGTAGCTGTCGCCAACGACGGGCAGCACCACCAGAACGGCGAAATACCAGAACATGAGCTGGACCAGGAGCGGGATATTGCGCACCACTTCGATATAGACGGTGGCGATCTTGCTGATCATCCAGTTGCTGGACAACCGCATGATACCGAACAGGAACCCGGTGAGGGTTGCCAGGAAAATACCGGCCAGCGATACCGCCAGCGTATTGATAATGCCGATAAGCAGAACATCAAAATGGGTCGATGTCTGGCTGCTGTAGTCCATTAGCAGGACAATACCGATGCCAAATCCCGCGGGCTGGCTCAAAAAGCCAAAACCGGATGAGATCCCACGCTTGTTGAGATTTATTGCCGTGTTATGTCCGACATACCAGACGAAGGCGGCGATTAACAGGATAACAATGACCTGGTATCCTATGGCCCGGAATCGCGGGTCCCGAAACCTGTTGATCTTGGCAACTTCAAGATCTGCTGCTTCTGCCGTCATAAACTACGTCCTCCCCAAGGGTTGTTGTGAATACGGCTGATAAAAAGCAAAGGGAGTACATGTCCGGCCGAAACAGGTCATGCACTCCCTTGGCATAATATTCGCGTCTTGGTCTTAACGCAGCGGCGGTGCGTAAAGGATACCACCCTTATTCCACTGGGCGTTCAGACCCCGTTCGATATGAAGAGGCGTTGATAGTCCAAGGTTGCGTTCGAAGACTTCGCCGTAGTTACCCACCATCTTGATGATGTTATAGGCCCAGTCCGCGGACAACTTCATTTGCGATCCAAGATCTTCGGACGTGCCCAGCATACGCTGGATTTCCGGGTTCTTGGTGTTCGCTTTCAGGTCGTCCACATTCTTCGACGTCACGCCCAGGTCTTCGGCATCGATCATGGCATTCAATGTCCAACGTGCGATATCACCCCATTCATTGTCGCCGTGGCGAACGAGCGGGCCAAGCGGTTCCTTGGAAATAATTTCCGGCAGAATCACATGATCTTCCGGGTTCGGGACAACCGAGCGCTGCGCATAGAGGCCTGACTGGTCTGTCGTGTAAACGTCGCAGGTGTCTTTGAGGTAAGCTTCGCGCACCTCGTCGGCACTGTCGAACACGACCGAGTCATACTTCATGCCGTTGGCGGTGAAATAATCGGCGAGGTTCAGTTCGGTTGTTGTCCCGGACTGAACACAGACACGAGCGCCATCAAGTTCAAGACCCGATTTCACGCCAAGTTTCTTTTTGACCATGAAGCCCTGTCCATCGTAGTAATTGACGCCGGCGAACTCAAAGCCAAGCTTGACGTCGCGGCTGTAGGTCCATGTGGTATTACGGGCCAATACATCAATTTCCCCTGACTGAAGCGCGGTAAACCGCTCCTTCGCTGTTGTCGGGGTATATTTCACTTTGTCCGGATCACCAAAAATGGCCGCGGACATGGCGCGACAGAAATCAACGTCGAACCCTTCCCACTTGCCTTCGTTATTCGGTGCGGCAAAACCGGCAAGACCGGTGGTGACACCACATTGGATGAAACCTTTTGCCTTCACGTCATCAAGGGTTGCAGCGGTCGCAGCCGTCGCCATAAATGTCGCTGTTGCTGCGACAGCAAAAAAACTCGCTTTTTTCATGAAATGACCTTCCTGTCCATAATTCTCGTCAGTATTTATTTTTGCAAATCACATACTTCCATTGAGTACTGTACCCTTATCCTGAGCACTTCGGTGAATTACATCTGAAAGTCATAATCTAACTTATCATGACTTCCTAAGTCTTTGACGATAGTATTTTTAGTCCACGCGTCAACGTAAAAATTTATTGCAGGTGCGAAAAAATTACTTGCGGGGATTTCGGCGGCGGGAAAATTTGGACTTTCAAACTCCGGCTCGTTCCTATATCAACAATCAGTATTCCACCCACGAATAGCAGGCCAATTCCCAATGAAAGATGAAACAAAACTAGTCGTAGCCGGACGCGATCCGGAGGCCAATTTTGGCGTTGTCAACATCCCCGTTTATCACGCCTCGACCATCCTCTATCCGACCCTGGAGGCATTACAGAAAACGCATGCCGCACGGGCCGCCGGCGAACGGGTTGTCTCCTACGGCCGGATCGGCACGCCGACGACCTGGTCGCTGGAAGATGCCATCTCCGAGCTTGAGGGCGGATACCGGACGCAGGTTTTCCCCTCTGGCCTGGCCGCTTGCGCCACTGCCATGATGGCCTTTGTCGAAAGCGGCGATCACGTCCTGATGACCGACAGCGTCTACGGCCCGAGCCGGGTATTTTGCGACAGTGTGCTGACCCGCTTCGGGGTCGAGGTCACCTATTATGATCCCCTCATCGGCGCGGGTATCGCCGAGTTGATCCGGCCCAATACACGCTATGTCTACACCGAGGCCCCGGGCTCACAAACCTTTGAGATGCAGGATATCCCGGCAATCGCGAAAGCCGCCCACGCCAAGGGCGTGCTTGTCATAATGGACAATACCTGGGCGTCGCCGTTGTTCTTCAAACCATTCGCCCATGGGGTTGATATTTCCATCCAGGCGGGCACCAAATATATTGTCGGGCATTCTGATGTCATGCTCGGCGCGGTGACCACAACAAAAGACTGCTGGCCGACCCTGCAGAAGGGCGCCAATAATTTTGGCCAGACTGCCGGACCCGATGATGTCTATCTCGCCCAGCGCGGCATCCGCACCCTGTCCGTACGGCTCAAGCAGCATATGTCGAATGCCCTCGCCATTGCCGAATGGCTGCAGGGCCGCCCCGAGGTTCATTCCGTGCTTCATCCGGGATTGCCGGACGATCCCGGCCATGCCATCTGGAAACGGGATTTCCTCGGCTCCTCCGGCCTGTTCTCATTCCGACTTAAACCCTTGTCGAAGCCAGCGATGGCCGCCTTCATGGATCACCTGAAGCTATTTGGCATGGGCTACTCCTGGGGCGGCTATGAAAGCCTGATTATTCTTGCCGATCCGTCCCAGTATCGCACCGCAACCAAATGGGATAACAGCAACCCGCTGCTGCGTCTGCATATCGGTCTTGAGGCGATCGAGGATCTGATTGACGACCTCGAATCCGGTTTTGCCCGGGCGGCAGCGATAAAATAATTGCTCCTTTTCGAATCAAACGCATGATTCGCCTCGGAAATCCGTGTAAACAGAGTATATTTCACGGCACCGACCGGGACGGCCCCAAGACACGGGCCCGGAGCAGGTAAAGACAGGATCGGCGAATGGGCAGCGGATATTTGAAGAGAATCACTTTCGACCAGAACGGGCTCGTCCCCGCGATCGCCCAGCAGCATGACAGCGGCGAGGTGCTGATGATGGCCTGGATGAACCGCGAGGCAGTGCAGGAAACCCTGCAAACCGGGCGTGTCTGCTACTGGTCGCGGTCGCGAGCCGCCCTCTGGCGCAAAGGCGAAAGCTCGGGCAATATCCAGCGGCTGGTGGAATTGCGCCTCGATTGCGACGGCGATACCCTGCTGGTTCTGGTGGACCAGACAGGCCCCGCCTGTCATACCGGCCGCCATAACTGCTTCTTCACCGCGATCCGCGAGGGCTCGCCGGAGATTATCAGCGAAGTCGAAATTCCCCCCGAGGAAATGTACGGGGCCAAAGAACCGGAGGCGTAGGCATGTCAGCGGCAGAACTCGGCGTTATCCTGCTTTCGCTTAAAGTCGCCCTCTGGTGCGTGGCCGTCTCGCTGCTGCCCGCGATCTGGGTCGGCTGGCTGCTGGCACGGCGGGAGTTTTACGGCAAGACCGTGCTCAACGTCATCGTCCATCTGCCCATCGTCCTGCCGCCGGTGGTCGTTGGCTACCTGCTGCTGCTCACCCTCGGCAATCACGGGTTCATAGGTGGCTGGATCAACAAGGCGTTCGGCATTTCCCTGATTTTCAACTGGAAGGGGGTTGTCGCCGCGACCGCGGTCATGGCCTTTCCGTTTATCGTCCGCGCCATCCGCCAGGCGATCGAGGCGGTCGACCAGAATCTTGAAGTGGCGGCGCAGACCCTCGGCCGCTCACCGCTGGCTGTGTTCCTGACCATCACCCTGCCCCTGATCCTGCCGGGCATTCTTGCCGGGGCGACGCTTGGCTTTGCCCGCGCCCTCGGGGAGTTTGGTGCCACCATCACGTTCGTCGCCAATATTCCGGGCCAGACCCAGACCCTGCCGCTTGCCATTTATTCCCTGCTGCAGTCGCCTGATAGCGAGGAGGCCGTGTGGCGGTTGGTGATCCTGTCCATTGTCCTCGCCTTCGCGGCCATCGCCCTGTCGGAATGGTTGACCCGGCGAACGCTCAAACGTGTACGGGGGGTCCGCTGATGCTGGATATCCGTCTCAAGAAATCAGTTCATGGCTTTCATTTATCAGCGGAATTCACCGCCGCCGATGGCGTCACCGCCCTCTTCGGGCCGTCCGGCGCGGGCAAGACCCTGATTGCGAAAATGCTGGCCGGACTGATCCGGCCCGATGACGGCCATATACATGTGGATGGTCGCGCCCTGTTCGACCCACGCAAAAGCATCAATATTCCCGTTCACCGCCGCCATGTCGGCTTCGTCTTTCAGGAACACCGCCTGTTTCCCCATTATACCGTGCGCGGCAACCTCACCTATGGCAACCGCCGGGTTACCCGCGGCGCGCCCGTCATCAAGTTCGAGACCGTCGTCGATATCCTCGGGATTGGCGGCTTGCTCGACCGCTCACCCACCGCGCTTTCCGGCGGCGAAAGGCAGCGGGTGGCGATTGGCCGGGCGCTTCTCAGCAACCCGAAAATCCTGATCATGGACGAGCCGCTCTCCAGTCTTGATGCTGCGCGTAAAAGTGAGATCCTGCCGCTGATCGAGCAGTTGAAGGCCGAGTTCAACATCACCACCCTCTATATCTCCCACTCTATCGAGGAGGTCAGCCGCCTGGCTGATACCGTCCTGTTGATTGAGAATGGCGCGCTGAAAGGAGCAGGCCCGACAGCGGAAATCCTGAGCCGTCTCGACCTTATCCCCTTTAGCGGTGGCTATGATGCCGGGTCGGTTGTCGAGGCGAACGTCAGCGC
>NZ_JBDNHC010000103.1:0-5139 GCF_041689005.1 Sneathiella sp.
AAACGGCTGTTCGGCGGCAATTCCAAGACCCTCGCTATGTCGTCGACAAAATCCTCTATCGGCCATCTACTCGGGGCGGCCGGCGGTGTCGAGGCAATCTTCTCAATCCTTGCGATGAACGAGGGCATCCTGCCGCCAACCATCAACCTCAATGATCCGTCGGACAATCTCGAGATTAATCTTGTCCCCAATGTCGCGCAGGAAAAGAAGGTGGATGCCGTACTGTCCAACTCCTTCGGTTTTGGCGGCACCAATGCCAGCCTGGTGATGAAGCGGGTCTGACCAACCAGATACCAATGGCATAAGGGGGCAGGATGAAATCAATTGCTTATACCCTTATTGCCCTCATTCTGCTGGCAGGCGTCGTGGTTGCCGGGACTGTCAGTTATGGCTGGCATCTGTTCACGGCACCGGGACCGCTCGCGAATGAGACAGTTTTCGTTCTGGAAAAGGGAACGGGCCTGCGTAAGCTTGCGGGTCAACTTGAACAAAATAATATCATAAACAATGATTTGGCCTTTATTTTTGGTGTAACGGTTGAGGACAACAGTGGGCGGTTGCAAGCCGGGGAATATGATATTCCAGCGGCGGTAACCGGCGAGGCGCTGATGGCGCTGTTCGTCTCGGGCAAGGTCGTTATGCATCGGCTGACGATCCCGGAGGGCCTGCAAAGCCGGGAAATCCGGGCGCTGGTCGCGGCGGCGGAGGGGCTTGAGGGCGAGATCACCCAACCGATGCCCGAAGGCGCGTTCCTGCCCGAAACTTATTATTATCATCTTGGTGACAGCCGCGATGACCTCGTTGAGCGGATGGCCGCCAGCATGACCGCGGCGACCACGGAGTTGATGCAGGGCAACAATTCGGTGCCTGAGATAAGGACGGCGGAGGAGCTGGTCACGCTCGCCTCGATCATCGAGAAGGAAACCGGGCTCGCCGCCGAGCGGCCCCATGTCGCCGGGGTATTCCTTAATCGTCTGCGCAAGGGCATGAAGCTGCAATCGGACCCGACGGTCACCTATGGCATCACTGAGGGCAAGCGCGACCTTGACCGGCCGCTCAGCCGCAAGGACCTCGCCACCGCCACCGCCTATAACACTTATCAGATTTCCGGCTTGCCCAAGGGCCCGATCGCCAACCCCGGCCTCGACAGCCTGAAGGCGGTGCTGGCACCGGAGAAAACGGACAACCTCTATTTTGTTGCCGATGGCAGCGGCGGCCATGCCTTTTCTGCGACCCTGGACGAACATAACAAAAACGTCCGTAAATGGCGGAAACTCCAGAAAAAATAACGCGGCCCCACCGATTTGACACAAACTGCCATTGGCCGACGTCTTAGCTCCATCACAGGAACGACGGAGGGAATTGGCGTTCATGGCTGTCAGTACCGATACAATTCAAATGCTGCTCCGGCAACGGCAGGACCTGCGCGAGGCCCTGATCGATCTGCATCAGGAAATCTCGACGCTGGATGCGACGTCCCTCAATCTTGTGAACAAGAATATCAAGGCGCAGACAGCGACCGATGCGGCCCTTGTCGCGGCGGAGGTGGCGGCGGAAAAGGCGGCGGCCCCAGTCGCAGCCCCAGTTACGGCGCCAGTCACGGCCCCCGCTGCAACTCCTGTCGCGGCTCCGGCTCCGACTCCGACTCAGACGGCGGCAGCGTCAGTGGCACCAGCCGCCGCCGCTCCGGCAGCGGTGACATCGCCGGCTCCCGCCGCCGATCCGACGGATAAACCGGTGGAACAATCCGTGCCAAGCCCCCCTTCGCCGACGGTCGATGACGATCTGGCCCGCCTGCTGCCGCGAGCGCGGGCGCTGTCAGGCTATTTTCTGGAACATCCGGCGGCGACGCCGGCGGCGGATTTGCACGCGCTTGATACCGCCATCACCGCCGCGGCGGCGGCAACCGGGCCGGCGGACAAGACCATCGCCTATCACAGCCTGCAGGCGGCCTACCGCAAGGTCGCCAGTGAAAGCCATGTCGGCTTCGGCATCAACGGCACGACCCTCACCGACAGCCGGTTGGGCGCGCGGCTGCTCTGGGCGGTGCCGATGGCGATCGCGGCGCTGGTGCTTGCTGTCTTCCCGCTGATATTGCTGGCACGGACGCTGGCGAACCGGATGTTCACCGCCGATTTTGCCGCTGATCTTACCTGGACCTTCGATGCCATTGCCGCTTTCCTCTGGGGGGCCGTCGGGGCGCTGACGCTGCTCGCGCTTAACGTCGCGCTGTTGATCCGGCGGTGCCAGTTCGACGCCGCGATCCACCAGTCACCGGCGTTACGTGCCGGGCTCGGCGGGCTGACCGGCACTCTTTGCTTCCTGCTGCTGCAAATATGGGTGTCGGAAAATACCGTCCGTCTTGAATTCGCGATCGATCTGGCCGCCTTTGCCGCCGGGCTGTTGTCGGCGATCCTCTTTGCCGGTCTGCACCGGCTGTTCAACGGCGTCATATTTCACATCGAACCGGTCCCGAAAGCCGGACTTGAAGCGCCCGATGCGACGGGGGCGGTCAAAAAATAACCGCGCGCTTGTGACCGCCGCCCGAACCGGATATACAGGAGCCTTCCTTGAATTTGGGTTCGTGAGGTGAGATTGACGGTAAACAGCATGACGGGATTTGCCCGTATCGGCGGCTCCCATGGCGATACGGGATGGCTGTGGGAAATGAAAAGCGTTAATGGTCGTGGCCTTGAAATCCGCTGCCGGATGCCCGCCGGGCTCGACCAGCTTGAGGATCGCCTGCGCAAGCTCGTCAAGGCTCATTTCCAGCGCGGCTCAATCAATCTTCACCTACAGTTTGAAACTGCCGCGGCGGACAGCGGCTACCGGGTCAACGAAACCTTTCTTGATGAGTTGCTGTCGCTGGCTGCGGATTATGTCGATGCCGGACGCGCCCGCCGCCCGCGCATGGACGGTATGCTGGCCCTGCGCGGCGTGATCGAACAGACCGACACCTCTGCCGGGGTCGTCGATGACGCGCTGGAGGCGGCACTGTTTGCGTCCGCCGAGGAACTGGTCGCCGTCATGGGCACGATGCGTGAGGAGGAGGGCAGACAGCTTCTGCCCGTGCTGACGGCGCAGCTCGACGAGATCGAGCGGCTGGTTGACCGGGCCATCGGGTTCGCACTTAAATGGCCGGACAACGCGCGGGCAAAAATCAAGGCACAGATGGAGCTTATTCTTGACGGCGGGCAACTCGATCCCGGACGGCTGGAACAGGAACTGGCGATGCTGACCACCAAGGCCGATATCTCCGAGGAGCTTGACCGGCTGGCCAGCCATATCATCTCGACCCGCGAGATGCTGGCCGGACCATCGGCCGCGGGCGTCGGGCGTCGGCTCGATTTCATCTGCCAGGAATTCAACCGCGAGGCCAATACGCTCTGCTCTAAGGCCAACGATAAGGAGCTGACGCAGGTCGGGCTGGACATGAAGGTTGTTGTCGACCGTCTGCGCGAGCAGATACAGAATATAGAGTAGGAGTTGCTGTATGTTACCGTCTGTAAGCAGTGAGGCCCTGACGCGGCGGGGATTGATGCTGGTGCTGTCATCGCCATCAGGGGCGGGGAAGACAACCATTTCGCGGGGCCTGCTGAAAGAGGATGACGCGCTGGTCATGTCGGTGTCGGCAACCACCCGGCGCCCGCGTCCGGGAGAGGTGGAGGCGACGGATTATTTCTTCATGGAGCCGGTCGATTTCAACCTGATGATCAACCGCGATGAACTTCTGGAACATGCCAAGGTGTTCGGCAATTATTATGGCACGCCAACGGCACCGGTGGAAACGGCGCTGGCCGAGGGCAAGGATATCCTGTTCGATATCGACTGGCAGGGCACCCAGCAGCTGGGGCAGAAAGCCCGCAGTGACATGGTCAGCATCTTCATCCTGCCGCCTTCAACGGACGCACTGGAACGGCGGCTTAAAACCCGCGCCCAGGATTCCGACGAAGTCGTCGCCCAGCGGATGTCGAAGGCGGCCGAGGAAATCAGCCATTGGCGCGAATATGACTATGTCGTCGTCAATGAGAATGTCGATCAATGCCTGCAGGAGGTGAAAACCATCCTCGCGGCGGAACGCTTGCGCACCAGCCGCCGGGCAGGGCTGGTTGATTTCGTCAGCCGCCTGCGCGAAGGCTACTAGGACAGGGACGGAAATCCACCCTCCGCCTCGTAAATGCGCGCGAGGGTGCAGAAATCCTCAACAGTGAGTTCTTCCGCCCGGCGTGTGGGCGCGATCCCGGCGCGGGCAAGCATGTCCTCCGGGGGATAGCCGAGGGGCTTGAGGCTTGCGCGCAGCATCTTGCGGCGCTGGCCGAAGGCGGCGGCGACCACCTTTTCAAGGATCGGCTGGCTGGCGGGAAAGGCGGGGGCCTCGCGCGGGGTCAGCAGGACCACGGTGCTGGTCACCTTGGGTGGCGGTGTGAAGGCGCGCGGCGAGATATCGAATTCCTTGTGCGTCGTGCAGAGCCACTGGCAGAGAATGCTGAGGCGGCCATAGGCCTTGGTGCCGGGCACGGCAGTGAGGCGGTCGGCAACCTCTTTCTGGAACATCAATGTCAGCGATGAAAACCGCGTCCGCTGCCCGAGCCATTTGATCAGCAAGGGCGTCGCCACGTTATAGGGCAGGTTTGCGATGATCTTCGCCTGCCCTTCGAACAGGGCCGTTTCGTCAACCTCCAGCGCATCCGCGTTCAGCACCTCAAGCCGGCCCGGATAGGCGGCGGCGATATCGGCGAGCGCGGGCAGGCAGCGGCGGTCTTTCTCCAACACGATCAGCCGGGCGGCGCCCTGCTGCAGGATGGCCCGTGTCAGGCCACCGGGGCCGGGGCCGATCTCGATCACCGTCTCGCCGACAAGCGATCCGCTACAGCGGGCAATCCGCCCCGTGAGGTTAAGGTCGAGGAGGAAATTCTGGCCGAGCGACTTCTCTGCCCGCAGGCCGTATTTGCCGATTACCTCGCGCAGTGGCGGCAGGCCGTCGCCGCCTTGTTCAGCCATCTTTGGCCGCCACCATCTCGCCCGCCATCCGAAGGGCGGCGATCAGGCTCGCGGGGTTGGCGATGCCCTTGTCGGCGATATCCTCCGCCGTGCCGTGATCGGGGGACGTGCGGATGATCGGCAGGCCCAGCGTGACAT
>NZ_JBDNHC010000104.1:0-7074 GCF_041689005.1 Sneathiella sp.
CAACAACAAAAGACTGCTTGAGCCCATCGGCAACATCCCGCCTGTAGAAGCCGAGAAAAACTATTACGCCATGCTGGACGAAACCGATATGGCAGCGTAACTTAAACAAAATTGCCTCCGGCAATCCCGGGGCGGTTCAATGCAAGCTAGTTTTGCCCTGCGCGGGCGCAACCCCGATGTGCTGACCTGCATTGCGAACTTATCGAATGACGAAGTCTTTACGCCGCCTGAACTTGCAAACCGTATGCTGGAGGATTTGGCTGAGAGTTGGGCGGCTGACCATAGTGGTGCAGACATTTGGGCTGACGGGAATGTGACATTTCTCGACCCATGCACGAAATCGGGAGTTTTCCTTCGCGAGATTACCAGACGTCTCACCCTGGGACTGGCCAGCGAGTTTCCAGACATTCAAGAGCGTGTCGATCATATACTTACTAAGCAGGTATTCGGCATTGGTATCACCAAGTTGACCAGCCTGCTGGCGCGGCGGAGTGTATATTGCTCGAAGCATGCCAACAGCGAACATTCAATAGCCGCAAGCTTTTCTAACGACGCAGGTAATATTTGGTTTGAACGCACAGAGCACGCTTGGGGCGAGACGAAGTGTGAGTTCTGTGGTGCACCTAAAGTAATTTTGGACCGTGACGAAGGGCGTGAAAATTATGCCTATGCGTTCATCCACACCGACAACATAAAGGCTCGGGTTGCCGAGTTATTTGGAGGCAACATGCAGTTTGACGTTATTATAGGTAACCCCCCATATCAGATGAAGGGTGGGGCGGGTGGCTCAAGTGATTCTTCCATTTATCACCTCTTTGTTGAGCAGGCGAAAAAGCTTGAGCCCAAGTATTTGTCAATGGTGATTCCATCTCGCTGGCTTGCTGGCGGACGAGGCCTCGACGAATTTCGAAAGGAAATGCTCAATAGCGGGCAGCTCCGCCGTCTCTCAGACTATCGCGATTCTGGTGACGCGTTTCCGGGAGTTCAAATCAAGGGAGGAGTCTGTTACTTCCTTTGGGACGCATCTCACAACGGAGGTTGCGACATTACGCAGGTATCAGGAGGTGTTGAAGGTCTTCAAAAGAATCGGCAGTTGGGCGAGTTTGATGTATTGGTCCGTGATGAGCGTGCGGTGGCAATTCTCAGGAAGGTCTTGGCAAAGAACGAGCCTTCAATGGTCGAACTCGTATCCGGTGATACTCCTTTCGGTATAGCAACAAATTTCTCGGAGTGGAGCGAGAAGGACGGAGCTGGACGAATAGCGCTTCATCTGATCAGCCGCGGAAAGCGCTCTACTGGCTTTATTGAACGGGAAAAAATCCGAAAAAACATGGGCGAGATTGATGTATGGAAAGTATTAGTCCCAGAAGCTTACGGAGCGGGAGAAAATTTCCCACACCAAATCCTTGGTAAGGAAATTGTCGCCGCGCCGCCTTCGGCATGTACGCAGTCATATTTGGTAGTCTCGCCGTTTATATCAGAGCGTGATGCCAAGAGTTTTACTAGTTACTATAGAACCCGATTCTTTCGCTTTCTCGTGTCGCTAAGAAAGATTACGCAGCACGCTTTGCGATCAACATACTCGTGGGTTCCGCAGCAGTCTTGGGATGAGACTTGGACCGATGAGATGCTATACGAGAAATATGACATCTCGGAGCAGGAAATTGCGTTTATTAACAGCATGATCCGTCCAATGGGCCAGGCTGATGAGTAGGTCTATTGAAGAAATTCTTGCTCCAAAGCCCGAGGCGCGCCCGCGCATATATGCCTATTCGATTGATGATAACGCGCATGCGGACCTTCTCAAGGTCGGGCAAACTACTCGCGACGTAAAACGGCGTGTAGCTGAGCAGCTTAAGACGGCAGCCATCAAGAACTATCGTATTGAATTGGACGAACCTGCTGAACGAGACGATGGAACTGTCTTCACCGATCATGAAGTGCGTGCCGCGCTTGCCAGGAAAGGCTTTGTGAACAGTGAACTAGAATGGATGCGTTGCACGATCAGTGATTTAAAAACCGTACTCTCCGAGATTCGGACAGGGAAAAAGCTTAGTGGCAATCGTCACCAGTCTTTCCCCATGCGCCAAGAGCAATCCGATGCGGTAATCGTGACGCATGAGTATTTTTTGTCTCGCTGGTCGGAAGATGCACACGCAGTTCCTCGCTTCCTCTGGAACGCGAAGATGCGCTTCGGGAAGACCTTCACAAGCTATCAATTAGCGAAAAGAATTGGCGCAAAGCGTGTGCTCGTGCTGACTTTCAAACCTGCTGTAGAAGATGCTTGGCAGACAGACCTTGAGAGTCACGTAGACTTTGATGGTTGGCAATATCTATCTAAAAATTCTGGTGGTGACCCGACTCAAATCGACAGTGCAAAACCAGTCGTCTATTTTGGCTCATTTCAGGACCTGTTGGGTCGCGATGCAGCAGGAAATATAAAGCCGAAGAATGAGTGGCTCCACCAAATCAATTGGGACCTCGTCGTCTTCGACGAATATCATTTCGGCGCGTGGCGAGATACCGCAAAAGAGCTCTTCGAAGGTGAGGATGCGGCGGTTTCAAAGAAGGAGACTACGCTTGAGTATGCAGCCGGGTTGGATGAAGTAAACGAGGACCTTACTGTTCTGTCTCAGAAGGAAAGTGAGTTTCTCCCCATCACTACGCGGGCCTATCTCTATCTTTCTGGGACGCCTTTCAAAGCGCTGGCAACAGGTGAATTCATTGAAGAGCAAATCTTTAACTGGACGTACACGGACGAGCAGAGAGCCAAGGCAGAGTTTGCCCGAAACCATCCTAGCGAATGGAACCCCTACGGCGCGTTGCCACAGATGCGGTTGCTGACATACCAAATGCCTGATGAGTTGTTAACGGTCGCAAGTGCGGGAGAGTTTGATGAGTTCGACTTAAATGAGTTCTTCACGGCTACTGGGACAGGTAAAGAAGCGCAGTTTAAACACAAGAGCGACGTCCAGAAGTGGCTGGATATCATTCGAGGGCAGTACGCTCCCGCAACAGTAGAAAGTCTTAAGACTGGAGCGCGGCCACCTTTTCCTTATTCAGATGTACGTTTATTGCCTTACCTTCAACATTCATTTTGGTTTTTACCAAACGTCGCAGGCTGCCATGCAATAGCAAATCTATTGAAGGAAAAGCACAACACGTTTTGGCACGAATATAAGCTTGTGGTGTCGGCTGGGGCTTCGGCAGGAATTGGGTTAGAAGCACTGCCGCCGGTGCGCACGGCAGTCGGCAGTGGATTTGATACCAAAACCATAACGCTGTCCTGCGGAAAACTCACTACCGGTGTCACGGTTTCTCAATGGTCATCAATTTTGATGCTGCGTAACCTAAAGTCACCGGAAACCTATTTTCAGGCAGCGTTTCGGGTGCAGTCGCCCTGGTCCATAAGAAACCCCAACGGAACCAACCCAAACGAAGAAGAAATCCTCAAACCTATCTGTTTTGTTTTTGACTTTGCGCCAACGCGCGCACTCCGTCAACTTTCTGAATACGGTATTGGTTTGTCACCCAATGAGCCCAATCCGGAGAATGCGGTGAAGGACCTCGTTTCGTTCCTACCTGTTCTGGCCTATGACGGTGCAAACATGACCCAGATTGACGCCGGCGGGATCCTCGATATCGCGATGGCAGGTACCTCAGCAACATTATTAGCGCGTAAGTGGGAGAGCGCACTTCTTGTGAACGTGGACAACGACACGCTGCGACGGATCATGGATAACGCCGAGGCCATGGCTGCGGTCGAGAGTATCGAAGGGTGGCGTGCGCTAGGCGACAATGTGATTGAGACAATAATCAATAAGAGCGACAAAGTTAAAGACCTCAAGAATAAGGCCAAAGAGCACGACTTGACGGACAAAGAAAAAAAAGAACTTACCGCTGAAGAAAGGGAATATAAATCGAAGCGCAAACTCGTTCAAGAAAAGTTAATTAAGTTTGCAACCCGTATCCCAGCTTTTATGTATCTCACGGATTTTCGGGAGAACACACTCCGCGATGTCATCACCAAAATTGAACCGGACTTGTTCCTAACCGTTACTGGGCTCACGGTTCAGGATTTTCATCTGCTTGTCCGTTTGAGGGTGTTTAATACCGAGCATATGAATCAAGCCGTTTTCGCATTTCGTCGCTATGAGGATGCCTCGCTCCGGTATACTGGGATTGAAAGCCACAAAGGGCTTTCGCACTATGGCCTTTACGACACTGTGGTCGCGAGAGAGCAATAGCCGTAAGAATGTACGATCTCGTGGGACTCTTCGTGTAAATTGAATTTCACTATGACCAATGATGAAAGAGGAAGTATCTTCTACTTCCCCAACACCTGACGAAACCAAATTACCGCAGCCTCTCCTTCTTTTCTTGTTACTTCGTCAACAGTTCTGTTGTGCGCGATGCTATTCCGTAGCTCCGTCAACTGACCGAATTTCGCGAACAAGGTTTCTTTATTCGCAAACATAGAGCATCGACTATTATCCGTAGTGGGCCATTTGCGTGGACGGCCAACATCAGACGGCGGCGAGAAGAACGGCTCCAGCACGTCCCACTCATCATCGGTTAAATCGCTTGGCAAACGCTGCCCTTTGCGGGCATGTTGCGCGCGAGTGGTATCAGTCTACATTATCGATCCTTTGTAAAAATTTTGTTACTTTCACAGCATCAATGACTTCGGGTAGCGTCAAGCTAAACTGCTAATACCACTCAACTTAGTTTTCGGTCAGACACTAAAGGCAATTATTAACAATTCCCTATTATGAATTATATCAACAGACTTTCTTTAATCGCCAATTCAATATTTTTGGTTCCGACCTGAATCCTGTGAACTCCATCCAAAAAAACTTTACTGCGAATGGCGCGGCCATCTACCATCGTCCCAGTTACACTAGCTAAATCATAAATCCAAACGTCATCTGGAAAATTCAAAATTACGGCGTGACGCCGACTGGTTCCACTCTGGTCAGATTGAATGTAGTTAGAATCCAATCTCCCAATCGTAATGAGAGACATTTGGAGTGAGGCACGGGATTCATCATCGAACTTGAGGCACACCCCATCTTTTTTCTTACTTATTCTAGTGTCCCCAAATCTATAATCTTGAAACAATAACTTAGATTTTAAAGGAGGTTTTCCTCGTATATTCCAACTAGAGGGATTCTCAGTAGCTATTTCAAAGTTAAATTTTGCGAAAGGGTTGGAAATTTTATCCTTATCGTTGTCATCCAAATCATCGTCGGGAACGTCTTTTTCTAACAATCGAAACAAAAACCGATTATTGATGAAACAATTGTTGGTCGCCCCTTGCGCTATAATTGAATCCGCTAGCTGTTCACCTATCTCAAACCGTTCTGTTTCATAAAAGCACCGCAGTAATAAATTGTATGCCTCAAAATCCGTAGATTCACGCTGTAGATGATCAGTTAACATCGAAATTGCTCGGGGATAATATCCCTCTTCTAATGCAATCCATCCCAACTCTTTCTGAACCCTAACCCGTGGATTTACTTTCAGTGCTCGAGAATAATATTCCTTCGCAATCTGTGTCCTCTTCAGCATCAATTCTATGCGTCCAGCCGTCATAAGTGCAGTCACACAATCCGGCGCAATGTGTAATGCCTTCTGACATCTTTTCTCAGCAGTTTTCCATTTCTTTCGAGTCAAAAGTTTTTGTGCACTCTCAGCAATATTTTGAGCTTTTATTTGATTCCCGTCAAAAATAAAGGAGACTTTTCGGGCTCCAATAGCATTGCCAAAGTCTTCCATTGTTTGAAATCGTTGTTCGGGTGTTGGATGAGTCGCTTTCAATAATATTTCTTGAACCCAGCGATCCAATTCGTGTGGAATAAAATTGTGGTCGATTTTTGCTTGCAGTAAATCCTCCCCAGAATACTCTAGAAGAGGATTTTCTCCAATTAACAATTCCAATAAGGAGATACCAAGCGCGTAAATATCGATACGTTCATCATTTTCTGCGACTCTCCCTGCAAGGGAAAGCTCAGGTGCCATATAAATAGGAGTCCCCCAATTTCGATTGGCAATGCCAAAATCAGCAACTCTCACCTTGCCGTCTTTAGTGATTAAAAGATTTTGAGGTTTAATATCGTGATGAACGATACCTTTTCCATGAATTTCTCTAAAAGTGTCAGTAAGAATTTTACCCCAAGAGAACACCTGTACGGTACCGATTTTACCACGAGAAAAGTCAGCTAAACTCCCGCCAGAGCAATATTCCATTACAATATGAAGTCGTTCATTTTCATAAAAATGATGTAAAAATTTGACAATATTTTGATGATCAAAAGAGGAGAGGTATTGTATCTCTTCAATTAGGGGAGAGACATCATCAATGTTTATATTCTTGAGCACTTTGATCGCAACTAGGCGTCCATCAATCAGGCTATCTTCTGCCAACCATACTTCCCCAAAGCCGCCTTCACCAAGAACTTTGACGGTACGATACTTATTATCGAGAATAGTTCTAGACATAGTTATAACACTCCTCCCTCGAAGCCTTTAACGCAGCATCCGCTAGATCGCTATAGAATGACGTTTGGAACTTAGCAAATAGTTCTCCGGGTACACGTGTTGCAACATCGATCGCAGTATACTGATATCGTTTGATCTTTCTACCGTCTTTACCCTTGAATATCAGGAACTTGACATCCATCTGGATATGGTGGTCTGGCACCTGCTTCTCATATCGTTTGGTATGAACCTTACGCCGCCCCACATTACGCGGCAATCGACTGACACCGTGTCGCTCAGAACTCTGGATATGGTTGCATCAGAGACCCTTAAATCATGATATCGTGCCATATACCACATGATACGGATTGGACCGAGGTGGTACTTCTTTCGCAAGTACAGGATCTTCTCGACAACCTCCATAGGGGTCTGATTTGGATGCGAGCCGGGGATTGGCTTCTTATTGATGAGCCCTTGCTCACCATGTTCAACGTACGCTTTACGCCATCTGAAATAAGTTGACCTTGGTATGCCAAAGTATCGGTAGGCTTTAGCGGCGCTCCCAATTTCCTCAGCTCTTTTAAGGACTGCAAG
>NZ_JBDNHC010000105.1:0-4432 GCF_041689005.1 Sneathiella sp.
GCTTCTGTGTTGCAGGATCTAGGCCGTGCCAGAGAGGCCGAACCTCTTTTTGCAGAAGCCCTGCGGCTTAGGCGCGAGGTGCTTGGAGAAAAGCATTTTGACACGCTAGGTAGCCTGAGCGGCCATGCAAATGTTCTTTTAAGTCTGGGCCGCGCAAGCGAGGCCGAGCCGCTCTTGGCCGAAGCCCTGCTGCTTAGGCGCGAATTGCTCGGAGAAAAGCATCCAGATACTATCCGTGGCCTGAATAATTATGCATCTGTGCTGCAGGACCTAGGTCGCGCCAGCGAGGCCGAACCGCTCTCGGCCGAAGCCCTGCGGCTTAGGCGCGAATTGCTTGGAGAAAGGCATCCAGATACTATCAATAGCCTGAATAATTATGCTTCAGCGCTACAGGATCTAGGCCGCGCCAACGAGTCCGAGCCGTTCTTTGCAGAAGCACTGCGGCTTGGGCGCGAGGTGCTTGGAGAAAAACACCCCTCCACACTGCTAGGCTTGCATAACTATGCATCCGTTCTTAAATCAATTGGCCGCGCAAGCGAGGCCGAGCCGCTCTTGGCCGAAGCCCTGCTGCTTAGGCGCGAGGTGCTTGGAAAAAAGCATCCTGACACATTGGCTAGCTTGAGTAGTTATGCATCTGTGCTGTGGGATCTAGGCCGCGCCAGCGAGGCCGAACCGCTTGATGCAGAAGCACTGCGACTGAGACGTGAGGTGTTAGGAGACAAGCATCCCGGCACGCTTCTAAGCCTGAATAACCTCTCGTATGTCCGCATGGATTTGCCTTCCCGGTCGCATTTGGCGTTAGAACCAGCGCGTTCCCTGATGAGCAATATTCGCGCTGCTCGAAAAGTCGCCGGTTTTACACCGAGCGAAGAAGCTCAACTTGGGCGCGAGGAGAAAAATCAATCGTCCGCTTTTAAGCTGTTCGCGAATGCCGCATGGTCTCGCGGCCCCGGGTTAGTTGAAGAAGCGCTAGCGGCAGGAGCAGAGCCGCTAGATGCTGCAGAGCAGGCCAGATTGCGCGAAGAAGTTCTGATGGCACTACAAGACGCATCGGCAGGTGCGGCGGGCAAAGCAATCTCGGCGAATGTGGCACGTAAGGCTGCAGGGCCTTTGGAGCCGCTGGCGGTCGAGCGAGAAGATCTGTCACAGCAATGGATCGAAACCGAGAAGGCGCTGATCAAAACTTTGGGCGAGAGCGATAGCGCAAGTGATGAGAAACGCGGCAATTTGCGTGACCGGCTTGCAGCGCTGGAAGCTCGTATGAAGAGGATTGATGATAGACTGCGCAATGAAGCGCCAGAATATTTTGCATTGATACGGCCCGAAGCGCTCGCGCTTTCTGCAGCGCAAGAGGTATTGGCTTCAGATGAGGCAGCGTTGATGGTCGTGCCGACACCATATGGCACACATGTCATGCTTGTGTCGGACGAAGGTCTGCGCTGGGTGCGCTCGGACTGGGGCAGTGATAAAGTAGATGCGTTGGTCAAGCGGCTGTTGTGGGATGTTGGCGCAGACGTGGATGAAAGTGCGGCCGAGTGGGTGGAATGGTCTGAAGAGGGTCGGGGCGCGTTTCCGTTCTCTTTTGAGACTTCATACGCGCTTTACCGCGAACTGATTGCGCCTATTGCCGATGGTCTGAAGGGCAAGAAACATGTGTTTATATCGGCCAGTGGATCACTTTCGAGTCTTCCCTTCGGACTTCTGGTAAGTAAAGTTCCAGAGGGCGATAGCGGGGACCCAAATGTATTGCGCTCCGCCAAATGGTTTGCTGATGCCCATGCGCTGATTCTGATCCCGACGCTCCAGTCACTGGAATTTCTGCGCAAATATCGAACGGCAGCAGGACAAGTTACCGACCTGCCATTTCTGGGCATTGGCGATCCTGTTTTAACAGGCCAATCGGAAACCCGCGGCAATCGACGGTCCAAACGTGGCGTTGCAAACGGCAGCGGCGCGTTCAAGCCCATGTTCAGCGGATCGCCGACGCGCAGCGGGGCGAGTATTGCCAATGTCTTCGAGCTCAGGAAGATGGCACGGCTCCCCGGAACCGCAACCGAACTGACGGCGATGTGGGAAGCGTTTGGAAGACCTGCCAACGGGCTCCACTTGGCTGACCAAGCAACTGAGGACTTTGTTCGCACCCAAAATCTTAATGCCAATATCATTGCCTTTGCCACCCACGGCCTGCTCGCGGGTGAAATTAGCGGGACAGCCGAACCAGGGATTGTTCTAACCCCGCCGTTACGGGCGAGCGAGAGCAATGATGGCTATTTGAGCGCTTCGGAAATATCGGCACTCAAACTAAATGCTGACTGGGTGATCTTGTCGGCCTGCAACACAGCAGCAGGTGATGGCAGTGAAGGAGCACCAGGCTTGTCAGGCTTGGCCCGTTCGTTCTTCTATGCAGGGGCCAGAAACCTGCTCGCCTCACATTGGCCGGTCCATGACGATGTCGCAGCCAAGCTCACGGTGCGTACCATATCGATCGCAAAGGATAATCCGCAGCTATCTAGAGCGCAGGCATTCCAGCAAGCGATGCGCGAGATCCGCAATGACAAAAGCGCGGACAGTGATACCGATAGCTGGGCGCATCCCAGTGCTTGGGCTCCCTTCTCTCTGATCGGTGACGGGGCCAACTGATTAGCTTCTGATGACAAGGAAACGTCCACTTTAGGGCAGTGACTTTTTACCGAAAAAACGACCGACTTTGGGGCGGAAGCGGAATGACAGCTTTGAATTCGAAAGCCGGTGCGACTGAGCGCTGATTTTCCGCTTTTGCGGATATGTTGACCTTGCCATGCAGCGTTGGAGCGATCTAACCGGCCATGAGCCGCAACTTGTGTTCCGAGGTGGCAAGGATGTAGCGGCATGAGCAGTACGCGCTTTCAGCCTGGACAATCCGGCAATCCAAAAGGACGGCCCCGCAAGCATCGCAGGCCTAATGTATCGGCGTTCGAGATCATTCTCGACAAAAGATTGACCATTACCCAAAATGGAAAACCACGTGAGGCGACAGTTGAAGAGGCCTTGCAGCAGCAAACCCTTAAGGATGCCCTTGCAGGAAAGCGTTTGGCAATTCGCAAAGTGCTCAAGATGATCGAGAAGCGGGAAAGGGCGCTGGAGCAGAATAATCCCGCGCCCCACCGAAATATCGAGATCAAGCAACATCACCACGCTGACAATGCAGATGAGGCTCTGCGTATTCTAGGTATTGCAGAACCGGAACCTAGTTTTCCAACGAGATGGAAAGTTCATGCCTGGGCGACGCAGGCAGCGCTAAGCCGTCCCGGGCGCAAGAGATTTGATTCCAAAGAGGTCGACAGTATCAAGTTTTTCACCTTTGATCCTGATAGCTTGAAGTGGCCGAACGGTAGGATCGGATGAACATAGGCTACGGGAAACCGCCAACCGCAACGCGGTTCAGGAAAGGCCGGTCCGGCAATCCGAACGGACGCCCCAGGAACCGGCATAAATCTGTTCCTTACGATTCCGTGCTTGGCCAGATGGTGACTATCCGCGAGGATGGCCGAGAGCGCCGTGTAACCGCTGCGGAGGCTTTTCTGCTTCAATTGACCCAGAAAGGGCTCGCGGGCGACAGCGCAGCTGCCCGGGACTCGCTTGATGCCATCGAAAATGCGCGCTCGGAGCGCGGCGACGACAGGCATGCTATCGATACTATTATCTTCTCGGCGGTCAGCTCCGGCGCTGATGCGATTCTAGAACCGCTTGGTTTGGCAAAAAAGAAATACCCCGCAGACGAAAAGCGGGTGCGATGGGAACTGAACCCATGGATCGTCGAGGCTGCTCTTGAGCGCCTTGGTGACAGGTGGCTGACTATCCAAGAGCAGCAAGAAGTGTGGAGCGCGACGCGGACGCCCGGCAAGGTGAATTGGCCCGGCTGGTGGGAAGTAAAAGGTGTATGATGTTTAATGCAATTGGGTTGCGCCCTGCTAAAGCGGATGATGTATATCGCATATCTATTGCCAATCACTGTGCAGACAAACCGAACCACCTCTCATCCCGTTGAACATCGCCGCAGATTCTGATGCCGACATGCTTTCTAGATTGCTTTCGCTCGGAGAGGATGTAAAAAATGCAGAGGCATAGGCTAGGCGCACAACTTTTCGACCAGACTATGCAGACGTTTTGAATTTGGTGGAATTCGTTTCAGATCGGATCACAGAATAAGATTATGATTAATATACAGCACAGCTAGTCATGTTTGGAGAATATCCTCACAGGACGCTCGAATTCTCGACCGACCTTAAAAACGGATTAATTTAATGAGTAACGACGGAGGATTGAGTATTTGGATCGGTGATCTTGACGGATACATCGATATCGATTCAATCAATTATTCGAATAAGCGCGAAGAGGAAGAAAATTTACGCCGCTACGAATTCGATGAAATTGGCGACATTATCCTGCTGAA
>NZ_JBDNHC010000106.1:0-84193 GCF_041689005.1 Sneathiella sp.
AATCCTCCTGCTCCAGATAAAACAGGGACTGATGCCACCAGTTATGCGTCAGCATGAAGCTGTTGCGATCCTCCCATTCGTCGGACAGCCCCTGCATCCACTTGATCCCCTCATCAAGCCGTCCCTGCGTCAGCATGACATGGGCGACCGCGTGATGGGCCCAAGGCTCCTTGCGCTGCATTTCAGTTGCCCGCCTGCCGTCCTCTTCCGCTAATTGTAACTGGCTGGTCTGCTCACGGCCGAAGGCGCGCATGCCATAGGCATAGGCACAGTTTTTGTGCCGATCAATAACCTGATCGGCAAACCACAACATGGTATGATCATCCCCGATCGTGAAAAACATATTCTGGCCGAGCTTTGCCGCGAACAGGTCACCGGGATATTCCACAGCGAGGGTGCGCAATGTCGCCAGCGCCTTTTCAATCTCGTTGTCATGAATGTGGAGGGCGACCGAGATAAGAAGCTTTTCACCCTCTGTCGCTTTCGACATCGCGGCCTTTGCCTGCCGGAAGTATTTTTCCGAAATATCAAGTCGGTCCGGGGTTTCAAGGAACAAACCCAGCATTGTCGCATAGGCCGCGGCGAGCGCGCACTCGGGGTCCTCGTCCGCCGCTTCGAAAATGGGCGCGAAGTTTGTCCCGAAGCCGATGTAGCTGTCGGCAAACGCATTGATTGCCTCAATGGTTTTGGCGGAATTTGTGGTTACCGGATTTCCAAATGCATCGTCACGCATCGATTATGCCTCATTGATCAGATCAAGCGGGTAAATAGGACGGCGAACATTTTCGTAACGGAGCAGGTTGTTGTCAGAGGTCGTGACACCCTTACCGTCCAGCGTCAGCGTCGCCTTACCGAGCGCGGCAAAACCGGCACGATAGTGAATGCGGCTTTTCAGTATCAGGTAGCGTTTATATTGTGGCTGTATCCCGACTGACGTAAAAACCCCAACATCCCAGGGCTCATGATGATGAGAGACGATGACGATCTCCATATTTCCAGTATCGAGAACGGCCGTTGGCCCCATGGAAACCTTGACGCCCGTATACATCGGCCCGCGTACGGTCCATTCGCCGTTGGTCAGCGCCTTAACCGTTCCGGTCACGGTCAGGGGTTCTCCGACCTCGCCGATGGAGGGCATATCGGTCTTACCGCCGAGTTTAAGCGTTATCGTCTCGCCAACACCCGCTTTCTGCATTTCCTGAACCGCCGCGGGATCCCAGACTGCGGCCACGGCAACATCTTCCAATCCCTGCCGCAAAACTTCCTCGATAACTGTCATCACGTCCTGCGTGGCCCCTGATCCACAGTTATCTGCGTGATCGAGCAGCAGTATCGGGCCCTCCGTCATGGTTTTAGCTTCGGCCACCTGATCTGCCAGCGGGGTATGTTTGAAGATGAAATCCTCGCGAAGGTCCCAGGCCTTGGCAAGGATACGGTCCCTCACCCCGTCGGCCTTCGCCTTGTCGCCATCGGTGACGACAATAACCGAGTTTCCGGCCTGATGAATATCAGCAAGCGCAAACCCCCCGAACGCCGTCGCTGCAAGCACACCGGGCTCGCGTTCCGCCTCGCGGCACATGCGAATGAGGGTTGCCATCGGCTCGTCATCCGTCCCCTGGCGTAAGGTCTGGCTCAACAACCGGGTATTCCCCCAGGACATCACCGGTTTAACCTTGCCCGCCATGCTATCGAGCAAGACTGTCCCGATCTGCTTGCCAACCTCATACATATCCACATGCGGATAGGTTTTATAGCCGATCAGCGCCGTGCAGTTATTCATGATCCTGTCGGTCAGATTACAATGCAAATCAAGGGTAACGGCAATTGGCAAATCGGGGTCGATCTCACGCATCTTTTCAAGCAATGTCCCCTCCCCATCGTCCGTATGCTCGGCAACCATGGCGCCATGCAGGTCCAGCAACGCGGCATCGACACCGCCGCGAACCGCGTCAAGGATAGGCTCTGCCATGCGATTATAGGCGTCCTCGGTCACCCGCCCGGACGGCATTGCCTCTGCTGCGACCGGCGTGATTATCTCCGCTCCCGCGGCGCGGGCAAGTTCGACATAGGCCCCGAAAGGCATGCCGGTTCCCTCATAGGCCTTTAACGCATCAGCCCCCAGATACGCGCTCCAATCCTCGAAACGTTTCCAGTCCGCCACGATTGGCGAAAAGGTATTCGTTTCATGTTTCATCATGGCAATTAGTATGCGCATCGTGCCGTTCCGTTATCTAGAGCTTCAGAGCTGTTTGAAGACAACCAAGTTTAGCATCTGGGAATTAAGGCACAACAAAAAAACCCGGCACAAAGCCGGGTTTTTCAGTCAGATGAACATAACGTCTAGTTGCGATTACCAAGCAGGCTCATCAGCATCATGAATAGGTTGAGGAAGTTAAGATACATGGAAACCGCGCCCATAATAGCACCCTTTTCCAGAACCTCCTGACTATGCCCATGATAATACTGGGATTTAATCCGCTGAGTATCGAAGGCTGTCAGACCGGTGAAGATCAATACGCCGAGAACAGAGACCACGAAATGCATCATTGTCGACTGCATGAAGATATTGACGACGGAAGCAATAATGATCCCGATCAAACCCATGAACAGGAAGCTACCAAAGCCCGTCAGATCCCGTTTAGTCACATACCCATAAAGGCTCGCGCTCCCGAAGGTTGCCGCGGTGATAAAGAAGACGCGGACGACGCTCTCTGCGGTATATACCTGAAAAATAAAGGAAATCGAGACGCCGAATGTCGCGACCATGATCCAGTACAGAACTTTTGTCGTGCTTGCGCTTGCGCGCATCATGCCGAAAAGCAGGCCGAGTGGGGCCAGCATCACGACCCACTGAAGCGGCGTGCCGAAAACAGCATTATATATCGCTGGCGTTGACGCCGTGAGTGCGGCTGTAATCCCACTCAGCGCCAATCCCGACGCCATATAGTTGTAGACCTTCAGCATATAGCTGCGCAGGCCCTCATCCAGAACAGCCTGATCCCGAGTACCTGCGCGTCCTGTATTAAGTTTTGAAAAGTCTGTTGCCATCTATAATTCCCTCTGAAGGAGTACGTTCGTGTTTAGATATTGTATTTTATTCCAGGATTTTCAAGCGAAATCGACGTTACGAAATTGTTAATTTTTTCTGCGTTTTCAAAAGTATAACATCAAACCTATCTTCCGATCGAGGAATAATCCGCGGCAAGCTTACCCCCAATCAACCATAAGACGAATTATATTCTGCTTGACCGCAATCCAAACGGTTGCCTAAAATATTCCGACATTTAAAATACGTCTTTCGAAAACCCATATCGAGGTGATTCACGTGAAATATTTTATGCTCGTCTCAATGTTCATTATAGCATCCTTGACCGTAAGCTGTAGCTCTATCGATAAGGAGAAGAAAACTTACAAACAGGCGACGGCAAATATGAAGAAACCTGTTAATTGCACAACCGCAGAAGGGGATATCAGGGCGTTGGAAAGTGAAAAAGCCTATACCGGAAAAATGATCGGCGCCGGTGTTTTGGCTGTCGTTCCCATAAGCCTGATTGAAGGCGTCGTGACAGGAACAGAGGGTAACCGTATAAAAATTGCGACAGGTGACTATGACAAAAAGCTGGATGAAAAAATAAAGCAGATCAAGTCTGAGTGCGACGTATAAATCGTTGTGGGAACGCCGCAAATAAAAGTCAGTTACCTGTTTGACGCACTATTTCTTCATCTCGTCAAAATCCCGGCTACTTGCTGACATAATCCGTATCTAAATTAATAATCGAGCGCCAACGAAGAGTTTTATTTCGACTAGAAGTAAAACGGTTGGCGATTCGGCGGATTAACACCCCGTCCAACTCTATTTAGAACGGAGACTTGTTATGAAAAAGATGCTTTTATCAGCCGCAGCAGTAATGGTTCTTGCAGCAGCGCCAGCTTTGGCCGCTACACCAGATTTCAAGTCAGTCGATACAGATGGTAACGGCTCTGTAAGTTACGAAGAAATGATCGTCGTAATGCCAGACGCCAGTCAGGATGCTTTCAAGTCAGCTGACGCCGACCAGAATGGTGAGCTGTCACAGGAAGAGTATGATGCAGCGACAAAAGGCTAATAAATCGTCCGCAATGACGGAAACCTAATAGCCTCACAAGACCGGGCCACTAAAGGAAGGAAACTTTCTCTGGTGGCCCGCTTTTTTTGTAGATATCCGTCTAATCCGTCCTTCGCAGCACCGGCGATATTTTCTCTCCAAGAGCCCGCCAGGAGCCCGCCACCCCAAACAAGACAGCGACGGTAACGCTCACCGCAATAGTTACCAAAATCGTCAGCGGCAAGTTAACCCATTTGGCCTCCAGTAACTGTGTCACTACTAGATAGGCGGATAGCCATCCAGTGACCGCCGCAATCACCGATGTCACAAGGCCCAGCATGGCATATTCAAGCAGGAACGTAACAAATATGTCCTTTCGCGTCGCCCCGAGAACTTTCAGGATGACCGCATCATAGACCCGTTTCCTGTGCCCGGCGGCAAACGCACCGGCCAGAACCAGGACCCCGGCGACCAGTGTAATTGACGAGACCGCCGAGACAGCCGACGACAACTGCTCAAGGATGTTACTGACTGTCTGCAAGGCTTCTTTCATCCGGATAACTGAAATATTGGGGAACTTGTCGGTGATGGCCCGGAATAGCTCGTTCTCAGCCGGACCATCTGCTCTTGCTGTTGCAAGTTCGGAATGAGGGGCGCCGCGCAGACTGTTTTGATCGAACACAAGAACAAAATTGATGGCAAGCGTCGTCCAGTCTATTTCCCGAAGATTGAAAATTTGGGCGTCGATTTCCCGGCCCATGACATTTACCGTCAGATGATCCCCAATCTTGAGACCCATGCCCTGAGCAACCCCCCGGTCCATGCTGACAAGTGGCGGACCGCTGTAATCCTCAGGCCACCATTCGCCGTCAACGACGACCGCGCCGGAGGGTGGTGTTGCCGAATAGGTGAGCCCGCGATCGCCGCGCAACGCCCATTTTGCTTCCGGCGCGACGGTCACGTCCGCAGCGGAAATACCCTTCACTGCGGTAATCCGCCCGCGCATGTTGGGAACATGGGAGACGTCTGTTACCCCGGGAACCGATTCAGCCGTGCTGACAAAATCATCGAGCTGGTTGGACTGGATATCGATGAAAAAGAACGCGGGGGCGCTTTCCGGCAATTGGTCCTGCACCTGATGTCTCAGGTTGCCCTCAATCAGGGCGACGGTGACGAACAGGGTCAAGCCGAGCCCCATTGAGAGAATAACGCTTTTGGTGGCGGCACCCGGCCGGTAAAGGTTGGTGATTGCCAGCCGTAGCGTCGGCACCCGAGGGCGCGGCAATTTTCGGGCGCAATATTGCACGCCATGCCCCACAAGCATAAGCCCCGCAAAAATGCCGATAACAGAGCCGACAAAAACTAAGGCAAACCATGTTTCCCGGCTTGTGGCAATTGCCAGGAACACCAGCGCCCCGAAACTGAGACCAAGCGCGCCAAGGTAAATCGGTCGCGGCCATTTATGCCGGCTCACGACATCCCGAAACAGGGCCGCAGCCGGCGTATCGCGCGCCCTTGCAAGCGGCCAGATCGAAAATAATGTCGCCGTCAGCAATCCATAGGCCGCCGCCAGAAGGAGCGGGCTGGCCTGCAAGCTGATCTCGGGCGGGACTGGCAGGGCGCGGGCAAGAAATCCCGAGGCGATGATCGCCCCCAGGATACCGAGGACAAGGCCGATGGCCGACCCCACAATCGCCAGAAAGAGAACCTGGAAATAATGAACACGAAAGATAAAGCCACTGCTCGCGCCCAGACATTTCAACGTCGCAATGGTCGCTATTTTTCCGTCCAGATAAGCCCGGACCGCATTGCCGACCCCGACCCCACCGACGACGAGAGCAGTAAGCCCGACAAGCGTCAGGAACAAGGCGACACGATCAACGAATCGTTTTATGCCGGGGGCACCGTTATTGGCATCCTGTATTCTCCACCCTGCGTCGGGGAAGGCCTTGTCAATGGCACTGCGAAACTCCGCGATCGACAGACCGTCTTGCAAGGCGACCCGGTAATGATAGCGGAGCAGGCTACCCGGCTGAACCAGCCCGGTTTCCTCAAGCGCGTCGAGCGAGATAATCATTCTGGGCCCGAGTGCCATGCCCTGCGAGGCCTTGTCGGGCTCCGTCGCAATGATTCCGCGCACATCAAGCGTTAAGTCCCCCAACCTAAGCTGATCGCCAAGGTCAAACCCCAGACGATCCGCAAGGCTTTGCTCAACGAGCGCGCCGTAGTTTCCGTCTTGTTTTGCGAGCAATACCTGCGGTGCTTGCGATCCACTACCAGAGGTCAGCGTCAAGGAACCGAAGAGCGGATAAAAATCATCAATGGCCTTAAGCTCCGACAACGTCCGTTTATCGGTTTTGACCGACGGAACCATGGCCCGCAAAGTAGACAAGCGCGAAACCCGCCCCTCGCCTTCCAGCCAGCTTTGCTCTTCGGCGCTCGCGGGCCGATGCGTCAGGCGAATATCAAAATCACCGCCGAGGATAACCTGGCCATTTTCGCGAAGTCCGGTCGTGATTGAGGAGGATAACGTGCCAACGCCCGCAATGGCGGCAACACCGAGGACCAGGCAGGCCAGGAAAACCCGAAATCCCTTCAGTCCGCCGCGCAATTCACGCCGAGCGAATCTAGCCGCGAGCGCGAGTGTTTCAGGATTACGCTCGCTATTCACTCTGTTTTCGCCATTTCCGCAGCTTGCACCGGGGCGACGACCTTTCCATCCTCAAGCCGGATCACATGCGTGCATTTCTGTGCAAGCTGATCATCATGTGTGATCAGGATCATCGTCGTTCCAAGCTCGGCATGTAGCTTGAACATGAGATCAATGACGATATCGCCGGTTTTCCCATCCAGATTTCCGGTCGGCTCATCTGCCAGCAATATTTTCGGGTTCGTGCAGAGTGCCCGTGCAAGCGCCACGCGCTGCTGTTCACCGCCGGATAATTGAGATGGATAATGACTTGCCCGGTCTTTGAGGCCAACCGCCGCCAATCGTTCGGCGGCAACCGCAAATGCGTCAGCGCGTCCGGCAAGTTCCAGCGGAATAGCGACGTTTTCGAGGGCCGTCATCGTCGGAATAAGGTGAAAGGACTGAAAGACGATCCCGATATTTTCGCGCCGGAAGCGCGCCAGATCATCCTCGCCGAGGGTTTCAATTGCCTCCCCAGCGATCAGGACAGAGCCGGAGGTTGGCGCTTCCAGTCCGGCGATAATTGACATCAGCGTTGACTTGCCGGAACCGGACGGTCCGACAATGCCAACTGTCTCCCCCGGCTGTACAGTCAAATCTATACCACGTAAGATATTGACGGGGCCGGCATCCGACTTAAGTGTAAGGTGAACATCGTTTAACTTGATAATCGGATTTTGGGGCAAGATTTAACCTATGCGAAATCATCGGGACCGGATATTTGCATATGGCTGCTGGTCGGCCATAATCAATCTTTTTACAGTGTCCGTTGCGGTTTTTTGGCTCTGCGGGGCGACATACGCTGCTGATCCGGTCCGAATTGTCGCCATCGGTGACAGCCTGACAGCAGGATATGGCCTCCCCCCGGCACAAGACTTTCCCACCCAATTGCAGGCCGCATTACAGGAAAAGGGCCTCAATGTCACGGTTGAGAATGCCGGGGTGTCCGGAGACACAACGGCGGGCGGGCTCGAACGCATCGACTGGGCCGTTGGTGATGGCGCCGATTTTATCGTGCTGGAGCTTGGGGCAAACGACGCCCTTCGTGGAATCGCGCCGGCGGTAACACGTGCGAACCTTGATCAGATTCTCAAAAAAATTGCCGAGAAAAATATTCCTGTCTTTTTGACGGGAATGCGGGCGCCGCCAAATATGGGTAAGGACTACGCAGCTGAATTCGACCGGATATTTCCTGAGCTTGCGGCAAAATATCAAACCGGGTATTACCCCTTCTTTTTACAGGATGTGGCGGCAATTCCAGAGTTGAACCAAAGCGATTATATTCACCCCAATGCCGAGGGAGTGAAAATCATTGTCGATAACATGCTGCCCTATGTTATCAAGTTCATAAATGAATAAGGTATGCCCCGGACCGTCGATAAAGGATATCTCTCATGCGCCTTTTCGTTGCTATTGCCCTGCCGCAGGAGATTAAGGACAGTATTTCGATACTGCGTGGCGGTATTCCCGAGGCCCGATGGATTGCAGCAGAGAATTCCCATGTCACCCTTGCCTTTATCGGCGAAGTGCAAACACCGATGATGATGGATATTTCCCTTGCGCTCGGGAGGATAAAGCATCCCGCGTTCCATATTGATATTGAAGGTGTCGGGGTTTTTGGCAGCAACAAGCGACCACGAATTCTATGGGCAGGCGTGCGCAATATCGACACCATAAACCTGCTGCACAAAAAAATTGTCACGGCAATTGAAGCAGTCGGGGCGACCGTTGATGACAGGCGATTCCATCCCCATATCACGCTGGCCCGTGTCCATAAGTCCCCTTATGAGCGTGTGCGGAATTTCCTTATTGACCACGCCCTTTTCAAAACCAGAACCATCCCCGTAACCAGCTTCATCTTGTTTTCCAGTCATTTGTCGTCTTCCGCCGCAATCTATCAGGAGGAAATCAGCTTTGACCTTCAACCGTACCTGGAAGCATAAAGACATCATAACGGGTGGATTTACCGACTATCTGATGGGAAGGTGCCCGCACCCCGGCTATTGGCGCGGCACGGCGCGGCCATTTGAGGACAACCCGCTTTCGGGCAGCGGCAAGAGCGATCGCCAGCAAGTCGGCGCAGTCTTGATCCGTCCCGACCAGTTCACGCAATTGCCGCATCTCGTTCTTTACCAGGGCCGCCTTTCCTCGTGGTGGATGCATCGGATCGATCAGTACTGTTTCGGGATTCAGGCGCGGCAAAATATCCCGGGCATCCCCCGCAATCAGGGTCATCCGGGCGACAATTGCGGCAAGGTCCGTGTTTTCTAGCGCCGCCCGCTCCAAAGCCGCCGCAAGCAGGGCATGCACTGCCTCGTTGCGCTCAATCAGTGTCACCTCTGCACCCAGTGAGGCCAGCAGAAACGCATCGCGACCAAGCCCGGCCGTAGCGTCGACAATTATTGGCGTAATTCCAGGTCGAAACCCCAAAGCCTTGGGCAGGGCCTGTCCGCGCCCACCGCCGAATTTACGTCGATACCCGACAGCCCCACCAATAAAATCCAACGTCAACTGAGTTTCTGTCATGGGCGTGGAGGTTCCCTAGAAGCCGAGATTGGCTTTCCACCAGGTCGGCAGGGCAAAAGAGGCGGTATGAAGGGCAGCATTGTAATGCCGCCCGGTATGATCGAGAACCGGCGCCGAATAGTCATAGCCGTCGTAACTATAGAGAAAAAACCCGAATTCGGCGGCGGGATACAGCTGAACGATGGACCGATACCCGGCAACGTGCGGCAGAAGCTTTCGTTCCTGCATGATCGACACCAGATTCTGATCCTTGTCGCCACATAACTCCTGCAGGAAATAAGCCCGGTCCTTGCCAACGAAAATACTGTCGCTGTCCAGCACAACTCCATCCGGCTTGATACAAGCTGAGAAATCTTCACAGAAGGCGAGCGTAAAGACACTGGAGGAGGGCCCCACAGGCTCGCTTAAATCGAGAATGATCAAATCGAATTTGTCTCCGCGGGCGCGGGCGTTCTTCATATACTCAGCGGCGTCGCCGATCACGAGTTCAACCCTTGGGTCATTATAATTACCGTTTATCGCGAGGTATTCTCGCGAGAGCTCAACCACCCGCGCATCGATTTCGACCATCACCACCCGTGAGACGAAATCATGGATCAGGGTTTCCCGCAAGATCCCGCCGTCCCCGCCGCCGACAATCAGGACCTCGGCGTTCTCGCGCCTGCGACCCAGTAAAGGCACATGAACCGCCATCTCGTGATACATAAACTCATCCGCCTGCGAGGCCTGCACCAGATCATCCAGCGTTAAGATACGGCCAAAGACATCATGCTCGAATATTTCGATTTTCTGAAACGGGCTTTGTTCTGAATGCAGCAGCTTCATGTCTAGCGCATGGGTGAAGCCCACCCCTTCGGTTTCCTCATGCCACCACTGGCGGCTTGTCTCGCTGGTTTTTTTCATCGACCCATGCTTTTCATATAAAATTCATCGTCTGAAAAATAAAGGCGGTAGGCAACTGGACAGACAGTCCGGACCGCGACATATTCCCTGACAGGAGACGCTTATAGCCGAAAACCGTATCTGGTGGCTACCACAGAAACCGAGGCAAGGAAGGAAGCTATATGACCCGGAAACTCAGTGCTGAAGAAACCCAAAATGCCTTAGAATCGTTGGAGGGCTGGCAAATGGTCGCGAACCGGGAGGCCATTGCCAAGGCCTATAAATTCAAGAATTTCAACGAGGCCTTCGGCTTCATGACGCGCG
The DNA here is from genome assembly GCF_041689005.1 of Sneathiella sp. Classification (GTDB taxonomy): domain Bacteria; phylum Pseudomonadota; class Alphaproteobacteria; order Sneathiellales; family Sneathiellaceae; genus Sneathiella. Next base: position 10,507 of record NZ_JBDNHC010000106.1, read on the forward strand.
TGGCGCTGAAGGCCGAAAAGATGGATCATCACCCTGAATGGTTCAATGTTTATAACCGGGTCGAGGTGACCCTTGCCACCCACGACGTCAATGGCGTGAGTGACAAGGATATCGAACTTGCGACATTTATGGAAAAAATCGCCGCCAAGCTTATTTAGGCGCCATGCGGATAGCCCCGTCGAGCCGGATAACCTCTCCGTTCAGCATTTGGTTCTCTATTATCTGCCGGGCAAGGGAGGCATATTCCGAAGGCTGCCCCAAGCGGCTCGGGAAGGGTACGCTGGCGCCGAGCGCCGCCTGAACATCGTCGGGCAGGCTTTTGAGCAGCGGTGTCTCGAACAACCCGGGGGCAATTGTCATCACCCTGACGCCCACCGAAGCCAGATCGCGGGCGATCGGCAATGTCATCCCGACGATGCCGCCCTTCGACGCCGCATAGGCAGCCTGGCCGATCTGGCCGTCATAGGCGGCAACGGAGGCCGTGTTAATACAAACCCCGCGCTCACCGCTCTCCATCGGATCGAGCAGGATCATTTCATTTGCCGCCCGGCGAATACAATTGAAACTGCCGACCAGATTAACGGCGATGACTTGCTCGAACTTGTCCAGCGGGTGCATGCCTCTGCTGGAAACCGTTTTGGCAGCAGGACCAATACCCGCACAGTTTATGAGAATTCGCGCCGACCCGTGAGCGGCGCGAGCCTTGGCAAACGCGGCCTCAACTGATTCATCATTGGCGACATTGACAACGCAGGCGATACCTCCAATTTCGGCAGCCACCTTTTCGGCAAGCTCCTCGTTCATGTCGAAAATAGCAACCTTGGCGCCCGCCGCCGCAAGCATTTTGGCGGTTGCCCCTCCAAGCCCGGACGCGCCGCCCGTCACAATTGCCGCTTTATCGGAAATATCCATCTTTTTCTCCAGTTTTGTAAGATGACCGTTCGTTTCGTCTTCCTGCATACACGGCCCGGCTTAAAATGTGAAGAACCGGCTTCTTGCAAAGTCACGCCGGGGGGCTCATATAGTTAGAATGAGTAAAAAACCGGAAGATGACACCTCTGCGTTCGATGAGGAAAAGCTGAAGAGCGACAAACGACTTGTGATGCGCGAGTTTGGCCACAAACTGCGTAAGAATATCGGTAAGATCCCGTTTTCGGAAGACGTCACCGCCAGCTTTTACTGTGCTGTTGACAGCAAGAGCCCGGCCTTTGTGAAAGCTGTTCTGTTCGGCGCGCTGGCCTATTTCATTATGCCCATTGATGTCATCCCGGATTTTCTGGCGGGCGTCGGGTTTACCGATGACGCCAGTGTCCTGATGGCGGCCATGGCAACGGTCAAGAAATACGTCAATGACGACCATCGCGTCAAAGCCCGGACCTTTTTAAAGAAGGAAACCGAGATCGCCGAAGACGCCTGAGCATCTTATCGGACGACAGTCCCCTGCAATTCCATTTCTTATTTTCCAGAAAATTGTGCACGGCAACAATTTTTTGTTATATAGATTTTGTCAGTCGACGACAGTTAACAAGCTGGATAAGGAAGATGATGGATGAGTGATCGAAAAATATATTCGGACGCGACGGCGGCCCTTGACGGGCTCCTGAAAGACGGAATGACCCTGATGTCCGGTGGGTTTGGCCTATGTGGTCTCCCCGAAACCCTTATCGAAGCAGTCAAGGCCTCCGGCGTAAAGGGCCTGACGGTTATCTCGAATAACGCGGGCGTTGACGGAATCGGTCTTGGTATCCTGCTTGAAAGCAAGCAAATATCAACCATGGTCTCCTCCTATGTCGGGGAAAACAAGCTCTTCGCCCAACAATTCCTCGCGGGCGATTTGAAAGTTGTCTTTACACCGCAAGGCACCCTGGCGGAGCAAATCCGGGCGGGCGGCGCTGGCATTCCGGCCTTTTACACCAAAACCGGTGTTGGCACCCTGGTTAGCGAAGGCAAGGAAGTCAAGAATTTTGACGGTGAAGATTATGTCATGGAGCGTGGATTGACGGCCGATGTTGCCCTTGTCCATGCCTATATGGCTGACAAGGAAGGCAATCTCGTTTTCCGCAAAACCGCGCGGAATTTCAACCCGATGATGGCAACTGCCGGAAAAGTAACAGTTGTCGAGGTTGAGCATTTGGTCGAAGCCGGCGAGATAGATCCCGATCATATTGTTGTCCCGGGCATTTATGTGCAACGCATCGTACATGTCGCCAACCCCGTCAAACATATTGAACAGCGCACCACCCGTCCCCGTAAACAGGTCGGCTGACCAGCAGCGAGAGGAATATCACATGGCTTGGACCAGAGAACAAATGGCGCAACGCGCCGCCCAGGAACTCAAAGACGGTTTCTATGTAAACCTCGGGATTGGCATCCCGACCCTTGTCTCCAACTATATCCCCGAGGGCATGGAAATCCAGCTGCAAAGCGAAAACGGCATGCTCGGCATGGGTCCCTTCCCTTATGAGGGCGATGAAGACGCCGACCTGATCAACGCGGGCAAGCAGACCGTAACGGAACTGCCAACCACCAGCTATTTTTCTAACGCCGATTCCTTTGCCATGATCCGCGGCGGGCATATCAACCTGTCCATTCTGGGCGCCATGCAGGTGGCCCAGAACGGCGATCTCGCCAACTGGATGATCCCGGGGAAAATGGTCAAGGGCATGGGCGGTGCCATGGATCTTGTGGCGGGCGTAAAGAAGGTGATCATCGTCATGGAACATACGGCAAAAGGCGAGCCAAAACTACTCAAGGCCTGTAACCTTCCGCTTACTGGCACCGGTGTCGTTGATATGGTAATCACCGATATGGCCGTGTTCGAGTTTGAGAAAAACGGCGGACCGCTTATGAAGTTGGTGGAACTTGCCGAAGGCGTCACCCTCGAAGAAGTGCAGGCCGCAACAGAGGCGGAGTTTGTGGTTAGCCTCTAGCCAATCAGTTCCCCCCCCCCTCAAGTCCATAGGTGTCAACTATCCGGGACTTGAGGTTTCCTTTTTCCAATCCCGGCTTCACGGCGAACGATATAGAGGCTCGACGCGACGATAATACAGGCACCGATGATCATGCCGCGGTCGGGTATTTCCGAAAAAAACAGATAGGCCAAAATTCCGGAGAACACCAGCCGGGTATAATCAAACGGCGAGACCGCCGTCGCTTCGCCAACAGAAAACGCCCGGATCGTGCAGAAATTTGCCCCTGCCCCGACAGCGGCAACTCCGGTAAGGACGAGGAGATCCTGCAGGCTCGGCTGAACCCAGACCACGAGAGCAGGCCCAAGCGAGACAAGTGTTGAAAACAGTCCGAAGTAAAACATCATCGTCAACACCCCCTCTGTCGCGCTAAGCTTTTTCAGGAAGACAGATACCATCGCCACATTCAGGGCCCCAAAAAGTGCCACCGCCGAGGCAAACTCGAATTGTCCCTGTGAATTTGCCATAACCAGAACCCCGAGAAACCCGACGGCAGTCGCGGTCCAGCGGCGCCAGCGAACCTTCTCTCCAAGTAACAGGACCGCCAGCAGGATAAGGAACAACGGCCGGGTGAAGGTCAGAGCCACAGCATCCGCGAGCGGCAGATGGGTAATTGCATAAAAAATTGACAGCATGCCGGTAACGCCCACCAACGCCCGCGCAAGATGGAGTTTTATCACCTTAGTCTTCAGCGGGCGGATGCCGTGCCGTAGGGCGAGGGGCAAGATGACCAGGAAACCGAAAAAAGTTCTCAGGAAGGCAATCTGGAAGCTGTCCATTCCTGCACCCAGAAACTTGATTCCCATGCTCATGAGGGAGAAGAACAGGCCAGCCAGCAACATCCAGAGCGCACCCTGTCCATTTTCCGGAATCCCGTTCCAGAGTTTAAGCCAGGCCGCCTGACGCGTATTAACACTCATCCGACCGGTCCCGATCTCGTCTCGGCTATTGTTCGGGCAAGGAGCTCCGACTTTGCCGCGGCCGAGGCCCGCCGCGATTCCCGTATCGCGATATAGATGGAGGAAGAGAAAATAACCGCTGCCCCAATATAGGTATAGACGTCCGGTACCTGCATGAAGAATATGAACCCGATGATGGCGGAAAAAATCAGACGAAAAAAGTCAAACGGCATGACCACTGAGGCATCGGCCAACGAATAGGCCTTGGTAAAACATAAATGTCCAACTGTCGCGAGAAGTCCGATAACTAATATGGTCATAATCTGGTCAAGCGTCGGCGTCTCCCAGACAAACAGGGCCGGAAATAAGGACATCGGCAATATCAGGATTTGGGTCCAGGCGACAATGGCCGGCGTACTTTCCGTTCGCGAGAGCAATTTTACGAAGGTAATTGAAACAGCCATACCCAGCGCCGAAAAAATTGCCGCATAGGATCCGAGATTCAATTCTTCAAGGCCCGGTCGCAGAAGGATCATAGCGCCCGCGAAGCCGACGATCATCGCAATTCCGCGCCGCATACCGACGACCTCATGCAGGATGAAAATGGCTAGAATTGTGCCAAAAATCGGTGCCGTGAAATTCAGCGCGACCGCATCTGCGAGCGGCAGAACACTGATGGCGTAGAACCAGCCGATCATCGACAAAAAGCCGAAGACTCCGCGCCCGAGATAAAGTCCGATATGTTTTGTTTTCAGACCCCGCAACCCGACTTTCGCCAGCCAGGGAAGAATAAACAACAATCCCGCCACATTCCTGAGAAATACCACTTGAAAAATAGGCATGCCGCTGTCGGCAACAGAACGGATCAAGCCAGCCATTATCGACTGCAAAAGGCAGGCAGCTATCATAAGGATAATTGCCTGAACAATGACAGGGGCCTGCATAAACGATTTAAAGGGAAGACGCGAGAATACCATAGTACCCCAGAATAATTTGAACCCAAACAAACACAAGGCCCTAAATATGCAATACAGCCCTGCGCTCGCCCGTATAAACCGCCTTCATCAGGACTTGAGCCACAGCAGGTTGAGCCCGTTCAACATTTTATAGGCTGGGGCATACCGGCTGCGAAACGTCTGCCAGGGAAGTGACAGTTCGGACTGAATGCCCTGGAGGGATCGTCGGCCATCAATCAACCGGATAAACTCCGCGGTGCCTGCGGGCACGGGAACCGCCATCGTCTCGCCATCAAAATTGACGGTCAACGTGGAATGCGCCGCACAGGCCTTCGCCAGAACCTCCGGATTCCGGTCTTTCAGGATCGGGATCATGTCGGGCTCGAATGTCGCGCTTCCGGCGGCTGTCCCATCTTTTTTTCTGGCATAGAAGGTATGTGTTTTCAGGGCTCCCGAGAGATTTTCAGCGAGCGCCGCCTGCTGGCTCCGCCCAAGGCCCTGAGCCCGTTTTATCAGTAACTTATCCTTCAGGTAGATCTCAGGCCGATACCGCACCGGTTCAATATAACTGACCAGTTCCATACCCGCCTCGTCCAAAAGCGCCTCTACCTCGGGAACCAGATAACTTCTGTCGCGAGGATGGAGGAGGAGATCATAAAGCGCCGCGTTCTCACCGAGCCGATGATCGCCGACCATCTCATTCTTTGTAAGCCAATTGGTTTTGGGAAGGTCTTTCAGAAGCGCTTTGGCAAGCCCAACCTGCTGCGCCGGATCATCCTCGCCCGCAAGCGCTTTCAGTGCCTTCTGTACTGGATAAACGCCGGTCCGACCCAGGGTCGCATAGACCATCAATCCCATTCCGCCTTCCTCAGCAAGGGATCCGGTCAATGCGGCAAGGCCCTTCTCTGGCTCTTCAAGATGATGGAGGACCCCGCAGCAATCGATATAGTCAAAATGCGCGAGGCCCATGTCCGGTAGATCCAGCAGCGAGGCCGTGCGAAACTCGATATTTGTCAGCCCCCGTACCTCCGCACGCGCCTCCGCCACGACACGGCTTGCGGCGGACAGATCAAGATACAGGACATGGCTCTGATCACCGCGATCCGCGAGGTGCTGCGCCAGCATAATGGCCGCGTCCCCGGTTCCGCCCCCCGCCTCCAATGCACGGAAGGGTCCAGAAAAATCCCGCTTTCCCGCAAACAAGTAATGGTTCACCTCGTCGAGGTGACTGGGGCTTCCCTCAATCAGGCGGTTTTTCTCATCGGCGGGGTTGCGGGGCGGATAGGGATATTTTTCATACTGGCGTTTAACCGCCCGATCCCGTTTCCCCCGCCCCTTTACCATCGAAAATCAATCCTTAACGGTAATGATGATCTTGCCGGTTGTTTTACGCGACAGAAGCGCCTTCATGGCATCAGCTCCCTTTTCCAATGGAAAATGCCTGGAGACATGCGGCTTAAGCGTGCCTGCTTCTACCATATCCAGCATCGCCATAAAATTAGCCCGGTTTTTTGCCGGATTGCGCCGGCCGAATTCGCCCCAGAAAACCCCGACCACCGAGCAGCCTTTCAGCAGCACGAGATTTGTTTTTAACTCGGCGATACGGCCCGACGCGAAGCCGATGACTAAAAGCCTTCCGTTCCAGTTGATACAACGAATTGACTGGTCAAACGCATCTCCGCCAACCGGATCATAAATAACATCTGCGCCCTTGCCATCGGTCAGCTCTTTCACCCGATCCTTAATATTCTCGGTCGAGTAATTAATGACATGGCTTGCGCCATACTGTTTCACGATATCGATTTTCTCGTCCGACCCGACTGTACCGATAACCGTGGCGCCAAGCGCCTTGCCGAGTTCGACCGCATTCAGGCCGACGCCGCCAGCAGCACCATGGACCAGCAGAACTTCGCCCGGCTGAATGTTCCCCCGATCAACAAGGGCGTGATATGTCGTCCCGTAGGTGACCGGAAATCCCGCTGCCTGATCAAATGGCATGTTATCGGGGATTTTATAGGTGTTGTTTTCGGGTGCGAGAACATATTCGGCGAAACCGCCGATACTGTGACTGGCCATGACCCGGTCCCCGACCGCAACATTCGTAACGCCCTCTCCGATTTCCGTGACGATACCGGAGGATTCCATTCCCGGTGAGAAAGGGAACGGCGGTTTAACCTGGTATTTTCCGGCAATAATCAAAGTGTCGGGAAAGTTGAGGCCGACAGAATGCACCGCAATCTTGACCTTTCCGGGTACAATTTTAGGCTCCTCAATCTCTTCCATGACGAGAATATCGGGATCACCAAATTCCTTACAGACAAGCGCTTTCATAATTCTTCCTATTTTTATTTCTTGTTGTTGTGATGGGAATACTTACCCTCGAACCAAAGGCAACGTCAATCACGTAGACGTCTCATCGCTGATGACTGCCTGCAAATGACCAACAATGATATCATTTCGATTGCGCAATACTGGCCGTACGTACGGATCGATAACTTTATGCATATCATCGGTGAGAACGCCGAGATCATCCAGCAGCGCGCCAAGGGCGACTTCCGCTGCCCGGGTTGTGCCATCAAGCGCCTTTATCGCAATACCGAGGCCCTCATCCGGCAACGCCGCCAGATACACGGCTTCCGCGCCGACCTTGGCCACAACCTTACCCTTGGCAACGCCGTTCAGCGCCGTGCAAAGGCGGTCAGAACCGGCGATCATGTCGGGATGATGGGAAATCGCCTTTTGTATACGCCGGCAGGCCGCCGCCCGATCCGTGTCCAGACGGGACGGATCGGCAAAACGTGCGAAGGCAAGCGCCGCCTTGTCCAGCGGCACCCCGATTGTTGGAATGGAGCAGCCGTCAATGCCGATTGGGGCATCGGTGAGGTCAATGCCGGTGAAGTCCTCAAGGACCTTGATGATCCGTTGCTGCACCGGATGAGCGAGATTAATGTAGCCTTTCGTCCCCTCCTTCATATGAAGGGCTGTCGTGAGAAATCCTGTGTGCTTGCCGGAGCAATTATTATGGGCGGACGTCGGCTGTTTGCCAGCGGCGGCGAGGGCGCGCCCGGCGACTTCATAGGTGGGCCAATGCACCCCACACTCCAGATCGTCGATCGAGAGTCCCATACGGCTCAGCCATGCCTGCACCGCGTCAACATGGAGTGGCTCACCGGTATGGGAGGCGCAGGCGAGTGACAATTCCTTCTCGCTCACGTTAAACGCATCCGCCGCCCCGGTTTCCACAAGCTGCAATGCCTGCAGTGGCTTGATGGCGGAGCGTAAGTACACCGGACTTTCAATATCGCCCCAGCTTTTGAGATATTTCCCGTTCGCATCCGATATGGCGGCGATGACCTGATGACGGCTTTCAACCATGTTGCCGCGTGTCACCGTCACGGTAAAAGGAAGCCTTGCGAAATCGCCGGAGGAATGTTTAATCATGCTTTCATCCGTAAGTCTGGTATTCGGTAGGATCGACTTTTAACAGTAAATTGATCGGGGGAGTAGGAATTTAATGGCAATATCCCGCGGATATTTCGGCATTGGCGTCGAAGGGATCAGCAAACCCATGAACGCGGGCAACCTGTTCCGCACGGCAAATGCGTTCGGGGCCAGCTTCGTTTTCACCATCGGGGCAGAATACTCTGTCCGGAAGGCGCGGTCGGACACCAGTGTCGCGCCGAATAATATTCCCTGGTATGATTATGGCACATTGGACGAGATGCAATTACCGAAAGGCTGCAAGATCGTCGGTGTTGAGCTTCTTGACGAAGCCATTGAACTTCCGAGTTTCTTCCATCCCATCGCCGCCGCCTATGTTCTGGGCCGCGAGCGCGGCTCGCTATCGCCGGAGATGCAGAAAAAATGTGACTACTTCATCAAAATTCCGACAAAGTTCTGTCTGAATGTTGCAACCGCAGGGGCAATTGTTATGTATGACAGAGTGGTCACCCATGGTCGATTTGCCCAGCGCCCGAGCGGAGAGCTCGGCAAACCCATCCCACTGGCGGATCATGTGCAGGGGGCACCGATCAAACGGCGAGGGATCGACTGATACAACGACACGCGATGACGAGGTGAATTTTTTTAATGACTCAAAATATGGTAAAATCGATTAATCGGGGACTGGAAATAAAGTTACAACCCCGGTACTCTGTTCTTATGTTCAAACTTTCCGTAACTGTTTTTTTGGCGGCGTTCGCAGTTTTTTCCAGTATGGGCCCGGCACTGGCCCAGCAAAAGGAGCCCCGGGCTCTCGGAACGTTCAAGGATTGGCTCGCCTATAGCTGGGTCGAGAACGGGCATAAGGTCTGCTATATGCTGTCGCGGCCAACCAAATCGACGCCCCAGAATGTCAATCGCGACGATATTTATCTGATGGTGACCTTTCGCCCGCAATCTAAATCCAAGGAAGAAGTTAGCCATATCGCCGGATATCCCTACAAGGACCAATCCACAGTCGATATCGCCGTCGGTAATAGCACATTTGTTCTGGCAACAAATAATGATGTCGCCTGGGTCCCCGAGAATGAAAGTGACGAGAAACTTGTTCGCGCCATGCGCAGCGGGGCAAAACTCGTCGTCACGGGAAAGTCAGAGCGCGGCACTGTGACAACCGATACATACTCCCTGCAGGGGTTCACTGCCGCGCATCGGCAGATTAGAAAAAGCTGTACTTGACCCCCTTGCGAAGAGTATAAGCCCCTTTTTTACACGAGATTGAAAGTTCAATGGATCATTTGCTTCCAGATGTCGAGGCCGTGGATCGCCAGCCCGAATTGCTGGCCATCCGCAAGAGCCTGATCGGCCTTACCCGCGACGAGATTGCGGACGCCCTGGTGGCTGCCGGCGAGAGCGCGAAGCCTGCAAAAATGCGGGCGCGACAATTATTTCACTGGCTGTATTACCGGGGTGCCAGCAACTTTGACGACATGACCTCAATCTCGAAGGAGATGCGCGCACGCCTGCCTGAAAATTTTACGGCCGCTCGGCCGGAAATTACCTCATTGCAGGAATCCGTTGATGGTACTCGCAAATGGCTAGTGAAATTCCCTGATGGGCAGGAAGTTGAAAGCGTCCATATTCCTGAAGAGGACCGCGGCGCCCTCTGCGTGTCCAGCCAGGTCGGCTGCACGCTGACCTGCAGTTTCTGCCATACCGGCACGATGAAACTTGTCCGCAACCTGACCGCAGGCGAGATCATTGCCCAGTTACTGGTTGCCCGCGATACCATCAATGAATGGCCAAGCCCCAAGGGCAACCGAATGATCTCGAATATTGTGATGATGGGCATGGGAGAGCCGCTGCTCAACTATGACAATGTCGCCAAAGCGATTAAAATCATGATGGACGGGGAAGGTATTTCCCTGTCAAAGCGGCGGATAACCCTCTCGACGTCAGGCGTTGTGCCAAAAATTCGTCAATGCGGAACAGACCTCGGCGTTAATCTCGCCATTTCCCTGCACGCGGTCAATAATGAGCTGCGCGACACATTGGTGCCCATCAACAAACGCTATCCGCTCGAAGAGCTGCTGCAGGCTTGCAAGGAATATCCGGGCAGCAATAACGCGCGGCGAATCACTTTCGAATATGTCATGCTTGACGGCATCAATGACAGCCCGGCAGATGCCCGCGAACTGGTGCGGTTGCTGAAAGACATTCCGGCCAAGGTCAACCTGATCCCGTTCAATCCCTGGCCCGGCACCAAGTATGAATGCTCCAGCAACAACGCCATTCACCGCTTCGCCAAAATCGTCAATGACGCCGGTTATTCCTCTCCGGTCCGTGTGCCGCGGGGCCGCGATATCATGGCCGCCTGCGGACAACTGAAATCCGAGAGCACGAAACAACGCGCCTCTGAGCGCCAATCCGTCTCTGCCGCCTAACGAAGCTTATAACGGGAGCTGCATGGTAATACTGGTTGGCCGGTTATAGCCCTTATGCGCCGTAGTGCCGGCCTGCGCGAAGCCGCGGCGGCGAAAGAAGTCATGAACTTCGACAAGTTCAATGCGTGACTGCAATTCAATCCGTTTTTTCCCCTCTGCCCGGCAAAGATCAATAGCGTAATTCACAAGGGCAATCCCGATGCCGGATTTCTGGCCCTCGCGGCGAACCGCGAGCTTGCCAAGATACATCGTCTCACCAAGGTCTTTCAGGAAGCAGCATCCGACAAGCCTGTCACCGTCATAGGCTAGAAGAACGATTTCCTCCGCCGCTTTTTGGATGATCGTCGTTTCGTTCAGCAAATGCAGGGATGACGGCGGGTCGATCCGTGCCTCCATATAGGCGAAGGCTTCGAACAGGAGCGACAGCAATCCTTGCCAGTCCTCAAACTTCTCCGCTTTTATTGCAACCGTCAGCATTATGCCCCCACCATAACCTACCGGAGAGTTTTCATCCCTTTTTCATCGCCGTAAAGCGTTTCTTGAAGAGATGGGCGAGCATGCCAAACACCAGCCCCCAAAAGGGCGCAGCGATGGAAAGCAGCGTCATACCCGACGCGGTAATCAGGAACGTCAGGATTGCGGCCTCCCGTCCCTCCTCGTCATTGAGGGCACCATGCAGGCTGTTGGCAATGGTCGCGAGCAGCGCGAGACCGGCGATCGCCATGATGAGAGACGCCGGAAAAGCCGTAAAAAGCTCCGTGATCGTCGCGCCGAACAGCCCGGCGAGACAAAAGAAAATCCCCATCCAGAGGCTGGCCGGATAGCGCTTTGCAGGATCTGGATGAACATCCGGGCTCATGCAGATAGCTGCCGTGATGGCCGCAAGATTGAAGGCAAAGCCCCCGAAAGGCGCGAGGATAAGGCCGATGATGCCGGTCCAGCTGATGATTGGCGAGGCAGGTGCGTCATATCCATGAGTACGGAGTGCGGCAACGCCGGGGACGTTCTGTGAGGCCATTGTCACAATGAAAAGCGGGATGCCGACACCAATCAGGCTCGTCCAGTCAAAGGCGGGCATGACAAAGACCGGTGTCGTCAGGGTGAGGTCTAGCTGGAAATCCGTGATCATTCCGGTAAAGGCCGCCATGAGGATACCGGCGAGGAACGTGAGCGGAATAACGTAGCGGGGCGTCAATTGCCGCGCCACGATATAGACGAGCAACATAACGATTACGAGACTGAAGTCATTTTCCATCGCCACAAAAGCATCGAGGCCGAAGCGCAACAGCACTGCCGCCAGCAGCGCCGCCGCCATCGATTGCGGCATGACATCCATGATCTTGCGAAACAGCCCGGTCAGGCCGCAAAGCGTAATGAGGAGCGAGCTGAACAGGAAGACGCCAATCGCTTCGTTCAGCGAGAGGCCCGGCAGGCTGGTGACCAGCAAGGCCGCCCCCGGTGTCGACCAGGCAATGGAAACCGGCTGGCGATACCAGAGCGTGAGCGAGATGGTGCCGACCCCCATGCCAACCCCGAGGGCCCAGAGCCAGGAACTGATCTCCGCGGTTGAGGCCCCGGCCGCGTTGGCCGCCTGGAAAATGATTGCCCCCGCCCCGGCGTAGCCGATAAGAACGGAAACAAACCCGGCGGAGATATAGGCGGGCGCGAAAAACCGGAACATTTGATCTATCCTTGGGCCGAATATGCGTTATAACGTACAAGCGGCGGCAGCATAACATCTGTATGCTATAACGCACAAGACCGAATTTTGAGGCCTGAATGCAAGATCCGAACGATCATCTTCCCCGCACTCTGAAGTCCATCCGCAAGGACCGTGGATGGAGTCTGGATGCGGCCGCGGAGGCAACCGGAGTGAGCAAGGCCATGCTCGGCCAGATCGAGCGCGGGGAATCAAGCCCGACCATGGCGACCTTATGGAAACTTGCGACCGGCTTCGAGGTTTCGGTATCCTCGCTGATTGAGCCGCTGCCGGCGGGCGCCGATAATACGCTTGTTCGCTCTGCCGACGCCTTGCGCCAGAATCCAGGTGAAAAGGGCATGGCGGTCGCCCCGCTCTTCCCATTTGAGGCCCGCTTTGGCTTTGAATATATGGAACTCACGTTTCTGCCGGGCTACGAACGGATCTCGGAACCGCATGAGTCCGGCGTGGTCGAATATATTACCGTTCTATCTGGCGAAATGGAAATTTACACCGACGCCGCCTGGCAGGCACTCGGCCCTGGGCATTCCATCCGCTTTCGGGGTGATGCCCCGCACGGCTATCGCAACCCAGGGAGTGAGGACGCGGTCGTGCTCACGATTATCCACTATCCCCACCGGTCGTAGCGACGTTCAGACGACAAACTTGCGCGAGGAGATACAGCCCAAGCGGCAGGACGCCCGAAAAAAGAACATAAAACCTTACCATTCTGCCCCTTGCAGGACGCGTCATTTTCACTTAGGTTGCGCGCTGCAAATTGAGACACAAAACAGATTCCCATCAGAAAGTGTTTGTCATGTCAAAAGACATCAAGAAAGTCGTTCTGGCCTACTCCGGGGGCCTCGATACCTCTGTGATCCTGAAATGGCTGCAAACCACCTATAACTGTGAGGTTGTCACCTTCACCGCAGACCTTGGGCAGGGAGAAGAGCTGGAACCCGCGCGGGCCAAGGCAGAAATGATGGGAATCAAGCAAATTTTTGTTGATGACCTGCGCGAGGAGTTCGTTCGCGATTTTGTCTTCCCGATGTTCCGCGCCAATGCGGTTTATGAGGGACAGTATCTTCTCGGCACGGCCATCGCCCGCCCGCTGATCTCCAAACGGCAGATCGAGATTGCGCGCGAGGTCGGCGCCGATGCCGTCGCCCATGGCGCCACCGGCAAGGGTAATGACCAGGTCCGGTTTGAGCTGGGCTATTATGCACTCAATCCCGATATCAAGGTGATTGCGCCGTGGCGCGAGTGGGACTTGAATTCGCGCACCAAACTCATCGAATTCGCCGAGAAAAACCAGATCCCGATCCCGAAAGACAAGCGCGGCGAGGCGCCCTTCTCTGTCGATGCCAACCTGCTGCATATCTCGGCTGAGGGCAAGGCGCTGGAAGACCCGTGGGAGGAAGCGGGTGAGTATGTCTATACCCGCACTGTCGCCCCGGAGAATGCCCCCGATATTGCCACCTATATCGAGATTGAATATGAAAAAGGCGATCCTGTCGCCCTCAATGGCAAGCGCCTATCCCCCGCCGAAATGCTGACCGCGCTTAACAAGGTTGCGGGTGCCAACGGCATCGGGCGGCTTGATCTGGTGGAAGGCCGCTTTGTCGGTATGAAATCCCGCGGGATTTACGAGACACCCGGCGGTACGATCATGCTCGAAGCCCATCGCGGGATCGAGCAGATCACGCTTGACCGCGGCGCCATGCATTTAAAAGATGAGCTGATGCCGCGCTATGCTGAATTGATCTATAACGGCCTCTGGTTCTCACCGGAGCGCGAAATGCTGCAGGAACTGATTAATAAAAGCCAAGAGAAAGTCTCTGGCACCGTTCGCCTGAAACTCTTCAAGGGCCGGGCCAGCGTTGTCGGCCGCAAGAGCCCTTATTCGCTCTATTCCATGGAGCATGTAACGTTCGAGGAAGACACCGTCTACGACCAGCGCGATGCCGAGGGCTTCATCAAGCTTAATGCCCTGCGCCTGCGCCTGTTACATCGGCAGAAAACATAGGGTTTCAGGGGCGCAGGTCTGTTCCTGGATCATCGTTGTCTTCGAAGTCAGGAACCTCTTCCACGTAAGGGATAAGCTGGTCCTTGATAAACAGGCCGCCTGAAAACAGGCCGCCCGTGAGCGCACCAAGGGCCATGATGGTCGGCGCGGTGGGCACCCATCCCGTGTTCCAGCCAAGACTGAAGCTGTTGATCGCGAGCATAAGCCCGGCGGCGGGCAGGGCCACGAAGATAATGGAAAAAACAATTCCCACAAACGCGCCGACGATCACGGATTTAAAAAATTTCCGGATCAGATGCGGGGGAAATCTCCCAAAGTTTGGGGCATCTCGCGGGATTTAAACCTCCGGCTCCGCAATTCCTGCCTGACGGCAGGCGGCGGTAATCGTATTGGCGAGCAGGCAGGCAACCGTCATCAGGCCAACCCCGCCCGGCACTGGCGTTATTGCACCCGCCACGTCCATCGCCTCGGGGAAACACACGTCACCAACCAGCCTGGTCTTGCCATCCTCCTTCGGGATGCGGTTGATGCCGACGTCGATAACCGTGGCGCCGGGCTTGATCCAGTCGCCGCGGATCATTTCAGGGCGGCCAACGGCGGCCACCAGAATATCAGCGCGGCGGCAAACCCCGGCTAAGTCTCTGGTCCGGGAATGCGCAATGGTCACCGTGCAATTCTGCGCCAGCAGCAGACTTGCCATTGGCTTGCCGACGATATTGGACCGCCCGACAACCACAGCCTCAAGACCGGACAGGTCGCCGAGTGTTTCTTTCAGCACTATCAAGCAGCCAAGCGGCGTACAGGGCACCATCGCGGGCAACCCAACAGCCTGCCGGCCCGTATTGATAACATGAAAACCATCAACGTCCTTCAGCGGATCGATGGCATCGAGCACCGCCATTTCATCAACCTGTTCGGGAAGCGGGAGCTGCACGAGGATCCCGTGGATTGTCGGATCGGCGTTCAGGCGATGGACAACCTCCATAACCTCGGCCTCCGTCGCCGTCGTCTCAAGACGGATTTCTTCGGACTTCATGCCCGCTTCCGTCGTTGCGATCCCCTTGTTGCGGACATATACCCGGCTGGTAGGATCGTCCCCGACCAGGACCACCGCGAGACCCGGCGTCAATCCGTGATCAGCCTGAAGCATCGCCACCTGTTTTCCGGCCTTTTCCCGTACGCGCGCCGAAAAGATTTTTCCGTCAATAATATCCGCCGTCATCCTTCTCCCCCTGACCGGACCGATTGGTCAAATTGTCTTTATCCAGATTTCGAGATCCTGCCGCGTTTGTCGCTGGTCCCCGATGATCAACATAGTCTTATTGCGGTCCTGCCTGCCGGATACAATCTCAAAATCCCGTTGCGGGCGCTTCATTGATTTCGACAGTAATTTGATCAGGAGCGAATTTGCACGGCCTTTTTCCGGCACCGCCGTCACCTTTATTTTCAGGCGCAGGCATCCTTCCCCGTCGGCAACGACCCCGTCGATCCGGTTCTGAGACGCGCCGGGCTGCAGCCGGATATCAAGGAGGCACCCGGCATCACTCGCCCGGAACGGCAGAGTCACACCATCCGCGGGACATACTCAAACATCAGATTCCGCAGGAAAATCAGCAGCAAAATCAGAATGATTGGCGAGACATCCAGCCCCCCCATCGACGGAATAATCCTGCGAATCGGCCGTAACGGAGGCTCGGTGATCCGGTACAGGAACCTGCCGATCGTTGCGACAAATTGATTGCTGGTATTGACGACATTAAATGCCACCAGCCAGCTTAAGATTGCGTTGGCGATCAGCAGCCAGATAAAAATCTGAATCAGGGTGCTGATCAACCCAAGGAGAGCTAACATATTTATACCTGCCCGGTTATCGATGCCCTACATTTAATGGTCTGAAATCGAGAGGGCAAGGCAAGACTGCAAATTCTTGCGATTTAGGCTTGCCCTATGTTGGCGCTCGCCCGCTATTTGAACTCCGGCTCTTCCCACCAAGGATAGAACTCCGGCATGTCCGTCGATGGTTTCATGCTGAATTTTGCCGGACGCTTTTCCAGGAAGGAACTTACCCCTTCCGCGACATCAGCGCTTTGTCCCATGGCAGTGATCCCACGGCTGTCGATCTTGTGGGCTTCCATCGGATGATCCGCCCCAAGCATCCGCCACATCATCTGCCGGCAGAGCGCGACCGACACCGGCGCCGAGTCCACAATAAGCTCCTTCGCAAGGGCCCGTGCAGCCGCAAGCAGGTCGTCACTAGGATACACGGCTTTCACCAGCCCGCCCTTCAGGGCTTCCGCCGCCGGGAAAATTCGGCCCGAATACACCCATTCAGCGGCTTGTGAAATCCCGACCAGCCGCGGCAGGAACCAGCTGCTGCAGGCCTCCATCACAATCCCCCGGCGGGAGAAGACGAAACCAATCCGCGCCGTGTCAGAGGCAAGGCGGATATCCATCGGCAGGGTCATGGTGGCACCGATCCCGACGGCCGGCCCGTTAATCGCGCCGATGATCGGCTTTTTCGACCGGAACATCCGGAGAGTCACACGGCCACCGCCATCCCGGTGCAATTCGCCTTCCTTCTCTTCCCCGCGCAATTTGTAATTAAAGGTATCCTTGCCTTTTTTAAGGTCCGCACCGGCGCAAAATGCTCGTCCCGCACCCGTTACAATAATTGCGCGCACCATATCGTCTTCATCCGCCTTGTCAAAGGCATCGATCAATTCTTCGCGCATAATGGGTGTAAAGGCGTTCAGATTATCCGGCCTGTTAAGGGTAATGGTCAGGATCTGATCGTCAATGTCATAAAGAATATGTTCGTAGGGCACGGGTTACCTCCGGTTATTATTATAATGCCCAATGCGGGCGGCTTGCTATGCTTCTGTGGTTATTCGGACCATAGGGTTTCCTATTGAATATACGAAGAAGTGGAATATGTTAACAAGGTTCTGCCGGACATGGCTATCATATATTGGAAAGTCACCCTCATGCCCAGAAATTCAGAAGAAACCATCCACGGCTATCACGCCCATATTTATTACAGCGCGGATACAAAAGACATTGCAGCACAGGTCCGTGAGCAGTTAGGGGAGCAATTTGAGGTCACTCTGGGCCGGTGGCATGACCGCCCCGTCGGGCCGCATCCCACCTCCATGTATCAGGTGATTTTCCCGGTCAGTGATTTTGGCAAGATTGTCCCCTGGCTGATGATTAATCGGCAAGGGCTGGATATCCTTGTGCATCCGGAAACCGGTGACGACCTTGAAGACCATCAGTATAACGCCCTGTGGCTGGGGGAGAAACTGTCGCTTAACCTGGAAATGTTTAAGCAGGCATAAACAACCACCGCCAGAGGCTGATCCCTGGGTTTCTAGCTGTTGTCCTTGTTTTGATACGCCATATTGCAATGCTTGAGGCAATAGGGCTTGCTCGGCACGGCTTCGTCCCCGCAAAAATGAAAATGGGACTCGCCCGGATGACCAATGGGCCATTGACAGGCGCGATGCGCGGGAACGGTTTTCTTCTTCGGTTTGGCGACCGTCGGGGCCGATTTCGAAGAAAGGCCGAGCCGATTGGCTTTGCCAATCACAGCATTTCTGGTGACGTCGCCAAGGACTTCCGCGATCTCCGCCGCCGTCTTCCCGGAACCCCAGAGCTTTTTCAGTTTTTCAATACGTTCGTCAGTCCAACTCATGCCCAGCTCTCTTCAACCGCTTTAAAAAATATAACTAGTGATGCCGTCCGCGTATAGCGAGGATCGGACAGCCAAAGCATCCTGATATATCCTCCGGCAGCGAGAGAGTCTACTGATATCCGGTTTTCTCCATTATTCACCATAGCTAATACGCCAGACCGTATTGCTGACTTCGTCGGCGACAAGCAGCGCTCCATCCGCCGCGACCGTCAATCCAACCGGACGGCCCCATATCTTCGCCGCCCCAGAATCCTCTGCCTCAATGCGGAAACCGGTAGCAAAATTCTCATAGGATCCGGTTGGATGACCGTCCTTGAACGGGACGCGAACGATCTTATATCCCGTTGGCTTCGACGAATTCCACGAACCTTGAAAGGCAACAAACGCGTCATTGACATAGTCCGCGGGAAACTGCGTGCCGGTATAGAAGGCGAGCCCCAAAGGCGCCGAATGGGCCTGAAACAGAACATCGGGAAGGATCGACTTCTCGACCATTTCGGGGGCCTTTTTGGCATAATCCGGATCGGGAATTTTGCCGGAATAGGCATAGGGCCAGCCATAAAATCCGCCCTTTTTAACCTCGGTCAGGTAATCGGGAACCAGCCCGTCGCCATAGCCGTCACGTTCATTAACAACCGCATTAAGGGCACCGGTCGCGGGATTGAAATCGATGCCGACCGGATTGCGCAGTCCCGATGCGACCGTTTCCATGCGCCCATCATCGAGATAGAGTTTCTGGATACTGGCCCGTGGCAACGGCTCGACACCGACGTTCGAGCTACTGCCAACCGAGATATAAAGGGCGTTGTCCGCGGAGTCATACAGAAGGTTGCGCGTCCAGTGGCCGCGCCCGTTCCCGAGGGAGCCCTTTTCAGTCACCTCCTCTATCTCACCGGTGGCCTCCGTATCCCCGACATTGAAATGCACGCGGCGAACCTGTGTCGGCTCGCCGATATAGAGCCAGTCGCCGACAACTGCCATGCCGTGGGGCCGGTCGAGATCGACCACAAGCGGTTTCTCGATTTCAGCGATCCCGTCACCGTCAGCATCACGCAGCAGTGTAACTTCCCCGGCGCGTGGCTGGGCCAGAAGGACATCGCCGTTTTTCAGCGCCAACAGCCATCTCGCATTCGTCAGGTTGCGCCGAAAAGGTTTCACGTGAAACATTGGCGGCAAATTCAACTCGCCTTCCTTGTTGGTACTGACGACCCGGGACTGCAAGGCGGCCATCGGTGTCGCGTAAGGCGCTGGCAAATCCGAGGCGCGGATTGTGATTTCCGCGCCCACCTTGTTACTATCCGCCGCTGCGTTTAACGCCATCAAGCCTGTCGTTGCCGCCAGCAGCATTGATACCAGTCTTGGATACTTCATGTCGTCACTCCCGCCCTTTTCATGATAAGTATTTGGAAATCATTTTCAGCTATTATTCCTATATGGTCTTGTCTGCGGCCCATTGAAAGATACACTATGAACGGGGCGCCGTATGTTTGAAGGTCCGGATTATTGTATGAGTAGTGAAAATTCTCCCAAGAAAGTACTTATCGTCATGCATCAGGCGACGTCGGATCCCGGCCGCGTCGGCGAAGTGATCCGCACCCGCGGGTTCGAGCTTGATCTGCGTATTCCGGCGATAGGCGATCCCCTGCCCGCCACCATGGACGATCATGCCGCCGCCATCATATTGGGCGGCCCGATGAGTGCCAATGACGATCATGAGGACTATATTCGTGCCGAGACAAAACTGATCGATGTCATCTTGCGCTCCGAAACGCCCTATCTTGGGATTTGCCTTGGGGCGCAGATCATGGCCCGCGCTCTCGGGGCGAAAGTCTGTGAGCATCATGAGGGATATCGCGAGATCGGCTATTATCTCCTGACGCCGACAGAGGTCGGAAGCCCCCTCTTCACCGAACCGATGCAGGCCTATCAATGGCATCGCGAGGGATTTGATCTACCCACCGGAGCAACGCTTCTGGCCCAGGGCGAACTGTTTCCAAACCAGGCCTGTCGGGTCGGAAAAAACGCTTACGGGATCCAGTTCCACCCAGAGGTCACCGAGGCCATGAACCGAAGATGGGCGACCAAGGCCGCCCATATGCTATCTGATCCGGGCGCCCAGTCGGCCGAAGCCCAATTTAACGGCCGCCGTCTGCACGACACCGGTCTTCGTGCCTGGCTTGATAATTTCCTCGACCACTGGCTCCCGGTGCAAGCGTCTGTCTCAAACGATACGCTTTGATTTCAATTCGGCGATCTCGTCACTGGAATATCCGAGGCTTTGCATAATCTCATCCGTATGTTCGCCCAGGGTCGGCGGACGACGTTTCATACTGGTGTCGGTTCGCGACATCTTGATTGGCAATTCGGTCAGAAGAACATCCTTTTCAAGTCCCGGATAGGCGACATGTTTCATTAACTTCATTGCCTCAAGATGCGGGTCCTCAAGAACCTCCTGCGGCGACATAACGGGGCCGCAAGGCAATCTTACCTCGTCCATTGCGGCAATGGCTTCCTTGGTCGTCCGTTCGGCGCACCATTTTGCCATACGCTCCGTCAGCAGATGGTTGTTGTCGCCGCGTTTTTGATCCGTCGCGAATCGCGGATCCGTGAGCCAGTGTTCCTCGCCGACCAGTTTCGTCCAGCGCTCAAACAGGCGGGCGCCGAGGGACTGCACCAGCACCCAGCCATCCGTCGTTTTGAACGTATCACCCGGTCCGGCATTCTGTAAGCGGTTACCCGTCCCAACGCGATTTAGCTTCAGCATCTCCTGCTCCAGCAGCGTGACACTGGAAATCAGGATGGCGGAGCCAAACAGCGACGTTCCGATGAGCTGACCTTCGCCGGTCGCGTCCCGGTGCCGCAAGGCCGCCATGACGCCCAGCGCGCCCATCAACGCCGTCGTAAAATCGACCCACGGGCTATATAGCTTGCGCGGTTCACCATCCTTGCCGGACATATGCATGACCCCGGACATTGCCTGCCCCAGCCCATCGAAACCGATACGATTTTTATAGGGTCCCACATCGCCGAAAACCGAGGCATGCGAAAGAATGATATCTTCCTTAACCGCCTTCAGGCTCTCATAATCGAGCCCCATCGCCTCCAGGGTTTCTATCGGCAGGTTCGCGACGACAACGTCGGCCGTCTTGATCAGTCGTTTGACCACTTCCCGCCCTTCCGGCTTCATCGGGTTAAGGGTCATGCCGCGCTTGTTCTGGCCAATTTGCAAAAACAATCCGCCATCCCCGGTCTGATCTTCACTGAGCGGCGTTATAAACCGATCCTCGCTGCCATCGATTTTTTCAACACGAATCACTTCGGCACCAAAATCAGCGAGGACCGTCGCGGTGTAGGGTCCGGCAATATAGCGGCCAAAATCCAAAACCCTGATACCTGTTAAAATGTTAGACAACGCGATTTCCTCCTGAATGTTATTATTATTTTTCTCAGGTGTACTTACATACTACCTTGACGGCGAGACTGCCTATTCTTTTTCAATTTAGCAATGATTTTAGCCCACCGAAAGCATTAATGCCGTCTTGGGGCGCAATTATCCCGGATCAAAGTCGAAAACCAGATGGGGAGTCAGATGGGAATAATTTCGACCCCGTCTGCTGTGGGGCCCTTTTCACCATTGGAAACGTTCAGTCGTACCCGCTGTGCCATCACAAGATTAGCAAGCCCGGACTTTTCAAGGATCTTCATATGGACGAAAATATCGTCCCCGCCGTCATCCGGGGTGACGAAACCAAATCCCTTTTGTGGGTTAAAGAACTTGACGGTGCCAGCGACAAGCTCGCCGTCATCATTCATCCGCTGCAATACGGGCGCCGGCCCAAGATCGAGAATTCTTGAAACCTGCATTCCGCGCTCCCCCGTATAAAGGTCACAGGTGATGAGTGCTCCTTCGGGCAGTCCCTGCAGGTTAATGGACTGCAGGACAGAGATATGAACAAATCCATCGTCCGATCCGTCCAGTGGTTCCACAAAACCGAACCCTTTCATTGTGTTAAACCATTTTACCTTGCATTTAACACTCTCTCTCATGCCCGTTGGGAGGGCTGCCGCGTTATTTCGTTCACCCATTTGTCCAAGTCCTTATAACTCTCTCCGTCATAATTATTGCCATGCCTAACGGATTAGTACACTTATATCGTATATATATTTAATATATTACAACTATGTATTGCAGGCAAGCCGCTTAGTGAGTTCCCCGCACCGGATAGCTCTTCGCCCGCACAAATTTAAGTCCCTTCAATATTGCTTTCAGGTCCGGCCGTGCGAACGGCGCGTTCGATATATCTATGATTTGCACCCGCCCGTCCGGCCGAACGGCAAAAAGAGCTGGCTCGGCAAAGGGGCGGTCTGTTTCCTCGGGCGACCTGGGGTCTGAAATATACAGGCCGAGTTCAGACATTTGGTCCAGCTTCAGATTATAAGCTACCGGAAAAGTAAGGGATCCTTCATTGACCTGCGCCTTGGCCTTTTCCAGGCTATCCCCGGAAACCGCGATGACATCAATATCCTCGGCTGCAAATTCGGATTTCAATTCCTCCAGTGTCGCCAGATATTGTTTGCAGATCGGGCAATGCTTGCCGCGATATATAACGATAAGCTGCCAACGATCCTCCAGTTGACCGGCATCGCCCAGTACAATATCTCGGCCCGCAACCACCGGTAGGGACAAGACCGGAAATTTAGCACCTGCCGCGAGCTTTTTTTCTGTCACATTCGTCTCCCTCGTTAAATCAATAAGATTTACATTGGTTATCCGTAATAAAAATTTCCATACCGGTCGAATAATATCTATGGCATCGACATACCTGCCGGGCTGGCGCTATCTCGCCTTTTGCTGGTACTGCCCTAACGATTGCAATCTATTATTAGTTCCCTAGAATGGCGCTAATTTTTCGCCGCGTGTTTTACAGTCTGGAATCCCATGGTAATCTCTTCCCCCCTCGATATATTTCGCCGACAGCTCGCTGATTTGCCCAAAATTGATGTTACCGCGGCGAGCAAGGCTGCGGCGCGGGACGCTGTGCTCACCAAACCTGCCGGTGCACTTGGCCGCCTGGAGGAGATCGCGGTCTGGATGTCGGGATGGCAGGGTCGTCATCCGCCAACGATCGACCGCCCGCAAATAGCGATATTTGCCGGGAATCACGGGGTATGCGATCAGGGGGTTTCCGCCTTTCCACAAGAAGTGACGGCGCAGATGGTCGCGAATTTCAACGCCGGGGGCGCTGCCATTAATCAACTTGCCAAGGTTTTTGAGGCGACTTTTTCGGTCACCGCGTTGGACCTTGATCATCCGACGGAGGATTTCACACGGGGCCCCGCCATGAGCGAGGCCGATTGCGCGGCAATGGTGCAGACCGGCTGGGAGAAAGTCGGGGATGATGCCGATATACTGGTCGTCGGGGAAATGGGAATTGGCAATACCACCGTGGCGGCGGCCCTAGCGGCTGCCCTGTTTGGCGGTAATGGCGCCGACTGGGCCGGTCCCGGCACCGGCGTTTCCCAACAGGGAGTAGAGAAGAAAGCCGCCGTTATCGATGCCGGGCTTGCCCGCCATGCCGACATACTCGATGACCCGGTTAAAATCCTCCAGCATCTGGGCGGACGGGAAATTGCTGCCATGTCGGGGGCAATTCTCGCTGCCCGGCACAAGAGGATCCCAGTCCTGCTTGACGGGTTCGTCGTCTGTGCGGCGGCGGCGATCCTGTATAAGGCAAACCCATCCGCCCTCGATCACTGTCTTGCGGCCCATGTCTCGGCTGAGCCCGGACACCGGAATTTATTACAGAATTTACAGAAAGACGCACTGCTTTCTCTCGGCATGCGACTGGGAGAGGGCTCGGGCGCTGCTCTCGCCCTAGGTGTCGTGAAGGGTGCCATCGCCACGCATACGGGCATGGCAAGTTTTGCCGATGCCGGCGTCAGCGGTGAAGCGCCGCCCCCTGATCATTGATATAATTGACCTGCCAGCTGCCTGCGTCATCGCCTTTTCTATAGGAGCTCAGGCTCGTGAGCGACAATGGCGCGACCGACAGCGCAAGCATCTTGTCCACCGTCAACCCCAGCGCCAGGCCGACAATGGCGCGGATCGTTCCGGCATGAGCAACGATAATAATGTTATCAGCAGTCGCCGCTTGCCATAGCGCGTCAATCTGCGGATGCACGCGGGCGACCAATTGACTGAAACTCTCGCCCCCTGCAGGACGGTTTTCCGCCGGGTTTTCCCAGAAAGCGCGATACCCCGCCGGATCTTCCCGTTCGACATCTGCATGGCTTCGCCCTTCCCAGTCACCGAAATCCTGCTCCCGCAGGGAGGCCAGCAGGGTCGGGGTATCGGCATGGCCGTCTCTATGGCTGAATATCTCTCGCGCCGTCTCCCGGCAGCGCAGAAGATCACTGGAAAACACCTCGGCGCCATCGGGCAGAAGACTTGCAAGGGCTTGCAATCTTGCGCGGTCGGACATATCAGCAGCCAAATCGCTTTGGCCGCATATGGTCGGGGAGAGAACCGGCGCGTGGCGGATAAGCCACCAGTTCCGCTTGCTATATTCCAGTACCATTGCGCCCCGCCCGGTTACTCCACCACCAGCTTAGTCAGCTGCCAGATAGAGCGACCGTAGTATTTTTCCTGGGCGAGGTTTTTATCGCTGTCGTAAGGATAGATAATCCAGAAGGGCGCATAGATATCCGGGTCGAGCCACTCCCCGTTCATTTTATACGCGATGATGACATCATATTCCTCGGCGTCGGAAAACGGGATTTTCACCGTGTAGCCATCCACTGCCGACAGCTTCAATATTGTACCTTCAGCCTCGACTGATTTCAGGATATCCCGCAGCAGGACGCCGCGGAACGTGGTTTTACCGGTGGTCCAGGGACTTGACGTCACAATTTTCGTTGGACTGGAAGCGGCCATATCGCCGGGGCTAAAATAGATTGCGCCCTTCTCCGACTTGATATTGCCCTGAATTGCCAGCCTTGCTTCGTCGGCGTTGGCGGTGGGCGCAAGTATCGCTATCAGGACGATGAACGCTGCCGTTAAAATGTGAAGCCGTCGGCCAATGGCGGCGTTGCCCGAAAATACAATACCCAATATCCTGCCTCCTGAAATCAATTTTACCCGCGGGTCAGCGCAACCATCCTAACCCAGAACGCGGAAAACCAGAGGCCTAAATTCACCCAAAACCGAAAATCATGGAGGCCTCATCAATAATCGTATATGTAGCCGGTACCAAAATTAGTTTTCAAAAGGTGCTGTCATGAAGCGAACCTTATTTGTCGCCTCGAACCGGTTAGGGGATGCAGTCCTGACGACCGGGGTCCTGCATCATCTTCTTGAAACCGAGCCTGACAGCGCTGTCACCGTCGTTTGCGGCGAAATTCCAAGGGATATTTTTGAAGCTATACCCGGCGTTACCCGGGTTATCGGTGTGCGCAAGCGCCGGTTCAGCCTGCATTGGCCGGAAGTGGCCTTCAGTCTGGGCCCGGTGTACTGGCACCGTATTGTCGATTTCCGGGCTTCGCTTCTGGGTTTTCTTCCGGCACGGCACCGCCATATCTGGAAAGGCGGTAAGGACGGCATTCACAAAGCTGTCGCCAATGCCAGACTGATCGGCGTCGATCACCCGCTCCCGCCCCGCATCCTGCCGACCCCATCTCAACTTATCGCTGCTGACCGCTGGCTCGGTCCCGCCAGCGGTCGCGCCAAAATACTGGCGATTGCCCCGACGGCAAATTTCTATCAGAAACAATGGCATCATGAGAATTTTCTGGCGTTGGCACAGCGTCTGACAGGGACCGGCGGCGTCCTTGACGGCGCCCGCGTCGCCGTTTTCGGTGCCCCGGGAGAGGAGGCGCAGGCCATGCCCGTCGTTGAGGCCCTGCCAGAGGCACAGGTCATTAATCTCGTCGGCCGCACCACTCCGATGGAGGCCGCAACCGTTCTGTCGCAATGCGCCTTATTTGTCGGGAATGATTCCGGGTTGATGCATACTGCCGTTGCCGTCAATATTCCGACGGTGGGCCTGTTCGGAATCGGCAAGCCCGAGGTCTATCGTCCCTGGGGTGAGAGGTCCCTGTGTCTGACAACCGAGCCCGGGGGCACGCCGGTTATACGCCGCGACGACGGCACCGACCCACTGCCGCCCGGCCGGGTAATCAGCGCGATTGAGACGTTTTACACTGGCCTAAGCAGCGCGGAAAGTGTCAGGACTTGATTTCCCGAAACGGCGTCACCGTGCCATCAAAAGCGAATTGATGATTGTAAAGCTCGGCGTAGACGCCCGCTTTCTTGAGAAGTTGGTCATGTGTCCCCGCTTCCACTATCTCACCGGCAACCACCACATTTATCAAGTCCGCATCCAGAATCGTCGACAGTCGATGGGCAATCACCAAGGATGTTCGCCCTTTCATCAATTGCTTGACGGCATTCTGGATTTTTCTCTCTGATTCAGTATCGAGAGCTGACGTCGCCTCGTCCAGCAGCAAAATCGGTGCATCCTTCAACATCGCCCGGGCAATGGAAATACGCTGCTTCTGACCGCCTGACAAACGCACGCCCTGACTGCCGACAAGAGTGTCATATCCTTTCGGAAGGGCCGTGACAAATTCATGAACCGCCGCAGATTTCGCAGCCCTGATGATCTCCTCCTCACTGGCGTCATCGCGACCGTAGGCGATATTCGCCCTGATCGTGTCGTCAAACAGAAACACGTCCTGGCTGACAAGGGCAATGTTTTGGCGCAGCGACTGCAGCGTGACGTCCCGGACATTCTGGCCATCCACCAGAATCTGGCCGCCGCTGATATCATAGAATCTCGGAATAAGGTTGAGGATGGTCGTTTTTCCGCCCCCTGAGGGTCCAACCAGAGCAACACGCTTACCCGCCGGCAGGGTGAGGGAGATATCCTTGAGGATAATTTCTTCGGGGTTATAGGCGAAGCTCACATGATCGAATTCGATCTTCCCGTTATGAAATTCGAGCGGCGCCGCCGACGGGGAATCGACAATCTCATGCTGAATGTCCAGCAAGTCAAAGATACGATGGGCAGCGGCAAGCCCGCTCTGCATTTGCGGGAATATCTTGGCAACGCTCTTTGTCGGCTGGTAGGCCAGCATAATCGCCGTGATAAAAGCAAAAAATGTTCCGGGGGTCAACTGCCCGTCTATCACGTTGCTTGCCCCGTAAAAAATCACCGTGGCCACGACCAACCCGGCAAGCGTTTCAACGATGGGACCACTTGACGCCGCTATGCGCAGAGCCTTGTATTGATATTTGAACCGTCCTTCAATAACCTCATCCCCCTGTATAGAGGCCTGTTTTTCCCGGCCATAGGCCTTGACCACACGGATGCCCTGAAAGTTTTCATCAAGAAAAGAGCTGAAATCAGCCGTCTGCTCCAGAACCTTGTGCGAGGCCTTGCGCGATCGCTTGCCCAACTGCCGAATAGCGAGCGCGCCCGGTGGAAGAGCAATTAGAATAAAAAGCGCCATCTTCCAGTCATAGTAAAACAGGGAGGCAATCAGAAAAATTGCCGTGAGGCTATCCTTGGTGAGTACGACCAGTGTCTGGGTGGCCGCCGTTTTCAGATAATTCGTATCAAAAACAAACCGGGAGACCAGATTGCCCGGCGGGTTGCCGTGAAACCAGGCAAGGTCAGCGAGAACAAGTTTCTTGAACAGGGTCTTCTGGATATCTGAGACAACCCGCGTTCCGACCCAGTCCATGATAAGGGTTTGGCCATAAGCGGCAAAGCCGCGGGCAACAAATATGAAAATAACGGCGATGGTCGTATATAAAACGAACTCCCCGTTCTTCTCAAAAAACACTTTATCAACAATCGGCTTCATGACAAACGCGGTCGCCGCGGACGTCAAGGCGCTGATCACCATAAAAACAACGGCCGCGAACAAACGCACCTTGTATGGCGATACATATTCACGCAGCAGTCGCCCATAAATGGCGGTAGATGCAGCAGTTTTACCGGGTGAACCGGGGATCGGGTCGCTCAATATCTTTCCAACCATACCGAATATAAGTGCCTGTTCCTACCATGGTCCGCTTTTCAGGGACAATTAAATTGCCGTGCCAGCACAAAGAACTGTTCGAGCTTCGACCCGTTTACAACAGTCTGAAACGCTGGATCGCATATGCCTATAGTAATCATTCTCATTTTTTTATTGCAAATCATTCTTAATATCATTATTGACAATGTTATGCGGGCTTGCGGGGGTCGCAGACCCGAGGGCCCAAGCCGCCCTCTTCGCTGAGCGAACATCGGAATAAATAACGAGTGGAAGTAAAAAAATGAAAACGGCGATAACAATGGCTTCGATGGTAGCCCTATATGGTTTTTCTGCAGCGGCGGAAGAGCCATCATATCCCAATGTGTCGGGGGAACTTTCGATTGAAATTGAAAATGACTGGACATATAAATCGGACGATCCCGATGCGGAAATCAATGATCTCTACCCGACCATCGTTCTCGGGACAGCCTTCACATTCAGTAAGAAATTTTCAGTTAATCTTGAGGCGACCCTGGAGCCGGTTGAAGATGCCACTTCGGATCGCGCGTTTGAAGATCTGGGCGGTTACCTCAACATTATTACGGCAAACTACGACAGTGACAATTTCGGCGTTTATGCCGGTAAATTCACGCCTAATTTTGGTATTGCCTGGGATGCTGCCCCGGGGATTTATGGTGTCGATCTGAATGAAGACTACGAATTTTCAGAAATGATTGGTTTCGGCGGCTATGTCGGCTTCCATGCCGGCGGCGAACAGACGATCTCCGCCAGTACGTTCTTTCAGGACACGACCTTTCTCAGCAATTCCATTGGCACACAGCGCGGGCCCCTGAATGTTTCCGACGGCGGCCCTACCAACACTGATAGCTTATCATCTTATGCCCTCGCCCTCGATGGCGGCATTGATGGCCTGGCCGGATTTCTCTACCACGCCGGCTTTACCTCCCTCGCCTCCGGCGAGGATGGAAACAGCCGTCAATACGGCTATGTCGCCAGCGCGGAATATGCGTTTACGGTCAATGAGGACATTACCATTGCCCCGATCGTGGAATATGCCTATTTCGAAAATGCGGGCGGCATCGATGATGATACCGCAGCCTATTTAACGGCCGGGGCCGCGCTGAATTATCAGAAATGGGTCCTTTCCTCCACATATCAGCAACGCAATACCGAGACCGGAGGCGTCGACACCGACGATTATGTGGTTGATGTGACCGTTGGCTATCTTTTCGATATGGGTCTCGGCGTGGCTGCCGCCTGGCGTGTCGCCGAAGAGGATAACGTTGATTCACGAGGCCTTGGCCTACTGGTGTCCTACGCCATCGACTTTTAAGTTAAAGGAAAAATTCTATGAAAAATATAGCCCTGATTACATCTGCATCCGTGCTGGCCCTATCTCTTGCCACATCGGGATATGCTTCGCAAACTGATCCTGTCCGCAATATTTCAAGCTACGCTTTATCCAAGGATGCCGCGGGTTACATTCCGGATTATAATGCCCATCCGGTCGTTACCAATTACGCCGCGCTAGTTCTGGCCACCTATGAACAAACCCTCGCCGATGCAAAAGACCTGCAAACGGCAATTAAAGCATTACTGGAAAATCCGTCACAGGACAGCCTGAATGCGGCCCGAAATGCCTGGATCAATGCAAGAACCAGCTATTTGCAGACGGAGGCTTTCCGCTTCTATGAAGGACCGATCGATTTCGTCGATGAAAAGACGAAAGAGGAAGGACCGGAAGGGCATCTCAATGCCTGGCCCCTGAACGAAGGGTTTATCGATTACACGAAAGGCAATCCAAAGGGCGGGTTGATAAATGACCCGTCCATTCCCCTCACCGCGGCCAGTATTCGCAGCCAGGATCAGGTTGAGGACGAAGCGGACGTAACCACCGGCTATCATGCCATCGAATTCCTGCTTTGGGGCCAGGACATGAACCCGACTTCCGCCGGCACCCGGCCGGTGTCAGATTTTATTGCCGGTAAGGGCAACAATGACCGGCGGCGCCTGTATCTGACGACGGTGACCGAGATGGTGATTGAAGATCTTAATTTCCTGGTAAAAGCCTGGGCGGCAGACGATCCGGACAATTACGCCACTAAATTCATCGCCATGGAAGACAAGGAGGCATTAGGCCGGATACTGACATCGCTCGCAACGCTGAGTGAATTCGAGCTTGCCAACGAACGGATTGCAACCGGCATAGACAGCGGCGACCAGGAAGATGAACAATCTTGCTTTTCCGACAATACCCTCAATGACGTCATCTTTGATCAGCGGGGCATTCGAAACGTTTACTTCGGCGGCTATGGCGATGTTGCCGGTGCCGGTCTCGATACGCTGGTGGCCAGTCTCGCCCCCAACCTGAATAACAAGATGATCGCGGCCCTCAACAAGACCGACGGCGCCATTAGCCAACTGAATTATCCATATGATTCAATTCTGGCCTCCGCGGCGGATGATCCCGCGCGCGCCGAAGCGGAACTCGTTATCCAGGCGTTACAGGCGCAATCCGATGTGATAAAGGAAATCGGAAAATTACTGGGAGTGATGGTCGTGGTCCCAACGGGCGGCTAAACGGTCACTCCAACTTGGTGAGTATCTAAATGAAATATGTTGCGTGGGCATCTATGCCCATCCTGCTTTTCCTTTCTTTTGTGGCGTGCGCGGGAGAAATGTCGCCTCAGGCTTTTGTGCCTGTCGGCGATAGCCCGGGCGGCGACACGACCCAGCATACGCGGGGGCGCAACTCCTTTTCCTTGCCGGCGGCAAATATCAATCGGCATGACCTGCGCGTGTTTTTCTTTGGCAACAAGCTGTTCAACACCAACTGGGTTATCGCGCCGGCATCGGTCAAGAAGCTTGATGGGCTCGGCCCGATCTTCAATCGCGTCTCCTGTTCCGGCTGCCATTTGCGCGATGGCCGCGGGCAACCGCCTGAAAAATACGGCGATGAGCTGCTCTCGATGCTGATCCGCTTGAGCGTGCCCGGCCGGAATGAGGACGGTGGTCCCAAACCGCATCCGGCTTACGGTGATCAATT
Source organism: Sneathiella sp. (assembly GCF_041689005.1). Lineage (GTDB taxonomy): Bacteria > Pseudomonadota > Alphaproteobacteria > Sneathiellales > Sneathiellaceae > Sneathiella. The sequence continues at coordinate 41,722 of NZ_JBDNHC010000106.1, forward strand.
GAACGACCGCGCCATCCCGGATGTTCCAGCCGAAGGAAAAGTGCTGATCGAAACAACGGAGATCCCCGGACAATTCGAGGACGGCACCCCCTATTCCCTTGCCGCGCCGAGCTACCATTTTTCGGACCTCGCCTTCGGCCCACTTGGCAGCGACGTGATGATTTCGCCGCGGGTGGCCCCTGCGGTTATTGGTCTTGGCCTGCTCGAAGCCATCCGTAATGAGGACTTGAAGGCACTTGCGGACCCGGACGATGCCGACGCGGACGGTATTTCGGGACGGATCAATCATGTCTGGGATCAGGCTAAAAAATCCGTTGAAATCGGCCGTTTCGGCTGGAAATCCAATGTCGCCAGCCTGATGCACCAGGATGCCGCCGCGGCGAACGGCGATATGGGGCTCACATCAACCCTGTTTCCGGTAGAAAACTGCCCCTCGGTACAAACCGCCTGCCGTGCGGCGCCAACGGGCACCGGTGTTCAACTCAGCGACAAGTTTCTAAAAAAGCTGACTTTGTATGCGCAGACACTCGCTGTCCCCGCACGCCGACATGCGGACGAGGCAGATGTTCTGGCCGGGGAAAAGCTTTTTTCCGCCATTGGCTGCGGCGGTTGTCATATTCCGACCTTTGTCACCGGCAAACATCCGGATCTTGATATTCTGTCAAACCAGACCATCCATCCATTTACGGATCTTTTGCTGCACGACATGGGGGACGGGCTTGCGGATGGCCGCCCTGACTTTGAGGCGACGGGGACGGAATGGCGGACGGCCCCGCTCTGGGGGATCGGGTTGGTCGAGTCTGTCAACAACCACACCCGGTTCCTGCATGATGGCCGGGCCCGCTCGATCGAGGAGGCAGTCCTCTGGCATGGCGGCGAGGCCAAGGCCGCCAAGGAGAAATACCGCGCCCTCGATAAGCCAGAGCGCCAGCAGTTACTGGCCTTCCTGAATTCTCTTTAGAAAAGACCGAGGATTTGTGCGACTGTCTTGTGCCCAAAACCGAAATGCAGTTTCCCTCTCCCCATAGCGAAAAATGCCTGATATAGTCTTTACATGACTGATCCGGTGACACCAGAAAAATACGATCGGAAAAATGATCCTTCCTCTCCGGATTTTCGGATCATGAACTGGATTGGCATTATCAGTCAGGTGACGGATACAAGGATGCGTCAGTTGCTGGAAAGCACCAACGTGCCCCTACCGCAATATATCATCCTCAACCATTTTGTGGGTCAGCCGAAGAATGGCAAAACCGTCTCCGGCATTTCCTGGGCCCTGCAACAACCGCAGCCCGGCATCACCAAGACCGTCCGCAAGCTCCTTGATAAGGGCTTCCTCAGAGCGGATGAGAACCCTGACGATGGCCGTTCGAAAACCCTGTTTATTACGGATGCAGGAACAACCGCCCACAAGAAAGCCGAAGAAAAGCTGGAAATAGCCATGGCAGAAACATTTGATGGCTGGCGCGAGTGGGAAAAACGCGATTTCTTTGGATTTCTCGACCGACTTAAATCCCAACTAGAAGACAATCGCTGATCTGGCGTGATGTCATTACCGGCGATCCGGTCTAGATCTCAGGATCAGCCACTGCCTGTGACTGTACCTTGGCACCGCGTAAATTGATAATGGCGACCCCGGCAAGGGTAATCGTACCGCCGATTATAAAACGCAGCGTAATAGGCTCCGAGAACAGCAGCACCCCGAACGCAACACCGAAAATGGGCGCCAGCAACCCATAGGGCGTCAGGACGGAGATGGGATATCGTTGCAGCAGGTAATACCAGCTGCCATGGGCAATGATCGTTGTTACGACGACGACAAAGAGCAGCGCGCCGAACGCCTCCCAGTCCATCGACAGCAGCGATTCCCTCTGCCCCTCCTCGATCAGGTAGGACAGCAGAATAAGGGGTGGTACGGATATGACACTAATCCACGCCTGCAATGTCATTGTCCCGACATTCCGGATCTGCCGCATTAAAATCAATCCTACCGCCATGAACATAGCCGCCCCGGCAACGAAAGCGACCCCTTCCAGTTGGTTAAAAATAACCGGGTCGAAGCCGATTGCAATAACCCCACTGAACGCCATCACAATCCCGAGAACACGCCGCCAGCCAATTGTCTCCTTCAGAACCAAAACGGCGAGTATCACTGAAAAGGGCGCAATTAGCTGGCTGGTTATAGCGACAGCAGTTACGCCTCCGGCCACATTAATTCCAATATAAAGAAAGGTAAAATGGCATACGCCGACGGTGATCGCGATCCAGATAATCGCCCGCATCCGGCCCTTGATGATTTTAAGAAAGGGCGACAGCAAGGCCGCAACCATCAGGAACCGTAACGAGGTAAAAAATAGCGGCGTAAAATGATCGAGGCCAACTTTTGAGGCGACGAAGGAAAACCCCCATATGGCACTTACCAGAAGTGCCAGAGCAATATGAGGAAATGTCATCTGACTAGCTTTCTAATAGAAGGCGCTGCCACAAAATATGGGCCATAACCGCCGATAGGATCATTCCTCGGGACGTCCATCGGAAGAACTGATCTTGTGTTATCTCAGGTTCAGGTTGACAATACAATTCGCAAGTTGAATTAACAGGGCCGAGGGCAGTGTTCGGTTCGACCACAAAGTCAAAAGGCCTGTAGATGGATTCAGTGACACAGTTTCTTCTGGGCGCGAGTATTTCAGGAGCATTACTCGGTCCCCGGATTGGCGCGAAATCCTTGCTCATAGGTGGTCTGGTCGCGACATTACCAGATCTTGACAGCTTCATTCCCTACGACGATCCCATTACCTCCATGACCCACCATCGCGGTTTCAGTCATTCCCTCATCGTCCAGACGATTATTTCGCCGGTCATTGCGATTATCGTCGGTAAGATTGTTCCCTCAACCGCAGCTCACAGGAAACTATTATTCCTGACGGTCTGGCTGGCCCTTATCACCCATAGCCTGCTCGATTCCCTGACGACATACGGAACCCAGTTGTTCTGGCCCTTGTCGACCTCCCCACCGGCTGCCCTTCCGTCGGTTTTTATTATCGATCCCTTTTACACCCTGCTCCTGCTCGCAGGCGTTTTAACGATATTTTTTGCCCGTAAGCGACCGGGTCGAGGCTTGAAGACAAACGGGATTTTGCTGGCCTTGGCAACGGGCTACCTTGCGGTCGGCGTAATGAGCCACTTTGTCATCGCCGCCCGCGCGGCCACGGATCCGCAACTCGCGGGCATGCGGATTCATGTTCAACCGACACCGCTCAATCTGCTGATATGGCAGGTAACGGCGATATCCGATGATAGATTTTCAACAGGCTTGACTAGTCTTGTTCAAGACTGCCCCATTCGCGATCTCATCACCGCGGATCGCCACGCCATGCCGGAGGGACTAGATACAGTCCCGCCTCCGGTCGAGCGTCTGGAATGGTTCACCGACGGTTTTTATACCTACGGAACGTCGGGAGATGCCCTGACAGTTACAGATCTGCGTATCGGCTATTACCCCAGTTATGCCTTCTCGTTTAAATTTGCGGCGGAAGAGGGCGGCAAGATCACGCCGATTAACCCCGAACGCATTCCCATCAGCTATGAAAAGCGCGCGGGCGACCTTTTCGGACAGATGGCAAAAACGCTGAGAGGCTGCTGATACACCCGGTTGGAGAAGATGGCATAATGGAAATTGAACGGAAATACCTCGTCGCCAATGACGGCTGGAAAGCCGATATTCTGTCGTCTGCGCGCATTGTGCAGTTTTACCTCACGGGCCTTGACCAGTCGCCGACGGTAAGGCTGAGGCTTGTCGGTGATCAGGGTATCCTTACTCTGAAATACCCCTCTGTTTCCGACACGGTCCTGGCTCGCGATGAATTTGAATATGAAATTCCCAAATCGGATGTGGAGGCCCAGCTTCACCGGGCGACAGGGGCAATAATTCGTAAAACCCGCCATAACGTAAAAGGACCGGACGGCCAGCTTTGGGAGGTCGATGAATTCGCCGCCCCGGTGGGCGGCCTGATCCTGGCGGAAATAGAACTAAAGAGCATAGCGCAATCCTTTGCAAGGCCGGACTGGCTTGGCAAGGACGTGACGCAAAATCCGGCCTATAGCAATCTTTCGCTTTCTTTTTCAGCACAGCCAACAGCTGGAGACTAATGGCGATTGGGGCGTCAATTTTTTAGATCATGAAGACAGCCGACATCAAAAATATTACTGGCGAATTTGACTGGCGATCTATACTGTTCGGACAGAGCCTCCCCAAAGGCATGTTCCAAATTGCAACCCGTTCCTCCCGCCTGAGAGAACTACATCACGGAGGCGACAATTTTTTCAATTCTTACACTTGGTTTTCTCATCGGCATGCGCCATGCCCTCGAAGCAGATCATGTCGCCGCGGTCGCCAGCCTTGCAACGGGCAGCAAGACGGTGGCCCAGACTATCGTTCATGGTGCGGTTTGGGGGCTTGGCCATACTCTCGCCCTTCTCGGTGTCGGAACGATTGTCATCTTCATGAACAGCGCCGTTCCCGACCAGCTCGCTCATTGGCTGGAATTCACGGTGGGTGTGATGCTCGTTCTCCTCGGGGTCGACGTTATTCGTCGTCTCGTCAAGGATCGCATTCATTTTCACTTTCACAAGCATGACCCTGAAAGCCGCCCTCATATTCATGCCCATTCGCATCGCGGCGAAGGTGTTCATCAAGCCTCGCCTCATGATCACAAACATTCGAAGGGGCTGACCGCCCGTGTCCTTGCCGTTGGTATTATGCATGGTCTTGCCGGGTCGGCAGCGCTTGTTCTTCTTGTTGCCGGAACGATCGACGACCCCTTTACCGGGCTGCTGTATATCATCCTGTTTGGCTTCGGCTCCATTATCGGGATGGCCGCGCTTTCCGCCGTGATTGCGGTGCCGCTGCGCTATTCGGCAACCTCGATGACATGGGCTTATAACGGCCTGCAGGCCACCGTTGGCGTCGCCACGATCTCCCTCGGTGCCTATACGATGTACAGCCTTGGCCTTGCCTGAAGTTCATCCACAAGGCGGAAAAATATCGCATCCCGTTTCCGCTCTCCTACCGCATCTGGCGCTGCTTTTTGCCGTCATGCTTCTGGGGCTATCGTTTGTCGGTGTCAGGGCAATCATGGCGGACAACGAGGCACCGGCAACGCTCGGCTTTCTCCGATATGGCCTCGCGGTGCTGATATTGCTGCCCTTCCTGTTAGGGGCAAAAGCAAAACGGCAAAAGTTGCCGCTGAATGTCATTCTTATCATTATCCTTCTCGGTGTTCTGCAGTTCGGTCTGTTCCATCTGTTCATCAATACAGCGCTTGAGAAAATTACCGCCTCGCGCGGGGCTGTCATATTCGCCCTTATCCCGATCATGACGATGTTGCTTGCCGCCGCCACCGGACGCGATACCCTGACCAGCCTCAAGCTGTTCGCCGCCATCCTGTCGATCATTGGTGTCGCCGTTGCCATAGGCGAAAAAGCGTTCGCGCCGGAGGCCGCAAGTAAAAGCTGGACCGGTGAATTGCTGTTTTTCATGGCGGTTTGCTGCGGGTCAATTTATAACACCTTTTCCAGTCGGTTGATGCAAAACCGGTCGGTCCTGCTGATGACCATCATCGGCATGGGCGCTGGCACCATGGCTATTTTCCCCGTCGCCTACAGCGAAGGTCTTAGTTCCGTATTAACCGGTTATACGACGAAAGACTGGATGTGGATATTTTACCTGTCAGGTCCTGCCGCCGCCGTGAGCCTGCTGATTTTTAACTGGGGATTGCAGCAATTATCACCCTCGCAGACGGCGATTTATGTGCCCATTGCGCCGATTTTGGCAGCCGCGTTCGGTGCCCTCATCCTGAATGAACATCTTTCTCAACTGTTTCTTGTCGGCCTTGGCTGTGCTGTCGCCGGACCGATACTCGTAAATTGGCGGCGGCGGGGCGGCGTCAACAGCCCTGCCCCGCCGGAACGCCCGCAGAACTAACCTTGAGGAGGAATATATGACCGCCTTTCACCGCCGATATTTTCGCTCTGTCCTTTTGGCCTTTCTTTTATCGACGATGCCGGTGTTGTCGGTCCCGGCGATGGCGTATGACCAGCTGTTGCAACTCGGGCCCCGCCCGCTCTATTTGATCGATGACATGGATGAGAGCCCCTTGAAGGACGAGCTTGAGCAATGCCGATCCGGGCCGTTCAAGACCACGGATTTCTCGATTGGCCATCGGGGTGCCTCGCTGCAATTTCCGGAGCATAGCCGCGAAGGCTATCTCGCGGCGGCAAGGATGGGGGCCGGTATCATCGAATGCGACGTGACCTTTACCAAGGACAAGGCGCTGGTCTGCCGCCATTCCCAGTGCGATCTAGCCCAGACGACAGATATCCTGAGCCAGCCGAAGCTTGCGGCGAAATGCTCGGATCCGTTCAGTCCGGCGGATAGTGCCACCGGCGCAAAGGCAAGTGCTAAATGCTGCACCTCAGACATTACGCTAGCTGAATTCAGAATGCTCCATGCCAAGATGGACGGGGCCAACCCCAAAGCGACGACCGCTGAGGAATATCAAAAGGGAACGCCCGATTGGCGGACGGATCTTTACAACTCGCCGGGGACCCTGATGACCCATGCGGAGAGTATCAAGCTTATCGATGATCTCGGCCTTAAATTCATCCCCGAGCTTAAAGCCGCCGAGGTGTCGATGCCCTATGAAGGGACCTATAGTCAGCAGGATTATGCCACGGCACTGGTGGCGGAGTACAAAGCCGCCGGGATCGATCCCGGCCGCGTTTATCTGCAATCGTTCAACCTTGCCGATATCCTCCACTGGATTAAAAACGCGCCCGAATTCGGCGCCCAGGCGGTCTATCTTGATGATCGCTACCAGGGCAACCGCCTGAACCCGGCCGATCCCTCCACATTCTCGCCCAGTATGGCCGAGCTTGCGGCTGACGGGGTGAAGTATATCGCGCCGCCGATATGGATGCTTCTGGACCTGGATGCGACCGGCAAAATCATTCCGTCGGCTTACGCAAAAGAGGCGAAGAAGGCAGGCCTTAACCTTTTCACCTGGACGCTGGAACGCTCCGGATCCCTGACTGAGGGGGGCGGCTGGTATTACAAGACAGTCGGTGCCGCGATCAATAACGAGGGCGATGTCATGACTGTCCTTGAGGTGCTGGCGAAGGATGTCGGCGTCAAGGGCGTTTTCTCTGACTGGGCGGCAACGACGAGCTATTACGCCAATTGCCGGGGCCTTGAATAGGCCCGCGGCTGTCAGGCCTCGTTGGCGGCAAGCAGTTTTGTGTTGCCGCCGGATGCCGTAGTATCGATACAAAGCGCCCGCTCGGATACATAGCTCCGCCAGTCCAGCCCTCCTGCGCCCGTAATCAGCGGAATGATCGCGCCCGTTCGTCCGGCAAGGGCTAGGCGATAGGACTGTAAATCATAGACATCCTCAGTGAGTGCCGCCCCGGCAAGCGACGGCAGGGACGTGACCATTTCCGGATTAAGCGGTCCGTCCACAGCGAACACTAAATCTTTCAGCAGCTTTGCTTTTTCAGTGGCAGCGACAAGGGCCTTTGTCTCCGCGGACGCCTCCATCAACAGGACCGCGTTCCCGGTCAACAGGGCAATAGCCGCAAATTCAACCGCCTTTGCTCCGGCAGAAAGAATAACACCACGGCCATGGAGCGAAAGCCGGTTGCTTTCCCCCGTCGGGCCAACGAGATTTTGCGGGGCCTGCCCGTAACCCGACGCTTCTTCCAAGCCGGCGGTAAATGCCCGCTTGGCATCTTCAGGCAATTTACTGGCAATTTTCTCCAGTATTGCACGTCGGTTATCCGTGCCGTCCCATTTAATTTGCGCGGCGCTGGCCCGTACCATAAGCGGGGCGATCGCTTCCTGTCTGGACGTCGTAGGAGCGGCACTTTCCGCCGCTTTGGGGGCTATCGTCGCTCCCGACTTACAATTCGCCGCGGTCATGAAGCGGCGTAGGTAAAGCGGTCCGCCTGCCTTGGGCCCAGTCCCCGACAATCCCTCTCCGCCGAAGGGTTGAACGCCGACAACTGCGCCGATCTGGTTGCGATTGACATAGAGGTTGCCGACATGGGCGCGATCGCAGATTTCCTGAACGCGCGTGTCAACCCGCGTATGCATGCCGAGGGTCAGGCCATATCCGGTGGCATTGATGCGGTCGACAACGGCTGTCATTTCATTGGCCTTGAAGGTCGCGATATGCAGGATCGGACCGAATATTTCGCGCTCCAATTCCCCGATCCCGTCAATGCGATAGGCGGAAGGAGCGACGAAACATCCGGAGGCGGCAAGGCCGGTCACGTCGAGCTTCTTGATCAAACGCTCCTTTTCCTCAAGATCCCGGCAATGATCCTCGATCCCGGCCTTCGCCTCGTCATCGATAACCGGACCGACATCCACCGATATATCCCAGGGGTTACCGATTTTAAGCTCGTCCATTGCGCCCTTCAGCATTTGGATGACTTTTTCCGCGACATCTTCCTGAACATACAGAACACGCAGGGCCGAACATCGCTGCCCCGCCGATTGAAAGGCAGATGCCACAATATCGCGCACGGCTTGCTCGGGCAGCGCACTAGAATCGACAATCATGGCATTGAGCCCACCGGTTTCGGCGATGAGCGGGGCCTGCGGATCGGCATTTTCGGCCATTGCCCTGTTGATCCGCTGCGCGGTGTCGGTTGAGCCGGTAAAACAGATCCCTTTTATGGCCGGATTGGCGGCCAGCGCCGCCCCGACCACCGCACCATCGCCAGGTAAAAGCTGAAGCACGTCGGACGGGATCCCGGCTTCAAACATCAGTTCGACGGCCCGCGCGGCGATGAGGGGCGTTTGTTCGGCGGGTTTGGCAATGACCGGATTACCGGCGACTAGCGCGGCGGCGATCTGGCCGGTGAAAATTGCCAGGGGGAAATTCCACGGCGAGATACAGGCAAACAGGCCACGCCCGATATAATCGCCCGCCGTCATATCAAGGCGCGCGCGCAGGGCGTAATAGCGGCAAAAGTCTGCCGCTTCCCGCACCTCGGATATCCCGTCAAACACTGACTTGCCCGCTTCCCGACTGAGCAGAGCCATAAGCTCCACCCGGTGCCGCTCATAAAGATCAGCAACGCGTTCCAGTATCTCTGCCCGTGTCTCAACCGGTGTTGCCCGCCATTTTTTCTCTGCTCCCACGGCGATTTTGACTGCGGTCGCGACCTCTTTCTGTCCAGCGTCGATGCAATGCCCAACGATATCCGAATGAAGCGAGGGATTTAAGATCGCATGATTTTCGCCTACCTGCGCTTTCCCACCAATGACCGGAGCCGCCGTCCATTGGGTATCGTGAAATTCGGCGCGGGCCTTATCAAAATCAGCAAATGTCGAGGGATTGGCAAAATTTATCCCGCTGGAATTGCGACGGACGCCGCCGTATAGCCCTTCCGGGCTCGGGATTTTCGCATTTGCAATCGTCGGGAAGCTTAGGATGGCGGAGACCGGATCGCGCACAACCTCTTTCGCCGGTACCTTTTCATCCAGCACCTGATTAACGAAAGAGCTGTTTGCCCCATTTTCCAGCAACCGCCGGACGAGATAGGCGAGCAGGTCTTCATGAATGCCAACGGGTGCATAAATCCGGCACCGGTTTTTATGCTGTCGCATGACCAGATCATGAAGCCCCTCCCCCATGCCATGGAGCCGCTGAAACTCGAAATCATCACTGCCCTTGGCCATCTGCAAAATAGCGGCGACGGAATGGGCATTGTGGGTGGCGAATTGCGGGTAAATGCGATCGGTCATGGCGAGGAGTTTTTTGGCGCAGGCAAGGTAGCTCACATCCGTCGAGGCTTTGCGTGTAAAAACCGGATAACCGTCGAAACCCGCTACCTGGGCAATCTTGATTTCCGTGTCCCAATAGGCACCCTTGACCAGCCGGACCATGATCTTGCGATCAAGGCGGGTGGCAAGCGCATAGAGCCAGTCAAGGACGTAGGCCGTACGCGGTCCATAGGCCTGAACGACAACCCCAAAACCGTCCCATCCCTTCAGGTCCGGGCTCGCCAGAACCTTCTCAATCACATCCAGCGACAGATCCAGCCGATCCGCCTCTTCCGCATCGATATTAAAGCCCATGTTGGCATTTTTAGCCTGAAACACCAGACTGGACAGCCGCGGGACCAATTCGTCGAGAACCCGTTTGCGCTGAACATATTCATAGCGGGGATGCAAGGCAGACAACTTGACCGATATTCCCGGGTTTGACCGGATATCAGTCTGCTTAATATTTTCCGAGAGAGTTGATATCGCCTTGGCATAGGCCATGAAATAGCGCTGGGCGTCGGCTGCGGTTCGCGCGGCCTCCCCCAGCATGTCATAGGAGTAGGTATAACCCTTCTTCTCCATCCCGCGGGCGCGTGTCAGGGCCTCCTGAATGGTACGCCCGAGCACAAATTGATGGCCAAGGACTTTCATCGACTGGCTGACGGCCTTTCGAATGACTGGCTCCCCCATGCGCTTGACCAGCCTGCGAACATGGGTCACAACATCAAGGTTATTATTGCCAAGCGGATGAACGACCTTGCCAGTCAGCATTAATCCCCAGGTTGACGCATTGACCAGTGGGGAGGCGGAATGACCTAGATGCCGGCTCCAGTCCGCCGGGGCAATTTTATCGCTGATAAGGGCATCCATGGTAATATCATCGGGCACCCGCAGCAAGGCCTCGGCGAGGCACATAAGCGCCACCCCTTCTTCCGTTGTCAGCCCGTATTCGCCGAGAAAGGTTTCCATGACACCCGGATCGTCGGCGCGACGCAACTCCTCAACCAGCACCGCCGCGTTATCGACTATTTCCTGGCGTTCTTCACCGCCGAGGTCCAAGTCTTTGATCAGCCGAGTGACAGTTTCCGTTTCATTCGCAAGATAGACGTTGCGAATGTCGATACGAAGCTTCTGCGTTTTCTTTCCGGACATGGCACAACTCACCCTTTTGACCCTGTTATTGCGAGGGCATAATACCCCATCCACCACAGGATTTGTGACCAATTATTTCAATAAAATATTACCTTTTATCCATATATTCCATATTCCTATCACTAAAGACCTGACTAAATCTATATTTGAAGGAAATACGACTTTAGGGTCGAACGCCGAAGCTGGGCACGCCGGTCCGGCGCAAGGGGGCCGCCAATTCGGCAAAATCACATAGCAGTTTTCGAGTATCCCGGGGGTCGACAATCTCGTCAATCATAAAACGCTCGGCCGTCCGGAACGGGGAACGGAGCCGGTTAAGCCGTTCCTCAATCTCCTCGAGCTTTTTCTTGGGATCGTCTGAGGCTTCGAGCTCGGATTTATAGGCCGCCTCCAGCCCGCCCGCAATCGGCAGTGAGCCCCAGTCCCCTGACGGCCAAGCGTAGCGCAGATTGAACCGCCCGGAATTCATATGGGCTGCCCCCGCCACACCGTAGGTTTTACGGACAATCATGGCGCACCAGGGAACAGTTGCCTGGAAAATCGCCGTCATCGCCCTCACCCCATAGCGGATGGTCGCCTGATCCTCCGCATGCCGTCCGACGAGAAAGCCCGGAATATCGACAAGATGCGCAACAGGCAGATGAAAGGTTTGCGCGAGATCGACGAAACGAAGCACCTTTTGTGAGGCTGCGGCCGTCCAGGCACCGCCATAATGATACGGATCACTGGCAATGATCGCGACCGGCCAGCCATCAAGCCGGGCAAAACCGGTGATGATTGAGCGGCCCCATTTCCGGCCCATTTCAAAGAAGCTATCCTTATCAACCACAGCCTCAATGATCTTCCGCATCTTGTAGACTTTGCGCGGGTCCCGCGGTATCGCGTCAATCAGCCATTCTTCCCGTCGTGCCGGATCATCCTCAGAAGGTTGACGCTCCGGGAGGTCAAATACGGAAGACGGAAGATAGGATAGAAAACGGCGCGCAAGCTCAAATGCCTCTTCCTCACTATCGGCTTCATCATCGACCGCGCCGTTGCGGGTATGTATTTCAGAGCCGCCAAGCTCGTTCTTAGTCAGCTTCTCGCCTATGCGCGCCACCACTGGCGGCCCGGCCACGAACATCTGCGAGGTTTCCTTGACCATGACCGAATAATGGCTGGCCGCCACGCGGGCAGCCCCGAGGCCCGCCGTCGAGCCGAGTGCCAGCGCCACAACCGGAACCTTTGACAGGTTATCAACCACGACTTCCCATCCGCTCACGGCGGGAACATAGGTCCGCCCCGCGGTTTCAATCGTTTTAACGGACCCGCCGCCGCCGGTGCCATCGACCAGACGCACAAGGGGGAGTTGCAGGCTGTTGGCCATCAACTCGACATGGGTCAGTTTTTCACGAATGCCGGCATCATTGGCTCCGCCGCGCACGGTAAAATCATCTCCGGCAACAACGATCCGCTTGCCATTCACCCGGCCGCGACCCGTGATCAGGTTCGCCGGCTGGAAATCAACCATTTTACCGTTGTCGTCATATTCCGCCTTGCCGGTGACGGAGCCGACTTCCTCAAATGAGTCGGTGTCGAGCAGTTTCTCGATACGGTCGCGAACCGTCAGCTTGCCCGCATTGACATGGCGGGCAACCTTCTCCTCTCCGCCCATTTTCTTGGCGAGCTTTTGCCGTAATTTCAACTCTTCAATTTCTTTTTCCCAACTCATGGAGACGCCCCTTTTGTTATTGTTTTTCTATGATAGCGGCGATCAGGATCCATTTTTCCCTGGATACAGCCAACCAACACCTTGGATCCGGACTATTACCGGATCATCAAACCCGTCTATGGTATCGCTGTCAACCGCTTCGCTTAATAGACACCCATAGAGACCTGTGCCCCGCCTATTAATTTCAAACAGGTTGCTCTTCCGTTTCCAGGGACTATGTTTAAAACAGATTTTACTTCTATTCGAGGTATAGAATGATTGTACAGACGGCGCCGGATAATGCTCCGCGATTTATTATGACAAACAGCCAGCATAGCGCCTTTGCTGGCCGCATGGCGCGACAATTCGGTAACTCGGATTTTGCGGATATAAATCCCTCGGCGGAAATGTTTTTTGTCATCGATCATCATGATCACGGCTGGAAGCCGATTGATGAAAACCCGCAGTTGGACCGGGAAACCGGGCTTCCCTATCATCTCGACCAAACACCTAAGGACCTCACTATAGAAACGCTCGTCCCCGGGGCAAAATTCAACGAGGCGCATCACCCTTACGCCGGCCTTCTGGCGGCGATGCATATGTGGGGCCTATACAACGGAAGATATGGATTATCGGATTACCATCCCCTCAATATTGACGACAACACTCTGCGATCAGAATTCGAAAGTACCCTTGAGGAACTGCTGGAACTTCAGAATGAATTGAAGCTGCAACTCGCACAAGATACGGTCGCCGCAGAGTGGATAGTGCAAAACCATCTTTTCCAGAATTACAAGCAGCTTGAATTTTTCGATGCTTTGGCGTTGTATTTCAACTGGTCCCCTGTGACATCGCGACGGAAGGCAACATTCACGTCGGTCCCGCTTAGTGAGCTTGCTGATACGTCCATTACCGTCACACCACTTGAAGGCAACCGGTATGCCTTTGCGCCTTTCCCGTTCGTCCGCGAAGGACTTGAATTTTATTTTGAGGGGCGATATCTGGCGCCGATGATAGATGCTCCCGAAGAGGAGATGCAGAACGCTCTTGCCAAAGCCCCGACAGAGCAGCAGACGGTCGTGTTTGTAGCAGGCTGATATTATCTATCGGAGCGCGGCATCATCCCTCGGGCAAGGGGGTAAATTCTGTCTCTCCGGGGACCGGGTCAAACACCCCGTGTTGCCAGTCCTGTTTCGCCCGATCAATCCGCTCACGGCTAGTCGAGACAAAATTCCAGTACATGAAGCGCGGCTCCGGCAGCGTATCGCCGCCAAAGATTGCCAGAACGGATGATTTTACTGCCGTGATGGTTGGCGTTGCATAATTGCGGAGAACAGCGAGGTTACCCTCTTCAATAGGTTTGCCGTCAATCTGTATCTCGCCCTCAACCACATAGAGAGCCGCCTCATCGTAACCTGCGGCGAGATCCAGATCCGCCCCAGCGTCCAGCCGGATATCCGCAAAAAAAAGTGGGTTCAGGGTTGTCACTGGCGATGTTTTTCCAAACAGCGATCCAGCAATCAGGCGCCCTTTCCAGCCGGGGCCGGATATCTCCGGCAATTCGGATTTCGGCGTATGGGCAAAGACAGGGTCAGTTTCCTGCTGCTGCAAGGGTAGGGCCACCCACATTTGCAAGCCATGCACGCGCTGATCAACCGCGCGTGCCGCTTCGCCGCTCCGCTCGGAATGAACAATACCCCGTCCCGCCGTCATCCAATTGACATCCCCGGGAGAAATCTCCTGAACGGAGCCGACACTGTCCCGATGTAAAATCGATCCGTCATAAAGGTAGGTAACCGTCGCAAGGCCGATGTGTGGATGAGGACGAACATCGAGTCCCTTTCCCGCAGCCAAGACCGCCGGTCCCATGTGATCGAGGAAAACAAACGGCCCGACGGCGCGACGTTTTGCAACCGGCAGCAGCCGCCGGACCTCAAAACCACCGATGTCCTTGGTCGCCCCGGTAATTACCAGATCAACCGAATGTGGTTCCATCCAAATTTCCTCTTACTGGGCGGTCCAGCCGCCGTCGATTGATTGCAGGCTGCCGGTAATATTTTCTGCCGCATCACTGCACAGGAAGACCGCGAGGGCTGCGACCTGCTCGATTGTCGTAAATTTCTTGGTTGCCGCAGAGGCCAGCATCACGTCATCAATAACTTCCTGCTCGCTCATCCCTCGGGTTTTGGCCGTATCCGGGATCTGTTTTTCAACAAGCGGTGTCCAGACATAGCCCGGGCAAATCGCATTGACCGTGATGTTGTCACGCGCGACTTCCAGCGCCGCCGTCTTGGTCAGCCCGGCAATGCCGTGTTTCGCCGTGACATAGGCACTTTTGTTCGGTGAGGCAACGAGCGCATGGGCGGAGGCGGTGTTAACGATCCGGCCCCATCCACCTTTTTTCATAATCGGGATCACGTTGCGAATTGTATGAAAGGCCGAACTCATGTTGATCGCAATAATGGCATCCCACTTGTCGACCGGAAACTCCTCGATCGGGGCGACATGCTGAATGCCGGCGTTGTTTATCAAAATATCAATGCCACCAAATTCCTTATTCGCCGTTGCAATCATATCGGTAATCTGATCAGGCTTCGTCATGTCAGCGCCATGGTACAGGCACTTGATTCCATGTTCACTTTCAAGGGCGCTTCTCAGGGTTTCGATCTCGGATTTGTCGCCGAAACCATTGATCATGACATTACAGCCTTCCGCTGCCAGAGCCCGCGCGTACCCCTCGCCAATACCAGAGGTTGATCCTGTGATGACTGCGTTTTTGCCTTTTAACATTTCGCCACCTATTCTATTGAAATATATAAATAAATTGGAGTATGAGCGGCGTAACGCCTGTCCTTAAAGCGGCCAAAACAGCAAAATTGACGGCACTGCCACAAGGATTACCAGTATTTCAAGCGGAAGGCCCATACGCCAGTAATCCCCAAACTTATAACCGCCCGGCCCCATAATCAATGTGTTATTCTTATGGCCGATCGGCGTGAGAAAGGCGCAGGATGCGGCAACTGCCACCGCCATCAGGAACGGATCGGGATTGACCTCAAGGCGATTGGCAATATCGACCGCTATCGGTGCGCCGATAACCGCGGTTGCCGTATTGTTGAGAACATCCGAGAGCGTCATGACAACCACCATCAGCACGAATAAGACCACCATAACCGGCAATCCATCAGTAAGACTGACGATACCTTTGGCGATCAAGGCGGTGCCGCCCGATGCCTCCAGTGCCGCCCCCAAGGGAATCATGGAGCCCAGCAGGACAATCACCGGCCATTCAACCTGATTGTACACCTCTTCTATTGGCACGATGTCGAGGGCGACATAGGCGGCCACCACAATTGCCAGCGCGACGGCCAGATACAGACCGCCAAAGCTGGCTGTGACAAGGGCGGCGCCGAATATCCCGATTGCCAGCCAGGCGCGCCCGTACTGAGTTACCGACAATCCCCGTTCGGCGAGAGGCAGAACGCCCAGCCATTGCGCCACGTCTTGAACCCGACTGCTCGGCCCCAGCAGCAACAGGATATCGCCCGCGCGAATGTCGAGATGCCGCACTCTTTCCCTGAATTTCGCACCTTGACGCGAGACACCAAGCAACGTCACTCCATGACTGCTGAGCAAACGAAGGGACATCGCCGACTGTCCCTCAATCCGGGCGTATTTCGGAACCACGTATTCCATCAGCGCCATGCCGCTGGCCGCGGTTTTTTCTTCACCTGTCTCGCCGTCAAATTCAAGCTTCATGACACCGCGGAACTGATCAATGGCTTTGGGACCAGCATCGACCACGAGGATATCCCCGGCGCGAATTTCAACATTGCGCGCCTGACCCGCAAGCCGCTTGTGGTTTCGCACCAGACCGATGACCGCTGCGTCGCTATCCTCTGCGGCCTCATCCAGCTCACGAACCAGCTTTCCGATCGCCGGAGAGTCTTCAGACACGACAAGCTCGGCGAGATATCCCTCGACGTCCCGCAAATCGACCATCGGGCTTTTGGCGTCGCGCGCGCCCGGAATTAGCCGCCAGCCAACAATTGTAATGAAGATAATTCCGACGACAGCACAGGCGAGCCCGACCGGGGCAAAATCAAACATACCAAACGGCTCCCCAAGGGCCTGTTCCCGATAGGATGCAATGATGATATTCGGCGGTGTCCCGATGAGCGTTACAAGGCCACCCAATATCGTCGCAAAAGCGAGCGGCATAAGGGTGATGCGGGGTGATCTTTTTGCCTTGACCGCCGCCTGGATGTCAACAGGCATCAGCAGCGCGAGCGCGGCGACGTTGTTCATGAAGGCGGAGAAAATTGCGCCCAGCCCGCTCATCGCGGCGATGTGGTTAGAGAGTTTCAGATCAAGCGCCGTCAATCGCCGGGTAATCAGGTCGATCGCCCCCGAATTCACAAGCCCGCGAGAAACGATCAACACCAGAGCGACGATTATCGTGGCCGGATGACCGAAACCCGAAAACGCCAGCGAGGTCGGGATCAGTCCAAGAACAAGGGCAATAATGAGCGCAACGAAGGCCACCAGATCATAGCGCCATTTGCCCCAGATGAGCATCGCAAATACGGCTCCAAACAGGGAAAACAGAAGAATTTGGTCGATTGTCATGAAACTACCCAGAAAAAGTCATTACGGGAAAGCGATAAAGCGTAAAGCATAGCTTATTGACATAAATCTGGAAATAGTTCGCAGCGTATGAAGATAAATAGTTCTGGAATTTAAGTAACGTCAGTCTTTCCCGTCCCCCGTTTCGAATTGGGCGCGCGGTTTATCGTCCACCATCTGAACCCGAATGTCGCGTTGCGGGAAGGGGATGCCGATGCCCTCCTCTTTGAAGATCTGCCAGATCCGAACCAGGACAGCACTTGTGATATTTCCGCAGCCCTCTTCCGGATCCGCGATCCAAAAGCGCAGTTCCAGATCAATCGCGCTGTCGCCAAACCCGCGCATGAGGCATCGCGGCGGCGGATCACTCAGCACTCGGGGAAGATCAAGTGCGGCGGCTTCGACCAGAGCAATTGTCTTGGGCACGTCTGAATCGTAGGCAATTCCAACCGGCACCCGCAGCCGGACATTTTTTGAGCTATACGACCAGTTAATCACCTGCTGGGTAATCAGGTCTTCATTGGGAATAAGATATTCCATCGCATCGCGGGTAATCACCGAGGCGTATCGCGCGCCCATGGAATGTACCCTACCATATGTCTCACCGACCTCGATAACGTCGCCGGGCTTGATGCTCCGGTCCAATAGGAGGATAATACCGCTGATGAGGTTCGAGACGATCTTCTGTAAACCGAAGCCGATACCGACACCGAGGGCACCGCCGAATACCGCAAACGCAGTAATATTGATCCCTGAATTGGAAAGGATTATCAGGACCGCCGTGGCCACCAGAGCGACACGAACCAGTTTGGCGGTCAGAACCTGAACAGCGGGGGTGAAAGCCCTTGTTTTGTATATTCTGGCCTCAAGAAACCGCGACAAGCCGAAGGTGATCCAGAAAACGATGATGGCGGCAATGATTACCTTGACCAATCCCAGCATCGAGATCCGCGTCTCACCAAGGTTGAAGGCCAAACTCTCAAGAAAATCCAGCGTCGGCGTCAACAAGCCGAGAATATTTAACGCGGCAATGGTCCAGGCACAAAAAGCGACAAGCCGCGCCCAGATCTTATTTTCGGCCAGACTGGTCACAATATTGATGATGATCCAGGCGCTCAACAGTGAACAAACTGCGCTAATTATATGGGAAGGGGGCCCGACGCCCTGGAATACTGCGAGAATGGTGAATTCGAGCACAAGCCAGATGAGCGGGAAAGATAATTCCGACAGAATATCCAGAGCCCGGGCAACGGGAGATCGCGGCGGTAACCGGTGTTGCAACCCGTGCAGGGCCGCTTGCAGTTTGCGGCGCGTAAAGTACGCGACGGCAAGTCCGGCAAGGATGGCAAGCAATTGGGCAATGACATCAATATCGGTCCCGAGGGCTGCCAGTTGCTCCCAAGCCTGATAGAAAAACTCTCGTAGTTTATTTTCTGTCATTACCGCTGAGCTTACTCTGCTTACCAATGGAATCAAAGCATTATTGGATGCGCACTGGGATGCCCGCATTTAATGATGAAAAGTAATACGTCGGCGTCAATCTCTGTGCTAGAGTGAGTAAAAAGCAACTGCACCGCCCGTTTTGGCGTCTCGGAAAAGGTTATTTTCTTGTCTATTTTTTCGATACAGGCCTCGGTCAGCGGTACCTATCTAGATAGTCGGTATTCATGGTTTCGCTTGGCCATGTCAGTGCTGATCTCGATTATTGGCAGCGCCGGGATGTGGGCTGCCGTTGTCGTCCTGCCTGCGGTCCAAACTGAATTCGGGATCGACCGTTCAGACGCCTCAATTCCCTATACGACAACAATGGTTGGCTTTGCCCTCGGCAATTTCGTGATCGGCAGACTGATTGACCGCTTCGGGATTGTCTATCCGATGATGGCGGCCGCTCTCCTGCTCGGCGTCGGGTTCGTTCTCGGATCCTTATCGAACAATATCTGGACCTTTTCCTTGATACAGGGAATTTTTATCGGCACCGGTTCTGCAGCGACATTTGGTCCGTTAATTGCCGATATATCCCATTGGTTCGAACGCCGCCGGGGTATAGCCGTTGCCGCCGCCGCAAGTGGAAACTACCTTGCCGGCGCGATTTGGCCGCTCATCCTCAAAGAGGTTATCGCGGCGGAAGGCTGGCGCGAAGCCTATCTTGTTGTCGCGGTGGCGTCCGTGGTCATCATGCTGCCTATGGCCCTGTTCCTGCGCCGCCGGGTGCCTACCCAGGTGATCGATCTTCCCAATGGAACCTGTGCCCCGGGGGCGGCGATACACCGTCAGATCAGCCTGTCGCCCCGGGCCTTGCAAATTCTGCTGTGCATGGCAGGCATCGGCTGCTGCGTTGCCATGTCAATGCCGCAGGTTCATATCGTCGCCTATTGCGCCGACCTCGGTTTCGGTGTGGCCAATGGCGCGAACATGCTCTCGCTTATGCTCTCTGGCGGCATCGTCAGCCGGTTGTTGTCGGGCTTCCTTGCGGACCGGATCGGCGGGGTGCGTACGGTTCTTCTCGGCTCTTTCCTGCAATGTCTGGCCCTGTTTCTTTATATCCCGTTCAACGGACTGGCGTCGCTCTACGTAGTCTCACTAATCTTTGGCTTGTCCCAGGGCGGCATAGTTCCAAGCTATGCTATGATCGTGCGTGAATATCTGCCTGCGCGTGAGGCCGGACAGCGCGTCGGCCTGGTGATTATGATGACCGTGGTGGGCATGGCGCTGGGCGGATGGATGTCTGGGTTGATTTACGACCTCACCGGCTCCTATCAGGCGGCATTCATCAACGGGATTGCCTGGAACATGCTGAACATGATGATTATGGCCCTGCTCCTGTGGCGAACACGGGAGGTGCGTGAAGCTCGCGCGTGAGCCGCGCCCCGATCCTCGCGGTTTTTCATCCATGCAGATTGAGGGCAATTGACCAGAAAAGCTAATGCCACACAAAATAGCAACTTGAGTCGTCTGATTAACGTGAATCGTCTAAAGTCATCTAACGAGTGATATGATTTTGACACGCCAATAACGGGAAGTTATAGTTTATTCAGGTGTTTAAGGGCTTTGGGGGGAGGGTCAGGATGTCGAAGCTGCTTCGCTTTATTTCAACAGCGATCCTGTGCACGGGGGTTTTTGTTACATCTTCCCATTCTGATGAAGCACCGCTTCTCAGTCTGGAGGACGCACTTACCATCGTCAGACTCCAGAATCCCCAAGTCCAAAATGCGAAAATCCAAATCGACGTCGTTGGCGACCAAACCGATGCCATGCGGACAAAACGCTATCCGCAACTCACCGCTAATGTTCGGGGATTCCAGAATTTTGTCGATAATGAATATACCTTCGAACAGGGGTCCCTCGGGACTGTTGGCGTCGACCCTGTCCCGTCCAGTACCGTCGAGATTGGCACGACAAACGGATTTAGCACCCACTATTCCCTGACGGCGACCCAGCCGCTAATGGATTTGTATCAAATCGGGCTGAATGTCGATAAGCTTGAAATGCAGCAGGATATTGCGCGCCAGCAATCAAGACAGACCCGGCAATCCATTTCCCTGCAGGTCAAACAGCTCTATTACCAGATTCTTAGCAACCAGAGCGCGGTTGAGGCAACGGATGCCACCCTGGAATTTGACAGGGAACTCGTGAAAATTCTTAAAGACAACGTCGCGCAGAAAACCGAGCTGGAATACCAACTGCTAAATGCGGAGGCACAGCTTGCCTCGACACAGCACAAATTGCTCTCGCAGAAAAATGACATTATCACCAGCAAGCAGCAGCTTAATTCGCTGCTTGGCCGCGATATTTCCACTCCGTTCAGTGTCAGCGCGGTTCCCGCCGATCCGATGGCGCGTTACACGGCCGATACCGCCACTGAGCAGGCGTTGGCCCAGCGCCCGGACACAGAGCAGGCCCGCCTGCAGGTGAAAGTCGCTGAAAATGATGTTGCCATACAGAAATCAGCCTATTTGCCCGAGGTTAATCTGGTGGCGAATTATGGACGCTCGGAAAATACAACGCTACTGCCGGATGAAAGCATGTATGTCGGAGTGATCGCAAAATGGGAGTTTATTACCTGGGGACGTAATGAAAGCCAGGTTTCCGGCTCGAAACGGGCCGTTACACAGGCAAGAAATTCACTGCGCGACAATGAAGATCAGATACGCGCCCAGGTCAGTGCCGATATTCGTAATCTTGAGGTCGCAAAACAACTGATCCCGGTCACACAAATGGCGCAAAAAGCGTCAGAAGAAAAGCTGCGGGTGAGTTTGAATCAGTATAAGGAGAAATCTATTCTCCTCAGTGATTTGCTTGATGCCCGGTCTGAATTGTCGGCGGCAAACAATGATTATCAACAAGCTCAACTGGCGGTATGGAATGCGGCTGCCCAGCTTCAAAATGCTTTGGGAGAGGAATGAATGTCGCTTAAATCCGTACTGACCGTCAGTTTGCTGTGCGGGGTCATGATACTTCAGGGCTGCGATTCAGAAGAAGCCCCTCCGGTTGCTCCACTGCAACCGGTTCGCGTACAATCACTGACCCAGGATAAGCTGAGCGAAGATACCCGCTATACGGCCAATATTGAAGCCGATAAACAGGTTAATATCGCGTTCAAGATCACCGGCTATGTCACTACCTTGATGCAGATGGGTACAGCCGGAGCTGAACGGGCGATACAGGCGGGCGACATCGTCAAGAAAGGGGATCTGCTGGCCACCGTCGACAGCAAGGATATCAGTGACAGCCTTAAGCAGGCGAATTCCCAGGTAGCCTCGGCGCAGGCGAATTTGAACAAGGCGAATGAGGATTATAAACGGGCAAACTCCCTGTTCAAGTCTAACAGTATGACGGAGCCGGATTATGATTCGGCCAAACAGGAATATGAAAACGCAGTGGCGCAAATGCAGAATGCCACGGCTCAGCAAAAAATCGCCCGCAATAATGTCAAGGATTTTGATCTGGTTGCCCCGTTAGGTGGCGTCGTTCTCCAGCGGAATGTCGATGTCGGAACACTGGTCTCCCCGCAGACCGTGGGTTTCGTCATCGCCGACACGGCGATAATGAAGGCGGTTTTCGGTGTGCCGGATACTGTTGTGCAGTCGCTTAAAGTTGGAACGGCGCAAAATTTTACGACACAAACCTATCCCGACAAGGTGTTTGACGGCACAATTTCCGAGATATCCCCCGCCGCCGACGCCAGCAGCCGCGTCTTTGATGTCAAGATCAACGTGCCAAATACCGACAATCTGTTGAAGGTCGGAATGATTGCCTCGCTGACCCTGCCAAAAGGAAATTCCGAGCATACGGCGGCGTTGATCCCCCTCTCGGCAATTGTCCGTGCAAAAGACAATCCCGAAGGTTATGCGGTATTTGTTCTGAGCATCAAAGACAAGGCAGACTATGCAACCCTGAAAACCGTTGAGCTGGGGCCGGTCCACGGCAACAAGATTGCTGTTTTAGGGGGGCTTGAGGCGGCCGATCGTGTTGTTATCAGCGGCGCCACTTTCCTGAGTGACGGCGAACAAGTGGCGATCATTCCTTGAATTGTTTCTATATAATTAGGCTGGGAATTTGTCTGTGAAGGACCTTACGGAAAAACATAATACGGCACGGTATTTTACAGAGAACCTGCATATTTCCTGGATTTTACTTATTGGCGTCCTTCTCTGGGGCGCCTATGGCTATCTTTCCATGCCTAAGGCCAAAGACCCGATAATACAGGTGCGGGTGGCCACGGCAATCACCAGCTGGCCCGGTGCAGATGCCACTAAAATCGAAGAGCTTATCACTCGGCCGATAGAGGAGCAGATTGCGCTCAGTTCGACGCTGCATCGCACCAGCCCATCTAAATTTGCCATCAAGTCCCTTACGCTTCCCAATCTTTCAATTGTCCAGATCCAGCTTTCGGAAAGTCTCAGTGAGACCAAATCAGCCTTCAACGAGATCAATCTGAACCTCCAGGCAATGGCCCCCTCCTTGCCTGCCGGGGCGGGCGCTATCCAGTTCAATGACGGGTTCGGGAATACAGCCGCCATTCTACTGACCATCGCCAGCCCGACAGAACGGCCGGTTGAAATTTCACTCCGCGCCCGGGATATTGAGGCCGCGATCACGGCTACGCGTGAGAAGGCGGGCGATAGCGCTGTCGCACGGCGTTCCTTAATTGTGGTTATGCCGCGCGATATCGACCTGACGGCGCCCAGCAGGAATATGGATCTTTTCAGGGATTATCTTGTTGTCGACAAGGGCGTAACCAACGCCGTTGCCCTGCACGGCCCCGGGTTTATTGGCATCGATTTCGCAAGTGATCTCTCCGATGATGACATCAAAACGCAGCTGAGCAATTTCCTGGAGCAAAAGCTTGCGCAGGTGAAATTTCACGAGGATGCCTGGCCGGCAGTTATCATCGGCGATCCGGGCCAGACTAACGCCAAACTGCAAGAAGCCCCCGGGGGTAAATACAGTTATCGGGAGCTGGACGATTTCGCCAACCTGATCACTCGGACCCTGCAAACCATTCCCCTGGTAACCGTCGTCAACAGCTCCGGTGCGGTTGATGAACGCATTTATCTGGAGTATTCTCAGGACTTGCTCGCATCCTATGGCCTCACACCGAGCGACGTAAGCGGTGCAATCATGGCCCGCAACAGCGATATCTCGGGCGGTGAATTTCATGTCGGCGGCTCGAATATTTTGGTTGAACCCGTCGGCAAATATGTCAGTCCTGACCAGATCGGCAGCACCGTTATCACCAAGTCATCGTCGGGGTCTCCCGTATATCTTCGCGATATCGGGAATGTGGTTCCGGGATATCAGTCACCGCCGGAATTCCTGAACTATTATAACTGGCGCGCTGACGCGGGAAAATGGCATCGCGGCAAAGCAATTTCACTGGCGATCCAGATGCGCGATGGCGGCCAGATTGCCAAGTTCGGTGAGGCGGTGACGGCGGCAATGGCAGATGTCCGACCGCATCTTCCCGAAGATCTGGTCATCGACCGGGTGTCCAATCAGCCCTCTCAGGTGGCTGAGAATATTGATCTTTTCATGACAGCCTTGATCGAGGCGATTATCCTTGTTGTGGCCATTTCCTTCCTCGGTTTCTGGGAATGGAGATCCGCGCTGTTGATGATGCTATCGATCCCGATTACGCTTGCCTTGACTTTCGGGATAATCGATATGCTGGGCATCCAGTTGCAACAGGTGTCGATCGCCACGCTTATAATCGCCCTTGGCCTGCTGGTGGATGATCCGGTAGTGGCCGGAGATGCCATAAAACGCGGACTGGCCGCCGGAGAGCCGCGTAGTCTCGCCTCTTGGCTTGGTCCGACGAAATTGGCCCACGCCATCATGTTTGCGACAATTACAAATGTTGTCGCCTATCTGCCATTCCTGCTATTAGACGGAAATACCGGGGAATTTCTCTATAGCCTGCCGATTGTCATGGCAACCGCCCTCATTAGCTCACGTCTGGTTTCTATGAGCTTCCTCCCGTTTCTTGGTTATTTTCTGCTGCGGGCCCGACAAAAGCCTGAAAAAACAATCGAGGAGCGGCGTCAAAGCGGCTTCACCGGATATTATTTTCGTTTCGGTACCTTCCTGATTGATAACCGGAAAAAAGCTCTCCTTGTTTCCTTTATATTCCTCGCCCTTATCATTCCGCTTAAGAATGTCCTTAAAACATCCTTCTTTCCAGACGATGTGCAGTATCTTTTCTATGCGGATATCCAGTTGCGAAATGATGCCACTATTTACGAGACGCAGAAGGTCGTGGATAAGGCAGAAAATATAGTCCAGCAGGTTGCGGCTGATTTTGGAGCAAAATTGGGGGCCGAGGGCGGCGGTGACCCTCTCACCTCCATCGCGAGCTTCCTTGGCGGTGGGGCACCGCGGTTCTGGTTTTCTGTCACTCCCCAGCTTCATCAGCGCAATTATGCCCAGTTGGTCATGCGAGTGAATGACAAGGACCTGACCGACAACCTGATCGTCCCGTTGCAAGTTGCCCTGAGTTCACAAATTCCCGATGCAATTATCGATGTTCGGCAACTGCAGACCAACCCTGTTCCCTATCCCTTGGAAATACGTCTGGTCGCAAAATCAGCCGTGCAGTCGAACGGGCCGGAAGAAGAGGCTGAGATTGCGACCTTGCGATCATTATCGGAAGAGCTTGTCGGTATTTTTCGCAAGGCCCCCAATGCCACGCGGCCGCGAGATGACTGGGGCCGGGAAACCCTCAGACTCCGGCTTTCCATCGATCCGGACAGGGCATTCCTTGCCGGTGTCTCCAATAAGGATATTGCAGCCTCCTCCTCCGCCGGGATCAATGGTAACCAGGTAACCACCTTGCAGCGAGGGAACAAGAATATTCCCGTCGTCACCATATTGACCCCCTCCGAACGCGCGCAGATTTCAGACTTGCAAAACCTTTACGTGTTCAACTCGAACAACAGCGATAAAGTCCCGATGGGACAGATTGCAAAGGTCAAGTATGAGTTGCATACTGAACGGGTTAATCGCCTTGAACATTTTCGGACGGTCAGTGTCCAGGCCTTTCCCTTGGCGGGCGTCTTACCGTCAGAAGTCATGAAGCTGGTTAAAGACGATCTTGCTACATTCGAAAAACGGCTCCCCCCCGGCTTTACTATGGAAATATCCGGTGAACAGGCAAACGCAGAGAATGGCTTCAAGCAACTCACAAAGGTCATGGGAATATCTGTCGCGCTGATTTTTCTGGCGCTGACCTTCCAGTTTAAAAATGCGGTTAAACCCCTGATCGTTCTGGCAGCCGTCCCCTACGGCGTCATTGGCGCTCTGATCGCCCTTGCCGTCACCAACAGTCCATTTGGATTTATGGCATTTCTCGGCATCGTCGCGTTGATCGGGGTGATTGTCAGCCATATCATTGTTCTGTTTGATTTCATCGAGGAAATGCGAGAAAAAGGCGAGCCGCTTGAGGAAGCATTGCTTGATGCCGGTATTGTAAGGTTACGTCCGATTCTGATCACCGTCGGCGCGACTGTTTTTGGCCTCGGACCGCTTGCCCTTCACGGCGGTCCGCTCTGGCAGCCGCTCTGCTACGCCCAGATAGGCGGGCTTACCGTCGCGACCTTCACAACGCTTCTTCTTGTCCCGGTTATTTACTCTATCTTTGTTCTGGATTTAAAGATTGTAACCTGGGAAAACCTTGAGACGAAACCGGCGTAAGGCAAACTATTGGCACCCGTCCTTAAAATTCGATATATTCGGAGAAATTACCATGTCGTGAGGGAGACGAAAGTATTGTAACTTATCATCTTCTCGACCGCTGATCTTGAAAGAGGATAGATAGCGTTGAACAAACACCTGAAGAGCGTTGCCTGTATAATAACAGCGTCGATCATAGCAACGTCCGCCCAGGCTTCACAGGTCATGCGCTGTAGTCACCAGCTTCCCCCTGAGAATCATATTGCGAAAATCATTGATCAATGGGCAGCGGAGATCGAAACCCTGTCCGAAAATGAAATTGATGTACAGGTATTCAACGCCAATAGTCTGGTGAAAGCTCCGGATAATGCCGCGGCCGTCACTGCCGGGGATATAGAATGTGCGTTCTCGATCAGCTCACAATGGGCCACTTCTCTCCCGCATATGTCGGTGACGCTCGAACCATTTGCCATGAGCGATATTGAAACTCTCAAAAAATGGGGCGGCTCCAGAACCGCGGACGAATTGAATTCCAAACTCCTGTCAACCGGCGTAAAGAACATTGCCTGGCTTTTCACGACCGGGCGCACGGTCATCACGTCGAAAGCCCGGAACCTGATTAAGCCCGCAGATTTCCTGAACGTTAAGATACAAGGTCTGGAGCCGAGTACTGATGCGGCCTTTATGGCGATGGGAGCCATGACGATCCCCATGCCGGACAAACTCGCCTATCAGGCTCTCGCGAAAGGGGAGATCGACGCCGGTGTCACCGATGTCTCCGCCGCTGTTTCCGAAAAATATTATGAAGTTCAGGATCATGCCACAATCCTTCCCCTTTTCAGTGTTCTTTTTAACGGATATGTAAATCCTTCCTGGTATGACAGG
Source organism: Sneathiella sp. (assembly GCF_041689005.1). Lineage (GTDB taxonomy): Bacteria > Pseudomonadota > Alphaproteobacteria > Sneathiellales > Sneathiellaceae > Sneathiella. Next base: position 69,075 of record NZ_JBDNHC010000106.1, read on the forward strand.
CTGTCGGAGAAGAGCCGACAAGCTATTCAGAATGCAGGAAGGAAAGCCAGTGTATGGGCCATCGAAGCCTCGGAAATATCAGCGGCCGCGGCCCCCGGAAAACTTGCCGAGGAAGGCATGAAAATTCACTTCGCAACCGAGAGTGAAATCACGGCGTTGCGGGAGGTTATGGTTCCGGCCTTCGTGAAGGCATTTAGTCAGTCCACAGGGAATGAGGGCATAAAATTGATACAACTCCTGGGGGAGTCTGAGTGACAGAATTAAGCTGGCGGCACCTTAACGATTATCATCGGGACAGGAAAGAAATCCGCATATCGGACCTTTTCGATTCTAATCCAATCAGGTTCGAGGAATTCTCTCTACCGCTCGACGATATGCTCCTCGATTTTTCGAAAACCGTACTGGATGACACTGCTCGAAAGCTGTTGCTGGATCTCGCCCGTGCCTCAAACCTCGAAGAAAAGCGCGATGCGATGTTTTCTGGCGAGGCCATAAACCGGACAGAAGGCCGCGCCGCCCTGCACACAGCGTTGCGCAATCGTGCAAAGACACCAGTTTATGTTGCTGGTACTAATGTCATGCCCGCCATACAGACGACATTATCCAGGATGAGTGAATTTGTGACGGCTATAAGCACCGGAAAAATTTGCGCCTCCGACGGCACCCCGTTCCGCGATATCGTCAATATTGGTATTGGTGGTTCTGACCTTGGTCCCGCCATGGCTACGGCGGCACTCGCCCCCTATCACAAAGATCTGCGTGTGCATTTTGTTGCCAACGTCGATGGCGCCCAGATTGCGGACCTGCTGACGGAGCTCAACCCCGCATGCACTCTTTTTATCATCGCCTCCAAGACATTCACGACGATTGAAACCATGACCAACGCCAATACGGCGAAGGCCTGGATAGAGGATGCCGTCGGTGAGCAATCCGCCCAACATTTTGCCGCCGTTTCCACCGCGCTGGATAAAACCACTACCTTTGGAATCGACCCCGATCGTGTCTTCGGATTTGAAGACTGGGTCGGTGGCCGCTATTCCGTATGGGGTCCCATTGGCCTTTCTCTGATGTTTGCAATTGGGCCCGACGCCTTTCTGGAGTTTCTGGCCGGCGCCCACGACATGGATCAGCATTTCAGGGACGCTCCTATCGCTGAAAATATGCCGGTCATGCTCGGGCTCGTCGGCATTTGGCATAACAATATCTGTGGGTATGCCTGCCGGGCAGTCCTGCCTTATGACCAGCGCCTTGAGAGACTTCCCGCCTACCTTCAGCAACTCGACATGGAAAGCAACGGCAAACAAGTGACTCTGGACGGATCGCCCATCGGTCGCGATACCGGTCCAACCGTCTTCGGGGAACCTGGTACCAACGGTCAGCATGCCTTTTATCAGCTCCTTCATCAGGGAAGCCGGATTATCCCCTGCGAGTTCCTGGTTGCCGCTCATTCGCATGAGCCGCATTTACAAAACCATCATCAGCTTCTGCTCGCTAACTGCCTTGCCCAGTCCGAAGCCTTGATGCGCGGACGATCTCTTGAGGACGTGACGGAAATTCTCGGTGAAAATCCGGCGTCAGATGACCCTGCGCAATTTGCTCATCGAGTTTTTCCGGGCAACCGGCCGTCGACAACCCTGCTATACAGAAAACTGACCCCCCGTACTCTCGGCCGAATTATTGCGCTTTACGAACATCGTGTATTTGTCGAGGGAGCCATATGGGGGATCAATTCGTTCGATCAATGGGGGGTTGAACTCGGCAAGGAACTCGCGGCTGACTTGTTGCCGTTGATCGAGCGCGGTGACGGTTTCAAGGAGAAAAACGGATCCACGCGCGGCCTGCTGAAGGCCATTACCGGTTTGCGCAAGGAGGAAACTCGGCGTTAACCCAGCAAATGGCGGGATGCCAGATGCCCGTCTCCCCCACCTGTCGCCGCGGAGCGAGCGAGAAGTGTGGATATTCAAATAGCATCTGGAACCGGCCGCATGACCGCAAGGGCCACCGTTATTTTTCCCGAACCGATTTCTTGAATAGCTTCTTCCCGCCGAAATGAACTTTCAGGTCGCGCACGTCAAGAAGGATATCCTCGCTCATACCGCCGCCACGTATTTGAGATTATGACAGGCCGCCGTATGGACACCGATAACCGCCTCATTTTCCGGCCTTACCTCTTCACATATGGGCGTTTTGTAGGGACAGCGCGGGGCGAAGGCGCATCCGCTTTCAAAGCCTGTCAGGGAGGGCATCACTCCCTTTATTTCAGTTAGATAAGGACGAACTTCGGTCGGGTTTTCCCCCAGATAGGGCACGCAGGAAATCAGTCCGCGCGTATAGGGGTGCTGCGGATTTGTGAGGATATCCCGGGTCGATCCGGTTTCGATGATATGCCCGGCATACAAGACAGCGACCCTGTCCGCAAGCTCGGCGATCGCACCCATATCGTGGGTTGTCATGATGATGGCAATCCCGGTCTCCCGTTGCAAATCCTTCAGCAGGTCAAAAATCTGTGCCTGCACAGTCACATCGAGAGCGGCAGTCGGCTCATCGACGATCAAGACCCGCGGGCGGCAGGAGAGCGCCATGGCGATCATCACCCGTTGACGCATACCGACAGAGAGTTCATGGGGATAGCCCCACGCCCGTATTTCCGGCTCCGGAATACCGACCATGGTCAGCGTCTCGACCGCCCGGGCCCAGGCTTCAACCTTCGTTACCTCTTCATGCAGCAGGACACATTCTGCGATCTGATCACCGATCCGCAAAACCGGGTTCAGGGAGGTCATTGACTGCTGAAAAATCATCGAAATGATACCGCCTCGAATCTGGCGCATGCGCGTCTTCGAGGCTGTCAGTAACTCCTCCCCGTCAAAAATGATGGAGCCGCCGGTTATCTTACCGGGCGGGCTTGGGATAAGGCCCATAATGGATAGGGCTGTCATACTTTTCCCGCAACCGGACTCGCCAACAATCCCGAGAATTTCTCCGTTCATCAGCTCCAGCGATACCTGATTCAGAGCCCGGGTGTTACCGGCCCGCAACTTAAAATCGACAACCAGATTCTTAATCGATAGTATTCCGGTCATCACCGTTCCCTCAATTTCGGATCGAAGGCATTATTTAATCCGTCTCCCACCAGACTGAAGCCGAGAACGGCCAGAAAGATCATAAGTCCCGAAAACGTTACCGCCCACCAACTATCGAATATATATTCGCGGCCTTCGCCGATCATCAGGCCCCAGCTAAAGACATTCGGATCACCAAGCCCGAGGAAACTCAGCGCAGCCTCAAACAGCATAGCGGTACCAATGGTCAGGGTGGCCGACCCGATCAGCGGCGCAAAGGCATTCGGCAGGATCACCTGCCAGATTATCTTGCGGTTGCGCGCGCCAACCACTCGCGCTGCATTTACATACTCAAGTTCTCGTATGCGGAGAACCTCGGCGCGCGCCATCCGTGCCGTGGCCGGCCAACTGACGAAGCCGATGGCAAAGGCAATAACATAAATAGTTGGCGTGAATAACGCGACCAGCACCATTGCAAACAGCAACGCCGGTACGACCTGGAAAAACTCGGTAAGCCGCATCAGGATTTCATCAACAGCGCCCCGGCAAAATCCGGCCAAGGCCCCGATCAGAACGCCGATCGTGATCGTAATGATGCCCGCGACTATTCCCACATAAAGCGTGGCCGAGCCGCCGTGAATAAGACCCGCGAGGATATTCCGCCCGAGATAGTCGGTCCCGAGCGGTGCAACGGCCGCCACACCGGGCGGCGTCATCGGTGCCCAGACAATGTCAAACGGATCGACCGGATAGAGAATAGGGCCAATATAGGTAAAAATCACAATTAGGGCCAGAATGACAATTCCCAGCATACCGGTCCAGCTTTGCCGGAAGGCATGCATTGCCTCCCGTAACGGGCTCTGGCTTCGAACAATGAGAGTATTCTCAACGACAGCCATTTATCCCTCCGTCCGGACGCGCGGATCAACGAGATGATACACAAAACCCGTTATCAGATTGGCGACGATAACCAGAACCGAGGAAAAGAAAAGGATACCCAGAACTGTGGGATAATCCCGTGCAAGGATGGCATCAAAGGCAAGAGTCCCAAGTCCTGGCCAACTAAACACGACCTCGACCAGCACAGCGGCGGAGATGATGCTGCCAAATTGCCGGCCGGTAATTGTCACTATTGGTAAAATCAAATTCCGAAGGGCATGATACGAATAAACCTTTGTCTCGGCTACTCCCATTGCCCGCGCCGTGCGAATGTAGTCTGATCCCAGAATTTCGAGCATGCTGGCGTTGGTCACCCGGGCATATCGCCCGAGATAGACGATACCGAGGGTCAGGGCGGGAAGCACAAGATGATGCAAAATATCCAGAATGCGGTCAAAAAATCCGGCGCCCTTGGTTATATCGATCATGTTGGCGATTGGGAAAACCGGGTATACCCAGGCAAGCAGGAGGACCAGCATCATTCCGGTCCAGAAAATTGGCGCCGAATTGCCTACGACAGAGATAAATGTGACCAGCGCACTGACAATTCCCTTTGGCTTATGCGATGCGAGAACACCGAGCAGGGTACCAATAGAAATGGCAAATAAAAGGGCCGTGGCAACCAACAGAATTGTCGCCCCGGCGCGTCCAGTAACCAGTTCGAGAACTGGCGAATTATAGAAAAAGGAGTTGCCCAGATCACCCTGAAAGGCACGCCCGAGATAGAGACCAAGTTGAACATAAATCGGTTTGTCGAGCCCATATGTCGCCCGGATATCCGCCATGGCTTCTTCGGTCGTGCCGCCCACCCCACCTGCGATTACGTCCACCGGATCGCCGGGGGCAAGATGTATCAACAGGAAATTCAGGACCAGCACAGCGAGGATAAGAAGAAAAGCATGCAAAAGACGGCGGGCAAACATCGTCACCATTCTCATGATGTGATTATCCACCAATAGAAGGAACTGTCTAAAAGCATCTGCTTGATATAAACCTCGTCCAACGGAGACATTGCCACCAGATCGTTACCGGATTACTGATTTTTTGGCTGCATGCCGTATGATAGGGGAGGACATTAATAAACGCAATTGGCACATCGTCGATGATGAGTTCCTGCGCTTTATTGGATCGCGTATTTTTTTCTTCCCGCCTGACGGGCACGGTTTGTGGGAATACGGAGTATGTTATTTGAATATTGTAACTTTCCCCATATATAGTCGTGAGGAGCCGCAAAACACCGTTGCCCCGCCCATCTTGAATGATTGTCAATAAATTCCGTTAATTTCCGGAGGTCCCGTGATGAATATGTCAGACAATAAGAAGGGCACCGCAGCGAGTACAGCTGCAACGGCGACGGATCCGGTTTGCGGTATGTCGGTCGCGCTGGGACAGAACAAACCGAGCCATGATCATGACGGGACAACCTATCATTTTTGTTCACAGAAATGCCATGACAGGTTTGCATCGGATCCGCATTTTTACGTAAGCGGTAGTCACAAGAAAAAGCAACGCTCGGCCCCCAAAGCCGCACAATATACCTGCCCGATGCATCCCGAGATTATACAGGATAAACCCGGTGACTGCCCGATTTGCGGCATGGCTCTTGAACCGATGGGGGCGCCGACGGGAGAAGAGCAGCCAAACGAGGAGCTGATTGATTTCACGCGCAGATTTTGGGTCAGTGTGGTTTTCGCTCTGCCCTTGCTGGTCCTCACCATGGGCGGAATGGTCGGACTGCCATTTGAGGCATGGATCGGCCCTAAGATAAGCCCCTGGATTGAATTCGCGCTCGCAACGCCTGTTGTCCTCTGGGCAGCAATCCCGTTTTTCAAACGCGGCTGGGCGTCCATTCTGAACCGCAGCCCGAATATGTGGACATTGATTACCCTCGGTGTCGGGGCAGCCTACGGGTATAGCGTTATTGCCACGTTTCTTCCCGGCGTGTTTCCGCCTTCCTTCCAGACAGAGGCCGGGACCGTTCCCGTTTATTTCGAAGCCGCCGCTGTCATTATCGCTCTCATCTTTCTGGGACAGATACTTGAATTACGGGCTCGCGAAAGGACGGGATCGGCAATCCGGTCATTGCTCGACCTCGCGCCAAAAACTGCGCGGCGCATAAATCCGGACGGCAGCGAGAATGATGTCCCGCTTGAGAATATCCTCGAAGGCGACAAGATCCGCGTCCGCCCCGGCGAGACAATCCCCGTCGATGGCTCTGTCCTCGAAGGCCATTCCTCTGTCGATGAAAGCATGATCAGCGGCGAACCGCTGGCCGTGGAAAAGGCAGAGGGTGATGCCGTCACTGGGGGAACCCTCAATGGCAACGGTGCCCTCGTCATGCGGGCGGATAATGTCGGCGAGGATATGATGCTCTCAAAAATCGTCGAGATGGTCGCCTCCGCTCAACGCTCTCGCGCACCCATTCAAGGGCTTGCTGATAGGGTCGCTGCATGGTTTGTGCCCGCTGTTATACTCGCAGCCATCCTTGCCTTTCTGATTTGGGCAGCGATTGGCCCGGCTCCTTCGTTGGTGCATGCAATAGTCGCCGCCGTCTCGGTTCTCATCATCGCCTGCCCCTGCGCCCTCGGTCTTGCAACACCGATGTCAATCATGACCGCGACGGGCCGGGGCGCGCTTGCGGGCGTTCTTATTCGTGATGCCGAGGCGCTGGAACGCTTTGCAAAAGTCGATGTGCTTGTTGTCGACAAAACCGGCACTCTGACAGAAGGGAAGCCCAAGTTGACAGACGTACTCTGCTTGGGAAGCATCAGCGAGGCTGATTTGCTATCTGCCGCCGCCGCCCTTGAAAATGGATCGGAGCATCCCCTTGCCGAAGCGATTGTAAACGGCGCGAAGTCGCGCGGTATTTCCATAGAAAATGCGACGGATTTCAACTCCATTACGGGCAAGGGTGTCGAAGGGAACGTCGCCGGAAAGGGCGTTATTCTCGGCAACCGGGCAATGATGCTCGACAAAGGCGTCGATATTTCTGATCTTGAGGCGCGTGTGACGAAATTGCAGGATGACGGCAAGACGGCGATGTATGTCGCGCTTGACGGCATGGCTGCGGGTGTGGTTGCCGTCGCGGACCCGATCAAGAAAACGACCGAACAGGCGATTAAGGCTTTGCATGAAGCAGGCTTCAAAATCATCATGGCAACCGGTGATAATGAACGAACCGCCAAGGCCGTTGCCGGCAGACTTGGTATCGACGAGGTGCGAGCAGGCGTTCTGCCAGCCGATAAAAAGGTTTTGATTGACGAACTTCGGGATCAAGGCCATCTCATCGCAATGGCGGGAGACGGGGTCAATGATGCCCCTGCCCTTGCCGCAGCGGATGTTGGAATTGCCATGGGAACCGGCGCCGATGTTGCCATGGAAAGTGCGGGGATTACCTTGATCAAAGGGGATCTGAATGGAATTGTCCGGGCACGGAAACTGGCTCAGGGCACGATCCGGAATATCAAGCAGAACCTGTTTTTTGCCTTTATCTATAACGCGGCGGGCGTGCCGATTGCCGCTGGAATACTTTATCCATTCACCGGAACGCTGCTCTCGCCGATGATTGCGGCCGCTGCCATGAGCCTTTCATCTGTCTCGGTAATCTCCAATGCCTTGAGGCTTCGCACAATTAAGCTCGACTGAACCGCACCTAAAATCAACGGGATTAGCTCTTTGATTTGCACTGCCCAAACCTTATACTCCGGGAAATACCCGCGTTAAATCCTACAGGAGGTTGATATGAGTGACGGCATACCACCGGAGATGACTGAACTTCGCCGGAACATGGCGGCCGAATTTTCGAAGCATTGGAAATTTTTCCTTTTTCAGGGAATAGTTTTGGGCGTTCTCGGAGTCATGGCAATCGTTCTTCCGCAAGTTGCGACCGTGGTTGTTGCAATCTTTGTCGGCTGGTTGTTTTTTATCGGCGGTATTGTTCGCGGGCTGACAATCTTCCGCAGCCGCACTCTTCCCGGAACGCTCTGGTCGGCGCTGGCCGCGCTTCTTGCAATCGTTCTTGGCCTTCTTCTTATACTCCAGCCATTGCAGGGGGTATTGACGTTAACCATGGTCTTGATTGCCATTTTTATTGTTCAAGGAATAGTCTCCGTCGTGGTTGCCCTGCAGTTCAGAACCCATTTACGAAGCTGGGTCTGGACGTTACTCAGCGGCATCGTCGATCTGGTTCTGGCCTACATGATCTGGAGCGGCTGGCCTGGGACAGCTAGTTGGGCAATCGGGCTGCTGGTCGGCATCAATATGCTGTTTGCCGGAATGGCGTTGATTTCCACAGCGCTTTCCGCCCGAGCAGGAACTCCTGGCTAAAGCCTTATGTTGTCTTCGCAATAAAATCGGGAACGATACCAGACTGCCGGATCAGGTCCGGTACATTTTCATCCTTTAAAAGGCCGTGGTCCGTCACCAGAACCGTCCGCAGTCCGGCGGCGGCCCCACCCAGAATATCCGTGTGCAGCGTATCACCGACCATGGCGATCCGATGAGTGGGAATCCCGTGGATGCCATGGATCCCGAGTGCCCTGGCAAAGACGGCGGCAAAGGGCTTACCGTAGAAAACCGGGTTAATCGCAATCTGGTCCGCAATTTCATGGGCAAAGAAGCCGGGTTCCCGCGACAGGCCATATTCCCGAGGGGCGACCAGATCAGGGTTACCAACAAGCAAGGGGCGAGGGTTTTGACGGAGCGAGCAAAGCAGCAATTCCTGCCGCTTGGGGGTCCATTCCGCGGCGCTCAAGAACAGAAATCCGTGAACGGCATCATATACCGCCTGATCCTCCTCAAGCAGCCGCGTCTCAGCTGGAATGGTTTCAAGTCCTGACCCCCGCATTGCCGCCACACCCCAACTCTTAACGGCCGGGAAATCGTCAAGCGCAGAAAGAGCCGCATCCCGGCTTGAAATAACCTGGTCCTGCGTCAATTCAAATCCAAGAGAATGATATTTCGCCAGCGCCTTTTCGGCAGTGAAAGCGGCACTATTGGTAACGACAAATATTTTTTTACCGGCCTGCCTCAAACTGGCGAGCCGTTCAACAGCGCCAGGAATTGCCCGCTCGCCGACATTCAATACGCCAAAGGCATCGAGCAGGAAAACATCAATTTCACCCATCAGGTCACCGAGATTGGCTACATGCCGTGAACTCACGGGGAATTGGCTGGAAGGCAAGCGTGGCCTGATCTCTTCATAGCGCAGGAAAATTTCCGCTGCGGTGACCGTCGGCAGGCTCATATTTTTGCATCCTTCTAGATGTGCCATAAACTCTATACAAATAACTGCTTTGACTACAGTTTTATTCGGTTTCAGGGTATCCCGTAAATTGTCCTTTATGACGACACAATTTGATCCCGTGGAAGCGGATGCAATGATATGATGTAAAAAACAAACGAGGAAATTGGTGACTGATCTAGATTTTTCCGGAAAAACAGCCCTTATCGTTGGCGGCTCCAGCGGTATCGGAAACGGCATCGCCCAGGCGTTCAGACAGCGGGGGGCCAATGTCTATATTTGGGGGACACGATTAAATTCTGCAGAATATGAGGGGGAAGATGGCTCTGATTTGGCCGGGCTTGACTATGACCGAATGGACGTGTCGGACTTTCAGGCCATTGCCGATTACAACCCGCCCTTCACCTCACTGGATATCCTCATTCTGTCACAGGGGACAGTGATATACCGGCGCGGCGAGTTCGAGATGCCAGGATGGATGACCGTGATGGATGTTAATCTTAACAGTCTCATGGCCTGTTGCATGAAATTCCGTGACATGCTGGAGACCTCCAGCGGAAACATAACGATTATCAGCTCCACTGCCGGGTACCACGCAACCCGCGGCAATCCGGCCTACAGCGCCTCTAAAACCGGGGCGGTCGGCCTGACACGCACGCTGGGTCAGGCTTGGGCGAGTGGCGGGATTCGTGTGAATGGGGTTGCTCCCGGCCTGGTCGACACAAAACTGACAAAGGTCACAACGGAGAATCCGGAACGGCGCGAGGCCGCAATAAAAAATATCCCGCAAGGACGGCTCGGCACACCGGACGACATTGCCGGTGCCGCCCTGTTTCTGGCGTCCCCCCTTGCCAGTTATATTACCGGGCAAACGATCGTGGTTGATGGCGGCTTGATACTTTAACCTGACTGCGGCACCTGACAGCTCGCTTCACTTCGGATCAAGGCATTTGATCATTCTGAGCGGGGTATACTCAATCACAGTTTCACCCTTCTGATTAACGATTTTATTGCGGGTCCGAACCAGTCCACGGGTTTTCTTGGAGGTCAGACGCGCTTCGATCACTTCGCATTCCACATGAATGGTATCGCCCGCCACGACGGGCCCGAGTATATTCAACTCCATATTCAGGAAGGCAAGCCCCGTGTGCTGCATGGTCGATTGAACCAGCAACCCCTCGGCGATCGTGTAGGCGAGCGCACCCGGCGCCACCCGCCCCTTGATATCGGAATGTTCCCTGACATATTCGGTGTCGGTGAAAATAACCTCGGTCATGCCGGTGCAGTTGATGAAATTGACGATATCCGGCTCTGTGATCGTCCGGCCTATGGTCTTGAATGTGCGGCCAACCGTTAGTTCCTCGAAATGCAGACCCAACCCAACTATGTCCATCTTTATTTTCCTTTTATTATTATTATGAATTGCCGCAGGTTAGCGGACGTCAGTCCCTTTTTGGAAGCATAAAATAATTTAATTTCATACCAGGTTCGTCCTCTTGATCGCCTCGGTCTCAGTCTGAACTTTCAGGCGATGGTATTTTCACTGTGACCAGCATTGTCCCGGTGGCGACAGCGATCACCGCAAGGATGCTGTACGATTCCCAGTAGGCGCCGAGATCGCCGACAATCAGTCCGAAGATTGTCGGCAGGATCAGAACACCGGTGAACATGGCGCTAGAACCCAGAGCCGTTGCCTCCGTCCGGTATTTTCCTCCATAGTAGGCGTAGGCGCCATAGGCGATCCCGGTGAAACCACTCGCCGTGGCCCCGGCGATGGCGCAGACGGGAAGGATGGCCCAGATTGACCAGATATCAGAAAACTGCCCCGCTGCCAGGGCCGCCAATGCCATGACAAAACCAAGAAGTCCGAGCAATCGGATCGCCGAGATATATTTATCCGCGAGCAAACCCCAAAGTGGCCGACTGGCCACGCCAGCAATCTGGTAGAACGCAAGCGCCTGCCCCGCCATTACCAGGTTCAGTCCGGTTTTTGTAGTCAAATGGACCGTCATAAACCCAATAAAACAGAGCTGAATGCCCGCATAGCTGAAACTGGCGAGGGCAAGAATTCTCATCAATTTACTATCGCGCAGTAAATAGAGAGGACGCAGGCTTTCAAACTTGAACAATTTGTGATCGGGTTTGCGATCTGCATCCCAGGTCGCCCTGTATAATTGCAGATACGCAATCAAAAGGATGGACGGAATGATCTGAACATAAAAAGCAATCCGCCAGCCAAAACTGACGGCAAGAACCGGGAGCATCAAAGCGCCAAGCACACCTCCTAACGGGACGCCGATCTGGCGAATGGAGAAAACAAGATTAAGGACGTTCGGGCGCGTTCGCGGGATAAGAAGATGCGTGGAAACAGGCGCGGTTGCACCATATCCGACGCCAAGAACGACCGCACAAATGGCAAGCCCCGTAATCCCGTCCGACCCGCCGATAGCAAGCATGGCAACCGTTCCGAGCATGACGAACTGGCCAACTCGCACAGCCCCATATTTCAGGATGAAATCCGGCGACAGGAGGGCTGAGAAAATACCGATGCCATAGACCGTGGAAACAAAATAACCGATCATGTTGCCATCAACCTGGAGATCGCCGACGATTGCGGGCGCAAGGGTCGGCGCGGAAAAGGCCGCCATCGTCGCCAGTGTCTGCATCGCGAGGGTCAGGAACAACGGTCGGTAGGGAATCCCTTTTGGAATGTCCTGGGATGAGTTAGGGGAGGAGGAGGAAGAAGTAGTCATCGCCGACCTCCGTTTCACGCCGATCCACCCCGCAACCGACCGGATCCTTTTCCGCGAGCGAGAAATTCAGTGCATCTTGGCTCGGCAATGAGCATTTTCGCCCATTTTGCGCACACTTTTGCTAGCCGGTCGGGCTGAACGCCAAGTTGGGCCATCGCGACCCCGCCATTTACCGACTCTCGATAATCGGCAATCAGGCCATCTCGCAACTTGAACCTGCTCATGCCGTCGATGACCACTTTTTTACCAGCGAACTCAGGCACGGTGGAGATAAAGCTCGACAGCGACCACGCATAGGCGAGATCGTCTTCACACATCGGATCAAACATTTCCCAGCGATAGTCATCGCCCGCGTCACGATGAAACTGATCCTCCATCATATGTGCGATTTCGATCCGGCCCTGATGATCGCCGTAAACATAGTCATGATACACGGCGTCCTCGGTGAAGCAGGCGGCAAATGCCGCACCATCTCCAGCTTCGGCAGCATCGGAAAATTGCTCAAGAAGGGCAGTAAAATCATGAGTGTTCATTTTTTCCTCTTTTTATTTTTCTTTTGTCTGTTGTAAAATCTATATCACTTTCACCTTGCGGTATGATAAAAACTTGATCCAGCGCAAAATTCAACCACACTCGAATTCGTCATAAAATAATAAAAGTGATCCATAAAATGACAGATCCCGCCTATTCTCTTCTGCAATATTCCGCCCATGATGGTATCGCGGAAATCATGCTCGATAACCCTCCGGTAAATCTCATTACCACGGAAATGACGCTCGAATATTTCCGGGCGCTCGAACAGGCGAACGATGATAAGAAGGTAAAGGTCATAATCTTGTCGGGTAAAGGCAGGGGATTGTCCGGCGGCGTTGATCTGAAGGTTCTTGATACCTACGGACCGATTGAAATGAAGGAATTTCTAAGCCTGTTTTATGTCGAGATGATCGACCGGGTCCGGGCGCTCTCCAAGCCCATCATCGCGGCGGTTCATGGATTTGCTATGGAGGGGGCCTGTACGCTTGCCTTTGCCTGTGATATGGTCCTGGCGTCGAAAGAGGCAAAATTCGGCTACCCTGGCGTTCCCAATATCGCCGCACCTCCCGGTATGCATGTCTGGCATTTGCAGCGGCTTATCGGGCGCATGAAGGCCGCGGAGCTGATCTTCACCGGCGAGCCGATTTCCGCAGAAGAGGCGGACCGGCATGGCTTGATAACACGGGTGGTCGAGTTCGATGATTTGCGATCGGAAAGCATCAAGCTCGCCCAGAAAATTGCGAAAATGTCTCCTGTCGCCCTGAAAAGTGCCCGTGAGCTTATCTTCCGGATGGAAGACATGAGTTTCAAGCAGGTTCCGGCAACGGCACTTGATGCGGTTTCGCTCGCGTTCGCATCTGAGGACAGCAAGGAAGCCCGCCGGGCGTTCGTCGAAAAGAGAGAGCCCGTCTGGAAAGGAAGATAGGCTGACGATTCACACCACCAGGCGGGTAAAGACTGCTTCGCCGCTGGTGCGGCTATGCCGACAATAACGTTTGCAAACGACCTTTGATAATATCTTCCGCCTCGCCCATAATCCGGTCGATGAGTTCCTTACAGGTCGGGTTGTCATGGATGAGGCCCGCGACCATGCCACAGCTCCAAGCACCGACTTGCATCCTTCCCTCCTGCATGACCTTCGGATAAACACCGCCAACCAGATCGACAATATCTTCAATTTTGGTGTTTGCGCCTTTTTCCCGCTCTATTTCAAGAACTTTTTCAACGGCTTCATTGTTCAGCACGCGTTCGGTATTGCGCAAAGGGCGCATGATCAATTTAGTGTCAAGCTCGCTCGCCGCCATGATGGCGTCCTTGACATTCTGGTGGACAGGGGCTTCCTTGGTCACCATAAACCGCGTTCCCATATTGATCCCCTCAGCTCCCAACGCCAGTGCTGCGACAAGTTGCTGGGCATTGCCTATCCCGCCGGATGCAACGAACGGAACCGTTAGTTCTTCCGCTGCGCGCGGCAGCAGAATCATATTCGGGATGTCATCCTCTCCCGGATGGCCACCGCATTCGAAGCCGTCAACGCTGACGGCGTCACAGCCGATTTTCTCGGCTTTCAAGGAATGGCGGACCGAGGTGCATTTATGGATGATCTTGATCCCTGCGTCCTTCATCGGCGGCAGGTAAGCTTCAGGACTACGACCCGCTGTCTCGACGATCTTGACGCCGCCCTTGATAATCGCATCAATATATTCAAGATACGGCGGCGCGGTGAAGCTCGGCAGAAACGTCAGGTTTACCCCGAACGGCTTGTCGGTCATGTCTTTGCAACGGGCAATCTCGTTCGCCAGATCGGCGGGCGTCTTTTGTGTCAGCCCGGTTATGATCCCGAGACCGCCGGCGTTCGACACTGCCGCCGCCAGTTCGGCAAAACCGACATAATGCATACCGCCCTGTATGATCGGATGCTGGATACCAAATAATTTTGTTATTCTTGTTTGCATGGATACCTCCAGTTGGCTACTGTAACTGTAGTTATATGAGGTGATTCCATGCGCCGCAATAAATTTGTTAAGAATTTTTTCATTTCAATTCGCCCTCGTGGGCAGAAAATTTCCGGTCCCGGACCCGATGAGCAGAACTGACTTAAAAAAATTCGATTGCAGTGTCGCCCAGACCCTTGGCCAGATCGGGGAATGGTGGACCCTGCTGATCATTCGCGACGCCTTTCATGGCATAAAGCGTTTCGACGATTTCCAGACCCACCTTGAAATTTCACCGACCGTTTTAAGCGCCCGTCTGCGCTCGCTGACACGAGATGGCATCCTGCAACGCCAGAGCAGCGAGACGGATGGGCGGGCCAATGAATATATACTGACCGAAAAAGGGCTGGATCTTCACCCGGTCTTGCTCTCGCTGATGGATTGGGGCGAAAAACACGCGCCAAACCCCGCCGGACCTCGCATGCGTCTTTTGGACAAAGAAAACTTGCAGCCGCTCCCGCCTATTACGGTCAGGGCCGCCGACGGCCGCGCGTTAAAGGCGCGCGATGTCGTTGTACAATCCGGCAGCGGCTCTGATGAAAAGATGATTGCGCTAATCAATTACCGGAACCGCCAAAAATCCCAACAATAGATA
>NZ_JBDNHC010000107.1:0-9753 GCF_041689005.1 Sneathiella sp.
ATCGGGCGTCTTGAAAAAATCCTAAATAAAACAATTTAAACCTTTGTTTTATTTAGCTTGTCTTTTTGCCGAACGTCATTCCATAAAGTATCCATTTCCTCCAGAGAGCTTTGGTCCGGGGTTTTGCCGAGCGCTTTCAGACGTTGTTCAACGAACTGGAAGCGGCGGGTAAATTTTCTGTTTGCCTGACGAAGGACAGTTTCGGGATCGAGATTGAGATGTCGCCCCAAATTAGCGACAACAAAAAGAAAATCGCCATACTCTTCAGCAATATCCTCGGCGCTGTCTTCAAGGGCAATCTCGGTTTTCAGCTCGCCCATCTCCTCATGAATTTTGTCGAAAACCTGATCAATGGACGGCCAGTCAAACCCGACCCGCGCGGCGCGTTTTTGCAGTTTTACCGCCCGGGTAAAGGCGGGCAGGTTGCTGGCGACGCCGTCGAGAACAGAAGGTTGTTCCCCGGTCTTCATCTTGGCGGCCCGCTCTTGCGCCTTGGTTTCCTCCCAGGCCGTTATTTGCGCCTCTGCTGTCGGGATGTTGTCGTTGCCGAAGACATGCGGGTGGCGGCGGATCATTTTGTCTGAAATTGCGTCGATCACGTCATTGAAATCGAAATGGCCGGCCTCTTTTGCCATCTGCGCGTAAAAGACAACCTGGAACATCAAGTCGCCAAGTTCGTCCTTCAGCTCCGCCATGTCACCATCGGCGATGGCATCGGCAACTTCATAGGCCTCCTCGATAGTATGCGGCGCGATTGTCTCGAAATTCTGTTCAAGGTCCCAGGGGCAGCCGCCGTCAGGATCGCGAAGTCGCGCCATGATCTCAAGGAGTCGGTCGATGGAAGCGGGGGGTGGGGTCTGGACCATGAAGGAAGCTTTCCTGAATTAAAGGCGTTTGTTAGTTTAATGGATTTCCTTTCACTTGTGCCAGACGTAAACTGGCAAAAAAGGTAATTATCTTAAGGCAGGCATGACGGAAGAAACACCACCGAAGCCCAAAAAGGCCCGAATACCGAAGGAGCCGACATCGAAGTGGCTGCGCGATCAGGCACTGCGCTATCTCAACCGGTTTCCGGCAACGACCTTTAAAATGCGCCAGCATCTAATGACCAGAGCGGCGGCGGGAGCGGAGCTGTTTGACGTCGACGATGCCGAGCTCGGGTTTCGCATTGAGGCGGAGATTGCCCGGCTTGTTGCCTCAGGTTTTATCAATGATCGGGAGTTTGCGGCCAGTAAAGCCCGAGTAATGGCGCGGCAGGGAAAATCCGTCACGCAAATCGAGCTCAGGCTACAGGGTCTCGGCTTTACGGAAGAGGATCAGGAAAACGCCCTAGAAGAGCTTGGAGAGGATCGGCGGGCCCTTGATCTCGCCGCCGCCGCTCGATATGTGAAACGGCGTAAATTTGGCCCCTATAAGCCGGCGCGCACCCGCGAGGCCCGCGACACTCGTGAGATGGCCTCGCTGGCCCGGAGCGGTTTTTCCTATGATGTGGCCCGGACGGTGCTGGATGCCGACAAAGCAGAGGAAATCGAGGACCTGATCCGCGGTGAAGGATAAAGCCCGTCCGGGCCAGCTTATGGTATCGTGCGGGGCTAGATAAATATCTGTTCACCCTCGACAAAGATGGCCTTGTTGAAAAGTCGTAAATCCAGCGGGTTCGGCAGTCTCACATCCTCTAGGGTTGGTCGCGACCTGTCATGCTGGGTAAATTTTCGGTCTATTTGTGAGATGAAAATCAAAATGCAGCGGGTGGCTTTTGCATATTCCTTTAACACCTCGATCTGCTGTTGAAGGGCAGGGTTACTACGTTTTTGGTCCAGCAGTTGCAAGTAATCCATTGCAATTAAAGAACCTTCTTTAATTAGATCCTTCGTTTCCTTGATAATATAGTCCGCTGAAATATCGTCGGAAAAGTCAAGTCTCAGATGCTCTTCATATGTGTCCGGGCCCGCGAGTGCGGTCAGCTTTGGCCTGATGTCATTGTCCGTATATTCAAACGAGAAAAACAAGCATAGCCGATCTGCTTTGGCCGCTTGCAACATAATCTGTAACGTCAGCGTCGTTTTTCCAAGGCCTGGCCGGGCACCGATAAGGACGAGGTCGCCCGGATTTAAATAGTCCAAAATCTCTTCCCGGGATCTTGGAACAATGGTTTTTGCCTTGGATTGTAAAAGGCTCCAGGACAGGAAGCCTTCGCTCTTGGCGATCTGGTTTAATGCCTCGACCATCGTAATGGACTGTGCTCTTTTCAGATCTTTTGCTCTTTGCATTAGTATATAGACAGGTGCTGTAAGTTTCATGGAAACCCCCAATTGCGGGCCGATAAAACATTCCCTCCTTTTGCCTCAAACCCCAATTAAAGGTCAAAACGCGATCATCAAAACTCTGCACTCAGGTGCTTTCCCGTTGAAGGGGGGAGGCGCGAGTTTTCGCACCGGATGAGTTTAGCAGGTTCGCCTGACAATTCAAGATAATGGTCGCAGCGTACACGTTTGGCTGATGCTTGTTGAACGGTGATGATGACACAGTAGCGTGACCAGTCGGTACAGACAGGTATCCGTTATGACTGCCCGATGAGACGTGGGTAATGGAAACCGGATAAGCTAACACAAGATGTCTGGATCAGCGGTCGGGAAGTATCCTGTTCCTTAATAGAATTATGCGCATAATATATATTATGGAAAATAATAGATATAGGACGAGAGGGGGCCTAGGCTATAGATATTACTGTGTCTCATACCTTAACGTGGCTTTCTGCGCATATACATCGTTCTTAGCGTATATCAAGCACGCCTTTCATGGATGAGCGCCCTGAAAATGAGGATTAGATGATGCATTGCGGCTCAAACAGAAATAACCATGCCGTCATAGGCCGGTTCGACGCCTGCTGGCAACTCATTCAGCAAGGTCTGGTAATCCAGATCCACATGCATGTTCGTCAATATCGCCCGTCGTGGTTTCAGTCGTGCAATCCATTCAAGGGCTGTTTCTAAATTGACATGGGTCGGATGCGGCTTATAGCGCATGGCATCCACAATCCAGGTATCAATCCCGTCGAGAATTTCAAAGCCCTTGTCGTCGAGATTAACAAGATCGTTGGAATAGCCGATGGCGCCCATGCGGAAGCCCAGACTGGTGATGCTGCCATGATCCTGATCAAACGGAATAAACTCGATATCCCCGATATTGAACGGCCCGTCAATAAAATGCTCATTTAAGATAGCAGGATAAGGATTTCCACCAAGCTGCCGGAAACAATAATCAAATCGTTTCATCAGGATGGAAAGTGTCTTGTTGTCGCTCCAGACTTCCATACGCCGGCGATTACGGATAGCAAGGACGCGCAGCTCGTCAATCCCGTGGCACTGATCGGCATGTTCATGGGTCCAGATAACCGCATCGAGATCTTCGACTTTGGCATCGAGCAGTTGTTCACGGATATCCGGTGATGTATCAATCAGGACCTGCGTATTCTTCTCCTTCACCAGGATTGAGCAGCGACGCCGACGGTTCTTGGGTTCCGTAGGGTCACAGGCTCCCCATTCATTGCCAATGCGCGGAACACCGCCGGACGTGCCGCAACCAAGTATTGTAACATCCATCAGGTCACCGCTCTATCTTATTGAAAAGGTTGAAAAAATTATCTGTTGTGATGGCTGCAAGCTGGTCCGGATCAATGCCCTTGATCTCCGCGACTTTTGCCGCTGTATGGGTAACGAAGGACGGCTCGTTGGATTTTCCCCGTTTGGGCACCGGCGCCAGATAGGGCGAGTCTGTTTCCACAAGTAGCTTTTCCACTGGAATCTTCGCGACATGATCGCGTAAATCGCCGGCGGCCTTGAACGTTACGATCCCGGAGATAGAAATGTAAAATCCTATTTCCATAGATTTTTCAGCGACTTCCCAGCCAGAGCTAAAGCAGTGAATGACTCCAGTAAAGGGCCCCTTCTCATATTCTTCGCGTAAGATATCAATGGTATCGCGGTCGGCATTCCGGGTATGGACAATGAGCGGCAGGCCGGTTTCACGGGCGGTGGCAATATGAATTCGGAAGGACTTCTTCTGCAAGTCGCGCGGGGCATGCTCATAATAATAATCAAGTCCGGTTTCGCCAAGGGCGACGACTTTCGGATGCTGGGTGAGCGAGATGAGTTTCGCCGTTGTCACCTCGTCCGCCTCGCTCTCCGCCTCATGTGGATGCACACCGACGGAGCAGTGAATATTGGGATAGGCCTCGGCAATTGCCCGCACGGCATCGAATTCGCGCAGTTTAGTGCCAATGGTCAGCATATGGCCAACCCCGGCGTCGGCGGCGCGGGCGACGACAGCGTCGAGCTCGCTCGAGAGCTGCTCGAAATTGAGGTGGCAATGGCTATCTACTAACATGCTGTATCCAATTACTCTGTTTAGCTGCCCATGCGTTCTATCGCCAAAAACAGGTTGAGGACAACCTGTTTACGATCAAGATTGACCGCATCGGATTTTTTTATCAACCGGTTTCCCTTTTCCCAAAGATCAACCCAGGCATCGAGCGGATGCGCGACAACAAGCCGCTTCATGATATCACTCTCGCCGTGAATGAACTGACCGTCGGTAAAATTACTGCTGCCTGCGCGCACCATCCGTGAGAGCCACCAAGGATAGAGCTCGCAAATCGTGCGATAGGCCCCCTCCCCGTCCTTCCGCCCGACGCTGTCGGCAAGTCCGTGGAGCTTTTCCGCGTCAAGCCGGGGATAAGTCTTCAAAATATCGAGAAGCCCGGCAAAAATGTCAAGACCGCCGGTATCCAGCAACTGTAATGCTTTACCGGGGCTTCCATCGGCCATTGCCAGCAGCATGTCGACCTGGTCAGGTGACAAAGTGCGACTAAAAGGCTCAAGCACGGAGCGCATATCCGTCTCGCTTAAGGGGCGTAACGGCAACTGGCGGCAGCGGGAGCGGATGGTCGGCAGCAGACCCGCCGGTGTATGCGACAGCAGCAGGAAGACTGTCTTCTCTGGCGGTTCCTCCAGGATTTTCAGCATGGCATTGGCGGCGCTTGAGTTCATCTCGTCCACGGGGTCGACGATGACGACGCGCCAGCTCCCCTCCGACGCCGTGAGGCGGAAAAATCCGGCGCGGGCGCGCACATCGTCAACACGGATGACGGTGAAAAGCTTTTTATTTTTCGTATCATACTGGCGCTTTAAAACGATAAGGCCGGGATGAGCCCCTGCCTTGATCTGCGCAAGTGCCGGTGAGCCATCCGCGACATTAAGACTATCCGGAGGCCCGAACAGCCCCCCTTCCCCCGCCCCTTGCGTCAACAGGAATTTCGCGGCCCGATAGGCAAAGGTCGCCTTGCCAACGCCTTTCGCGCCGGTAATCAGCCAGGCATGATGAAAGCGGCCGCTGTTGAAATTACCGAGAAATATCTTTTCGGCCGTCTCATGTCCGATAAGGCGGCGGGTGTCTTGTGGATGGGGATATTTATCGAGCTTGTCGGGGACGGGCACTTCGCTCATGTGAGCAATCGCGCACGGATCACGTCACGCATCTCGGTCTGGATGACGTCAACCGAGCGCGACGCGTCAATAACAACGCAGCGGTCCGGATTGTGGGCGGCAATATCCAGAAAACCTGCGCGCAACCGTTCATGAAAGGATAGGTCCATTTTCTCGAACCGGTCTTCGTTATGGCTGCGCCCGCCAGTGCGGCGCAATCCCTCCGCGGCGGGCAAATCGAAGATAAAAGTCAAGTCGGGTGCGAAGTCACCAACGGCAAAGTCATGCACTTGCTGTACGACCGCCTCACCCAGCCGATTACCGTAACCCTGATAGGCCATGGTTGAATCAGCAAAGCGATCAGAGATGACCCAGCGCCCGGCCGCCAGCGCCGGCCAGATGGTTAGGCGCAGGTGATTGCGGCGCGAGGCATAAAATAACAGCGTTTCCCCGATCGCATCCCAGCGGTCCGGGTCGCCGGTCAGGATCAGCTCCCGGATCTCGTCTGATCCCGGGGCTCCTCCGGGCTCACGGGTCAGCAGGGTTTTAATTCCCTGCGTGGCCATAAACTCGGCAAGCAGTTTTGCCTGTGTTGACTTTCCGCTGCCATCGCCGCCTTCAAGGGTGATGAATTTTCCGCGGCGCGATCGGGATTTTTCCATCAGGTTCGTGCGTCAGTTCGCCGACGGACCAAAGACGAGATACTCAACCGCGGAGGTGAGCCGCTTGAGCGGTCCTGGCCGGGTAATATCCTGCGTGGCGACGAGTGGCACCGTCACCGTATCCATGTCAGGACCAGAGACAATAAGCTGGGCGATCGGAGTTCCTTTCAGGATCGGCGCCGGGACAGGCTCATCATAGACGACCTTGACAACCATCGATTTGCGCGCCTGACGGGACAGCGTAACCAGAAGGTCCTTCTCGACTGTCACGGGAACCGTTTCTTCGTTGCCAAGCCAGACGCGAGCGTGGTCAACCACGTCCCCGGCCTTGAACAAGGCATAGTTATCAAATTCGCGAAAGCCCCATTCCATCAGCCGTTCGGACTCGCGGCTTCTTTCCTGTGTACTGGAGAGGCCATTGACCACAACCACAAGCCGCCGTCCGTCCCGTTTCGCCGAGCCGACGAGACCATAGCCGGATTCTTGCGTATGTCCCGTCTTCAGGCCATCAGCATCGGTCTCCTTATACAGCAGCGGATTTCGGTTCCCCTGCTTGATATCGCTATAGGTAAAGTCTTTTTCTCCGAAAATTTCATAATCTTCGGGGAATTTCGTGATGATATATTTCGCCAGCAAGCCAAGCTCGCGGGCTGTCATCCGATGTTCGGGGTCAGGCCAACCGGTTGCATTCTTGAACGTGCTTTTTTCAAGGCCAATCTCCCGGGCGTGGGCGGTCATGGCCTCGGCAAAGGCCTCTTCCGATCCACCCAGTCCTTCGGCGACGACTATGCAGGCATCATTTCCGGACTGGACGATAATCCCGCGCAGGAGATCATGGATACTGACGCGAGTATCCACTTTGACGAACATTTTGGAGCCGCCTTTTTTCCAGGCTTTTTCGCTCACCGGCAGGGTGTCGTCGAGTTTGAGCGAGCCGTCTTGTAACCGCTCGAATACCATCGTGACCGTCATCAGTTTGCTCATTGATGCTGGCGCCATCAGCACATCTGCATCTTTTTCGAGCAAGACAGCGCCGGTATTCACGTCAAAAACAAAGGCTTCACGCGCAGGAGTTTCAATAGCTTCCGCCGCAGCACCGAGAGGAAGGGCAAAGCAGACGACCAGCAGTGGCAGCATCCGCGCCAGAGCAAATAACCGATCCGCCATCTTCACATTTTGTAACATTTTCATTCCATATATTTTCAATTCAAATCACCTGAACAGTCCGGGCTTTCCTGTAAATCAGTATTTCACCCAATTTGGGACTGATCATTCAACAATAATCCGCGCGTCTTTATGCCCGGTATTAATGAGACTTTCGAGGACCTGATCGGCCCGGGCGATGTCCGTCACCGGCCCCACGCGGACGCGATAGAAATCCTGTCCGTTGACGAGCGCCTGGCTGACCTTGCTCGGCCCCAGGTTTGACAGGCTGGCGCTCAGGACATTCGCGTTATTGTAATCGACAAAGGCACCGGCCTGAATGAATATTTCACTGTCGGTTACCGGGCTGACCGTTACCACTGGCTGTGCGGTATTGTACGAGGCCATTTGTACGGATGGTTCCGCCTTCGGGGCCGGCAATGCCGTGTTTCGCGGTGCCGGTGCCGACTTCACGTTCGACGGCGGGGCAAGGGAATCAGCGACGATAGTTGCCCGCGGAGCGGCGGCGACATTATTGCGCTCATTATCCGGCGTGTCCGGCTTGGCAACCATTTGTGTTCCGTCCGCGCCGTTTCCGTTCACGATTTGAACCCGGACCTTCGCTGTTCCTTTCTCAATGATGCCTAGCAATTTGGCTGAGCCGTAGGAGAGGTCAATGATACGCGAATGCGCGAACGGGCCTCGGTCATTTACGGTGACGACGATGGACCGGCCGTTTTCCAGGTTTGTCACCCGCACGTCGGACGGCAGCGGCAATGTCTTATGCGCGGCAGTCAGCTTGTTCATATCATAGATCGCGCCGTTAGCGGTGGGACGCCCATGAAATGGTTCGCCGTACCAGGAGGCTATCCCCGTCTCGTCATACCCGGTATCAGCTGCCGGATAATACCAGACGCCATCAATCTGGTAGGGCTTGCCGATTTTCGGCTGTCCGCGATCAATCCCCCCGTCCGCCGTATCCGTCTCTTGCGGGCTTCCCGAACTTCGATATTTTTTCGCTCCATAGCTGAGCAAGTTGACTTCAGAACAACCAGCGAGGACCATGATCCCCGCCAGCATGATGATTAATCCCGATTTTTGTCGTAGCCACATAATCTGTTACTCATTTTTACTGGTTGGTTTTAACATCTATCATCCATCTCCCAGCAGATCGGCAAGCTGGCCGACAGACATGGCGAAATAGGTCGAACGATTCCATTTCAGGATAGTCCGGTAATTATTATAGACAAGGAAGGTCTGCCCGTTCCCGCCCTTGGGCTGGACCAGCGAGCCCATCAATTGCCGCGTCGGCAGCGCGCTTCCATCCACCTTGCGGACCCCGAGGGCCTGCCAGTCAGCCATCGGCTTGATGACATCGAGATCGATAAGGGAGGCGTTGAATTTTCCCGGCAACGTCACCTCCCGCCCCCATGTCTGGTCCCCTTCCCAGCCGGATTTCGACAGGTAATTGGCGGCAGAGGCAAAGACGTCGGCCTTTGTTCCCCAGATATCACGCTTGCCGTCCGCATCATGGTCGACGGCGAAATTGACGAAACTCGAGGGCATAAACTGCGATTGCCCCATGGCGCCCGCCCAGGACCCCTTCATTTCCGCAGCAGTGATGTCATGCTCGTCCAGAATTTTGAGGGCTAGAAAAAGCTCCTTTCGGAAATACGCTGCGCGCCGGTTGTCATAGGCCAGTGTCGTCAGGGCATCGATGACGTTGAACCCACCCGTATAGTTTCCATAGCGCGTCTCCACCCCCCAGAGAGCGACGATGAAGCGGGGTTGAACGCCGTATTTCCGCCCGACTTCTTCAAGGACAGAATGGTGCTCCTTAAGCAATGCCTTGCCGGAATCAATGAGGGACTGCGGCAGCCGCTTTTCCATGTATTGCTGGAAGGTCTGGGTCACCTCGGGTTGCTTGCGGTCAAGGGCAACCACTCGTTCCAGCAGCTTGACGGTGGAAAAGGCATCTTCGACCGTTGCCTGGCTTATCCCTTTTTCCAGCGCCTCGATCCTTATTTTTTCCACGAAAATATCAAAGGGCTCGGAGGCGGCGAAGACCGGATTTGAAAGCGTAAACAGTAAAATTCCCAAGAACGACAAACCGATAAGACGCGCAGATTTCTTTGCCATTGGAACTCCATTTTACTGATTTCCCCTTTTTGCCATAAATCCCGCGGATTCGCAACGGTTTCAGACGAAAAAACAGTGCTGCGTGCGCAAAAGCGCCGCGTAATGTCCGGAATATTCGATTTCGCGGGCAAATATCATTGACAGTGCAGAACGGGAACTTTAAACGATCAGGAGTTACGCAGATCCGCAATCGATCCGGTTGAGGCGCAGTCCGGCATCCGGACCCGCCCACCCGCGGAGGGTTGGCAGAGCGGTTGAATGCACTGGTCTTGAAAACCAGCAAGGGTGCAAGCCCTTCCGGGGTTCGAATCCCCGACCCTCCGCCA
>NZ_JBDNHC010000108.1:0-2387 GCF_041689005.1 Sneathiella sp.
AGCCATCCCATCGCTCAACAAGATGATGGTTCTTGAGCTGGCACGATGTGAATACGTCGAGCGGCGTGAGAACATTATCGCGCTCGGCAACAGCGGCACCGGTAAAACCCATATTGCGCTCGGTCTCGGCCTTGCCGCCTGGGCGCTGTCAGACGAATGCGACGTAGTCTCTGTATGGCATAAAATGGCATAACGGTGCCCCTACTATGCCGCACTAAGTTGCTGCCACTCGGCCAGTGCGGCATTTCTTTGAAGCTTGAATGTTTCTCTGTTGTTTAGGTGGCGCTCATGGTTGAAGTGGTTATGGACTGATGCGTGGATTGAGACGAATTTCTGCAAACTTCGCAGGCGCCTGAATTTCAGCATCGCCTGCTCTCGTCGCCGGAACGGGAGATGGGAGTTCTCACAGCGATTGTTCTTCCACCGGCCAACCTCTTGAACCTCGGCATTTCCAATGGTCTTCATAGCGGCACGATATGATTTCAAACGATCTGTAACAATTTCGTGTGGCCTTCCATATCGCTTCATGATTTTCTTGAGGAATTTCAACGCAGCCTTACGATCTCGCCGCCTGGAAACAAAGGCTTCCAGCACTTCGCCCTCATGATCAACAGCACGCCACAAATAGTGTGTTTCACCATTGATCTTCACAAATACTTCGTCCAGGTGCCATCGCCAGTTGGAATGATTTTGGGGAGGATGAAGTCGTTTCTTCCGGATCTCGCGCGCAAACAGTGGACCAAATCTATTCCACCAATAGCGAACGGTTTCGTGGCAGATATCGATGCCACGCTCATAAAGCAAATCTTCAACATTGCGAAGCGAAAGAGGAAATCGGACATACATCATCACCGCAAGGCGTATGACTTCAGGAGATGTTTTGAAATAGCGAAATGGGTTCTGTTTTGTCATGCTCGGAGGCTAGTCGACGAGCAAATGCCCATCAAGCAATTTTCTTCTGACAGTTCCCTGGTCAGAGAGCTGGATGCCAAAGACATTCGATCAAAGGTCCGGACAACGCTGAAAGGAAGAACCATCGGAGGCCAGCCCTTCAGCCGCGGAGCGCTGTATCATCTGCTGCGAAGCCGTGTCTATCTTGGCGAGGTTCCTCATAAGGATCAGTTCCATCCCGGGCTACATGAGGCCATCATCGATGAGGAACTCTTTGCGGCTGTACAGGCACAGCTGGATGAGAACAGCCGGCGTCGCAAGGCGACCGGAAAGAGCGTTGCAGGGTCGCCCCTGGCAGGGTGTCTCTTCGATACGGACGGCCAACTGATGTCCCCGACCTTTGCCTATGGGCGTGGCGGTAAGCTGTATCGCTATTATGTGTCCACCCCCCTGCAGCGGGGGGCAAAACGGGACCAGCAGGACAACGCACCACGACGTGTCTCGGCGGCAACGCTTGAAAGTCGGTTGATCAAGACACTGACCCGTCTTCTCCCCAACTTGCAGGAGGATCCCTTCGGGCTTGTGAACCGCATCGAGATTCATATCGGATGTGTCGAACTTCTGGTCCCGCTCAAATATCTTAACAAGATCAACGGCAATCTTACGACTGGCGAGCGGGTGCGTCCGGATCCGGCAGAATCGAAATGCCTGCGGTTGACCCTGCCCTGGCGGATGCAGACGCGCGGGGGACGGACTGACATCCTAGTCGGCGATAAAAACACGCCGCAGCCGGACGCCTCTTTGATCAGAGCGCTCCGAAACGCGCATGCGATGCTGGATCAGGATTCAGGAAAAGGGCCCGTCCTGCAGGCAGCCCCCGCCTCTCCCTGGAAACGCAATCTGGTGCGGCTCGCTTTCCTGGCCCCCGATATCCAGCAAATCATCCTCGAAGGGCGGCAGCCGGACCCTCTGACACTGGCCCTATTGATGAAGAACGAGATCCCCCTCCTCTGGTCCGACCAGCGGCGCAAGTTCGGGATTGAAAGCACGCTATAAAATCAGTTCCAGGTCCTAAAGGAAATTCCTTAAATCACCTGTTAACAGGCTTAAAACGCCCTGTTAATCGCAATAACAGGCCCTGTTATGGCCTAAAATCACCCTGTTATGGCGAATAACAGGAAAGTGGCGAATTCCTGCCGTAACTCGCTGATATTACGAAATAAAATATATACTCTGGTGCGAAGGAGCTCCGATATTACCCTGATAACGGGCGTTTTTACATAAAATTCCCTGTTAAATCCTTGATCGAGTCAAACTCACCCTACCATCAGACGGGCAGAGACTGGCGGGCAGATTGGCCCCGAAAGACCGACATCTGACGGCCCAGAGACGCGGGCGAGAGAGGGAATGGCGGCGAATAAGCGCCCTGATACGGGCGGTTGCGTCGCCTCGCCAAATCAGAGACAAATTATCAGGGGTGGGTGGCGGAGGGAGGG
>NZ_JBDNHC010000109.1:0-7722 GCF_041689005.1 Sneathiella sp.
TATTATGATTTCCTGATCACCCGTCACGACCCGCCGGGCGAACCCCGGCCCGATTTTGAACATCGGCTTTATCGTCACGACGAGTTGCCAAATTATGTCGACGCTTTTGACGGCACGTTCGATCCTGTGCTTGCCAACGTCCTGCAGCAGGACGGCACCAATATGCCAACCATGCAGCAGGGCACATCGTCGAAAGGCTTCCGAGGCATGATCCTGGGCGAACAGGAAGTGCGCATCCGCCATTTTCACCAGACAATCGACCGTTATCTCAGGGGTGACTTTCCCCTGCGCGGCGACCGTTGAGGGCCCCTATGACAAACGCAAAACATATTCACATCGTCACCGGCGGCAAGTTTCACGATTTCGATCTGGCGCGCCTGAAGCTGCTGGAAGCCATGGGTCAAGACGAGCGCATCCGGGCAAGCTGTGCCATGGATTACAGCGGGCTGGAGATTCTCGACGAAAGCGTCGGCCTGGTGCTCTATACCTGTGACATGATGCCAACCGACGAGCAGGCCCAGATGATGGACAGCTTCGTGCGCAAGGGGGGCCGTATCATGGCGCTTCATGCCGTCAATGCGCATCTCGAATTCACCGATGGACCAGAAATCGTGACCAGTGGTGTTCGTATTCCGGGTCTGGTGAAGTCGACGGCAGAGACGGTCTCGCCCTTGTTCATGGAACTGCTGGGCAGCCGCTTTGTCACCCATCTGGCCGCGCAGGAAGTGCATGTTCACGTGGAAGATCAGGATCATCCTGTCACCCGCGGGATGAAGGACTTCACCTTGATCGATGAACCCTATGTCGCGACTCCCCTCGGTGAATTGCGCACTTTGTTGTCCGCCCGGTACAAGGGTTCGACACCGGGTTATGTAACCGAAGAGATTACCGACGATCCGCCGCGTCCTCAGCTTTACGTCAAGGATCATGGCAAGGGGGCTGTGCTTTACTCTCCGCTTGGTCATGCATGCGGTAAATATGATATGCAGCCGCTCATGGACGAGGCCCCTGTTGTACGCGGCCCGTGGGATGACGAAAATTATCTCGAAATCGTGCGGCGCGGCATAGCCTGGATTACCGAGGCCCCGATTTAAAACCCTGTGGCCTGACGCTCGAACTTGAATCAGAATTATGATCGGGAGATCAGGAATGAAACCTTTAATCATCAGGCAACTTGGCTATGTCACCAATGATATAGAGGGTTCGGCCATGGCCTGGGTGGAAACGATGGGCGCGGGTCCGTTTTTTATTCTGCCGGGGATGGGCTTCAAAAGCTGGACCTATTTGGGGGAAGCCCAGGAGATGACGCTGGATATCGCTTTCGGCCAGGTCGGGGACATGATGATAGAACTTATCCGACCCAATGGCCCGTGGCCCAATGTTTACGGACAATCGATGCCGGATGGATGCGTGCCGCACCATCAGGGCTGCCTCGTAAGAGACGTCGAAGCAAGCTCGCGTTTGCTGGGCCGCGAAGCCGTAACCCGTGCAGAACTATCAGCCGAGACCGAGCTGCGCTATTTCGACTGTCGCGATAAAACCGGACTTTTTGTCGAATTGATCACGGACAATGAAGAGAGCCGCGGCTTTTTTGCCACCGCGATCGAAGCCGCCTCCAGCTGGGATGGCAAGTCGGATCCTGTCCGTTCATTCCCGGCGGGTGGAAATTGATGCCGATGGCGGAGCCAGCAACGCGTTTCAAAGACCGGGTCATCCTGGTTACCGGCGCAGCGTCGGGTATCGGCGCCGCTACCGTCGCTGCGTTGCGAGAAGAAGGCGCAAAACTTGTGGCGCTGGACCGCATGCCCATTTCCACTCCGGCAGAATTATGCATCCAGATGGATGTAGCAGACGAAGAGGAATGGATCGCAGCAGCCGGGCAAACTGTTGCCCAGTTCGGCCGAATAGATGGTCTCGTAAACTGCGCCGGTATCATCCGGATGGGCGCCATAACCGATCTGTCCGCAGAGGATTTCCGGCTGAGCATGCGAGTGAATGTCGAAGGCCCGTTTCTCGCGATGAAGCATATACTCCCGATCATGTACCGGCAAGGTAGCGGCAGCGTCGTCAACATATCATCGACCGCCGGTATTGCCGGAGCCGCTGGTGCGGGCGGCTACTGCGCAAGCAAAGGCGCGATCCGGATGCTGTCGAAGGCCGTCGCGCTGGAGGCGATAGCGGGCAAGACCGGTGTGCGCGTCAATTCCGTGCACCCGGCGATGACCGAAACGCCGATGGTCAAGGACATCGTAAGCCAACTGGGTGGCGATGAAGATATTGAGGCGCAGATGCGGGCGCTCCAGCCCTCCGGCAATTTCATTCCGGTAAGCGCGGTGGTCGATTCCATTCTCTTCCTGCTTTCCGATGCGTCCCAATTTGTAAACGGCACCGAGCTGATCGTCGACAATGGATTTACCGCTCAGTGAGCGAGACCAGCGCTCCGTTGCGACTGGAGGGTTGCTGTGCACTGGTAACCGGCGCTCTTGGCGGAATCGGAATGGCAATATGCCGCCTGTTCGTCGAACAGGGAGCAAAAGTCTGGCTCGCCGATCTCGAACCTGCCGACAGTGAGAAAGTTCGTCTGGCGCTGGAACAATTGGGCCATGCGGAGTATCTCCGGCTTGACGTCACCGAGACGGAGGATTGGGACAGCGCGGCTGCGATGATCGGCGACCGGCTCGACATTCTCATCAACAATGCCGGCATTGCCCCGACCGGCGAGCTGGAAATCTTGCCGCTCGAGCAATGGCAACAGGTGATGGCGGTCAACTGCCAAGGCGCTTTCCTGTCGCTTGCTAAAATGTCCGGCCATCTTGCGCGGGCTGGAACATCCAGCGGCCGCTGGGCAAGTGTTGTCAATATCTCGTCGATCCTCGCGATGGTCGGGATGGCGCAGGCCAGTGCCTATGCCGCCAGCAAGGGTGCTCTGCGCAGTCTGAGCAAATCGGCCGCAATGGAATTTGCGCAGGCAGGCCGCCCGATCCGGGTCAATTCTCTCCATCCCGGCTTCGTCGAGACCGACATGACACGGGCGGGCAGCGACGCGATGAGCGAAGCGGGTGACCTGCTGGAAACGCTAGGCAGTGAAACCCCGATGGGCCGCGTCGGGACGCCCGAAGAGATCGCCTATGCCGCGCTGTTTCTGGCATCAAATGAGAGCAGCTTCATTACCGGCAGCGAACTGACCGTGGATGGCGGCTGGACCGCCCGTTAAAGCAAAAGGAATTACCATGATTTTCTATGATTTCGACCTGTTTGCCCCCAGCCCCTATGTTGTCAGGATGTTTGCCGAGGAAAAGGGACTGAAGCTGGAACGCAAGGTCATCGACCTGCTGACCAGAGAAAATCGGCGTGCGCCCTTTACCACCGCGATCAGTCCGCTTGGCGAGTTGCCCGCCCTGCTGCTCGATGACGGCACCGCCCTGACCGAGATCACCGCAATTTGCGAATATCTGGAAGAGATCCATCCCGAAGTACCGCTGATCGGATCGACACCATTGGAACGAGCCGAGACCCGCATGTGGGTGCGGCGGATCGACCAGAAAATTGCCGAACCGATGGGAGAAGGCTTCTCGGCGGCCGAAGGTCGCGAGTTTTTCGAATGTGACCAGAAGGACCCTGACCTGATAACCAAGACGATATTGCCGCCTGAAGCCGGCCCGGCGCTCAAGGCAAAGGCCCAGGAAAAAATTGTCTGGATGGCTGGACAGCTCGATGGCCGCCAGTTCGTCTGCGGTGACCGGTTCACGCTGGCTGATATCTACCTCTATTGCTATTTGCAGTTCGGCGAACATCAGGGCCAGCCAATCTCGGAAGAAGCGCCCTGGATGCACGATTTCTTCGACCGCATGAAGAAACGTCCGACGGCGTGGCATGGCGAAGGCGGCAGCCTCGAATAGGCAATCAGGCCCTCCCACAATCAGACGCCAACAGGCAGCAGGAATTCAGTATGAAGGCAGTGTTTTACAGCGAGAATGGCGGCCCGGAGGTCATGCAATATGGCGACCGGCCGGACCCGGAACTGCAGGACGACAGCGTTCTCATCCGCAGCGAAGCAATATCGATCGAAGGCGGAGACCTGCTGAACCGGCTGCTTTCACCGCCTGACCCTGTTCCTTTCATCCCCGGCTATCAGGCGGCGGGAGTGGTTGAGGCCATTGGCCCATCGGTTACGCTCTTCCAGCCGGGCGACCGGGTGGTTGCGTTCAACTGGGCGGGCAGCCATGCGGAACTGTTCGCCGCGCCGGAGAGCTTTACCTACGCGATCCCGGATTCCCTCGACCTGTCGCTGGCAGCGGTTGCGCCGATCGCTTTCGGCACCGCCTATGACGCGCTGATCGAATATGGCCATCTGCAGCCGGGCGAGACCGTGATGATCCAGGGTGCCGGCGGCGGTGTCGGACTGGCCGCGGTCCAGATCGCCAAGGCGGCCGGCGCGACCGTGATCGGCACCTCTTCCAGCAACGAACGGCTGGAGCTTATCCGTCCGTTCGGGCTGGATCACGGCATAAACTACCGGGAAGAGGATATTGCCGAGCGATGTCTGGCCATTTCCGGCGGCAAGGGCATCGACCTCGCCGTTGACCTGGCGGGCGGCAAGGGCAAGGACCTGCTCGTCAAGGCATTGCGGCCGCACGGTCGCTATGCAGCGGTCGGCGCGGCGACCGGAGACATCCCCTCCTTCAGCTTTTTCGAACTGATCGGTGAAATGCTCAACGTCTTCGGCGTGTCCCTCGGCCAGGAAATGCACACCGAAAGGGTTCGCGCGCTGGTCGCCGATATCTTTGCAAAGCTGGAAGATGGCTCCTACCGGATGCCTATCGACAGGACATTTGCCTTGTCCGACGCCGTCGCAGCGCACCGTCATGTCGCGGAATCGCATCCGTTCGGCCGGGTGATCATGACACCCTGAAACGACAATGCCCTGCCTGATCAGCCCCAAGACAGTCGGGCCGCTGGGTAGGTCGAGTATACAGAGAAAGGTAAAGGACCGAATGAGTATCACCTGGCACCCGCTCATGGCGTTGGAGGAATTTCCTGCAGACGGAAAATATGCAGCCTGTGTCGGGGGTTGGTTCGTGCTGCTAATGAAGGATGGGGAACGATTCGCTGCCGTCAATGACCGCTGCACCCATCAGGCATCCCGGCTGTCTGAGGGAGGAATCCGGCGTGGCGCCATCATGTGCCCGGTCCACGGTGCCCGTTTCGAGGCTGCTACCGGCAGATGTCTCGGCGGCGCCTATCCCGACCTGCGCACCTTTGAAACCCGCATTGTCGACAACAGGCTCGAAGTGGCGGTGCCCGACGAACCGCCGGGCGTAAACGAAAGACCGACCGGCGTTTGAGCCCTGTCCGGCGGCGGCAAACTATTGATCCACAATGCAACAAGAGACTGGCACCATGGCCCGGCAAGAAAATATCAACCTGCTCAATCAATATTTTACCCTGATGCAGAACGGAGACTGGGCAGCTGTCGAAGCGATGTATCATGACAATATCGTAGTCCACATGCTCGGCACCACGCCGGCATCGGGACGGATGGATGGCAAGGCTATGGTGACCGACGATCTGATCGCCGAAAAGGTCCACGGCGCGATGGTTCCTGACACCATCAAGTTTGCCCGGAAATGGAAAATCATGTGTGCCGATGATCAGCGTGTTGTCGCTATCATGGAAGGAGGCGGTGAGACCAAATCTGGTGTCACTTATGACCAGACATATTGCGAAATTTTTCGTTTCCAAGACGGTAAGCTGATCGAGATGCATGCCTTTTTTGACACAGCTCTTGCTGAAGCAGCCCTTTTCGAAAACCCGCTGACCGTTATAAGGCATCCCGCTGCCGCCCAGATGGACTATTGAAGTCTTCATCCTTCCCATTAGTGCAGGGCAGCTAGTAGCTATATATCGTTGCACGTGTAGCAAATGATGGAATGCATGAATTCTAACGGAGGAAAATCTCCTATGAGCAGGTCCGGTGCGTTGAGTCGCCAATCGAATGTCCGCAATTGGATCATCAGCGATCTGGCTCGAACGACCGGAACTGGGCGCGAAGCGGACATAGAATTGCACTGTCGCGAATGTCTGAAACTGGGGTGATTGCCGACCAGCCGCTTTTAGTCTCCATCCAATCAGCTCGAATGACCGAAACTGGGTGGATTCCCGAATGGCCGCACTTGGCAAGCGAAGGCGGGAACGCGGACCGTCGGACCGCAAGCCGGGATCGACCGCTAGCCGAAGGCGCGCAATAGCAGCGATGTCGCCGAGGAAAGCACGGTCAAGCCGATGATCGCTTCCAGCTTGTCCCAGCCTTGGGCGTGCGAACAAATGCGCAAGCAAGCCCCCAGGTAGCTGGGATCAGTGGAAACACTGCTTCGTCCAGCCTGACGTTGGGGACCACCGGTTCCACCAAGCCAATCAGACCAGGGTGCCCTATCTTCCGTTCCGCCGTTAGTGTTATCGATAATATCACGGAGCGGCACCAAATTTGATCGTTTCAACATTCTGTATTGCAATATACCTACTATGAACTGTATCTACGCGTCAGTAGATTTTAATTATAACAATAAACTCTAGGGGAGAGTGGTATGAGAAGGTTCAAAATTATTGCGCGCAGTCAAGGGCTTGCATATTCGCCAAAGAGCTTTCTGCGGCTGGCGTCAGGCCTCGGAACTGTATTCGTCTGCGCACTGACGGTTCCAGCAATCGCGCAGGATTCGCCAGAGAGCGATCAGACAGTCGCTCAAGAAAATTATGGTTTCGATGAAATTGTGGTGACCGCTACACGCAGTTCGGAATCGCTGTCACGTGTGGCAGCTTCGATCACAGCCGTTTCCGAAGACGACCTTGGTGCGGGCAAGGTGCAAGATGTCGCCTCGCTGGCGTCTTCGATCCCGAATCTTTCCGTCGGCGACCAATTCGGTGTCAACCGCATCTTCATCCGCGGCATCGGTCTTACCAGTATCGATCTGGGCGCAGATGGCGGCGTTGCATTTCTTCAGGATGGCGCCCAGATCGCCCGTCCTGCTGCACAGCTTTCCGGCTTCTACGATCTGCAACAGGTCGAAGTGCTGCGTGGGCCTCAGGGTACTCTTTACGGACGCGGTGCTACAGCAGGCGCCATTAACCTGATCACCAAAAAGCCCACGGCAGAGCTCGATGGCTATGTTCGCGCTACCTATGGCAATTACAATAATATCGGCTTGGAAGCAGCGGTTGGTGGGCCCGTTTCCGGCGAGAAGGTGATGGTGCGTATTGCCGGGAAATATGAAAACCGTGATGGCTATGGCGTCAATGAATTTACCGGCAAGGATATCGACGATCGCAATGCCTATGCGTTCCGCGGAACCCTTTTGCTCGCACCGTCTGATGATGTGGAGATTCTGTTGTCGGGTGAATATTTCCACGAGAATGACAGCAATTACGCTTTCCACTATTTTGGACCAACCATTGCACCCGAAAATGCCCTTGGTTCGATTCTGGGCGGCGAAACATTGTTCACTGTAGCCGCAGCCAATGGCACGACCGCGAACATCCGCAACATCTATTCCGATCAGGAACCCCTAAACCAGCGCGAGGGATATAGTTTTACCGGCTCGATTGAATATACGCCGGGGGACTGGTCGATTAAATCGATCTCGTCCTACCATAATTTCGAACGGTTCAACCGCGACGATCTGGATGCATCCAATGTCAATATGTTCGGCCAGAACAATTATAATGAAA
>NZ_JBDNHC010000110.1:0-73561 GCF_041689005.1 Sneathiella sp.
GAACCTTTGCCGCAAGAGCCTGATTGAGCCGCTTGCCAAGATCGGCAATTTGCGCATTTTGCTCAACGTCCTTCGCCTCGCTGGCTTCGAGGGCCTGATTGAGTTTGGCTAGTTCCCTGCGGAGCGCAGCAATCTGGCTATTGAGGATGGTGACCTGTGACTGCGCCGCTGCCGAGAGTTTTTCTTCCTCTGACAGCTTGTCCTGCGACTGCAAATACAGGGCCTGCAACTCGGCAAGCCGAACATCCCGATCTTTGATGTCCTTCTGCGCGAGTACTGTTTGATCCTTCTCATCGGCAAGCCGGGCTTCAAGCTCCTTGCTGCGATCGCGGAGAGAACTGATTTCCGTATTCTTGTCCTCGAGTTTGCCAGCCATCTCGCTGACATCTTTTTCAAGTTTCTTGCGCATTTCCTCGAGGGTCGCAATGTCGCGTTTCAAGCTTTCAAGTTCGGCGAGGTTGGCCTTGACCGTTTTTTCGCTAACCGACAGCTTTTCCTCGATTTCAGCGCGGGCCGATTTGGCCGCTTCCGTTTCTTTCTTCTGTTCCCGAAGAAGGACGGTGAGCTTGTCGCGTTCTTCCTCCGCCGACAGGGCGCGGCTTGAAAGGGTATCGAATTGAATGATGACGTTGTCGCGTTCTTCCTGCACCTTGGCAAGATCGACGTTCATCTGGCTAATCTGATCTTCAAGATTGGCGCTGGTCCGGCGTTCAAGGGCCAGCAGGTCGGATAGCTCGTTGACCTGCTGGTTGAGCTTTTCAAGTGCGGCATCGCGCCCCGAAAGGGCGGTCGACAGAAAGAATTGCGCAAGGACAAAAACCACTAGCAAGAAGATAATGACAAGCAACAGGGTCGTCAGCGCATCGACAAATCCCGGCCAAATCTCGTATGGAGCGCGTTGTCCGCGACGTCTACGAGCCATTACTCACTCCGTTCCTGAACGCGGGCACCAGATCAACCACGGCGGCTTTCTTCAGCAATGGCGGCGATGGTCCGCGTTAGCAGTTTGATGTCGCTGCGAATG
Source organism: Sneathiella sp. (assembly GCF_041689005.1). GTDB lineage: Bacteria > Pseudomonadota > Alphaproteobacteria > Sneathiellales > Sneathiellaceae > Sneathiella. Next base: position 1,025 of record NZ_JBDNHC010000110.1, read on the forward strand.
TCCTGTACCACCTGTTCGCGCCCATCTGCGCTTTCCTCAAGCAGACGGACCATATGCACATCAAGATTACGCAAATGGTTACGACTGGCCTGGTCGAGACCCGCCTGATCACCGTTTTTGGCGATCCGTTCCAGCACCGGTTTGAGGTCCGTCTGGCTTTCCGCAAGTCGTATGAGCAAATCCTGCTCGGTCCGCATCTGGTCGGTGAGGGCGGCGAGCCGTTCACTCAGGTTGATCAGCGAATTTTCCGCCGAGCCCCGCTTGTCCTCATTGCGGGCGAGAGTGCGTTGCAGATTATTCAGACTTTCGCCCGTCTGTTCGAGCAGGGCCTGAACATAGGCCGGAACGCTCTGGTCGCCCTCGGAGATGATGGCGGAGCCGGCGCCGGAAAAGCGGGTGATCGATGTCAGCCATTCTTCCAGATCGGTGTAAAAGCGGTTCTGCGCCTGACCGGCCTGCATATCCAGAAAACCGAGAACGAGCGAGCCGGATAACCCGAACAGCGAGGATGAAAAGGCAACGCCCATGCCTTTGAGGGGCTGCTCAAGACCGATTTTCAGTTCGTCAAAAATCTTGGAGAAATCCCCGCCGCCGACATTCAGGGTTGAAATCGCACCACCGACAGAATCAACCGTTTGCAATAGTCCCCAGAAGGTGCCGAGCAGGCCCAGAAAAACGAGGACATTGATCAGGTAACGCGATATATCCCGGCCTTCGTCGAGGCGCGCCGCGATACTGTCCAGAATAGTATTCATGGTGACAGCGGTCAGGCGTACCGGTCCCTTGGTGTCGCCGATGATGGTCGCCAGCGGCCCCAGCAATTTCGGTCCGCGTGCCGCCGGCAAGGACGACTCGCGCCGCCGCAGGCTTTGCGTCCAGTTAATGTCATAGCGAAGGATAATCACCTGTCGGAAAATAAACAGGATACCAAAAAGAAGGACAAAAAGGATCAGGCCGTTAAGCGGGGGATTGGCAACAAAGGCAGTTTGTATTTGCTGATAAAGCAGACCTGCAATGACAACGACAACCGCCAGGAAAATCCCCATTCGGATGAGGTAGCGGTTTGGCTTCTTGATATTCGGCGTTCCAGCCAGACTTTGAGGTTCAACGTTTGAATAAGTTGTCATGATTACCGTGCAATTAAGACCAGGTCAACGCGATCAGCCGGGCCTTGGCCTTCGGGTTCACCAAGTGCGCGTACTTCAATTTTTCTGTTTTCAATACCCATATCCATCAGTTTTGACCGAACGGCAAGCGCCCTGCCAAGTGACAGTCGGCGGGCGGCACTGACACTGTTGCCGGTGCCGTAAGCAAAGAGCTGGAGAACCTGTCCGTCGCTGCCTTTCATCTTGTCAATAATAGCTTGAATAACATCTCCGGCCACATCCGGCAACGCCGTTTCCCCTGCGTTAAAAAGGATGCTGTCCGATTTACCGTAGTTCGGTAATTTGGCAGAAGATATCGGGGAAGTTGGTTGTCTGGCGGCGGCAACAGCTATTTCCTTGTCCACTGCGCCGGATGGCGGGCCTTTCTCTTCAGCCGCGCGGTCAGCTGTGTTCTCTGCGAGACCCTTAGTGCTGACCTCAATATCATCAAGGCCGGACAACGGGATTGTCGGCTTGGCGGGGGTCGGCAAGGGCACAGGGACGGCTTTCGAGGCGGGCGAGACATTCTGATTGCCTGTCGCACCTGTATTTTCCGGCAGTTTGGCAAATTTAACCGGCGGCTTCGGGACTGGTTTTGATGCGAGCAGAGACGGCTTTATCCGGGGCGTGACAATTTTCGACGAAGTCTGGAGATTCTGGCTATTCCCGGTTACGCTTCCCGCCAGATCAGCAAGGGCGGGAGTGTATCCGCCAGCGCAGATAAGCAGGGTTGCAACCAGACTTGCGATTGTCCGGCGCCTTTTTGGTCCCGTCATACTCACCGTCATCTTACCTCCATTCAGGGTATCTCTCCGGCCGGTACTGTATGAGCAACCTACTGCGCTCTACCAAAATCTGCCAGTTGAAAATATCCAATGTATAGACTGGTCGCCTCATGTCAGCACAATACTGCAGGCGCCTCCACGTCACAATCACTTAGTTAGTTGCGCACGGTAGTCAACGACAGACTGCGAATATCGGACCGGGCGGATGCGGCTCGCTTTATTTTGAGAGCCGGTTTTTCCGGAGAATATCCATCATCGCGTTATTGATACCGCTATTCGTTGCCAGGATATCACCTTTTTCGAGCATTTTCTCACCACCGTCGAGTTGGGAGACTAGGGCTCCTGCTTCGCGGGCGATGATGATGCCAGCGGCCATATCCCACTCGGACAGATTACGTTCCCAGAAACCATCGAAGCGTCCGGCGGCGACATAGGCGAGATCAAGCGCGGCTGCCCCAAACCGGCGGACACCGGCGGAGACTGCCATGACACTCGCCAGTTCCTTCAGGAATTTTTCGTGATCGGCGACGCCCGTAAAGGGGATTCCGGTGGCCAGAATGCAATCGGCCATGCGTGTTCGGCTTGAAACCCGAAGGCGGCGGTCGTTCATAAAGGATCCGACGCCCTTTTCTGCCCAGAACAGTTCGTCCTTTACCGGGTCGAGAATGATGCCGGCAATAACCTCTTTACCGGCCTTGACGCCGATGGAAATGGCGAAATGGGGGATGCCATGAAGGAAATTCGTTGTCCCGTCGAGGGGGTCAACAACCCAGTAATGTATGCCGTCCTTGGATTCGACGAAGCCGCCCTCTTCAAGAATAAAGCCGAATTCGGGCCGCAGGCGGCCGAGTTCTTCGCGTAACGTCGCCTCAGCGGACAAATCCGCCTGACTGACGAAGTCTGCAGGTCCTTTGCGCGAAACCTGCAAATGCTCGACTTCATTAAAATCGCGCAGCATTTTGCGCGCAGCCTTGCGGGCAGAAAGTTCCATCGCATTTATGAGGGCGGATTTTCTCGCCATGTTCAATTACCTGATAAAATTCTCGGGTGACTGTAACGGCCCGATTAATCCGCTCGTTTGAGATACTCAGTTGTTTCCGTATTTACAATGATTTTCTCGCCCACACCGCAGAATGGCGGCACCATAATACGGACACCGTTTTCAAGAATGGCAGGTTTGTAGGAGGAGGCGGCGGTTTGCCCTTTCACGGTTGGTTCCGTCTCTGTGATTTCAAGAATTACCTGCTCGGGCAGGATCACCGTCAGCGGGCTTTCCTCGTGAAATTCGATTTCCACATCCATGCCGTCCTGAAGATAAACCGCTTGCTCGCCCACCATGTCCCGGTTAAGGGAGACCTGCTCATAGGTATCGGTATCCATGAAAGTCAACAGACCCCCATCTTCAAACAGGAACTGGTATGGTTTTTGTTCGAGGCGGACCTTATCGACGGATTCTGAGGCGCGAAAACGCTCGTTTAGTTTTGTGCCATCGCGCAGGTTTTTAAGCTCCACCTGCAGATAGGCGCCGCCTTTGCCCGGTTGGGTATGCTGGATCTTGATTGCAACCCAGAGGCCGCCCTTATGCTCAATGACATTGCCGGGACGAATGGCATTTCCGTTTATTTTCATGGTTGAACTCTGCTCACTCTAGGTTAAAAAAACTGGCTGGACCCTAACAAGTTGCGAGGGCCTTATCAATCACGCGATTGAAGGCTCTGACGGCCGCTTCCGGGCCCTCCGCAAATTCCCAAACGCCGGCCGATACCGCCAGGAAATCAGCGCCGCCGACGATCAGGGCGGCGGCATTCTCAACGGTAATTCCGCCAATTGCCACCGACGGGATTTCAACCATGCTCGACCACCATTCAAGCAGCTCCAGATCGGCCGCTACCGTGGGCGACTTGGTGGTTGAGGGGTAGAAAGCACCGAAGGCAACATAATCGGCACCACTTTCGGCGGCCTCGATCGCAAGATCCCGGGAGTTCTTGCAGGTTACCCCAATGATCGCATCTGGTCCCAAAATAGTGCGCGCCTCGCGGTAGGGCATATCGTCCTGACCGATATGGACGCCATCAACCCCGAGATCTCGTGCTAACGCGACATCGTCGTTGAGAAGAAAGGCGACGTTTGCTGCCTCCGCGATCGGCCGGAGGCGAAGAACGGTATCGCTGATTTCTGCCACCGAACTATTCTTGAGACGTAGTTGGAAACAGGCGACGTCCCCCCCGGCGAGGGCATTTTTAAAGGCAATTTCAAATGCGTTTAGGTCAATCTCGGATGGGGAGATCAAGTAGAGGCGGGTGCGGAATGTGTCTGCTTCCGAAGGGGTCGGCATTGGGGCTATTCCATATCGCTGTTATATTCGCCATCGCGGGCGGCACTGGTCAGTTTTGCGCGATGCAGGAACGCCTTCTGCGCATCGGCAACATTCTCCGGCTTTCCTTGCCAGACCGACAGGGCCGAGGCCTGAAGGGCGCGGCCGAAGGAATAGCTGATCTCCCAGGGAAATTTGTCCATCATGTTCATGGCATTCAGATGTGTCGTTGCCTGCATCTCGCTCTGCCCACCGGACAGAAAGACGATGCCGGGCACCGCCGCCGGGACAGTCTGCCCGAAACAATAGAGGGTCTTTACAGCGACTTCCTCGACTTCCGCCTGGATCGGGCAAGTGTCACCAGACACCACCATGTTCGGCTTGAGCAGCATCTGCTCAAGAACGACGCGTTGCTTATAAAGTTCGTCAAAAACGGTTTTGAGCATCGTTTCCGTGACCGCATAGCATTCGTCGATATTATGATTGCCATCCATCAAGACTTCCGGCTCGACGATGGGAACGATGTTCGCCTCCTGACAGAGCGCGGCATAGCGGGCGAGAGCATGGGCGTTGGTATCGATGCAATATTGACTGGGCGCACCGTCACTGATGCTGATGACCGCCCGCCATTTGGCGAAACGGGCGCCGAGAGTATAATACTCAGCAAGGCGCTCGCGCAGGCCATCAAGCCCCTCGGTCACCAACTCGCCTTCGGAAAAGGCAAGTGGCTTTGCCCCCATGTCGACCTTGATGCCGGGAATTATCCCGCGATCATTGAGAACTTCCGTAAACGGACGGCCGTCACTGGCCTTCTGGCGCAGGGTCTCATCATAGAGTATGACGCCGCTAATATAATCGCCAACCCCGTCAGCGGTGAAAAGCAATTCGCGGTAATCGCGGCGGCTGTCCTCGGTACTCGCTGTATTTATGCTGTCGAGGCGCTTCTTGATGGTGCCGGTGCTCTCATCGGCGGCAAGGATCCCTTTGCTGGGCGCAACGAGCGCCTTTGCAATGTCTTCCATGTCCATTTCATCCATGTTCTTCCTCCGATGTTAGAATTTCAGCGATCAAGGGCGGCAACGCCCGGTAGCGTCTTCCCCTCCATCCATTCAAGGAAAGCACCGCCCGCTGTTGAAATATAGGTAAATCCGTTCGTGACACCGGCCTTGGCGAGTGCCGCGACCGTATCGCCGCCTCCGGCAACGGAAATCAGCTCGCTGCTTTGGGTGCATTTCTCCGCTTCCCTTGCTACCGCGACCGTGCCGTCGCCAAAAGGGTCAATCTCGAAAGCACCGAGTGGGCCATTCCAGATCAATGTCTTTGTGGAGTGGAGTCGGTCGTTCAGATATTGAACCGACGCCGGACCGGCATCAAGGATCATCTCATCCGCCGCCACATCGCCGATGTCGGCAATCCTGTGGGCGGCCCCTGCCTTAAATTCTTTTGCCAGAACCGCGTCTGTCGGCAGGATGATGCCGCATCCCACGGTCTTCGCCTTCGCAAGGATATCTGACGCAGTGCCGGCGAGGTCATGCTCACAGAGCGACGCGCCAACATTGACGCCCTTGGCATTCAGGAAAGTATTGGCCATGCCACCGCCGATGACAAGGCTGTCGACCTTCTCGATGAGATTGAATAGGAGGTCGAGCTTGCTGGAGATTTTCGCACCGCCGACAATGGCCATTACCGGCCGTGTGGGGTTTTCGAGAGCCGCTGTGAGCGCGGTGAGTTCCGCTTCCATATTACGCCCGGCAAAGGCGGGCAGGATATGGGCAATAGCCTCGGTTGAGGCATGTGCGCGATGAGAGCAGGAAAAGGCGTCATTGACGTATATATCCCCGGCGGCAGCCAGTTGCGCGGCAAATGCCGGATCGTTCTTTTCCTCTCCGGGATGAAAGCGCACATTTTCGGCGAGGAGAATATCCCCGAGGTTCATTTTTTTGACCTGTTCTGCTAACTCGGGTCCGATGCAGTCGTTAGCAAAAGTGATCGGTTGGCCAAGGCGGTCGGCGAGGCCTGCGACCACGGGCCGCAGGGACATTTCCGGCACGCGAGTTCCCTTTGGGCGACCGAAATGGCTGAGAATAACAATTCTGGCCTGTTTCCTTGCCAATTCCTGTAATGTCGGGATGATCCGTTCAATGCGGGTGAAATCGGAAATCTTTCCGTCTTCCATCGGCACATTCAGATCGAGGCGAACGAGAACGGTTTTCCCCTTTGCTTCCAGATCATCAAGGGTCTTGAAAGCGACCATTCCGCTCACTCCGTTCTTAACTACAGCTCATCCGGCATTCGTCATGGCAATAGCCGTATCGCTCATCCGGTTCGAGAATCCCCATTCATTATCATACCAACTCAGAATTCGGACAAATGTTCCTTCAATCACCTGCGTCTGAGTCAGGTCGAAAGTTGAACTGGCCGGATTATGGTTGAAGTCGATGGAGACCAGCGGTTCGTCGTTGATATCCAGTACGCCTTTTAGCCGACCCTTTGAGGCCTCAATGATCGCAGCATTGATTTCCTCAACTGAAGTGGACCGCCCGGCAACAAAGGAGAGGTCAATCATCGAAACATTCGGTGTCGGCACCCGGATCGAGGTGCCATCCAGCTTGCCAGCAAGTTCCGGTAGCACCAGTCCGACCGCCTTGGCCGCGCCGGTCGACGTCGGGATCATTGACATGCCAGCGGCCCGTGCCCGGTGCAGATCGGAATGCAAGGTATCAAGGACCGGCTGGTCGCCAGTGAAGGCATGTACGGTGGTCATGAAACCATGCTTCAGCCCAACGGCATCATTAAGGACTTGGGCTACCGGTGCCAGACAGTTCGTGGTGCAGGAAGCATTGGAAACAACCGTGTGGCTGGCGGTCAGCTTGTCATGATTGACGCCATAGACGACGGTCATGTCGACTTCTGTTCCGGGGGCGGAGATCAGGACTTTTTTGGCACCTGCCTTTAAATGCGCGGCGGCCTTGTCGCGATGTGTGAACAGGCCTGTGCATTCAAAGGCGATATCCACCTTCAGATCGCCCCAAGGCAGATCGGCCGGATTACGTTCTGCCGTCACCTTTATCGGTCCGCGGCCAAGATCAATTGTATCGCCGGAAACAGTGACGGTTCCGGGATACCGGCCATGGACGCTGTCATATTTTAGCAGATGGGCATTCGCTTCCACCGAACCCAGATCGTTTATGCCGACGACCTCGATGTCGGTACGACCGGACTCATAGATCGCCCGCAGAATATTCCGTCCAATACGCCCAAAACCGTTAATTGCTACACGAACAGCCATTTTCCTTCACTCCTGATTTTTCGATTAAGCAGTCTGCACACTGCCTGCACCCATATTTAAACTTTGTTTTTGACGGCGGCAACAATCGCGTCCGCGGTGATGCCAAAATGTTTATAAAGATCTTCCGCCGGAGCGGATGCGCCAAATGAGTTGATGCCGATAAACACGCCGTCGGTCCCTATATATTTTTCCCAGCCCATGGAACAACCCGCCTCAATGGCAATGCGGAATGTATCAGCGCCGAGAGTTTTGTTTTTATAGGCCTCGTCCTGTTGATCGAAAAGCTCCCAACTGGGCATCGAGACAACGCGGCTGCCGATACCGGAGCCTTCAAGAAGCTTTTGCGCCTGAACCGCAATCGAGACCTCAGATCCAGTGGCAATGATCGTCACCTTGGCATCCAGGTTGGAAGCAGCGAGTTCGTAGCCGCCACGGGAACAAAGATTTTCATCCGTATGGTTTTTGCGCAGTAACTTAAGACCCTGACGACTGAGAGATAATATGGACGGTGTTGATTTCGCCTCAAGTGCCAGTTGCCAGCATTCCGCCGTTTCCACCGCGTCCGCGGGACGGAATACGTTGAGGTTCGGTATTGCCCTGAGCGCGGCCAGATGTTCGACCGGTTGATGGGTGGGGCCGTCCTCACCAAGGCCAATGGAATCATGAGTCATTACATAAATCACTCGCTGCTCCATCAGGGCCGACAGGCGAATCGCCGGACGCGCGTAGTCCGTGAACACCATAAATGTGCCGCCATAAGGAATGAAGCCCTTGTGCAGCGCGATGCCGTTCATGATCGCGGCCATCCCGAATTCGCGCACGCCGTAATAGATATAGCGGCCCGAGAAATCCTTCTGGTTGATCGGCTGCATTCCCGGAGTCTGCGTGAGATTGGAGCCGGTTAGGTCGGCCGAGCCACCGATGGTTTCACTGATGGTTTCGTTGATGATTTTCAAGGCTTCCTGGCTGGATTTTCGCGTTGCCCAGCCGGGCGCCTCTTCACTCAGTCCTTGTTTATAGGTGCAGATGGTATCATCGAAGTCAGCGGGAAGGTCACCTGAGAGACCCCGGTTGAACGCCGAGCGTTCCTCTTCCTCCAATGCGTCGAGGTTTTTCTCCCATTCGGCGGAGAGGCGCGCGCCCTTGGTTCCAACCGTGCGCCAGCAATCAAGGATCGTATCGGGGATCTCGAAGGGGGCATAGGGCCAACCAAGTTCTTTTCGGGCCAGGGCAATTTCGTCGGCACCCAGTGGCGCGCCATGAGCCCCGGAGGTTCCTTGCTTGTTGGGAGCCCCGAAGCCGATGGTTGTCCGGCAAGCGATCATTGAGGGCTTGCTGGTCGATTTTGCGGCTTCAATTGCCTTTTCTATCTGTCCGGCGTCATGGCCATCCACGGACTGCACATCCCAGCCCATCGCCTCGAACCGTTTCTGCTGATCGTCGGAGACGGACAGTTCGGTTGCGCCGTCGATGCTGATATTATTGTCATCCCAGAGAACAATCAGCTTGCTCAGAGCAAGATGCCCAGCGAAGGAGAGGGCTTCGTGGCTCAAACCCTCCATCAGGCAGCCGTCGCCGGTGATGACATAAGTATAATGGTCGACAACAGTCTTGAAACGCGCGGCCTGCATCCGTTCAGCGAGGGCCATACCCACAGACATGCCCAGTCCCTGACCGAGCGGGCCGGTCGTTGTCTCGATGCCATCGGCATGGCCATATTCAGGATGCCCGGCGGTTCTGGACCCCAATTGACGGAAATTCTTGATTTCCTTCAGGGTCATGTCCTTGTACCCGGTCAGGTACAGGAGCGAATAGAGCAGCATCGAGCCGTGCCCGGCGGACAGGATAAAGCGGTCGCGGTCGGGCCAATGCGGGTTCGCCGGATCAAATTTCAGAAATTTCGAAAAAAGGACAGTGGCAACATCGGCCATTCCCATGGGCATGCCCGGATGACCGGAGTTGGCCTGCTGGACGGCATCCATGGAGAGGGCGCGGATGGCATTCGCCATGTCATTATGCTTGGTCGAGTTTGGCGACGTCTTAAGCCCGATTTTGTTCATGCTTGGCTCATCTTTATCCACCAGTTCATCATTTTTCGTTCAGACACAGTTATTGCTATCTAGGGTAATCATGCAAATACTAAGGTCTTCAGATTGCTGGTGCCCACGTTGGGTTGGTTTCAGTTCGCATCAGTGATTCATGTCAGTCCGCGTATTTCCGGCGGAAATTTGTTCCGCAGGTCCTGCTCCCGGTCGGGACAGCCACAGGGCCATCTTTTAGGAATCGAGGGGAAGATGCCGCCCAATAACCGGTACGTCAACCGCTTAGTTGCTGTTAATCGGGGGAATCGGGATAAAAGCGCATCAAGCAATTGTGTTGACGAGCGTTACGGCATGATCGTATTGTCATGGGTGAGGGATTTCTGGTAACTGATCATAACCAATGTGAAAAAGTCTGATGGGGAATTTGGATAACAGCGAATCGAGAATGGAAGCCGCATTATTACGGCTTGAAAAAGCGGCTGCCTCGATCAGCACGGAACATCTGCGGGGCAATTTGTCGGCAGATACCGACGAACTTGCCGCAGAAAATGCGGCGCTGAAGCGCGAACTCGAAACACTAACGAAAAAATACGAGTCCTTGAAACAGAAGACGGAGATGGTCTCGGGGCGTCTTGATCACTCCATTGAACAGCTCAGCATGATACTGGAGCAATAAGATGACGTCATTGACAGTCAAGGTAAATGGCAGACCCTATCCTATTATCTGCGGGGACGGGGAAGAGGAGCATCTGGAATATCTTGCTGAGTTTGTCGATAAGAAAGTTCAGGACCTGGCGACATCGATCAGCAATGCTAGCGAAGGCCAACTATTATTAATGGCCTCCCTTTTGATCGCCGATGACCTGTCGCAGGCCTATGAGACAATCGAGAAGCTTCGGGACGGCGGGGCCGAGGCGAGCGTCGGCACCGATACGACTGCCTGGGCGGAAAAAATTGAGGCTATTGCACGTAAGCTCGAAAGTGCCTAAATAGGGATGGAGTGTTGTACTGGCTTGTGCGTTAGACGAATGACATCCTGGGGCCAATAACGAAATCCTGGGAACTGATCCCTGTCTGGACCGTGGTCCTAGCATATTGGTGCCCACCTGACTTGTCAGGCCACAGAGATTTCCACGCGTCGACGGCTATGTTGGTGCAGCACTTTTTATTTTATTTCTGATTGTAATCCTGTTATTTCAACCTTGAAAAACCGCCTGTGACCCCATCCCTTGCAGAACAAAAGCAGATGCAGCGCGAGCTGGCTTTTGCGACGCGCAGGGCAGTAGATGCGGACGATGCTGGCGATAGGGCGGCAGACCTTTTTCTGGCAAATTTTGCATCGCTTGAAAAAACCATCGTCTCCCTTTACTGGCCGCTCGGATCTGAACTTGATACGCGGCCGTTGCTTCATCAACTGCATGAGCGGGGGGCCATTTGCGCGCTGCCGGTCGTAGATCGTAAAGATCATCCGCTTCGCTTTCGGGCCTGGGAGCCGGATACCGTTCTCGAGCCGGGATCGTTCAAGACTCTCGTGCCATCAAAAAGTGCCAAATTTCTGACGCCCGCCGTTGTCGTCATCCCTTTCCTTGCATTTGATGCTGATGGTTATAGACTGGGATACGGGGGCGGATTTTATGATCGCACCCTGGATAAGCTGCGGTGGGAGCAGGGATGTCTCGCCGTTGGCTTCGGCTATGCGGCGCAACAAGTAGCCAAGGTTGTCACCGACCCGTTTGACCAGAAACTCGACTGGGTGGTGACGGAAGAATATGTTAGGAAAATAACGTGAAAATCCTTTATTTCGGGGATGTTGTCGGTCGCGCGGGCCGGGATGTTCTGGTTGGCAGGTTGCCGGAAATACGCCAGCGGCTCAGTGTTGATTTCGTCGTCGCTAATGGCGAGAATGCCGCTGGCGGGTTCGGCATCACCGAAAAAATCGCCGAGGAATTCTATGGTGCGGGCGTCGATTGCATCGTTTTGGGCAATCACAGTTTCGACCAGAAGGAGATAATGCCCTATCTGGAAAAGGACGCAAGAATGCTTCGTCCGCTCAATTACCCAAAAGATACCCCCGGCCGTGGGGCCAGTGCCTTCAAGATCCGGAGCGGGAAAAGCATTCTGGTGATGCAGGTTATGGGGCGGTTGTTCATGGATCCGCTCGATGATCCTTTTGCCGCCGTGGAAAAGATGCTGGCAACGGCAAAACTCGGAAAGAAATACGACGCCATCCTTGTTGATATCCATGGCGAGATCACGTCTGAGAAAATGTCCATGGGGCATTTCTGCGACGGCCGGGTATCGGCGGTGGTCGGCAGCCATACTCATGTCCCGACGGCGGACGCCCAGATATTTCCGGGTGGCACCGCCTATCAGACTGATGCGGGTATGTGCGGCGACTATAATTCAGTAATCGGCATGGAAAAGGATGAGCCGCTTCGCCGTTTCACCCGGAAAATCGCGGGTGGGCGCTTCACGCCGGCAACCGGGGAGGGAACGGCCTGCGGTATTTTTATTGAAACGGATGATAAAACCGGCCTCGCCAAATATATCGCGCCGCTCAGGGTTGGCGGTCGATTGATTGAATGCTGGCCGGAGACGGCGTAACTTCGGTTTCGTCATAAAAAGGACGTGCCTCTTGCTGGCGGATCGGCTACAAACGGCATCAACTGTAAATATCGGGACAAGGTCGAGAGACGAAATATGGCGGGACATTCACAATTCAAGAACATCATGCATCGCAAGGGCGCCCAGGACAAGAAGCGGGCGAAGATCTTTGCCAAGCATATTCGCGAGCTGACTGTGGCGGCGAAATCGGGTCTCCCGGATCCGGCCATGAACCCGCGCCTCAGAAGTGCCATTTCGGCCGCCCGCAGTGATAATATGCCCAATGACAATATCGATCGGGCGATCAAGCGGGCTTCGGGGGAGGGCACTGGCGAGGTCTATGAGGAAATTCGCTATGAAGGTTATGGCCCCGGCGGGGTTGCCGTCATTGTCGAAACCCTGACGGACAATCGTAACCGGACCGCGGCGGACGTGCGCGCGGCCTTCACCAAGTCCGGCGGCACCTTGGGGGAAACCGGGTCGGTTGCCTTTATGTTCGACCGTATCGGGCAGGTTATCTTTGAGGCCGCGGATATCAGCGGTGAAGACATGTTCGAAGCGGCGCTTGAGGCGGGTGCGGAAAATGTTGAGAGCGACGGTCAGATACACGAGGTGACCTGCGCGCTTGAGGATTTTAACGATGTGCGCGACGCGCTCGAGGAGAAATTCGGAAGCCCGCGTGAAGCGGGCGTCGTCTGGAAACCGCAAAATACTATCCCTGTAGAGACCGAGGATCTGGCGGGATCGATTTTCAAGCTGGTGGATGTGCTCGAAGATAATGACGATGTGCAGAGAGTATCGGCGAATTTTGATATTCCTGAAGAGATTATGGAAAAGCTGGACGGGTAAACCTGAAAGGATCGTCGTTCGACATGCGTTTATTGGGGCTGGATCCGGGACTTCGTCATACTGGCTGGGGAATAATCGAGGTGGAGGGAAATGCGCTTCGCCATCTCGCCAATGGGGCCGTTTCTTCGGACGGGTCCTTTGATCTGGCTAGGCGGCTTGTCCAGCTTTTTGAGGGTATCCAGAAAGTCATCGTCGACTGGGCCCCGGATGAGGCCGCGGTCGAGGAGACGTTTGTCAACAAGAACCCGGTTTCAACGTTAAAGCTCGGACAGGCGCGCGGGATTGCGCTGCTGGTACCGTCGCTGCACGGCCTCGCGGTCGAGGAATATGCTCCCAACAAAATCAAGAAATCCGTTGTCGGCGCCGGTCATGCCGGGAAAGATCAGATTCACGCCATGGTCGGGATGCTGCTGCCCGGCTGTGTCATTTCCAATGAACATGCCGCGGATGCGCTTGCCGTCGCCATCTGTCACGCCCATTACGCGGGCACCAACAGAAGTTTAAAGAAAGCCACGATGATGGCGGGACGGGCGCCGTGATTGCCAAACTCACTGGAAAGCTCGATGATATCGGCGAGGACTGGATCGTTGTTGATGTCGGTGGCGTCGGCTATCTCGTATTCTGTTCCGGCCGTACCCTTCGCCATTTGCCTGAAAAAGGCGGGCTCGTCAGCCTTTATATTGAAACCCATGTGCGCGAAGATCACATTCACCTGTACGGATTTGAGGGCGTCACCGAACGAGCCTGGTTCCTGCTTCTGCAAACCGTGCAGGGGGTTGGGGCCAAGGTTGCCCTCGGTGTCCTCTCGCTTTATGACGGCAACGAACTGACGCAGATTGTCGCTGCCGCGGACAAGTCGGCGCTGACCCGTGTTTCTGGAGTCGGGCCGAAGGTCGCCGCGCGGATTACGGCGGAACTCAAGGACAAGGTCGCAAAAATGGATCTGGGACCGGCCGTGCTCGGGCTTGGGACCGACAGCAAGCCAGTTGCCGCCCCGGCACAGGCCGCGGCCGGGGATGCGGTCTCCGCCTTGGTCAATCTTGGATATGGCCGGACCGAGGCCTTCGGTGCGGTGGCGGCGGCGGGCCGGGCCCTTGGCGCTGAGGCGACGGTTGAAGCCCTGATCACGGCCGGTTTGAAGGAGCTTGCCGCATGACCGAGGACCGGCTCGTAAGCTCCGCAGCGGCGGATCAGGAGGAAATGGAAACCCAGTTCCGGCCGCAGGTCATGAACGACTTTATTGGCCAGAAGCAGGTTCGCGACAACCTGAGTGTCTTCATCCGGGCGGCAAAATCCCGTGGGGAAGCCCTTGATCATGTGATGTTTTTTGGCCCCCCCGGCCTTGGCAAGACGACGCTCGCACAAATTGTTGCGCGGGAACTTGGTGTCAATTTCCGGGCGACAGCAGGGCCGGTAATCACAAAGGCGGGCGATCTGGCGGCGTTACTGACCAATCTTGACAAGAATGATGTCCTGTTTATCGATGAAATTCACCGATTGAGTCCGGCGGTAGAGGAAATCCTCTATCCGGCGATGGAGGATTTCCATCTTGATCTGATCATCGGTGAGGGACCGGCGGCGCGCTCAGTTCGCATTGATCTACCTCCCTTCACCCTGGTCGGCGCAACAACACGATCAGGATTGATCACTACTCCCCTCAGGGAGCGGTTCGGAATTCCGCTGCGGATGAATTTTTATGAGCCGGAGGAACTGAAATTGATCGTCGCGCGGGGCGCGCGGGTCCTCGGCCTCACCTTAACTGAAGACGGTGCCATTGAGATTGCCAATCGCAGCCGGGGAACTCCTCGCGTTGCCGGGCGTTTGCTACGTCGGGTCCGGGATTTTGCCTCGGTCGCGGGGGCAGATATTGTGGACGCGGTCAAGGCCGATGCGGCGCTTAACCGGCTGGAGGTGGACAAACGCGGACTGGATTCCATGGACCGGCGATATCTTGGCCGTATCGCTCACGACTTTGGCGGCGGTCCGGTTGGTGTGGAAACGCTTTCGGCCGCGCTGTCAGAGCCGCGTGACGCGATTGAGGATATTATTGAGCCCTACTTGATCCAGCAGGGATTTTTGCAGCGGACGCCGCGCGGACGGATGCTGACGCAGGCGGCCTTTGACCATCTGGGCCTGCCGTTCCCAAAGGAAGTTGGCGTCCAGCTTACGCTTATGGAAGATGAGGACAATAATGACTGAGGTGACAATGCTCGGCCGGTTCGAGGCGGGTCCGGGCGGGACACAGCATATATTTCCGGTGCCGGTCTATTGGGAAGATACCGACGCCGGCGGGATCGTTTATTATGCGAATTATCTCAAATTCACCGAGCGGGCCCGCACAGACATGTTGCGCGGTCTCGGCATCAACCAGCAGGAAATGCTGCGCGAGGACGGGGCAAATTTTGTCATCCGTGCCTGTGAAATTGAGTATATCAAGCCCGCCCGGCTGGAAGACCAACTCGAAATCGTCACGGTTATCACCAGCCTTCGGGGCGCGTCGCTTCATATGCAGCAAGATGTCTGCTGTGAAGGCGAAATATTGGTAAAAACCACGGTACGAGTAGCCTGTCTGGGTGAAGACGGAAAGCCACAGCGTCTTTCTTCTGCCATAAATGACAAGTTTAATGCGATTCTAGGCTATTCGGGGTTACTCGCGCATACAACAGCCAAGGAAGACTAAATGGAAAAAGAAACTCTCGTCGTTGCCCAGAACTTGGGCGGCGGTGCTCATGATTTGTCAATGATCAATCTGTTTTTGCAGGCGGATATTGTTGTGCAGATTGTCATGATTGTCCTTATTCTCGCCTCGTTCTGGAGCTGGGCCATTATCATTGACAAGATCGTTCGCTTTCGCCGAGTAAGCGCTGATGCCGATGAATTTGAGAATGAGTTCTGGTCGGGCGGCAACCTCGAGGATTTGCATCGGCGTGTCGGCACCAGCCCCGATAACCCGCTTGCTATGTTGTTCTCGGCGGCGATGAAGGAATGGTCGCGCTCGACGGAAAAAGGTCTTGGAAAGCATTCGCATACGGGCTTACAGGCGCGTATACACCAGGTCATGAGGGTCACCATAGATCGGGAAATGGACAGACTGGAAAAATATCTCGGATTTCTGGCGACCGTCGGCTCGACCGCCACATTTCTCGGCCTGTTCGGCACGGTCTGGGGTATTATGAACAGCTTCCAGTCAATTGCGGCGACCAAGGACACCAGTCTTGCGGTTGTTGCTCCCGGTATCGCCGAGGCTCTGTTTGCTACGGCGCTCGGGCTGGTTGCGGCAATTCCGGCGGTTGTCGCCTATAACAAATTCACCAATGACTTACAGCGCATCATCACGCGCCTTGAAGGGTTTGCCGGTGAATTTTCTGCCATTCTATCCCGCCAACTCGATCTTGACGACTGATCATGAATAATAACCCTTACACAGCCTTCACCGGCAAGGGGCGTCGTCGGCGCCATCAGCAGATGTCCGAGATCAACGTCACGCCCTTTGTCGATGTGATGCTGGTCTTGTTGATCGTCTTCATGGTAACCGCACCGCTGCTGACGGTCGGTGTTCCACTCGATCTGCCGAATACCAAGGCGGGGACCATTCAGGGCAATGACGAGCCACTGGTTATCAGTGTCAATCGCGAGGGAACCCTGTTCATTGAGGATATCGAGGTATCACTTGAAAATCTGGTGCCGAAGCTGCGGGCCATTACGGGCGCCAAACAGGACCAGCGGATTTTTGTCCGCGGAGACAGTAACGTGAATTACGGACGGGTCCTGTCAGTCATGGGCGAGATACATGACGCCGGCTTTACAAGGGTGGCAATGGTCTCTGGCGGTCCAGAGAAAAAGCGCCAGTCAGAGTCCAAAAAAGACAGCGAAAAGTAAGGAGGCATTTTCAAAAATGAGAGTGCCTGCACTAGCTTCGGCCGTATTGCATATGCTGATCCTCGTGATCATGTATACCGGCTTGCCGTTATTTACGGACCCGGAGATATTGGAGCAGCCAACCGTCATTCAGGTCGATTTTGTCGATGTGGCCGATATTACGAACCTGCCGAAACCGAAACCGGTTGTCAAACCCGAGCCGGAACCGAAGCCGGAGCCGAAAAAGGTAGAGCCGAAACCGGAACCCAAGCCTGAGCCCAAACCCGAACCAAAGCCGGAAATCAAGCCGGAACCGAAACCCGAACCGGTGGTCAAGCCGGAGCCTGAGCCCGAACCAAAACCCGAGGTGAAGCCGGAGACTGAGCCAGAACCCGTTCCAACGCCAAAGCTAAAGCCGGAACCCAAACCCGAGCCGAAGCCCAAACCGAAGCCTGAGCCAAAACCGGAGCCGAAGCCCAAACCGACGCCTGAGCCAAAACCGGAGCCGAAAAAGCCCGAACCGAAGCCGGAGCCAAAAAAACCGGCCTTTGATCTCAAGCAGATGAAGGCGCTTCTAGACAAGAAGAAGCGCGAACAGGCGGCGACCGCGTCGGAGGCGACGGACACAAAAAAGCCAAATTCTGCTGAAAAGGTGCCCAACTCATCAACTCAGGCGGCCGATGCCTCGCTGCCGATGTCGATCAGTGAACTGGATGCATTGAAACAACAGGTCCAGAAATGCTGGAGCGTCCCGACAGGTGCGGCAAATGCCGAGAATTTGGTGATAACGATCGAAGTGCGACTAAATCGGGACGGGACGTTGAACGGCTATCCAAATGTTGTTAATCAGGGGGCGTTCAAGAACGACTTTCAAAGAGTGGCCGCAGAGAGTGCAAGGCGGGCGGTTATTCTGTGCGCGCCCTATCAGCTGCCAGCGGATAAATATGAACGCTGGCGCGAAATCAAAATGAACTTCGACCCCAAGGAGATGTTCGGACAATGAAAGTAAAGATGATGCGTAAATTCAGGTTGGCCAGCGCGGTGATGATGGCTTTGGCCGCAAGCCTCGTTTTCTCCAGTATTGTCCGGGCCGAACTTGTCATCGACATAACCCAGGGTAATATCAAACCACTCCCCGTTGCGATAACGGATTTCTACAGCGAAACCGAGGCGACCGGCAAGATCGGCAAGCAGATGGCCGATGTCATCCGCGCCGATCTTGAACGCTCGGGGCTGTTCAAGCCGATTGATCCGCGTGCCTACCTGCAGGCCCCGCAGGATCTGCAGGTAACGCCAGTATTCGCCAATTGGCGCAAGATTGACGCGCAGGCGCTCTCCACCGGACTGGTCCGGGCGCTAGGGGATGGCCAGATCAATGTTCAATTCCGCCTTTGGGATGTCTATGCAGAGCAATATCTGGTGGGCGTGCAATATACGACGCCGCCGTCAAACTGGCGCCTTACGGCCCATCTGATTGCCGACCAGATCTACAAGCGATTGACCGGCGAAGAAGGGTATTTTTCCACTCGGGTCGTTTATGTCTCCGAGGCCGGTCCGGCGGATCACCGGATCAAGCGTCTGGCGATCATGGATCAGGACGGCGAAAACCACCAGTTCCTGACCAGCGGTGATGATCTTGTTCTGACACCGCGATTTTCTCCGACGCAGCAGGTCCTAACGTATTTGTCCTTTTTCAACAACAAGCCCCGGGTCTATCTTTACAATATCGATACCGGACAACAGGAAATACTCGGAGAGTTTCCGGGGATGACATTTGCGCCACGTTTCTCGCCGTCGGGTAATCAGGTGGTTATGAGCATGGCCCGGGACGGCAACACGGAAATTTACCTGATGGATTTGCGGACACGGGAGCTTAAGCGCCTGACCAATAATCCGGCTATCGATACGGCGCCGTCCTTTTCTCCGGATGGAACTCAGATTACGTTTGAATCGGACCGCGGTGGGCGCCAGCAGATCTATATTATGGATGCGGACGGCTCAAATGTCCGGCGGATCAGCTTCGGTAGTGGCAATTATGGCACACCTGTCTGGTCTCCGCGCGGTGACTTGATTGCCTTTACAAAACTAACCGGCGGTCAGTTTTCCATAGGAGTTATGCGTACGGATGGCTCGCAGGAACGCATTCTGACTGAAGGCTTTCATAATGAAGGTCCGTCCTGGGCTCCGAACGGCCGTGTTTTGGTCTTTTTCCGCCAGACTCGCGGAAAAAATGACGGGACCGGTGATAAAGTTCGCTTGTGGTCGATAGACCTGACGGGATATAACGAACGCGAGGTAATCACACCCGGTGACGGCTCGGATCCTGCCTGGTCCCCGCCGTATAACTTGAACCGGTGAGATTAAAGCAGTATAGTTTGCGAGTTTAAATAATCATGGGGACCATCTTTGAACGTTGAGCGCGGATAATTATTCCAAGTTTGACCTGAGATACCTGAAGTTCAATGATTTCCATAGGATGGGAGTTAAGTAAATGCGGCTCAATTTAGGCCTTAAAGCCTTAAGTATATTCACAGCGTTGCTGCTGGTTGCAGCATGTGAAACAGCACCAGTGGAAACCGGGGATAGTTCGGGTATGGGCGCGACCACCCAGACGACCGGAACATCTGGTTCCTCTACAACCACCGTCGTGACGGAAACGACATCGAGCGTACAGCCTGGCAGTCAGGAAGATCTTGTCCTGAATGTCGGCGATCGTGTATTTTTCGGATTTGACAAATATGACCTGTCGGATGAGGCACAAGCTACCTTGCAGCGCCAGGCCGCTTGGCTGAACGCAAACCCGACGGTGACCCTTCTGCTTGAAGGCAATGCCGACGAACGCGGTACGCGGGAATATAACCTTGCCCTCGGTGATCGCCGGGCAACAGCCGTCAAAAACTATCTGGTAACGCTGGGTGTTTCAGCCGGTCGTCTGTCGACGATTTCATATGGCAAAGAACGCCCTGTGGCCCTCGGCCATAACGAAGCTGCCTGGGCGCAGAACAGACGTACGGTTTCGGTTGTAAACTAGACGCGAGTTATCAATTCAAACGCCCGGTGCCGCGCTAACCTGTTTAGCGACGACAGCGGGCGTTTTTTTGTTGATGCAACATTCCTGTTAAATTGGCGGGTGTTACCTGCTGACCATAAAATTGCCAAATTTTCGAACGAGTTTGAAATCGCTGGAATGATTTAGATCTTTAGCGCAAAGGATTGAAAAGAGGGTGTGCCACCGATGACAGTGAGCTTATCAGGACGCGAGGATCGGAAATTGCGATTTGGGGCAAACAGAAAGCGTCTGGCCGGCTGCCTCCTCGCAGTGGCATTAACGATGGGCGGCAGTTCAATGGCGGTGGCCCAGAGCAGCGAGATCCGTTCCCTCGTGGACAGGATCAATCGGCTGGAGCAAGATATCACGGACGTGCAGCGGCAGGTTTATAGCGGTGCGCCGCCCGTCTCGCGACCGGCGAAACCATCATCCGCATCTCCATCATCACCGTCATCCACATCCTCCGAAGGCATCAGCAGTGACGGGCTCGCGCTTCTGTTGAAACGCATTGATGCTCTTGAAGAGGATCAACGACGGCAGACCGGTGTACAGGAAGAAACGACATTCAAGTTGAACCAGATTTCGACCCGCCTGGATAAGCTAGTCAAGGATGTCGATTTTCGCCTGACAGAAATCGAGACCCGTTTCGGCGGGCAGGGCAGTACAGGAATGGTGCCTTTGGCGGATACACAAAATCAGGCAACGACCGGCACGCCGGAAACATCCGGTCCCGCTGTGCTGGGGGAGCCCGCAATGCCCGATGGCAGCAAGGTTCTTGGCACGATGACAACTCCAAAGGGATTGACGCCGCCCGCATCGACAACAGGGGGTGGAACGGGCCAGTCGGCAGGCTCTCTCGCTCCGGCGACAGGCGCAGCTTTGCCGGATGGGTCAGCTTCGGATCAGTATAATTACGCTATTTCCCTTGTTCGCGCCGATCGTTATGACGAGGCGGAAGTGGCATTCAAGGAATTTCTGAGCATCCATAAGGATGATCCACTTGCCGGAAACGCCCAGTATTGGCTTGGGGAAACCTATTATGTGCGCGGTAATTTCCCGGACGCGGCCTCCGCTTTTTTTGAGGGCTACCAGAATTATCCGGACAGCTCGAAGGCCGCAGATAACCTGTTGAAACTTGGCATGACGCTGGGACGCATGGACCAGAAGAAAGAGGCCTGTGCCACTTTTGCCCAAATGGACAAGCAGTTCAATAAAATCCCGCTCCGTCTCAGCCGGACCGCCGATCGGGAAAAGAAAAACTTTGGATGCACCGGGTGAGGTGACGCAGGGTGGGCCTTATGACGGTCTCTGACCTGACCAACCTGTTTTATCGGAATATGGACGCCGCTGGGCTTGTATCGGGTGCTCGGTTGGCCGTAGCGGTTTCAGGGGGATCGGACAGCATGGCCCTTGTCTTGCTGGCCAATGACTGGGCAGCCCGGCGGGGTGTGGAACTTTACACTATTACTGTGGATCATGGATTACGTGCAGGCTCTGCTCTGGAGGCAGAAACTGTTGGTCGTTGGCTGACGGTACGGGGAATGCACCATGATATCCTGCGATGGGCTGGCCCCCGCCCGGATACCGCCATTCAACGGCGCGCGCGGGAGGCGCGCTATGATCTGATGGCGGAATATTGCAAAGACCGGGATATTCATAATCTCCTGCTAGGTCATCAAATGGAGGACCGGCTTGAAACCCTGCTCATGCGGTTGTCTAAGGGGAGCGGGCTTGAAGGTCTGACGGCGATTCAACCCTTGAGCTGGCGCGGGGCCCTGCAATTGCTTCGTCCATTGCTAGAGGTCAGACGGCAGGTCCTCAGAGACTATCTCATAGCGAACGGGCAGGAGTGGGTAGAGGATCCGAGTAACGACAACCCCGTCTATACGCGTACCCGTGTCGGGGCCTTGCTGGAGGAGTTGCAAGGACTCCCGGGCAGCAGTCTTGAGACCATTGCGTTATCGGCAATGCGGCTCAACCGGGCATCGGACGCCCTCGACCAGTTGACGATGGCGCGTCTTTCCGACTTTTGTGAGGTCAGTCCGTTTGGCTTTATCCGGTTTTCAACCGAAGCCGTCACTGGATGCCCTGAAGAGATTGCACTTCGGTTTCTTGCGCGGATTTTCACTGATGTCGCCGGGACAGGACAAAGGATCAGGTTGCAGGCGCTTGAAAATTTGTATGACAGGGTTTTTCGAAAGGACGGCGAGGGGCCAGAGACGCTCGCCGGGTGCCAGATTTCGAGATCACGCGGGAGCTGGCTGGTTTGCCGTGAGCCGGGTCGGAAGGGCTTACCCGAACAGCAGGTCACCGACAATCGGCTTTTGCTTTGGGACGGACGCTACCGGGTGGAAGATATGACACCGACCGCCGCACCTGAATTGCCGCTCGCGGTGCGCCGAATCGGTGCTGACGGCTGGCGTGTTCTGAAAGCGGAAGGATTGACAAAAGAGGAGCGGGAGTTGCCGGCGAAAGTGCGAAATAACCTGCCGGCTGTCTGGTCGGGCGAGAAACTTGTCGCCGCGCCGCTGTTTTCCTGCAACTTTGCGCAGTCTCCCATTGCAAAGGACCGCTTCAAGATGTTATTCAAACCTTTGATCTCCTGAAGTTCCTCAAGGATAAATAATGGCCTACCTATTGGAACTTGATGTTAACGGATTATATCTAGACTAGTTTTCATTCTACAGGCTGTACTTAATTATGACCGAACCAATCAGTCGGCCGGTCCGGGAAGGTAATAATTCGTGAATCTCTTTGGCAAGAATATCGTACTGTGGGTCATAATTGCCCTGCTCGTCGTCGCCCTTTTCAATATTTTTAATGATTCTTCCCCGCGGACCGCAGGAACCTCTCTTCCCTATTCAACTTTCTTGACGGAAGTGGAGAATGGCCGCGTCAAGAATGTCACCATTCAAGGGCATAACATCAAGGGATCGACTGAGGATGGCCGCTCGTTCACGACCTACGCGCCGGAAGACAGCACCCTCGTAAGCAAACTGAGTTCCCACGGCGTGACAATCAATGCAGCGCCGAAGGATGAGGGAAGCATGTTGATGACAACATTGCTGTCCTGGTTCCCGATGCTCCTGCTGATTGGTGTCTGGATTTTCTTCATGCGCCAGATGCAGGGCGGCGGTGGAAAAGCGATGGGCTTCGGCAAATCGAAGGCCAAGCTGCTGACGGAAAAACATGGCCGGGTGACATTCGAGGATGTTGCCGGGATCGAGGAAGCGAAAGAGGAACTCGAAGAAGTTGTTGATTTCCTGAAAAATCCTCAGAAATATCAACGTCTCGGCGGGAAAATCCCGAAGGGTGTATTGTTGATCGGCCCTCCCGGTACGGGTAAAACGCTGCTTGCACGCTCTGTTGCAGGTGAAGCCAATGTGCCGTTCTTTACCATTTCAGGTTCCGATTTCGTTGAAATGTTTGTCGGTGTCGGCGCCAGCCGCGTCCGCGATATGTTTGAGCAGGGCAAGAAAAATGCGCCTTGTATCATTTTCATCGACGAAATCGATGCGGTCGGTCGTCATCGTGGCGCCGGTCTCGGCGGCGGGAATGATGAACGCGAACAGACGCTCAACCAGATGCTGGTGGAGATGGATGGCTTTGAAACCAACGAAGGCGTGATTCTGCTGGCAGCGACAAACCGCCCCGATGTGCTTGATCCGGCGCTGCTGCGGCCCGGCCGTTTCGACCGTCAGGTCGTTGTGCCGAACCCGGATATCGTCGGCCGTGAGAAAATACTGAAGGTGCATATGCGCAAAGTTCCTCTGGCACAGGATGTGGATGCCCGTACGATTGCCCGTGGTACCCCCGGTTTCTCGGGCGCGGACCTTGCCAACCTGGTGAACGAGGCGGCCTTGTTGGCGGCGCGCAAGTCACGGAGGCTGGTCACACAGCAGGAATTCGAGGAAGCCAAGGACAAGGTCATGATGGGTGCAGAGCGGCGCTCCATGGTGATGTCGGAAGAAGAGAAGAAACTGACCGCTTATCACGAAGGCGGACACGCTCTTGTCGGTATGCATATGAAGGCCTCCGACCCGATCCATAAAGCAACGATCATCCCGCGCGGACGTGCGCTCGGCATGGTTATGCGCCTCCCGGAGAAGGACAGCTATTCCCTGCGCCGGGATCAATGTCTCGCGCATCTGGCGGTTGCCATGGGCGGACGGATTGCCGAGGAAATGATCTTCGGTCATGACGCCGTCACTACGGGTGCCTCCGGTGATATCAAGATGGCGACCGACATGGCCCGCCGTATGGTCACTGAATGGGGTCTTTCCGACAAGCTTGGACCGTTGTTATATGGCTCAAACCAGGAAGAAGTTTTTCTCGGCCATTCTGTCGCCCAGCAGAAAAACCTTTCCGATGCTACTGCTCAGCTGATTGATCAGGAAGTCCGGCGCTTCGTCGAGGAAGGCGAGGAGACCGCCCGCAAAATTCTTAATGAGCATATAGACCAGCTTCATCGTGTTGCGAAGGGCCTGCTTGAATACGAGACGCTGAGCGGTAAGGAAATCAAAATCCTGATGGATGGCGGTACGATTGACCGGCCGGAAGACATGGAAGCCCCGGTTGATAAGGGTCCGAGTTCTACGGTTCCTGACGCGGACGGGCATAAACGGCCCAGCACTCCGGGCGGGGATCTGGAGCCGGAACCGCAACCTGGTTCGTAAAGGGCGGGTTTATGCAAGAGTTTGAAAAAGGCTCCGCTTTACTGCGGGGCCTTTCTTCTATGGTGAAAGTTTATCTCGCGCCGGGCAATTCCGATGATGAGATTTTCGTGAGCCTTCGAAAAACAGCCCGAGAGGTTCTTCACTATCGGAGTTGGAAATCCGCCGTTCTGGATTGGGCGAAGAACGAAGGCGGCGACCTTGCCGTTGTTGTCGCCCACCAAATCAAGGCCCTTGATCTTTTTGTGACGACGGGGAGGAACACCGCGCTCTGCCCGCAGGTCATGGGCATTCTCAACGTGACGCCGGACAGCTTTTCCGACGGAGGGGCCCATTTGGATACTGCGGCCGCCCTGCGCCATGGTCAGCAAATGGTGAACGACGGAGCCACTATTCTCGACATCGGCGGGGAGAGCACCCGTCCGGGATCCGACGCGGTTCCCCTTGATACTGAACTGGCAAGGGTGAGTCCAGTAATCGAGGGATGCCGGAACCTAGGCGTTCGTATTTCGATCGATACCCGGAAAAAGGATCTGATGGCGGCAGCGGTGGCAGCGGGCGCAACCCTGATTAATGATGTGAGCGCCCTGGAGTATGATCCGGAAAGCCTGCCCTTCGTGGCGGAGAGTGGCCTGCCGGTCTGCCTGATGCATAGCGCGGCCGATCCGAAAATAATGCAGGACAATCCAGACTATGACCATGTCGTTTTCGATGTAATCGATTATCTTGGTGCGCGCATTGCGGCCTGCGAGGCGGCGGGGATACCCCGGAACCGGATAATTGTTGACCCCGGAATCGGGTTTGGCAAAACCGTCGAGCATAATCTCGCGCTGATAAAGGGCCTGCCTTATTTCCATGCCCTTGGATGCGATGTCCTGCTCGGCGCCTCACGCAAGGGCTTTATCGGCAAGCTGACCGGAGTACCGGTGGCAGCAGACCGTATCGCCGGATCGATCGCGGTTGCCCTTCACGGCGCAGAGGCGGGTGTGCATATTTTACGGGTTCACGACGTTGCCGAAACCTGTCAGGCAGTGCAAATCTGGCATTCCATTAAAACCGCCTCTTTTTAGACATGTTTTAAGGGTTTCCTGCTATGCTGATTTTAACAGCTTCAACCGGTAGAAATTAGGTATGACACGGAAATATTTTGGAACCGACGGCATTCGCGGTACTGCCAATCAGGAGCCGATGACTGCCGAGATTGCGTTGAAAGTCGGCAAGGCAGCAGGACGTAAATTTGCCGGGCGCGGCAATTTCCGGCATCGCGTGGTGATCGGCAAGGATACGCGCTTGTCCGGCTATATGGTCGAGCCCGCCCTGACGGCAGGATTTACCTCCGTTGGCATGGACGTGATTTTGGTCGGGCCATTGCCGACCCCGGCCATTGCCATGTTGACGCGCTCGCTCTGGGCGGATCTGGGCGTGATGATCTCTGCCTCCCATAACTCCTTTGAGGATAACGGCATCAAGCTTTTCGGGCCGGACGGTTACAAACTTTCCGATGAGGTTGAGAAAAGCATCGAGGCTGACATTATCGATGACAGCAACATAGCCCTGGCCGAGCCCCGGTTGCTCGGGCGGGCGCAACGGCTTGATGATGCTGGCGGGCGTTATATTGAATTTGCCAAAGGCAGTTTTCCGCGCAAGCAATTGCTCAAGGGTCTGAAGATTGTTGTCGATTGTGCAAACGGGGCGGCCTACCGGGTCGCGCCCACGGTGCTCTGGGAACTGGAGGCCGAGGTCATTTCCATGGGTGACAAGCCCAATGGCTTCAACATCAACGACGGATGCGGCTCCACTTCGACGGAGGCAATGTGCGCCCGGGTTGTCGCCGAGGGGGCTGATCTCGGGATTGCCCTTGACGGCGATGCAGATCGGTTGCTCGTTTGCGACGAAAATGGTCGCCTCATTGACGGTGACCAGCTTATGGCCTTGATCGCCCGCACCTGGCAACTGCGGGACCAGCTTCGCGGCGGCGGTATTGTCTCGACCGTTATGTCGAATATGGGCCTGGAAAAATATCTCGGTGGCCACGGTCTGTCACTAGTCCGCACGGGTGTCGGCGACCGATATGTCGTTGAGCATATGCGCGAGAACGGCTTTAATGTCGGCGGCGAGCAATCGGGCCATATTGTGCTCAGTGATTACAGCACGACCGGCGACGGTCTGATTGCGGCCCTTCAGATCCTGTCCGTCATCGTCGAGAAGGGACGCCCGGTTAGCGAGGTTTGCCACAATTTCGATCCGTTCCCGCAAATCCTAAAAAATGTCCGCTACACGTCCGGCGATCCACTGGCGGCGATTTCTGTTCAGAATGCCATTAAGGATGGCGAGAAACGCCTTGGCGCCGACGGACGGCTGTTGATCCGGAAGTCCGGCACCGAGCCGCTTATCCGTGTCATGGGGGAGGGAACCAACGACAGCCTCGTCAATGAAATCGTGGATAACATAGTAAGTGAGGTCACCGCCTCGATTGGCTAAAACTGTAACACTATTTTTGGGGATGCCATGAAGGGACGCGTACTTATCATTGCCGGATCTGATTCCGGTGGCGGCGCCGGAGTGCAGGCGGATATCAAGACGGTCACGGCGCTGGGCGGCTATGCGGCGACGGCCATAACCGCGCTCACCGCACAAAATACCTTGGGTGTTCAGTCGATTGAAACTGTCTCGGCCGCCTTCGTTGTCGAACAGATTGACGTTGTCTTGAGGGACATCGGGGCAGATGCCATCAAGATCGGTATGCTCCATCGCCGTGAGGTGGTGGAGGCCATTGCGGATTATTTCGATGCGGCCACGGACTTGCCACCGATCGTGCTCGACCCGGTGATGATTGCAAAGGGCGGCGCGGCCTTGCTTGCAGAGGACGCCGGAACCGCAATCAAAGCACGTTTGATTGGCTCTCATACCCATTTGCTCACCCCGAATATTCCGGAGGCCGAGCAACTGACCGGGATGAAGATTGAAAAGCTTTCCGATATGGAAAAGGCTGGGCGGTTGTTGCTGGATGCAGGTCCGATTGCCGTTCTCATGAAGGGTGGTCATGGGAAAGGTGAGATGATTGTAGATTTACTCGTCTCTCCCGAGGGGGTGCACACTTTCTCGCATCCTCGCATTGAGACCCGCCATACCCACGGTACCGGATGTACGTTATCGTCGGCAATTGCAACGGGCATCGCACAAGGCCTGCCGATGAAGGAGGCGGTCGCCCGCGCCCTTCGCTATATTGAGGTTGCCATCACACAGGCACCGGAAATCGGCGCCGGGCATGGTCCGCTCAACCATGGGCATACGGTTACCCGTTTCAGCTGAGTGCCGTAATCAGCGCTTCTATTTCATCTTCAGTATTATAGTAATGAAACGAAGCCCTTACCAGATCATCTATATCCCGTTTCTGAAAATCATAAAGCGTGCTGGAGGCCGACGATACCGACACATTGATGGTAGTTTCGCTCAATAGTTTCTTGATCTCTTCCGCCGGCTTTTCATCATGGGTGAAGGTGACGATCCCACCCTGCTCTGCGCCGATATCCTGCACGGTAAGGCCGCGGATTTTCGACAATTTCTCTCGCGCCGTTTTGGCAAGCCCGCGAAGCCGGTGAGAAGTCTCCTTGATGCCAAGGGCATTGAGATAATCCACGGCGACGCCAAGACCGATAACGGCGGCCGCATTGAATTCCCAGTTTTCGAAGCGGCGGGCATCGTCGCGCATTTTGTAATCAGTGAGTGATGTCCATTTCGCGCTATGCATATCAAGGAAGGGCGGCTCCAGCTTATCCATGAAACCCTGGCGCACATAGAGAAAGCCCGTGCCGCGCGGCCCCCGAAGATATTTCCGCCCGGTTGCCGAGAGCATATCGCAGCCGATTGCCGCGACATCCACGGGGACCTGACCAACGGCTTGACAGGCATCCAGCAGATAGGGAATGTCATGACGGCGCGCGACTTTACCGATTTCCGCCGCCGGATTGATCAGGCCGCCATTGGTCGGAATATGGGTGATCGAGATAAGCTTCACCCGTTCATCGATCATCTGTTCCAGCGCGGCAACATCCATTTGTCCGCTCGCATCACTCGGTACGAAATCAATTTTGACGCCAGTGCGCTTCGCCATTTGCAGATAGCCTATGACATTGGCGGCATATTCCGCCTCTGCCGTCAGGATGCGGTCGCCGGGCTTGAAGGGCATGCCATAAAAGGCCATCTGCCAGCCGTCGGTGGCATTCTCCGCCAACGCTATTTCAGTGCGGTCGCAGTTAATCAACTTGGCAATAGCATCATAGGTCCGCTCGAAAGCCGGTCTGGCGCGAGCATGCGCCTCATAGCCGCCAATGGCGAGTTCCAGATCGAGATGCTCCTTCACCGCCTCATAGACGGGGAGGGGCATCAGCGCCGCCCCCGCATTATTGAGGTGGATACGGTTCTTAACCCCCGGCGTATCGCGTCTGAGTTTGTCGATATCGAGAGTCATTCAGTCCCCCCTCAGCGGTGTCCGGCGACGGCGCGGGGAACATAGACATCCTTCAGCCGGGCAAGTTCGTCCATATCGAGGGAAATATCGAGCGACGCAATAGCTTCCTCCAATTGGTACATCTTGCTCGCGCCAATGATCGGGGCGGTGATCGCGGGGCGGTGATGCACCCAGGCAAGGGCGATCTGGGCCGGTGTCACACCGCGCGCCGCGGCAATTTCCTTCACCACGTCGAGCACCGCATAATCCGCATCCTGACCGATCCGCATTCTCTTTATCATCTGGTCACTCCGCGAACGGGTAGTATCGCCTTCGCTATCTTTTTCCTTGTTACCCGCAAGGAAACCGCGGGCAAGTGGCGACCAGGGAATAACGCCGATGCCCTGATCCTCACAGAGCGGGAGCATTTCGCGCTCTTCCTCGCGGTAAACAAGATTATAGACATTCTGCATGGAAATGAATTTTGCCCAACCGTTCTTCTCGGAGATCGCCAGGGATTTCATGAATTGCCAGGCATACATGGAGGACGCGCCGATATAGCGAGCCTTACCCGAGCGGACGACATCGTTCAGGGCTTCCAGTGTCTCCTCGATAGGGGTTTCATAGTCCCAGCGGTGAATTTGGTAAAGATCGACATAATCGGTCCCGAGACGACGAAGTGAATCGTCGATGGCCTGCAAAATATGCTTGCGGGACAGGCCCTGGCTCAATGGATGCTCGGTCATCGGATTAAAGACCTTGGTGGCGATGACGGTTTCGTCACGCCGCGTGAACTCCTTCAAGGCCCGGCCGACGATTTCCTCGGACACGCCCAGCGAATACATATCGGCGGTATCAAAGAAATTGATACCGCATTCGACGGCGCGCTTGAAGAAGGGGCGGCTCTCGTCCTCGGGCAATACCCAGTCTCGCCAGTTGGGGTCGCCATAGGTCATGGTGCCGAGGCAAAGCTCGCTGACTTTCAGGCCGGAATTTCCAAGTTTCTTGAAGTTCATTATTCTCTCCGCTAGAGCTGTCGTGAAAGCGCCGCGATCAGTTTATCGACATCGGCATCATTATTAAAGAGGTGAGGCGTGATCCGGAGCGAGGTGCCGCGGACGGAAATATAGATATCCTCGGCCAGCAGCCGATCCAGAAGATCACCCGGCAGACCTTTCTCATGCCGCAGGCCCAGAAAATGGCCGGCCCTGAGAGATAGCGGCAGCGATTTGAAACCCAGTTTCTCGCATTTTTGGGCAATGTCCGCCGTGCGCGCGGCGAGAGTTTTCTGAATCTCCGGTACTTTCCAGCCCAGAAGCTGCTCAAGCGCGGCAATCGCCATGGGCATCAGGGTGAAATTTGCCCGCTCCCCCATGTCGAAGCGGCAGGCGCCGGGCTGGTAATTCTCCGAATAGTCAACAAGACCGGCAAAATTCTCCGATCCCGCCCGCGCGATCCAGTTATATTCGAGCGGCTCCCCGTCCTGGAACTCCGGGGCGACATACATGAAGCCGAGGCTATAGGGCCCCAGCATCCATTTGTAGCAGGCGGCAACAAGAAAATCGGGCTTCACGCGTGCGACATCGATGGGCATCGCGCCGATTGATTGCGTGACGTCGAGAACCAGTTTTGCCCCATGCTCTCGGAGCTTCTGCCCAATTGCCTCAAGGTCAAGCAACGCGCCGTTCGTCCAATGGTTATGAGGAAGGGCGGCGACGGCGACCTGATCATCAATCGCGGCGAGGAGGGCGGCCGTCCAGTCATGATCGGCCGGGGTCTCGATTACAACCACCGTCGCGCCGGTTCGTTTTGCTAGCTCTGTCCAGCAGAAATAGTTGGAGGGAAACTGCTCGGCGAGCACGAGGATTTTCTGGCCGTTCTCGACCGCGATATTCCGGGCCGCCACGGCGAGGCCGTAGGACGCGCTGGAGATAATTGCGATATCATCCGGACCTGCGTTGACCAACGTCGCAAACAACGCCCGCGCCTGCTCCGATTCGGCAAAAAAATCATTCGGAGTGACGGTCCAGGGGGCGGACTTACGATCAACTCCCGCATATCCCGCCGCCTGGCCCGATTTCAACTGCGGCGACATATAGGCGCAATTGAAATAGGCAATATGATCAGGGATATCGAACAGGGAGCGCTGGCAGGGGATCATGAGCAGGGACCTCGGATAGGAGAAGGTTTTTCACATTTTTACGCTCAAAGCCCTGTTTGGCCAGTTCTTTATTGTCTCTGCGACAATAGCCCACGCATTTACGCCACGGCTCGATGCGGAACCGGAAGAGTCTGACAAAATGCCGCAGTGCAAAAATTCCCGTTGACAGCGCCCTTCAAATTTTGTCTATGGACGGCGGGCCACATCCCCCCACCGGGGTGCTCTAGACTGGAAGGTTTAGTTAATATGACAGAAGAAATGCGTCCTACGAGTCGCCCTGACTCTCCTTTGTTTTCATCCGGCCCTTGCGCCAAGCGCCCCGGATGGTCCCTCAAAAATCTTGAAAATGCCTGCCTCGGCCGGTCTCATCGTTCCGCTCCGGGCAAGGCCAAACTTAAAGCCGTGATCGATAAGCAGCGGGTTATTTTAGGCATTCCCGACGACTATAAAATCGGGATCGTACCGGGCTCGGACACCGGCGCCGTTGAAATGGCGCTCTGGTCAATGCTGGGCGCGCGTCCCGTGACGATGCTCGCTTGGGAAAGCTTTGGCTCCGGCTGGGCGACAGATGTCGTCAAGCAGCTAAAATTGACCGATGCCGAGGTGGTCACTGCCAATTATGGGGATATCCCCGATCTTACCGCCGTTGACTGGGCGCGCGATATCGTCTTCACCTGGAACGGGACCACCTCCGGCGTTCGGGTGCCGAACGGCGACTGGATTTCCGATAGCCGCGAGGGGCTGGCCATCTGCGATGCGACCTCGGCCGCGTTCGCCATGGACCTGCCGTGGGATAAACTCGATGTTGTGACCTGGTCCTGGCAGAAAGTGCTGGGCGGGGAGGCGGCCCATGGAATGCTGGTATTGAGCCCGCGCGCCGTTGAGCGGCTCGAAAATTACACGCCATCCTGGCCGCTCCCGAAGATTTTTCGCATGACCAAGGGCGGCAAGCTGATCGACGGGATATTCAAGGGTGAAACCATCAATACGCCCTCGATGCTCGCGGTTGAGGATGCCCTTGATGCCCTTGACTGGGCCGAGAGCGTTGGCGGAGGTTCTGGCCTGGTCTCGCGCACCGATAGCAATTTCAAGGTCATCGAAGACTGGGTTGCCAAGTCCGACTGGGCTGCCTTCCTTGCCGACGATCCGGCGATCCGCAGCACCACGTCTGTTTGTCTGAAAATTACAGATAAATGGTTTGCGGATTTATCGGCGGAGGATCAGGCCAAGGCGGCGAAACGTCTGGCAACGATTTTGGCCGATGAGGGAGCCGCGCTCGATATCGGCTCCTACCGGGATGCTCCTGCGGGTCTTCGGATCTGGGCAGGCGCAACCGTCGAGACCTCCGATCTTGAGGCGCTGATGCCCTGGCTCGACTGGGGCTATGCCGAGGTTAAATCCACTTATAAAATTATTTCCTAAATCCAAGGAACAGAAAAATGGTTAAAGTCCTTATCTCTGACAAGATGAGCCCTCGCGCTGCGGAAATTTTCCGGGAGCGGGGCGTTGAAGTTGATGAAAAACCCGGCATGACGGTGGAAGAGCTGAAAGCCTGCATTGGCGAGTATGACGGCCTTGCCGTTCGCTCGGCCACCAAGGCGACGGCGGAAATCATCGCCGAAGCCACCAACCTGAAAGTCATCGGCCGTGCCGGTATCGGGGTTGATAATGTAGATATCCCGTCGGCAACGGCGGCTGGTATCTGTGTAATGAACACGCCCTTTGGCAATGCGATCACCACCGCCGAACATGCCATCGCCATGATGTTTTCCCTCTCCCGCCATATCCCGGCGGCGAACCAGTCGACGCAGGCCGGAAAATGGGAGAAATCGAAATTCATGGGGGTCGAGCTTTACGGCAAGATTCTCGGTGTTATCGGCTGTGGTAATATCGGTTCGATCGTTGCCGACCGTGGGATCGGTCTCAAGATGAAGGTTGTTGCCTATGATCCGTTCCTGTCCCCTGAGCGGGCACTGGAAATCGGTGTCGAGAAGCTGGAGCTGGACGAGCTGTTCGCCCGCGCTGATTATATATCGCTGCACACCCCGATCACGGACAGCACGCGCAACATCATCAACGCGAAAAATATTGCCAAGATGAAAAAGGGCGTGCGCATCGTCAATTGCGCGCGCGGCGGCCTTGTGGTCGAGGAAGACCTGAAGGCGGCGCTGGAATCGGGACATGTCGCCGGTGCGGCGCTCGATGTGTACGCCGTGGAACCGGCAACGGAGAATATCCTGTTCGGGATGGAAAATGTCGTGACGACGCCGCATCTTGGCGCCTCCACTGATGAAGCACAGGTTAATGTCGCGATCCAGGTTGCTGAACAGATGTCTGATTATCTATTGCTGGGGTCGGTGACCAACGCGCTCAACATGCCGTCGGTTTCGGCGGAGGAAGCTCCAAAACTGAAGCCCTACATGGCGCTTGCGACACAGCTTGGCAGTTTCGCGGGCCAGGTAACAGAAAGTGGCATAAAGAGCGTGCGGATTGACTATGAAGGCAATGCCGCCGCACTAAACACCAAGCCGCTGACCTCGATCATTCTGCAAGAACTTCTGAGCCCCTTGCTCGATACCATCAATATGGTCAACGCCCCGCTTGTCGCCAAGGAGCGGGGCATCGACGTGACAGAGAGCTTCAATGATCGCGAAGAGGATTACCAGACCCTGATCCGTCTCTCGATTACAACAGAGCACCAGACCCGTGATATTGCGGGCACCTTGTTCGGCGATAATCGGCCGCGTATCGTTAGCATCAAGGGCATCAATATGGAGGCCGAATTGGGCCCGCATATGCTCTATGTGACTAATGAGGACAAGCCGGGATTTATCGGGGCGCTGGGATCTATTCTTGGTGAGTCGAACGTCAACATTGCGACCTTCCACCTCGGCCGTGACAAAAAGATTGGCCAGGCCATTGCCCTGATCGAGATAGATTCGGAATTATCCACGGCAACCCTGAATGCCGTTCGGGAACTGCCACATGTGGCCCAAGTTAAACCGCTGAATTTCTAGGATTATTCTAGCAAATCTCTCACCTTTGCGCGACCAAGAAAAAGCGGTACTTAAAAAGTACCGCTTTTTTGCTGTTCCTGTTGGCGGCGCGACCGAAATATGCTTTATAGGCCCACGTAATGAATGACTATTCCGAAAAAGGCCTGTTGCCAGCTGGTTTGGCAGACATGCTCCCACCGGCCGCGGCCCGGGAAGCGCTGATTAACCGCACCTTGATGCAGGTATTCGCGGCCAATGGCTATCTGCAGGTAAAACCTCCCTTAATCGAATTTGAAGAACATCTGCTTGAAGGATCCGGCGCCGCAATGGCGTCGAAAATGTTTCGGGTGATGGATCCTGTTTCCCATCGGATGATGGGAATCAGGACGGATATCACCCTGCAGATTGCCCGCGTCGCGACCACCCGGATGAAGCAGGATCCACGTCCGCTCCGTCTTTCTTATACGGGGCAGGTCCTGCGGGTGCACGGCACACAACTGCGACCGGAACGGCAGTTCGCGCAGGCCGGGGTGGAATTAATCGGTGGTGCGAATACAGCGGCCGATGCGGAGTTAGTCCTGCTCGCGGCGGAGGCTTTGGGTGCGCTGGAAATCGGCACTTATTCAATTGACCTGACACTTCCAATACTTGTTCCAACCATTTGTAATGAATTGAATATAGATGAGGAGACGGCACGCTCCGCTCGCGAAGCCCTCGATCACAAGGACGCGGCGGCGCTTACTGGATATGCAGCGCCGTTATCGACGATCCTGATTGCGCTCCTGAAGGCGTCGGGACCGGCCAAACAGGCAATTGCCGCCCTTGACGCAATATCCTTGCCAAGAAAAGCCGCGGCCCAGATTGAGGCGCTGAAACAGGTCGTGAGAGAACTCGCCGAGGCTTCCCCGAACCTGAGACTGACGATTGATCCTGGCGAATATCGTGGGTTTGAGTACCAGACGGGTTTAAGTTTCACCGTTTTTGCGCAAGGGGTACGCGGCGAACTCGGGCGCGGTGGACGCTATCTGTTGATGGATGGGGAACCGGCGTCCGGCTTTACCCTGTTTCTCGATAGCTTGATGCGGGCTGTTCCGCGCAAAACCATGGATGATCGGCTGTATCTTCCTTTCGGAACTGCGCGCGAAACAGGCTTCGACTTGCGCAACAAAGGCTGGAAAACGGTTGCCGGGTTGGCACCCGAGAAAAACATCAAAGCGGAAGCGAAGCGGCTGCAATGTGGCCATCTGCTCGCCGAGGACGGTGTAGAAAAACTCCCCTGAGTTATAGATGACATTAAGGACAGAGAATTATGGCGAACGTGGCAGTTGTTGGCTCCCAGTGGGGTGACGAAGGCAAGGGCAAGATTGTTGACTGGCTTTCTGAGCGGGCCGATGTTGTGGTTCGCTTTCAGGGTGGCCATAACGCGGGCCATACTCTTGTCGTTGACGGCAAAGTCTACAAGCTGAGCCTGCTCCCGTCCGGCGTCGTGCGGGGCGGCAAAATCTCGGTGATTGGCAATGGGGTGGTCGTTGATCCCTGGGCATTAGTGAAGGAAATCGAGACCGTGCGGGCGCAAGGCGTGACGGTCGATCGCAATACGCTGAAAATTGCGGAAAATGCGACCCTGATCCTGCCGCTGCATGGGGAGCTTGATGCTCTGCGCGAGGACGCCAGTTCCAATTCTGCGGTCAAGATCGGCACTACACGACGCGGCATTGGCCCGGCCTATGAGGACAAGGTGGCGCGGCGCGCAATCCGGGTTTGTGATCTGACCGATCAGGACCTGCTTGCACGGAAAATTGCCACCTTGCTTGACCATCATAATGCGCTTCGCAAGGGCATGGATGCGCCACTTGTGGATGGCAAGAAGCTGCTCGCTCAACTTATTGATATTGCTCCGCAAGTACTTGAATTTTCAGATATTGTCTGGCGCCGACTTGATGAGGCGAAGAAAAATCGCAAGCGGGTCCTGTTTGAGGGCGCGCAAGGGGCGATGCTGGATAACGACCATGGCACCTATCCGTTCGTGACGGCCTCCAACACCCTCGCGGGGCAGGCAGCTGTCGGCAGCGGTGTCGGGCCGGGGTCCGTCAATTATGTTCTCGGCATCACGAAGGCCTATACAACACGGGTCGGCGAGGGGCCATTTCCGACGGAGCTGTTTGACGAGGTCGGGGCAGGACTTGGCGAACGCGGGCGCGAATTTGGTGTTGTTACCGGGCGCAAGCGACGCTGTGGCTGGTTCGATGCGGTGATGGTGCGGCAGGCCGTGAAAACTGGCGGTATTACGGGCATTGCCTTGACCAAGCTCGATGTGCTGGACGGGATGGACAACCTTAAAATCTGCGTTGGCTATGATCTACGCGGCAAACGGATTGACTATTTCCCTTCCAACATGGTGGATCAGGCGGCGGTGACCCCCATTTATGAAACTATGGATGGATGGAGCGAAAGTACGTTTGGCGCCCGCAGCTGGGCCGACCTTCCGGCTGAGGCGGTCAAATATATTCGCCATGTCGAGGAACTGATCGAGGCCCCCGTGGCCCTGTTGTCAACCAGCCCGGAGCGCGAAGATACCATTTTGGTGCGGGATCCGTTTGAGGATTAACTGAGCGGCCGCGCAGCACCTTGAAGTTTAACGTCATTTTAACGTGAAATTGCGATATTGGTCTTTCAAGCTGGAGGAATGACCAAAACGGATCACGGATGACAGTTACTGAAGAAACGATTTTGAGAGAGGATGCGAACCCGGATAAGTCCGAAGGTCTCCTGAATGGGCGCTTTCGCGTGGATCTTTCCGCGCGCCTCAACACGTTCGATACCGGAATGAACCAGGCCTTCAAGGTCACGGATATTCGTAACTCGGATGCCGATCTGTTCGCGATTGTCGCCAATCCTTATAATGTACACCGGAAATCGCTGCTCGCGGTGATGGAATCCCGAACGATCCCCGGCATGATCGACCTGCGCGCCCGGGGTCCCGTTACTTTCGGTCCGGCGGATATCCGCGACACTTTTGTATTCGACAGGCCCAAGGGCGCGCGGGTTGTCCCGGATGCAGAAAACCCTCTTTCGGAAAAGCAGGTGCTGGAAAAAATCCTGCCGTCGATTACGGAAACGCTTTTGATCCTGCATCCCGGAGAAATTCCTCATCGCGGAATTCGTGCTGATAACCTATTTTATACTGATGAGTCCCGGCGAGGAGTCCTTCTCGGCGAGGGAGTCACGGCACCGGGTGGATCGGTTCAGCCCGCTGTTTATGAGCCGCTGGAAAGTGCAAGTGCCCATGTCTTTGGCCGGGGCGATGGCCTGCCCGGGCATGATATCTATGCACTCGGCGTGCTCATTGTCCATCTCCTGGGGGGTGTGTTGCCCCGGGCCGATCTCAGCGATGAAGATCTTTATGTTCAAAAACTCGAGCGTGGCAGTTACACTTTGCTGACGGAGGGGCTTGCATTGTCAAGCCGCGTCGCGGAATTGCTCCGCGGCGCGCTTCAGGACAATCCGTACCGGCGTTGGGATGTGACGATGCTGGCCCATTGGCGCGAGGTGGTCAACGATCCACCAAAGCAGGGGCCGGGGGACCGCATCGCTACGGGAAGTATTATTTTTGACGAGAAAGAATTTCTATCTCCCCGTCTCCTTGCTCATGCCATGAAAAAAAAGCCGGGAAATGCTTACCAGCTCCTGGAAAGCGATAAGCTTTCCACCTGGACGCGGAACGCGCTTCATGACGCTGAAACAGCGGATGAAATTTCCGATATCGCGCTATCCCAGACCGGTGCCGCCCCCGGACATCGGCGGAATGAGATGACAGCTGTGGCCCGCGCCTGCAGCCTGTTGGATCCGCGCGGAGTGTTTTGGTTTCGCGATGTTAGCTTTGCCCGTAGCGGGTTAGGAAACCTGCTCGTCAATGCAATCCAGATGGATATGGCGTCAATCAAAAGCGCTATCGCTGAGCTTCTTGAAAGCGGTCTTTTATTGAGCGTCGTTATAAATGACAGTGTTGGACCGATAAAGAAGCGGCGCGGATGGATCTCCTATGCCGATGCGTCCCATTGTTTCGAACATATGAAAAGCAAGTCCGATCCGGGTTTCGGGCTTGAGCGCTGCCTGTACGAATTAAACCCTGATGTTGCCTGTCTAAGCTCGATAACGCTTGGAAGCAACGTCAGGAACATGCGACAATTTATTGATATCATAGAAAAAAAGCTTCTTTCGTCGGGCGGAAGTGATAATCCGTTTGATCGCCATTCAGCAGCATTTATTGCGGCTAAATCCCGAGGTGTGGGAAAGATTTTAATCCAAATCGGCAGCGCCGAGCCCGAAAGCGTTACCGAGGCGGTCGCACGGTTGGCGCTCTTTTCAGCCTTGCAAAATATGTATCACCCAGCTCCTCTTCCCGGGCTCTGCTTATGGGCGGAAGCGGTTCTCCGGCCGGTGTTCGGAAAAATCCGCTCCCGGTTGCGGCGTGAAATCATCGAGCAACGCTTTGAAATTGCAAAGAAAAGCGGGAGTCTTGAAAATATTTTATCGGCGACGGATATTCAGCGGCAGTTAAAGGCGGATGAAAAGGAATATTCACAGGCGCTGACGATGGCAGCTATGACGGAGAAGACCGCTGCCCATCTCGAGCATGCGGTGGAAGAGCGTAAAATGGCAGCGGCAAGATACGGAAGCTGGATTACTGCCGTTCTTGCCATCGCGTCACTGGCGACCAGTATGATGGTTTCCTCCCTTTATTTTATCGGATAAGACGATGGCAAAGAAACCAGTACAGCAAGGCGGAACGCCCCATATCGGACAGGGGAAGCCAGCTTTCTGGATAATGATCTTCATAGCCTTTGGGCTGGTGTTGATGCCCCCAACCATGCTTATCTTGCTGTCGGGAATGATCCCCAGTATTGTCGCCGTGCTGTTGAACGGCAACGGGGCGGGTGGCAATCTTGCCGCTCTGATGGCGTTTAACCTGGCCGGTGTTATTCCGGTCATCGGAATTCTGTGGGAGCGGGGCCAGACATTCGCGCATGCCTTCGCGCTGCTGTCTGACGTCTATATGTGGCTGTCAATGTTCGGCGGCGCCGGGATCGCGGTCTTTCTGACCTGGGCCGTCCCGGTTTGTGTTTTCTCCCTCTATGAATTGCAGGCGAAATCGACGGTCGGCAAGCTTTACCGGCAACGACAGAAATTGATCGAGGAATGGGGGGGGCAGTTTGCTGCCGATATCAGGGATCAATCGACACCGGCGGAGTGATCCTTGCTTAACGCCCACGAGCTTTACCCTTTACGGCGATCCATCGGAGAAAGTGTTGCAAACACTCGCTCCGATGCCGGCCGTTCACACGCTCTCAGTTGGCGGCTTTTCCCGTTAAATACTTCCGCCCCGCAAGGTTAGTTGAATGGGCTGGTTTATAGGAGCGGCAGAAAGATATCTGTCACGGCTTCTTGATCGGGCACGTCAGGAAAAAAGGTGACGCGTTGCACGAATATCGGGAAGTCCCGCAGTTCATGACCGCTTGCAGGGAGCCATTCCCGGTAAAGATACGAGATTGCAGGGCGGAGATTGTCGCTCGATCCGGTCATTCTAACCTTGGCGCAGCGTCCAGCGGGAATTTCCCCTGACACGACGCCCTTACTGTTGCTATCGATCGGGCGGCTGGTCGCCGCGCAAATATCCAGTTGATATTCATCCGGCGGCGTTTCATCGGGGTCGCTATGAAAAATATTGAAGGTGGCACTTTTCTTTGGCGGAAGTCCCGCCTCTCGTCGCCATTCGATAAATTGACGAATGGTATCGCCAACAAGAGCCGGATCGCCATGATGGGATTTGACGGCAACGGATGTTGCAGGAAACTCGATGATTTTTACGTCTTCCGTGGTAAAGTTGGGGGACATGTAATTGTTCCTTATTTGATTAACAGGGGCGTAAGCTACATGCCAAGGATTCCATTGCGGGTCTTTCCGAAAAGCACTCGGGCTTTGGTTTTGGTGTTTCCGAAATGACCGGGTAAATGCCTCCGGCCCTTCGTATCCGC
Organism: Sneathiella sp.; assembly: GCF_041689005.1. Lineage (GTDB taxonomy): Bacteria > Pseudomonadota > Alphaproteobacteria > Sneathiellales > Sneathiellaceae > Sneathiella. The sequence continues at coordinate 41,275 of NZ_JBDNHC010000110.1, forward strand.
TGTCCAATGCTATTTCAAAAACGGACCTGTCTTTTCGAAACGCCAGCCTGAAAGCGGCGCGTTTAAACCGCATGAGCTGGATATAGCGATGAATAGTGATTCCGAAGAGAGCAGAAAATTGTCGCTGGAAATGGAATTTTGAGAATGCGGCAACATTTGCCAGAACATCCCCATTCAAATCATCTTCAAGATGGTCGTCAATATAGTTGAGAACCCTCTGCATTCGGGCAGAATATGGACTTGCATCGTTGATAGACATCTGAACCTCCTTGACACATGAGACCATACCCAGCGTTTCAAGGAAAGACCTGACGGATCGTGCTTTTTTGCCAACGGGTTGTGATGTCCATCCGGGGCTGAAATAATAAGGGGCGCTGTAGTCTTTACAGCGCCCTTTAAATTGTAAACCTGTGATGGAGCCTAGGCCAGACGTTCCTCCATGACCTTCGATTTCATCGCTCGTTGCAGTTTTTCGAAGGCGCGGACCTCAATCTGACGAACACGTTCCCGGCTGATGCTGTAGTGCTGGCTAAGATCTTCCAGCGTTTGCGGCTCATCACGTAACCGTCTTTCAGTGAGGATATGCCGTTCGCGATCATTGAGGCAATCCATAGCCTTGACCAGCATGGCCCGGCGGCTCTTGAGTTCCTGATTTTCCGCAAACACGGTTTCTTGGTCCGGCGTATCATCTTCCAGCCAGTCCATCCATTCGCCCTCGCTGTCTGCCCGCATAGGCGCGTTCAGACTATGGTCAGGGGCGGTGAGGCGGCGGTTCATATTAATGACCTCCTCCTCCGAGACGCTGAGCTTGGTGGAAATCGTCTTCACCTGTTCCGACGTCATGTCACCTTCGTCAATGGCCTCAATCTGGCCCTTGATTTTACGCAGGTTAAAGAACAGCTTTTTCTGGGCGGCGGTCGTCCCCATTTTCACGAGTGACCAAGTCCGCAGGATATATTCCTGAATAGCGGCCCGGATCCACCACATGGCATAAGTCGACAGGCGGAAGCCTTTTTCCGGCTCAAATCTTTTCACAGCCTGCATCATGCCGACGTTGCCTTCCGAAATCAGTTCGGCGACCGGCAGTCCATAGCCCCGGTATCCCATGGCAATCTTGGCAACCAAACGCAAATGGCTGGTCACCATTTTATGGGCGGCATCGGTATCTTCATGATCGCGCCAGGCTTTTGCCAGCATGTATTCCTCTCCCGGCTCCAGCATCGGAAATTTCCGAATTTCCTGAAGATAACGGGAAAGCCCGCCTTCTGGCGTCAAGACAGGTACGGAAGCAATAGTCATGACTGTAACCCTCTCTTTAAATCGGCACCTGTTCTCCGCCGTCTCGACGCACAGGGAACAAGCCCATCTATACAATTCCTGTATAATCCGAGACCAGACTGCCTTTCCGGAGCATTCCTACCCCCTGAATGCAGCAACCAGTCTCTTCATATCAGATGGGAATTCTACCGCAAAATTCAAGGGTTTGTCTGTGACAGGATGCACAAAGCCGAGGGTTTGCGCATGCAGGGCCTGCCGCCGGAAATCCTGAATAATTTTTTGTCGTTCTTCTGACAGTGTCTGGGTGCGGCGAGGCTTGGAACGGGTATAGACGGGGTCACCAACTAGCGGATGGCCGATATGGGCCATATGAACCCGGATCTGGTGAGTGCGACCGGTTTTGAGGTCGCAACGGACGAGACTGGCGACGTCGTTGAAATTTTCCTCAAGCTCATATGAAGTTGAGGCGGTTTTGCCACCGCCGCTCACCGTCGTCATGCGTTTTCGGTTATGCGGGTCGCGCCCGATATTCTCCTCAATCACGCCCGTTTTTGGATAGACCCGGCCCCATACGACCGCGCGATAGCGCCGTTCTATGTCATGGGCCTCGAACAGCGCGGCGAGGCCCTGATGGGCCGCATCGGTTTTTGCTGCCACCATCAGGCCGCTGGTATCCTTATCGATCCGGTGGACGATGCCGGGGCGTTTGACGCCACCAATACCGGACAGGCTATCCCGACAATGAAAAAGAAGGGCATTGACCAGCGTCCCAGACCAGTTGCCCGCCGCCGGATGCACCACCATTCCCGCCGATTTGTTGATGACGATCAGGTGGGCATCTTCAAAAACGATATCGAGGGGGATATCCTCAGGCTCGGGGTCCGGCTCCGTCGCGTCCGGAATGATGATCTCAAAAACCTCCCCGAGGCGGACGGTGCGAGCCGGGTCCTTCATTGCCTGTCCGTCAAGTTGAACCATTCCTGCCTTTATCAAGGCCTTGATCCGGCTTCGTGACAGGGCGTCGAGGGCGTCGGCAAGCAACCGGTCAAGGCGGCCTCCAACGGCGTCGTCTGAAACTTCAACTTGATGTGAACCCTTGAGAGATGGCATACCAATGAACCAGAGAAATTATTTTATAAACAGGCAGACAGATGACAGAAAACAGGGAGCCGCAATCGGAACCAAATCACGCCGTCCTGAAATGGATCGTCGGAGTTCTTGGCGCGTTGATCGTTCTTTTTGTGGTCGTCATAGGCGTTACCATATTTCAGCGCCTGACAGCAACCGATACTACCACATCTGAAACGTCGAGACCGCTTGCGGAACCCGCAACCACGGAGACGCATCTCGCCGAGCTTGGTGATATAAAAGTTTCGATCCCGGCGGATATGGAGATTATCGATCTTTCTGCTTCGAATGACCGGCTGTTCCTAATCCTTGGTGCCGACGGAATGACACAGCGGATTCTGGTTATCAGTTTGTCAGACGGATCGGTTCTGGGAACTCTCAATCTGGATAAAGACGGAAAATAATGGCATTGGTCATTGGCAGAGAGGCGCTTGATCGGCTTCTCGACCATGCGGAGGCACTTTGGCCAGAGGAGGCCTGTGCCTTGCTTATTGGCCGTCATCGACCTCGCCATTGCTGTAAAGTAACGCGAATAGCGTTTTCAGAAAATATTGCCGCTGATAAATGCCAGTCTTTTGAAATTGACCCCAGCCTTCGGATCAGGCTTGAAATGGAGCTTCAGGAGGGCGAGGATGCCATAATTGGCCTTTTCCATTCCCATCCTGACGGGGCGCCTGTCCCGTCCGCCACTGATGCCCGAGAGGTTCGCGAGCCTGAAATGATCTGGCTCATTGCAGGCATCTCTAACGGAAAGACTGTTGATACGCGGGCATTTTTGCCAAACGCTGAACCCGGTTTTGATCCCATTCCCCTGACCATAATAAACGATTGATAAAGGCGAGGTCCCGTTATGACTCAAGCGACGAAAATTAACTTTGCCAGTGACAACGCAGCGCCGGTGACACCGGAAATCCTCGCCGCCCTTGGCGATGCGAACATGGGGTCGGCGCTCGGCTACGGGAATGATCCGCTAACGGGCGAGGTCGAGGAAAAGCTTAAAAGCATTTTCGAATGCGATTTGATGGCCTTTCCCGTTGCCACGGGCACTGCCGCCAATGTCCTTGGTCTCAGCATTATGTTGCCCCCTTATGGGGCCGTTTATTGTCACCAGCTTGCTCATATCGAGCAGGACGAATGCGGCGCGCCGGAATTCTATTCGGGCGGCGGAAAACTTGCCCTGCTGGCGGGGGATGAAGGAAAACTGTCCGCAGATACCTTGTCGCGCGCTTTGTCGCAGGCCGGGGCCGGGGTGGTCCATCATGCCCAGCCGAGTGCCATTAGCGTAACCCAGGCCACAGAATGCGGGACACTTTATTCCCCGGGCGAGATCGGTGCCATCAGTGAGATCGCAAAACGCCATGGCCTCGGCCTGCATATGGATGGTGCGCGTTTCGCCAATGCCGCGGCCGCCCTCGACTGTACTCCCGCTGATATGACCTGGCGGGCAGGGGTCGATGTTCTCTCCTTTGGCGCCACCAAGAACGGCGCGATGGCGGCGGAGGCGGTTGTTTTCTTTGATATGGAAAAGGCCAGGGAATTTGAATTCCGCCGCAAGCGGGGCGGCCATCTCTTTTCAAAGATGCGCTATCTGTCAGCGCAGCTCAATGCCTATCTCACCAATGACCGGTGGTTGAAGACAGCCACCCATGCGAATGAAATGGCCTCTGGCCTGGCCGGGGAGATTTTCAATATCGCAGATGCCGAGCTTGTCTATCCAGTTGAGGCAAATATTGTTTTTGCCCGGTTGCCGGCGCATGTGCTCGTTCGTCTGGCGGCATCGGACGTTCTTTATTATCCGAGCGGCCCCGCTGAAAACAGGGAAATCCGGCTCGTTGCCTCCTGGAATACGACCGCGGATGACATTGAGAAACTGATGGCCGTTTTGCGCTGAAACATGTCTGATTTTCAATAAATTTCCGGCAAGGTTTGATTTACACGTCCGCAGTCGTTATTGAGGGGGCACGCGCGGAAAATTGGGGATAATGGACTTTTGCAAAATATTCAGGATTTCTGGAACATCGTCAGGGAGGTCTGGCATACGGGTTATATGGGCATCGATTTCAGCTCAATCATTACGGCGCTTCTGATCCTTGCCTTTGCACTGCTCATCCGCGGAGTTTTTACGAGGTTCGTAGTAAATCGCGTGGTCAAACTCGCACAGAGATCAAAAAGCCAGATTGACGATCAGGTCATTCTCGCCCTGAAGTGCCCGATCCGGTTTATCCCGGTTGTTCTCGGCATTTACTTCGCTCTCGAAATCCCGGGGTTCGAGCAGGAAGGAAATATCGCCATTGCCAGCGGCAGGATTATCCGCTCGCTCATTGTTTTTAATCTGTTCTGGGCCCTCTATTGTGCCATCGATCCGCTGACCTATTTTCTGGGCAGGCTGGAGGAATTATTCTCCGTCGAAATGGTCCGGTTTCTCGTCAAGATCATGAAAGGCATTGTCGCCGGTCTCGGGGCTGCGACAGTTCTTGAACTCTGGGGCATCCAGGTCGGACCGATTATCGCCGGTCTCGGGATCGTCGGCGTTGCGGTGGCGCTCGGCGCGCAGGACCTGTTCAAGAACCTGATCAGTGGGTTCCTGATCCTCGCCGAGAAACGGTTCAAGGCGGGGGACTGGGTCAAGGTAGATGACATTGTTGAAGGAACGGTGGAAAAAATCGGGTTTCGCTCGACAATGATCCGTCGCTTCGATAAGGCCCCGACAATCGTTCCGAACGCCACTTTCGCCGATAAGGCGGTGACTAATTTTTCCGAAATGACCCATCGCCGGATTTTCTGGAAAATTGGCGTCGAATATTCAACGACCGTCGCCCAATTGCAGACCATAACTGGAGAGATCAAGGATTACTTGATTGGCAATGAAGATTTCGTACAGCCCGAAGACGCGACAATGTTTGTCGTTACCGACAGCTTCAATCAGAGCAGTATTGATATCATGATCTATTGTTTCACGAAAACAACGGTCTGGGGCGACTGGCTCGATATCAAGCAGGATTTCGCCTATGCCATAAAACGGATTGTCGAAAATGCCGGGACGGGGTTCGCTTTCCCTTCCCTTTCCGTTTATCCGGGCGAAGGGGCAGAGACGCCAGATCCTTATGAACCACCCCCGGATTTCAAGCAGGGCCATACCGCACAAGGCAGCACCCCCATAGGGGACGAAGGGCGGTAGCCTTATGCCGGTGCCGACTTGCGGATGACAAACTCAAGGACGCCGTCTTTTTCCGTTTGCTTTTCAAGCAGATGGCCCGCGACATGACAGAAATGCCGGAAGTCGATACTGGAGGCGGGATCGGTCGCGATCACGGTAAGTCGCTCGCCATTGGCAAGGCCCTTCATGGCTTTTCTCGCCTTCAGCACCGGGAGCGGGCAATTGAGGCCGGAGGTATCTAACAGGTGATCGGTTCGGGCCATTTCTCTCTCTGTGGGCGCATCAGGATACAGACGTAATTTCTGCCAATTTACCGATAGGCAGAGAAGGGCGCAACTGCTGTTTTGAATCTCCAATGCCATCGGTTTCCCAACTGGATATGCTTGGAAATTAACGCTTTATACACTCTATTCTATCACTATAGGGGCCGATGGTCACAGTCATGTACATTTTATAACGGCTCATATTTTCTGGAATCAGGAGTCAATGCCAAAGCAGACCGAACAGACAGGGGCAATCAATCCCGGCTATTTTAATCAGGGAAGACGCCAATCCGGCACGAAGGCCACCGCCCAGCCGGGCATTGTCGCGCATTACGAGATTGGGGAGGCGACCAACTTCCTGAAACCCTACGGCAAGACCTTTGAAGAGGCGCTGGAAAACTTGATCACCGGCAGTATCCAGATCATCGGTCTGGAAGAGGTGCGGGCGCAATATTCGGAGCAATGGGGCCGCATCCGCAAAGACGTGATGACGATTGCTGATGCATTTCTAAGCCGCAAACTCGGCCGTCATGATATCTTTGTTCCCCTCGACGATGGCCATTTTGCGCTTCTGTTTGCCGATGTAACGCGCGAGGAAGCCCTAGAAAAATCCAGGTCAATTGCGGCAGACCTCGTCAATAAGCTGTTCGGGGAACTTCCGGGCGGCGAACTGATTTCAGTCGAGGCGGCAATGCTGGAGATCGAGGATTTTGACGGTCTTGACCGGATACGGTCGCTTGAGGATCTCGTTGCCTGTTTTCGTCAGGCCATTGTCAAGTCGCAGGATAAGGAAGCACGGGAGTTTCGCGAAAGAAAGCCCGAAATCAATGTGAAGTTTCGCCCGCTTATCAATCGTCGCAAGGGCTTTGTCGCCATGAACGAAGCGGTGAGCTCATGCGAGTTGGACGGGGAGGGCACGACCCTTGGCGAGGGTGATCCCGTGTTCAACGGCTCCTCGCGACTGCGGGCGGAGATGGATTTTCTGGTTTTACGCGAAACCGGCAAATTCCTGAAAAATCTTGGCGGTGTCGGTAATAAACCGATAATTTTTCTCTCGGTTCACTTCGAGACCCTGGCAAATGCATTCTGCCGCGGTAAATACGCCCGTATCCTCGCGGCCCTGCCACCCTATACCGGGCATCATATCGTCCTGAATGTTCAGGATATCGCTCCCGGTGTGCCAAACAGCCGCTATCGCCAGATCTTCACGTCGCTTCGCCTGCTTGTTCTAGGCTTTACGTTCGAGGTCAGTCCGAACTGGAATGATTTTGAGGCGATCCGCGATCTTCCCGTTCGCGCCATCACACTTGCCGGGCATGAAAGCCTTGAGCTGTCACATATTGAGGCCTTGTTCCACCGTACCAAAAAGCACGGACTGAAATGTATCTGGCGGTCAATCGATCATGACGCTCTCGCCCGTGCCGCCTTTACGATGGGTGTCGATTATGTCAGCGGACCTATTTTCGGGGCTGTCCATGACACCCCCTCCAAACCTTTTTCCCTGCCGCGCTAGTCTGTTTTAGGCCGTTTTAGGTCGTTCCAGAACCGCCACCATCTCGATATGCGGGGACCATAGAAACTGGTCAACGGGAAGAACGGAAATAAGGTCATATCCCCCGGCCAGCAAAATACCCACGTCCCGCGCAAAACTTATTGGATTGCAGGAAACTGCGACAACCGTCGGGATATCGCTTTTGGCAATCTCCTCCGCCTGTGCCTTTGCCCCGGCGCGCGGCGGATCGAAGAGCAGGCCATCGAACGCGGCAAGTTCAGCGGCCCGCAACGGGCGCCGAAACAAGTCCCGCTCCTCCGAGGTGACAGGAAGCATATTCTTGTTGGCGGCAGACTGCAGTGCCGTAATCAGGGATTTATCGGCTTCAACGGCATGAACCTTTGCACGATGAACGAGTGGAAAGGTAAAACTGCCGCAGCCAGCAAACAGGTCCACGATATGGGTCGCACCGTGAAGGGCCGCAATCGCCCGATTGACAAGGGCCAGTTCTCCGGCTTCCGTAGCTTGCAGAAATCCGCCGGGGGAGAGCGCGACGGAAATATCACCAATCCGGACATGCGACGGCTGGCAAGCGGTAATGACTTCCGGCAGATCCCCCCCCTGATGTTGCCAGGAAATCCGGGATAGCCCATTTTTTCGCGCAAAAAACGCGAGGGCTTCACGTTCGTATAATCCGATATCATAATCTGCTGTAATTAGCACGTCGGGGCCATTATCGGTCTGGGTCGCCGCAATTTTTGCTGTACTGTTACGAGCCATTACCCGGGGGAGCATTGCACGGAGCGGATTTACCAGGTCCATTAGCTTCCCGTTTATCAGCGGGCATTTGCCAACGTCAAAAATCTGGTGGCTGCGGCGAAGGTGAAAGCCGATCATCACTCCTTTTTTACGTTTTGAAGCAATGAACTCCACACGCCGTCGGCTTTGAGGGTCGCTGTTAACCGTCGATCCCACCTCAATATCATTAATGCCCGCCAGCGACAGGCAGTCCACGATCCGTTGCCGTTTCCATGTTGCTGTATAAGCAGGCATCAGATGCTGAAGACTGCAGCCGCCACAGGTGCCGAAATGATGGCACGAGGGGTGGGCTCGGTCTGGCCCGGCGACAAGAAGCTCATCGAGTTTCGCTATATATCCCCGGCCGTGTTGTTCCTGTTCCGTCGCCCGTATCTTATCTCCAGGGGCGGTATAGGGAACAAAATAGATTTTGCCGGCGTTCTCCGCGATGCCATCACCGTTGGCGCCAATCCGGTCAATGGTCAGATCAACCATCATAACAGGCTCCCAGTAGGAATTCGTGGTTGCCGTCACTGCCCTCAATCGGGCTGTCGATGATACCAAGAGAGCGCCAGCCAGAATGGGTGTTGATCCAGCCTTCCAGATCGACCGGAACGGTGGCAACCAGATCAGGGTCGCGGACGATGCCCCCCTTGCCCACATTTCCCTTGCCGACCTCGAACTGTGGCTTGACAAGGGCGATGAGGACGGCACCATTTGCCGCGAGAGAGAGCGCGGCGGGAAGGGCCAGTTTAAGCGAAATAAAGCTGACATCGGCGACAATAATCCCGAGCGGTTCGGGAATATGGGCCGCCGTCAGGTCGCGGGCATTGGTTTTTTCAAGATTGACGACACGGGGGTCTCTGGCGATTTCCGCATTAATCTGGCTGTGACCAACATCCACTGCATATATTTTCTTTGCGCCGCGACGCAGTAAGACCTGGGTAAAGCCACCGGTCGATGCGCCGATATCTGCGGCAATGCGGTCCCTCGGATCAATGCCGAAATGATCGAGCGCCGCTAGCAGTTTATGGGCACCGCGACCGACCCAGCTATCCGTCTGATCGCTGAGTTCGATGTCGGTCAGGGCCGTTACTTGCCGAGTTGTCTTGATAGTCACCGATCCGCCCACCGATACCTGTCCGCCAGCAATCAGGCTCTGCGCCCGCGCCCGGCTTTTGACAAGCTTGCGACGAACCAGTTCCAGATCGAGTCGTTGTGAGGGTAGTGTAGTATCCATTTTCTCTATATGGCGGAGATATTCCGCCGCGCTGTTGTGTCTTTTCCAAGTGCTGCCACTGCGGTATTTACAATTTGTTGATGGTTGAGGCCGGCCTGATTGTACATTTCGTCAATTTTATTCTGGTCAATGAAGATATCGGCCATACAGAGCGGGCGTACCTTCAACCCGTGATCCAGCAGCCCGTTCATGCTGAGGAATTGCAGGACATGGCTGCCGAAACCACCGATGGCCCCTTCTTCAATGGTGATTAGCAGATCATGGGTTTGGGCGAGCGTCCGGATGAGGTCTTCATCGAGGGGTTTGCAGAAACGGGCATCGGCGACGGTGGTGGAAATTCCCTTCGCCTCCAACTCTTCGGCCGCGAGCAATGTTTCCTGAAGGCGCGTTCCAAAGGACAAGAGAGCGACGCGGTCGCCCTCGCAGAGAATACGGCCTTTACCAATCGGCAGAACCTCTCCCTTTTCCGGCATCTCGACACCGACGCCTTCGCCGCGTGGATAGCGGAAGGCACAGGGCCCGGCGTCATAGGCCGCGGCCGTTGCCACCATATGTTTAAGCTCGGCTTCATCTGCCGGGGCCATTACCATCATATTCGGAAGTGTCGCAAGATAGGTAATATCAAAGGACCCGGCATGGGTCGGCCCGTCGGCCCCGACCAGACCGGCGCGATCAAGGGCAAAGCGGACCGGTAGGTTCTGGATCGCCACATCATGCACAACCTGATCATAGGCGCGTTGTAAAAAAGTGGAATAGATCGTGACGAAGGGTTTTAACCCCTCCGTGGCCATACCGGCGGCAAACGTCACCGCATGCTGCTCGGCGATGCCGACATCGAAGCAGCGGCCCGGGAATTCCTGTGCAAACAGGTTAAGGCCCGTCCCGTCCGGCATTGCCGCTGTCACGGCAACAATCTTGTCATCGTCGCGCGCCACCTCGATCAGGCTTTGCGCAAAAACCTTGGTGTAGGCGGGGGCGTTCGGGGCCGCCTTGGCCTGGGCGCCGGTAATCACGTCGAATTTGGAAACGCCGTGATATTTGTCGGCTGCCGCCTCGGCGGGGGCGTACCCCTTGCCTTTTTGTGTGACGCAATGGATCAGGATCGGGCCGTGCCGGGAATCCCGTGCATTTTTAAGAACCGGGATCAGATGTTCGAGATTATGCCCGTCGATCGGTCCAACATAATAAAACCCGAGTTCCTCAAACAGGGTGCCGCCGGTCATCATGCCGCGGGCAAATTCCTCGGCGCGGCGGGCAGTGCGCTCCAGCCTGCCGGGCAGCAGGGAGGCAAATTGCTTGGCAACCTCCCGCAGGCTGCGATAGGGCTTGCCGGACAGCAGCCGCGAAAGATAGGCGCTCATCGCCCCGACGGGCGGCGCGATCGACATGTCATTGTCATTGAGGATGACGATCTGGCGCGCATCCATGGCACCGGCGTTATTCATTGCCTCATAGGCCATGCCGGCACTGAGGGCGCCATCGCCGATGACGGAAATGACATTATTATGCTTTCCCAGCAAATCCCGCCCAACCGCCATCCCGAGGCCTGCGGAAATCGAGGTTGAGGAATGGGCAGCCCCGAACGGATCATATTCGCTTTCCGCGCGCTTGGTGAAGCCGGACAGCCCGCCGGGCTGGCGCAGCGTCCGGATACGGCCTCGGCGGCCGGTCAAAATCTTGTGTGGATAGCATTGATGACCTACGTCCCAGATCAAACGGTCTTCTGGTGTGTTGAACACATGATGGAGGGCAACTGTCAGTTCGACCACGCCAAGACCGGCACCGAGATGTCCGCCTGTCACCGAGACGGCGTCAATGGTCTCCGCCCGTAACTCACTGGCCAGCTGGATCAACTGGCTCATGGACAGGGCGCGCATATCCCGGGGCTCGTTAATCTGATCGAGCAGGGGAGTCTGAAGTTCTTTTGTCACGTTATTCATTCATTCTTATTTTCTGCGTTTGATTGTAAACGCTGCCGCGTCCCGTAGCAAATCCGCTTTTGGGCCGAATATCTCAAGATGCGATACGGCTTGCTCGGCGAGCATTGATGCGTGGATTTTAGCCTCTTCCACACCCAATAGCGAGACGAAGGTGATTTTCCCCGCCGCTTCGTCCTTACCGGTGACCTTCCCCATTTCCCGGGTCGTACCCTCTTTATCCAATATGTCGTCCGTGATCTGAAAGGCCAGCCCCAAATCATGGGCAAAGGCTTTTAAAGCATTCGTTTTTGCTGGTGACGCGTGACCAAGGATGGCGCCAGCCTCACAGGCAAAGGCAATCAGGGCGCCGGTCTTGAGCTGTTGCAGGCGGGTGATGGTGACGATATCTATAACTTTTGCGTTCGCGTAGATATCCATGGTTTGGCCCCCTACCATGCCCTTGGCGCCGATGGCTCGGGCCAGCTTCGCCACGAGAGACGCGCGCACCTCGGCTGAGGAGTGGGTTTTGGGATCGCTCAATATCTCAAAGGCGAGCGATTGGAGGGCATCGCCTGCAAGTATCGCTGTTGCCTCGTTGAATTTTTTGTGAACTGTTGGAATGCCGCGACGCAAATCGTCATCATCCATGCAGGGCAGGTCGTCATGGATCAGAGAATAGCTGTGGACGCACTCAAGCGCGACGGCAACCCGTATCGCATGGGGTCGGGGCACTAAAAACAGATCGGCGGCCTGGATCACGAGAAAAGCACGGAGACGTTTGCCGCCCGACAACACCGCATAGCGCATTGCCTTGTAGAGCTGCTTTTCCAGTCCTTCATTTAACGGTAGGAAAGCTTCGAGTTCCCGTTCTAAAAGCTGGGCAGTCTGACGAAGCGCTTTGCCAAATTCATCTTCCATATAGAATACTCAAGACGTTAATTAAGAGGATAGGCGGCGGTCTATGAAATCCGGAGCAGGATCATTCAATATTCGCCGGTTCAACGGTTAGAGTCCCGTTCTGACTGACGATTTTATCAACGCGTTCCTGTGCCGTTCGTAATTTGCTTTCGCAATGCTGCTTGAGAAGGGATCCGCGCGTATAAATATCGATGGAGAGGTCGAGATCGACCTTACCGGAATCAAGTTTTTCAACGATCTCCTCAAGCTCTTTCAAGGCTACCTCGAAGGTCATGCCGGCGATATCGTCGGGAAGTTTTTTGCTGTCGGACATAATTTCTCCTTTGCCAACTTATATCCTGCTCTCAGGTCCGGAGCAATGCTTTCACATGGGTATCGACGCCTTCCGCCAACGCGTCTAGGTCATAGCCGCCTTCCAGCACTGAAACAAGCCGTCCGCTGCAATGATCATTGGCGATCTGCATAAGTTCTTCTGAAATCCAGGTAAAATCCGAGCCTGTCAGGTTCAGGCTGGCGAGCGGGTCCTTTTCATGACCATCAAATCCCGCCGAGACCAGCAATAGCTCTGGATCAAATTTTTTGAGCGCGGGCAGGAGGATGTCACGATAAGCCGTCTGGAATTGTGAGGACCCGTCACCTGCGGCCAAAGGCACATTCAGAATATTGCCGACGCCGGTTTCATTTGCGCTGCCGGTTCCCGGGTAAAACGGGGCCTGATGCGTGGAGCCATAGAACACACCCGGATCATTCTCCAGTATCTGCTGTGTCCCGTTTCCATGATGAACATCGAAATCTATGATGGCGACACGATCAAGATTGTATTTTTGCCGGGCGTACAGGGCGCCGATGGCGATATTGTTGAACAGGCAGAAGCCCATCGCCCGGTCCGATTCCGCATGATGTCCCGGCGGGCGGATGGCGCAAAAGGCATTGCTATCCTTCTGTTCAAATACGGCGTCGATCGCCGCGATTACGGCACCAACGCCGCGCAAAGCTGCCGATCGGGAGCCCGGCGACATTTTCGTATCCGGATCGAGTGAGATAATACCAGCCTGTGGGGCCTTGGCCTCGAGGTCATCGAGATAGCTCTTCGTATGGGCAAGGGCGAGTGTCTCGCGGTCGGCGAGGGGGGCATCGCAGCGGACAAGATCGGGAAAATTTTCGAGATCAAGTTGATGCAGAACGGTCCGGAGCCGGTCCGGTCTTTCCGGATGGCCGACCCCTGTATCATGGAATAGGCAGTCACGGTGCGTGAAAAGATATGTTGTCATATGGCCTCAATCAGGAGATGCTGGTTATGATCAAACAATCCTGTTTGCAGATTTATTCTTTCGTTTCAAACTCGCCTGAAACAGATCTGCCGGGATCGATTTTCAGTAAAGCTAACGTAATTATGAAAAAAACGACACAAATAATCATAATCCTGATTATGGTCGCGGCGGGAGCGGTGGGGTGGCATTTCCGTGAGCGACTGCCCTATATCGGCGGCGCACAGAAAACTACGGCGACAAAGCGGCCGGCGCAAGCCCCACAGGAGGTAATCGTTGCCACCGTTATCCGGAAATCTCTGCCGCGGACGATCACCGCCGTCGGCACGGCAAAAGCTAACGAATCTGTCGATGTTACGTCCAAGGTCACTGCGAAAGTCACCCACATGGATTTCGCGGCGGGGCAAAAGGTGAAGAAGGGCACGTTGTTGGTTCAGCTTGATGATCTGGAACTTCAGGCCAATTTGTCCGAATCGCAGGCTCAGCGGGATAACGCCCGCAAGCTCTATGACCGTGCCCTGAAACTGTATGACACGAAAAATGTTCCGAGGGCCCAGGTTGACCTGTTGCAATCTGAACTGGCGGCGTCTGAGGCCAAGGTGTCCGGCGATAGGGCCCGGATCAGCGATTATAGGATAAGTGCCCCGTTTTCCGGTATTCTCGGATTTCGCGAAGTGAGCGTCGGCTCTCTTGTCCGCCCCGGTGATGTGATCACAACACTTGATGATATTGGGACGATCAAGCTCGATTTCGACCTGCCCGAAAGCTATCTTTCCGAGGTCCATCCAGATCAGAAATTTCGGGCAAAAACCATTGCCTATCCGGACCGGGTTTTTGAGGGTGTGGTCGGGACCATTGCCACTCGCGTGGATGCGGTAACCCGGGCGGTACGGATACGGGGACTTGTGCCGAATGAGGACGGTGTCCTCAAACCGGGCATGTTTTTATCGGTGGATTTGCAGGTGAGCATCGACAGCAACGCCCTGATGATCGCCGAGGAAGCCATCGTTACGACTGTTTCCGGCCCGCATGTCTACGTTATAAAAGACGATAAAGCCGTCCGTGCTCCGGTAAAAATAGGGCGCAGGATCAATGGGCTGGCGGAAATAACGGAAGGTCTTTCTGAAGGCGATGTGGTAATTGTCGAAGGCATACAAAAGGTGAAGGACGGATCACCGGTCAAAACCTCCTCAATCCTGCAGACGTCAGAGGCGAGTTGATGAACCTGCCCGACCTCGCCATTAAGCGTCCCGTTCTTGCCATCGTTTGTTCTCTCGTACTGATTCTGTTCGGTCTGTTTTCCTATCAGTCTCTGAGTGTTCGCGAATACCCGGATATCGACAGCCCCAATGTGTCCATCAGCACTGGCTATCGCGGCGCCTCGGCAGAGATTATTGAAAGCCAGATTACCCAGATCATCGAGGACGCGGTGGCCGGGATTAGCGGCGTGGTGCGGATACAATCGACGAGCCGCGAGGAATACTCCTCGGTGAATGTCGAGTTTTCACTCAACCGGGACATCGAATCCGCGACAAATGACATTCGCTCGCGGATTGCGCGGATTGTGAACCAGTTGCCCGAAGAAGCGGATTCCCCGCAGATTTCAAAAACCGAGAGCGATGCCCGGCCAATTCTCTGGCTGTCCCTGACCAGTAGCGCCCTCAATCAGCTGCAACTTACCGACTTTGCCGAGCGTAATCTGGTGGACCCTCTGTCAACGGTTGACGGGGTGGCGCAGGTTCGCATTGGCGGTGCCCGCCGCTATGCCATGCGGGTATGGCTGAATACGCCAGCGCTTGCCGCCCGAGGCCTGACTGTTCAGGACATTGAGAGTGCCGTGCGTGGACAGAATGTTCAGATTCCCTCGGGGCGCATTGAATCGAGTATGCGTGAGTTTAACATCAAGACGGAATCAGGTCTGAAAACGCCAGAGGAATTCAAGCGGATCATCATCACCGATACGGGCGAGGGGCCTGTTCGGCTTGGGGATGTGGCGGATGTCGAGATTGCCGCCGAAAACGACCGGACAAGTTTACGTATCAATGGAAAAACCGCCATTGGCCTCGGAATTATCCGTCAATCCGGTGCCAATGTTCTGGAGGTCGCCAATGGCGTCAAGGATATCATCAAGCGCCTGCAACAGGGACTGCCCGCTGGCCTTAATATTGCGGTTTCCTACGATCAGTCCGTTTTTATCAGCCAGTCGATCAAGGAGGTTTTTATTGCCCTCGCGATTGCCATGGTGCTGGTCATTTTTGTGATATTCCTGTTTTTGCGATCGATCCGGGCAACTTTTATTCCCGCTGTCGCCATCCCGGTTTCGATTATCGCGACGCTCACCATCCTTGCAGCGCTGGATTATTCAGTGAATGTCCTGACCCTGCTCGCGCTGGTGCTTGCTATTGGGCTTGTCGTCGATGATGCCATTGTTGTGCTTGAAAATATCCATCGCCGGATCGAGGAGGGGGAGCCTCCGCTTCTGGCGGCCAGCCGGGGCTCGCGTCAGGTCGCCTTCGCAGTCGTTGCCACAACCATCGTTCTGATCGCAGTGTTCATCCCGATTTCATTTCTGGAAGGGACCACGGGGCGGTTGTTCCGTGAATTCGGCGTCGCGGTGGCAGCGGCGGTGATGTTCTCAAGCTTTGTGGCGCTCACGCTCACCCCGATGCTTTGCTCTAAATTATTGGTGGAGGGGAATCGCGAAAGCTGGTTCTACAAGGTGACCGAGCGAATATTTGCTGGCATGGCCAGCGGATATGGAAGGTTGTTGCGGGGGACCTTGCAAATTCCACTTGTCATTATCGCCGTTGCGGTCGGCTTTTCGGCGCTCTCCTACACAATCTACAAAGAGATCCCGAAGGAGTTCGCCCCCACCGAGGATCGCGGAATATTCTATGTGCCGGTCCGGGCCCCGGAGGGGGCCAGTCTGGAGTATACCAGCCGCAATGTGGACAAGATAGAAACTATATTCCAGCGGTTAATCGACAGCGGTGAGGCCGGACAGGTGTTCACCTTCATCGGGTCTTTTTCTCAGCCCGGCCCGGCCAATACTGCCTTCATGTTTACCCGGCTCGTGCCCTGGGGCCAGCGGGAGCGGTCACAGCAGGAGATTGTCGCCGATATTTTCCCCGACCTGCTGGCGGTTCCCGGTGTCCGGGCCTTTGCCATTAATCCCGCCAGCCTCGGTCAGCGTGGATTTTCGGCGCCGGTCCAGATCAATGTCGGCGGCCCGTCCTATGCCATCATTAACGACTGGGTCGACCAGATAATTGACCGGGCGCGGGAAAACCCGAACCTGCTTAACCTCGATAAGGATTACGAGGAGACACAACCGCAAATTCATGTCGATATCGATCGCGAAAGAGCATCTAATCTGGGCGTTTCGATAGAAACTATCGGACGGACGCTTGAAACCCTGATGGGGGCCCGCAACGTTACGACTTATGACCAGGGCGGCAAGCAGTATGAAGTCATTATCCAGAGCCGTAAGGAGGATCGGCGTAACCGCAGCGACCTCGCCAATGTCTATGTGCGCTCTGATCGCTCGGGCGAACTTATCCCGCTCTCCAATTTCGTCAGCCTGTCCGAACGGGCGGGTCCCGCCGAACTCAAGCGGTCCGACCGTCTCCGGTCGGTGCAGATATCGGCCTCTCTCGGGCCGGGGTATACGCTGGAAGCGGCGCTGGATTATATGGACACTCTCATCAGTGAGGTCGCCGGGGATGACGCCCGTATCACCTATGACGGACTGAGCCGCTCCTACAAGGATTCCAACGAGGCGCTACTATTTACCTTTGTCACCGCACTTCTGGTCGTGTTCCTTGCGCTCGCCGCGCAGTTCGAGAGTTTTATCCATCCCCTGATTATTATGACAACGGTGCCGCTCGCCATTACCGGGGCGCTCGGTTCGATCCTGATTACCGGCCTTACGCTGAATATATACAGCGAGATCGGAATTATTATGCTGATCGGACTGACCGCCAAAAATGCCATCCTGATCGTTGAATTTGCCAACCAGCTTCGCGATGAAGGCGCCGATATCCTGACCGCGATAACCGAGGCCTCGATCATCCGCCTGCGCCCGATCCTGATGACAACCATTTCAACGGCGCTGGGGGCTGTGCCGCTGGCCCTCGCCACCGGAGCGGGGGCCGAAAGTCGCGCGGCCATCGGCATCGTAATTATCGGCGGCGTGATGTTCTCAACCATATTGTCGCTGTTCGTGGTGCCGGTATTCTATATCCTCTTGGCTCGCTTCAGCCATCCGTCTGGTTATCTGGCGGCGAAATTAAGTGAGCTTGAAACGGCGCACGCGGAACTAAGGAAGTAAGGCGCCAGTTTCCCGCTCATAATGTCGGCGCGGCAAGGCAATACCAAAAACAAGACAGTTTCCATATAACCCCCGAACCGCTATTGTGAGAAAATCTGCCCTCATCCTGGAATATTCCGGTGATGACCTTAAAAAAGACGAGGAACAGTCTGATGTCCGAGACACAAAAGGTCCTTTTGCTCACCGGCGCGAGCCGCGGCATCGGACATGCCACGGTTAAACGGTTCAGCGCCGCTGGCTGGCGGGTGCTCACCGTTTCCCGTTATGCCTTTTCTGAACATTGCCCCTGGGAGGGAGGCGAGAAGGACCATCTGCAGATTGATCTTGCGGATATTGACGCCTTGCCCGGCGCGATCGCCCTCATTCGGGAAAAACTGGAAGGCGGCGCGTTACA
Organism: Sneathiella sp.; assembly: GCF_041689005.1. GTDB lineage: Bacteria > Pseudomonadota > Alphaproteobacteria > Sneathiellales > Sneathiellaceae > Sneathiella. Next base: position 59,460 of record NZ_JBDNHC010000110.1, read on the forward strand.
TGCGCTGGTGAATAATGCCGGAATTTCGCCCAAGGGTCCAAACGGGGAGCGTTTCAGCACCCTCAATTCGAATTATTCCGATTGGCTGCATGTTTATAACGTGAACCTGTTTGCGCCGCTGATGCTGGCGCAGGGCCTGTTCAATGAGCTGGTCGCGGCGAAAGGCGCCATTGTCAACGTCACGTCCATTGCGGGCCGTCATGTCCATCCCTTCGCCGGGTCCGCCTATGGTACGTCGAAGGCGGCATTGTCGGCGCTGACACGGGAAATGGCCTCTGATTTCGGTCCCCATGGAGTCCGCGTCAATGCCATCGCGCCGGGGGAGATCAATACCTCGATCCTGTCGCCGGGAACGGAGGACATGATCAAGGATATCCCGCTTCGCCGCCTGGGCCGACCCGAAGAAGTGGCCTCAACCATCTATTTCCTCTGTGATGCGCCGTCCTCCTACGTCACTGGCGCCGAGGTGCATATCAACGGTGGCCAGCATGTGTGATCGGTTAACGCGAAAAGAAAGTTCCGATGACGGGAAATGACAAATATCTGACACGGCTGATAGAGCGTTTTTATCACGAGGTGTGGAATCAAAAGGACGAAGCTTGCGCCCGGGAAATCTTGCATGCCGACTTCGATTTCCGCGGCTCTCTTGGCCCGGTCCGGACTGGGCCCGAAGGGTTTATCAAATATATGCGCGAACTCTGGGAGGGGTTGCCGGATTTTCGCTGTGATATCGAGGAGGTGATTGATGCCGGCTCCTCCGCCGCCGCAAAAATGACGTTTTCAGGAACTCATCAGGGTGTTTTCTATGGTACGCCGGGAACCGGCAGGGTGATAACCTGGGCGGGCGGTGCTTTTTTCAAAGGCGATGGCCACCAGATCACGGCGCTTTGGGTGCTTGGCGATATCGATGCTATCAAACGGCAGCTTGGGGACTCTGTCACCGCCGACTTTATCTGACCACCAGACCAAGCCTCCAGTAATTATATTCGCGAGGCAGGAATGCTATTGTGTTGCATCATTAAAGGAAGGGGATTTGTGCCCCTTCATCTTTCTATCCATGTTGAAACTGCTGCGGCTGGGTCTCACTCATAGAAAGTTTTCAGGATTGTCATTGCGAAATGATGGTTGTCAATGATTGACGGATCAGTGAAGTCCCCGTTTCTGAGGCCGACATACCCCGGGATGTTCTTTAAATCAGTATCATTCACTGTGCGAAATCCCATGGACCAGCCATCGAAGATTCGGCTTTCTGCTGTTTCCTTGCAAATAACAATGAGTCCATTGTGTCGACTGTCGTCGTTGATCCGATTGAACGTCTTTGTAACTGCCTCTTCTTCGCCTTCAAGCATTTGCATAAAGCTACCGTCTTTATAGAGCAGCATACCTGTCAAGCCGTCACTGAGGTTGCGCGTGCGGCTTATTTTTAGAATTTCTTTCAGCTCATCTTCTTTCATAAGATGGCTTGCCGAACTCACATAGACTAGATATTGCATTCAGTCTGCTTCATCTGTGTCCAGAATAGGGGATGGCTGCCACTCGTTAAAAAAATAGGCGAATTCGGGTGTCATCAACGTTTTCTTCATTAGGGCACTCCGCTTAGTGATAATCCTATTAGAGCTAGTTAAATTCACACAGAATCCAACAGTTTTCTCACCGGGTGGCTGCCCGGACCCTCATTTGTCCGTTTTCCATACACTCATATATGCGGTGTTACGTCTTATCCTGTGAACCAGTCTTCCTTTTTGGCCATATCAGCCGCGACATCAAGGCCTTTTGTGAAGCGATCGAACATTTCGTCGATCTCGGCCTCCGTTATGATTAGCGGCGGGCAGAGGGCCATATTGTCACCTGCAACTGCGCGGCTGATAACGCCAGCCTCCTGCATGGCGATATAGGCTTTGTGCCCGGCCTTGAACTTCGGATCGAAAGAGCGTTTTGTCTTCTTGTCGGCCACCAATTCAACGGCGCCGATAAGCCCGCAGGCGCGGACCTCACCAACCAGCGGATGGTCGGCCAAGGCATTGAAGCGCTTGAGGAAATGTGGAGACATATCCTGGACATGAGCGATGATATTGCGTTCTTCCATCAGTTCCATGGTGCGCATGGCGACCGCGGCCGGGACCGGATGACCGGAATAGGTATAACCATGGGCGAAGGCGCCGTGCTTCTCGCTCTGCTTGACCATTCCCCGGAATATGTCTTCCGATACCATGACGGCGGCGATTGGCAGGTAGGCGCTGGAAAGGGCCTTGGCGCAACTCAGGATATCGGGCTTGATCCCATAGGTTTGTGAGCCCCACATCTGTCCGGTCCGGCCAAAGCCGCAAATCACCTCATCGGCGATCATCAAAATATCGTATTTTTTGAGGATCTTCTGAATTTTCTCGAAATAAGTTACGGGCGGTATGATGACGCCCCCGGCGCCCATTACCGGTTCGGCGATGAAGGCGGCGACGGTGTCCGGGCCCTCTTTCAGGATCAGATTTTCCAGGTCATCGGCCATGCGGCTCGCGAATTCTTCCTCGCTCTCGCCGTCCTTGCCAAATCGGTAATAATGCGGGCAGCTGGTATGCAGGATATTCTGGATCGGCAGATCGAAATCATTATGCAACGGTGGTAGACCGGTCAGGCTGGCGGCGGCAACGGTCACCCCATGATAGGCCTTCTGGCGTGAGATGATCTTCTTTTTCTTCGGCCTTCCGAGCGCATTATTGTAATACCAGACCAGCTTGATGACGGTATCGTTCGCTTCCGAGCCGGAATTGACGAAGAAAACCTTCGAGAAATCCGCGGGCGCAATCTCCAGAAGCTTCTCGGCAAGGCGAATGCTCGGCTCCGTCGATTTACTGGCGAAGGCGTGATAATAGGGGAGCTTGCGCATCTGCTTGATGGCGGCGTTGATCAGTTCTTCCTCGCCAAAGCCAAAGGACGTACACCACAGGCCGGCCAGTCCCTCGATATATTCCTTGCCGTCTTCATCAAAAACATGAATGCCCTTGCCGCTTTCAATAATAAGCGGGCCTTCCTTCTCGTGAACAGAGAGATTGGTATAGGGATGGATCTGGCTTTTGGCGTCACGGGCGGCGAGGGAATTCCCCTGCAGAAAGCTTGGGCTGGACATTATTTTTACCTCGGTTTTTTCGATTTCGAAGAACATTTGTGTTCTGACAAACATTTGTAGAGCCAACGAAGTCCCTCTGTCAAAGCCAAGTTTTAATCCTATATTGTCTGCGAGCCATGTTCATGGCTTAATAGCGGAAACAGGTGCGAAACGCATGGTGGAAAGTTTTACATACTCCGGAACCGATGGACTTCGTCTTCATACATATGTGTGGAGACCAGAAGTCGAGCCAAAAGCCGTTGTCCAGATTGCTCACGGCATGTCCGAGCATGGCGCACGGTATGAGCGATTTGCCCGCGTGCTGAATAATTTTGGCTATGCGGTCTATGCCAACGATCATCGCGGGCACGGCAAGAGTATCCCGAGCGGCACGCTTCCCGGTCATCTGGCGGACGAGGATGGCTGGAACATGGCGGTCCGCGATATGTATCTGCTCAATCAGGAAATCGGGCAGCGCCATCCCGGCGTTCCCGTCATTCTTGTCGGCCATTCCATGGGCTCGTTTTTGGTCCAGCAGTATATGGCCATATATGGCGACACCATTGCCGCCGCAGCCCTGTCGGCGAGCAATGGCCCGCCGGGGATGTTAGGCAAGGTTGGAAAGGCTATCGCGCGGATCGAGAAATTCCGCCTTGGCGGTGACGGTCATAGCGGACTGCTGAAATCAATGACCTTCAAGGGGTTTAACAAGCCGTTCCGGCCCAATCGCACGGAGTTTGACTGGCTGTCCCGGGATGAGGCGGAGGTGGATAGATATATTGCTGATCCGCTTTGCGGCTTTGACTGCTCAGTCGCAACATGGATCGATCTGTTCGATGCCCTTGGCAGGATTACCAGCGACCATGTTCTGGAGAAGGTCAACAAGATGCTGCCGATTTACCTGCTTAGCGGTAGCCGCGATCCGGTAGGGGAAATGAGCAAAGGCGTTAAACGGCTGCTTGCGGTCTATGAAAAGCACGGATTTAAGAATGTTCAGCATAAGTTCTATGAGGGCGCGCGGCATGAACTTCTGAATGAAATCAATCGCGATGAAGTCATGGCGGACTTTGTCGCCTGGGCAAACCGGCTATCCAACCACACGGCAGTCAGGCAAAAAAAGCTTGTGAAACGACCCGTATCACGAAAATCGCCCGCGAAATAACCTGTTGGCATGCGGAACAAGCAGCATTTTTTGGTGAAGTGATTCGGATTTTTAACTATGCCCTTGACGGAAACGGGGCGCCGCCGGAAAATTCCCCGCATAGCGCGTCGTAAAAAGGGGACTGAACGGTCTCAAAATACGACGCCTTTCGAAGAGGCTTTACCTAAGCTCAGGCGGGTTTTATGCTAAGTCAGCAAATGAAAAACCAATCAACTAATAGGGATTAAAAAATGCTGGGTCTTATTCAGGATCGGCCGCTGCTGATTTCTTCACTTATTGAATATTCAGGTCTCAATCATGGAGATGTGGAAATTGTGTCACGGACCGTCGAAGGACCGATCCACCGCACCAATTACCGCAATGTCAACCTGCGGTCGAAGAAGCTGGCGCAGGCCCTCGGGCGGCTCGGCGTCAAGCTTGGGGACCGGATCGGTACAATCGCCTGGAACGGCTATCGCCATATCGAGATTTATTTTGGCGTCTCGGGCATGGGGGCGGTCTGTCATACAATCAACCCGCGCCTGTTTCCCGAGCAGATTGCCTATATCGTCAATCATGCCGAAGACCGCTTTATTTTTGTCGATCTGACGTTTCTGCCGTTGATCGAGGCGCTAAAAGATCATCTGTCCAACGTTGAAGGCTTCATCGTGATGACCGATGAGGAGAATATGCCGGACAGCAAGCTCGATAACCTGCTGTGTTACGAGACACTTGTCGGGGCGGAAGACGGAGAGTACAGCTGGCCTGATTTTGACGAGAAGACCGCCTCCTCGCTCTGCTATACTTCGGGTACCACCGGAAACCCGAAAGGCGTACTTTATGCCAATCGCTCGACGGTTCTTCACAGCTTTTGTGTCTGCGCGCAGGATGGCCTTGGCGTCAGCAACCATGATTCAATCCTTGCCGTGGTGCCGATGTTCCATGCAAATGCCTGGGGCCTTCCCTATGCCGCGGCCATGTGCGGTGCCAAGATGGTGCTGCCGGGGGCGGCGATGGATGGGGCTTCGCTATATGAATTAATGGAGGCGGAAGGGGTGACGTTGTCCGCCGGCGTGCCAACCATCTGGTTAATGCTACTAGCCTATGTGAAGGAGAATAAGCTTAAATTCTCAACCATGAACAGGACGGTGATCGGCGGCTCCGCGGCTCCGCGTTCAATGATCGCGACGTTCGTCAATGACTATGGGGTGAACGTGGTCCATGCCTGGGGCATGACGGAAACCAGTCCGATCGGAACCACCGGCAATCTTCTCAAAAAACATAATGAACTGCCGGAATCAAAGAAAATCGATGTTCGTGTCAAGCAGGGCCGCCTCGTCTATGGGGTCGAACTGAAAGTCACGGACGATGACAATAAGGAACTTCCCCGCGATGGGGTTGCCTTTGGTGATCTGAAGGTGCGCGGCCCCTGGGTGACAAACGGTTACTTTAAGGGCGAGGGTGGAAATGTCCTGGATAAAGACGGCTGGTTCAGCACCGGCGATGTGGGCACGCTTGATCCGGATGGGTATATGCAGATCACTGACCGCTCGAAGGATGTGATCAAGTCCGGCGGTGAGTGGATTTCCTCGATCGATGTCGAGAATGAGGCGCTTGGATGCCCGGGTATCGTTGAGGCGGCAGTGATCGCCATTCCCCACCCGAAATGGGATGAGCGGCCGCTGGTTATTGCCGTGAAAGAGAAAGGGCATTCCGTCAGCCGCGAGGATGTCATCCGTCATCTTGAAAGTACCCTTGCCAAATGGCAACTCCCGGACGATGTCGTTTTCGTCGACGAGCTTCCGCACACTGCCACCGGCAAGCTCCTGAAAACCAAGCTCCGCGAGGATTTCAAGGATTATAAATTGCCAACGGCGTAACGCGGCATATTGGCTGAAAAGCCGGGCTCATGGTCCGTGGCAAAATAATGGCACGGACCAACCCTCAACATTAGAAAGATAACTTATGTCCATATCCATGCCCAACAAGCAATATCGTCTCGCCGCCCGCCCGGTCGGGCTGCCGAAAGACAGCGACTGGGAGTTCGTCACTGAACCCGTGCGGGATATCGGGGAGGGAGAGGTGCTGGTAAAAATCTACTATGCCTCCCTTGATCCGGCAATGCGCGGATGGATGAATGACGGCAAATCCTATATCCCTCCGGTTCAGATCGGGGAGGTCATGCGCGCCGGCACGGTGGGAGAGGTTATAGCCTCCAACAATCCGGATTTCGGCGCTGGGGATTTTGTCAGCGGTACATTGGGCATTCAGCAATATGGCATCTCGACCGGCAGGGACCTGACAAAAATTGATCCGGATTTATCGTTGATTGAGAATTACCTGGGTGGCCTCGGGATGCCGGGTCTCACCGCCTATTTTGGCCTTCTCGATGTGGGCGCGGTGAAGGAGGGAGATACAGTCCTTGTTTCCGGTGCTGCCGGTGCGGTTGGGTCGCTCGTCGGGCAGATTGCGAGAATAAAGGGGGCCCGGGCTGTCGGCATTGCCGGCGGGTCGGCTAAATGCGCGTATGTGGTCGATGATCTTGGCTTTGATGCCTGCGTTGACTATAAGTCCGAGACCTTTCTTAAAGATCTGAAAGAGCCGCTTAAAACAGGTGTTGACGTCTATTTTGATAATGTTGGCGGTGAAATCCTCGATATTGCGCTTGCCCGGCTCAATCGTCACGCCCGGGTGGTAATCTGCGGGGCGATTTCGCAGTATAACAACACAAAGCCGGTTCGTGGTCCGCAAAATTACATGAACCTTCTGGTTCAGCATGCCCGCATGGAAGGCTTCGTCGTTTTTGATTATGCGAAACGATACGCTGAAGGCGTGAAGGAACTGGCGGAATGGCATGCTGAAGGCAAGCTTAAATTCAAGACTCATATGGAGGCTGGAATCGAAAATTTTCCAGCTATCCTGCTCAAGCTCTTTAGCGGCGAGAATTTTGGCAAGCTGGTCCTGAAAGTAAGGGAGGACTGACTGCCGTACATAGGATATCGTCGATTTACGGCAGTATCTTTTTCTCGTCGTCTGGGACGGTAAATGCAACTGTAAAGACGGTCAATGGACTCGCTGAGTTATCTGCTTATTTTTATTACCTCCCTGTTTGTCGTCGGCTGTCTGTTGACGCCGATTGCCGCTCGCATGGGGGCGCCTTTTCTGCTTTTGTTCCTCTGTATCGGCATGCTGATGGGCGAGGACGGTGTTGGTGGGGTCCGGTTTGACGATTTCCCGCTTGCTTATGAAATTGGCGCCATCTCGCTTGCGCTGATCCTGTTTTCCGGGGGACTTGATACGGATAGCCGAACGCTCCGAAAGGCGGCGGCCCCGGCTTTTGTCCTGTCCATTGCTGGCGTAGTGCTGACAACCGGGATCGTTGGCGTCCTGATCCATGTTTTTTTCGATTTAGCGCTTGCCGAAGGCCTGTTGCTCGGCGCGGTGATTGGCTCGACGGATGCAGCGGCGACCTTTCTCCTGCTTCGCCAGAGAAATATCCGGCTGAAAGACGGGCTTGGTGAAACGCTCATGGTCGAGGCTGGGATCAACGATCCGATGGCTATTTTCCTTACCCTTACGATGGTGACGATTGTCGATACGGAACTGCCGCTCAATATGACGACATTTGTCTCCTTCCTGCCCGACCTCGCCCTGCAACTGGGCTTAGGCGCACTGGCGGGCGGTGTGGGGGGAGTGGTGATCTCAACCCTGATCAACCGGATCAAGATGCCGGTCAGTCTGTTTGCCCCTTTTGCCATGGCGGCGGCATTGCTTGTATTTAACCTGACGACCGTGTTCGGCGGCAGCGGCTTCCTCGCGGTCTATATCTGCGGGGTCATTCTGCGGCATCGCATGACTCATCAGACCGAACGGGTCATCCAGTTTCACGACGGATTGTCCTGGATCAGCCAAATCGTATTGTTCCTGATGCTGGGATTGCTGGTCACACCCATGGACGTTCTCGGACAAATCCCGTATGGTCTTGGCGTGGCGGCGGTGCTGATTTTTATTGCCCGGCCGCTGGCAACCGTGCTGTGCCTAACTCCCTTTCGGGTCGGTCTTCGTCAACAGGCCTTTATCGGCTGGGTTGGCCTGCGCGGGGCGGTTCCGATTTTCCTCGCCATCATCCCGATTATCAGCCCCGGACCGGTGTCGACGGGATTTTTTGACGTCGTTTTCGTTGTTGTTGTCGCGTCCCTGTTTTTGCAAGGCTGGACCATTTCGCTGGCGGCGCGCTGGCTCGGCCTGATTGAGGAACCGCTGGATGGGCCCGAGCTTCCGCTCGCCAAAGCCAAGGATTGATTTTTCTCTGCAAAAGCTCTATCTAGGCGCCAGCCAGCGGCGCTCGATTCTCTGCCCCGCCGGCCCTTTTTTGATTTTCTCCGCGCCGCAGGGAACGGAGTTCAGGACATATCATGACTACGCTGGAACAACGGGTCGCCAACCGGCGGACCTTCGCCATTATTGCCCATCCAGATGCCGGAAAAACGACGCTGACGGAAAAGCTGTTGCTGTTCGGGGGCGCCATTCAGCTTGCTGGCGCGGTCAAGACCCGCGGCGAACAGCGGCGTGCGCACTCTGACTGGATGAAGGTGGAGCGGGAGCGGGGTATTTCCGTCGCCTCCTCGGTGATGACATTCGATTACCGCGAGAAGACATTCAACCTGCTTGACACGCCGGGCCATGAGGATTTCAGCGAAGATACCTATCGTACCCTGACGGCAGTCGACAGCGCTGTGATGGTGCTCGATGGTGCCAAGGGCATCGAGAGCCAGACCCGGAAACTGTTCGAGGTCTGTCGCCTCCGCGATATGCCGATCACCACTTTCATAAATAAATTTGACCGCGAGTCATTGGACCCGTTCGACCTTCTCGATGATATCGAGCAGACATTGGCGCTGGATGTCGTGCCGGCTAGCTGGCCGATCGGGATGGGCCGCAATTTCCTCGGCTGTTATGATCTTTTCAATGACCGGCTGGTGCTGGTTTCCAAAGGCAAGGGCAATCACCTTGATGAGGGCGTAACCTGTAACGGCCTTGATGATCCGAAACTTGATGAATTGCTGCCCGCCGCTGAGGTTGCCAAGCTGCGAGAGGATGTCGAGATGGTGCGCGGCCTTTGCCCGGATTTCGATGAGAAGGCCTTTCTGGAGGGTACGATGACCCCGGTTTATTTCGGCAGCGCCATCAATAATTTCGGCGTTGAAACCCTGCTGAACGGTCTGACAGAAATGGCGCCGAGCCCTCGGTGCGCACCGTCGGCAACGCGCAAGGTATCGCCACTGGAAACCAATGTGAGCGGGTTTGTCTTCAAGATACAGGCCAATATGGATCCCAAACACCGGGACCGGATCGCGTTCATGCGGCTGGTGTCGGGGCATTTCAAGCGTGGGGCAAAACTCAAACATGTCCGTAGCGACAAGATTATGAATATCCACAACCCGGTGCTGTTCTTGGCGCAAGACCGGGAACTCGCGGAAGAGGCCTGGCCCGGTGATATCATTGGTATCCCGAACCATGGCAACTTGCGCATTGGCGACGCCCTGACCGAGGGGGAGGAAATTCGTTTCACCGGCATTCCAAGTTTCGCGCCCGAGCTGTTGCAAAAGGTGCGCCCCATCGACCCAATGCGCGCCAAGCATCTGGGCCGGGCCTTGATCCAACTGGCGGAGGAGGGGGCCGCCCGCACCTTCAAGACTCGTATGGGCTCTGAATGGGTAGTGGGTGTCGTGGGCGCGTTGCAGTTCGAGGTGCTGGCCGACCGTATTCGCACGGAATATGATATCCCGGTCAATTTCCAGCAGACAGAGCTTTATACGGCGCGTTGGGTCGAGCATGACGATCCGCGCGAGCTTAAGAAATTCACCGACGCCAACCAGGCCTCGCTCGCCGAGGATCATGACGACGCACCAGTCTTTTTAGCCCGTAATTCCTGGCATCTGGAGCGAACGGAAAAGGATTGGCCGGGGATCAGATTTTTGAAGATAAAAGAACAGTCCGCGTAATATTTTTGGCTTTGGTTGGGCGCATGCTGAAAATACGACGGTCAAAGAATGCGGTAAGATGGCTGCTGGGTCTCTCGGCGGTGGCGATTGTTATCCTGATTATGTACCAGTACATGAGCTTTTTTCTCCAGATTCTGTTTGAGGCCCATGTTGATCCGGTTGTCCATATGCGGCCCTCTGACGAACCGCTGCCCGCCTCGAAAATACGGGGTCGTTTCCTTGTCAATGGGGGTCGATTATCAGGGGTTTTGGCTGTCTCCGTCCGGTTCGGCAATATGGAAATAACCCGGCAGGTCGCTAAATGCTGGGACGGCCCCGAAATGGGAGATGTGGTCGAGCCGATGAAGGGACCGGATATAATTCCAACGAGTTTTAATCTCTGTGACGGTAAAAGATATTGGCTGACGTTGGAAAATGGCCATACAGCCGTTGTATGGCGCCATGAGCATCTGACGCAAATGAATGAAGAACGTGTGGCGGAAATTGAACTGCCGGCGGGAACCAACTGGCAAGTTGATTGTAAGGTTGATGGCTACCATGTTAAATGTCCGTGAGCGACGCCGGGACAGAACAGTTTTATGAAAATGGAGAGAATATATGCCCTCATTTGATATCGTATCCAAAACCGATTTGGCGGAGGTGGATAACGCGCTGAACAATATCCGCCGGGAAATCGAGACCCGGTATGATTTCAAAGGCAGTCACTGCAAGATTGAGCGCGCCGATCAGGCCATCACCATCCATGCGGATGATGACCTCAAGCTGAAACAGATGCATGAACTGTTACAGGGGCATCTCACGCGCCGCAATGTCGACGCGAAAGTGCTCGATTATAAGCCGGTGGAGAAATCTGCCGGGCAGAGCGTACGCCAGATCGTCGTTGTCCGCGAGGGGCTGGACAAGGAGCTGGCAAAAAAGCTGGTGAAGGAGATCAAGGGCTCCAAGGTCAAGGTGCAGGTTGCCATTCAGGGCGATGAACTCCGGGTTACCGGCAAGAAGCGCGATGATCTGCAGGAGGTCATCGCTTTTTGCAAAGGCCTGAAATTCGAGATGCCACTGCAATATATCAATTTTCGCGACTGACCCGCCATTATTCGTGTATCACGTTATCACGTATAAAACCGGCGTTACACCAGTGAATAATGGGATTGTTCCGACGGCTTTCCGGAGGTAGTAAGCTCCCCTTCCTTGACCATATGCAGGATATGGGCATAGACCGAGCGGGCAGCGGCGGGATGGAGCGTTACCGGCACATCCGTATACATCTTCTTGACCATGTCGGGGATCTGCATCGGGCCCGATTTCAGGCAGTCGCGGATCTGGTCCATGCGGTCATGCCGATGGGCAATCAGGGCCTCGACAAAGGGCTTGGTGTCAGTGATCGCCGGGCCATGAGTTGGCCAGTAAGTCTGATACTCAAAATGAAGTAATTTTTCCAGACTCTTCATATAGGCGCTCATATCACCGTCGGGCGGGGAGACGACAGTGGTCGACCAGCCCATGACATGATCGCCAGTAAAGAGAGTTTTTTCCTCGCGCAGGCCAAAGCAGAGATGGTTCGAAAGATGCCCCGGCGTATGGATCACATCCACGGTCCAGCCATTGCCGAGGATGACATCGCCATCCTCTAGCGCGACATCGGGAACAAAGGCCATGTCGCCGCCTTCCTCCAGCTCGATGTCTGGCTTGCCGCCACCATGCGGGCCAAAGCCATAGGTTTTCGCCCCTGTCAGCTGTTTCAGGGGCTCTGCGGCAGGCGAATGGTCGCGATGGGTATGAGTGATCAGGATATGGGTTACCATTTCCCCCTTCAGCGCGGCCATCAGTGCGGCGACATGCGCTTCGTCAAGCGGGCCGGGGTCCACGACGGCCACTTCCCCCTTTCCGATAATATAAGTGCCGGTACCGTGAAAGGTGAACGCGCTCGGGTTATGAGCGATGACCCGACGTATCAGTGGGCTCAACTCTTCCGCGACGCCATATTCATATTCCATTTCCCGTTTATAGGGGACCGTAACCGCCATATTTTGTTTTCCCTTTGTTTCCCCGATTGTACCTCATCAGGTCCTGTCGGCAACAGGAATGTTTTTGACAAGTTCCGTTTCGTTATAGAGAGGGATTGTTTCAGATATTTATCTTGTGCGCCTGAACAGTGGTTATTCATATCAGGGAGGTGTGAAACAGATAACTATAACTGTGAAAAACAGCCAAGCTATTTGCTGGTCGCGGCTTCCGCTAATTTCTCCATAATGAATTTTTCCGCGTTCGGATAACTGGAAGCTGAATAAGTTTCTGTATATATATTTTTTGTTTTTGCAATTGCCCGTGTCAGCTTTCCGATGGTGACATGCCCAACATCATTCGTCACAACCGCACTGAAGAAACGCTTTATCCCAGCCTTCACAAGTATGTCGCCGAAAAATAGCATATCCTCGAACGTCAGGACGCTCTCATATCCGTTGCTGTTATCGACAATACAAAAATAATCTGCAGACAGGTTGAGTTTCAGGGTTTCATTGTAAACGGGCATTCTCTCAGCACGGCCGACGGGGCCTAGTATTTTGATAAGGTGAAGGTACTGCCCGTTGGACTCTTTTGTCTCATATTCGATATTCACGAATGAGCCTGATGAGATACGACGCCATTTCATTTATTTTTCCGCTGTACACGTAAAGAAACGCAACTGTTTGTATGTCAAGGTGCTGAATTCATATTCAAATGCTATATTCTATGGCGACCCCGTTCAAGGGATATCATTTCGACGATATCTGATAATATCAAGGAAATAAGGCACATATCAATAGTCGCCTTCATGGGCCGATGCATTGATGAATAATCTCTGCTATCGTTCCAAATGCTGTTTTAATTTATGGAGTTATGAGTATGTGCGATGCGAGAGATGAAAGTTTGCCCGGGTCCCCGGTATCTCGGCGGAGTGTAATGACAGTCGGCGCTATGGCGATGCTCACCCCTTGGGTAGCCGGCCTTGCGATTGCCGAGGAACCGTCGGTGGTGCCGAATGCAATTAATCCTGGAGCCGCGCTGAAACGGCTAATGGAAGGGAACAGCCGCTATGCAACGAACACAGCCAATCAACGTGATTTTTCTGCCGATCGTGCCGCTCGTGTAAAATCGCAGTTTCCGATTGCTGCAATCTTAAGCTGTGCCGATTCACGCGTGGCGCCCGAGCTAGCTTTCGACCAAAACCCGGGAGACCTTTTCGTTATGCGGGTGGCCGGAAATGTTATCAGTCCGGATCTCCTAGCGTCACTTGAGTACGGCGTTAAATTTCTGGGTGTTCCGCTTGTCATGGTTCTGGGTCATACCAACTGTGGTGCGGTCAGTGCGGCAATAAATGTGCTACAAAATAATGACGCTCTGCCCGGGCATTTGCCGGGACTCATCTCGTCAATCAAGCCCGCTGTCACCCGCGCAAAGAAATCAGGTAATGATGACCTGCTCAACAGGGCGATTGCCGAAAATGTTAATTTGCAAGTGGTGCAGCTGAAAAGTTCCTCCCCTATTGTCGATAAACTTTATGCGGCCAAAAAGATCGATATCGTCGGCGGGGTTTATGATTTGAAAACTGGAAAGATCTCGCTTACTTAGGCGGCTCTATTTGCGACCATCTTCGGAATATTTGGTGCCCAAAGATTTGATGCTGCTGTGTTTTCCTATTTTTTTATAGCATAGAAACTGAGGTAAAGCTGAAAGTTTGGTCGGGGCGAGAGGATTCGAACCTCCGACCCCGTCGTCCCGAACGACGTGCGCTACCAGGCTGCGCCACGCCCCGACCGTGTGCCTTTCCGGGGTGGGTACCGGGTTAAGCAAATGCGTTATACGCGGGTTTTGGGCC
>NZ_JBDNHC010000111.1:0-8257 GCF_041689005.1 Sneathiella sp.
CCCAGGATCGTTGCATGGCGATAGAGCCAGGACAGGGTCGCGCCGTCCTCCGTCGGAATTTCAAGAACGATGGTGCGCTGCCGCGACGTCAGTTTCTGCTCGACTGAGGCGAGAAAACCCTCGGTCCCCTCACCCGTCACCGCGGATATCGCCACATAGCTGTCGTTACGGGCGGCAATGTTCAGAAAGGCCTCTTTCGCCTCCCCCTCCAGCAGGTCAATCTTGTTGAATATCTCAAGATATTCCGTCTCCTCGTCTGTATCCACACCAAGCCGTTTCAGGACGTCAAATACATCCTGCTTCTGGGCATCACTGTCGGCATGGGTAATATCGCGCACATGAACGATCAAGTCGGCCTCCAGCACCTCTTCCAGCGTTGCGCGAAAAGCGGCGACCAGCTCCGTCGGCAAATCAGATATAAAGCCGACCGTGTCGGACAGGATCACCTGCTGCCCGCCCGGAAGTGTTATCCGGCGCATTGTTGGATCCAGGGTTGCGAACAACAAATCCTCGGCGAAAACATGCGACTGGGTTAGACGATTGAACAATGTTGATTTCCCGGCATTGGTATAGCCAACGAGGGCAACAATCGGGTACGGCGTTTTTTTTCGCTTGGCACGATGGAGCTCCCGGGTTCGAACGACAGAGTCTAATTGGCGATTGATCCGGATAATGCGCTCGTCAATGAGACGACGGTCTATTTCAAGCTGTGATTCGCCTGGTCCGCCGATAAAACTGAGCGACCCACGTTGCCGCTCCAGATGGGTCCATGACCGGACCAGACGGGTTCTTTGGTAGTTGAGATGGGCCAGTTCAACTTGTAATGCCCCCTCCTTCGTTTGCGCTCGCTCCCCGAATATTTCCAGAATCAGGCCGGTACGGTCAACAATTTTCACCCCCCAGCGGCGTTCCAGGTTGCGTTGCTGCACCGGCGTTACCGCGCCATCGATAATGACAACATCGATATGGGAATTTTTTATGAATTCCGCGAATTCATCAATTTTACCGCTGCCAAACAGGGTACCGGGCTTAGGTTTGCTCAAAGGGACAATTTCAGAATGAACGACGTCGAGGGAAATTGCCGCGGTCAACGACACAGCCTCTTCAAGACATCCTGCGGGATCCCGTAATTTGGCCGTTTTTGCGCTCTTCAGGAAGGGATGCAGGACGAGGGCCGTTTCTCCGGAACGCAGGGTTTCACGTTCGGCATCAGGCTCCATGTTTTAATTTCCGTCCCTTCATTCCAGACGTTTCAGCCTTCCGCCGAGGGGTCGAACAGCTGGATGGGTCCAGCGGGCATAACGGTCGAAATTGCGTGTTTATAGACAAGTTGTTCATGGCCGTCGCGGCGAAGCAGGACGCTAAAATTATCGAACCAGCTGATTGAGCCTTGAAGTTTCACACCATTAACCAGAAAGACAGTCACCGGGACCTTATCTTTCCGGACCTTGTTCAGGAACACGTCTTGTACATTTTGTGATTTCTCAGCACCCATTTGGAATTATCTTTCATCTGTCGTCATATTGTCATTTTTAGCTTTTACAGATCATTGGTTTCTTTATTAAACTGAATACTAATGTAAAAGGCAAAAAGTTTCCCTGACATAAGGATTTCTCGTCCTAAACACAAGCATTTTAGCAACAATTCCATAACTAATACGGATTATGACATAAAAATCACAGTTGGTTGCATGTTTGTTTAAGGCCTTATGAACCCGATGTCATGAAGTCTTGATAAATACCCCGGAGATTTAAAGAAATACTTCCGGGATGCCCGTTGCCAATGACATGATCATCGACCTTCACCACAGGTAAAACGTAGGATGTACTGCTTGTCAGGAAGACTTCCCTGGCATTTTGTAGCTCATCAACGGAAAAATTGCGAATCTCGACCTCCAAGCCTTTTTCCTCCAGCTCACGCAAAAGAGCGGCGCGAGTGATACCCGCTAATATAGAATTGCTTGTCTCTCGCGTGATGATTTTCCCGTCTTGATCAACAATCCAGGCATTGGTTGAACTGCCTTCCGTCACCATCCCGGCGTCATCGACCATAAAGGCCTCATAGGCGCCCTTATCCTTCGCCTCCTGCTTCGCAAGGATATTCGGTAGCAAGGATACGGACTTGATATCGCGGCGGGCCCAGCGGATATCGGGTAACGTAATCACGCTCACCCCCTCCTCCGCTTTCTTCGCCGCCTTGGGTATCGACAGCCGTTTCGCTGTCATCACCAGAGCCGGGGCAGTATTGTCCGGGAACGGATGATCCCGCGGGGCGACCCCCCGCGTTACCTGCATATAAATAATGCCGTCAAAGATGCTGTTGCGCCGGATAACCTCGCGCATCACAAATTTTAGCGGCTCCCGCTTCATTGGGGCGGCAATTTTTAATTCTCCCAGGCTCCGCCAAAGTCGGTCAAGATGGCCCGCCTCGTCAATCAGCTTGCCGCTGGAGACTGTTACAACCTCATACACCCCGTCGGCAAACTGGTAGCCGCGATCCTCAATATGAACATGTGCCATCCGGTGGGGAAGATACTGACCGTTTACATAGGCAATTCTTGACATGGAATCTCCGTTTCTTAGCGCCGCCATACGGCCGGGTTGAGCAAGGTTAATACCGCAAAAAACTCCAGCCGACCGACCAGCATGGTAACGCATAAAATCCATTTTGTGGCGTTCGGCAGGGCATCATAACTGATAAAATTCTCACTGCCGAATTCGACATCAGTGATCAGCTGCTGCGCCGCCGATCCGGCATTTGCAAGGTTCGTGACCGCGAGGGACAGGGCCGACTGAAAATCAAGTCCGTTGAAGGCAATTGCCGCGGTCACGAGCGCCATGGCAACGCAATAAAAGGCGAAGAAACTCCAGGCGGAGAGAATTTGGCCTCGGACGATTTTCACACCGCCGTAGGTCAGCGCGGAAACACTGCTTGGAAAGCTCAAACGCCGCAATTCGGCACTGGACAGTTTCAGCAGGATGCTCACACGCAGAAGCTTGACTCCGCCGGCTGTCGATCCCGTCGAGCCGCCAAGGGTGATCAGGACAAGAACCAGCAGCAACGCTCCGATCGGCCAGTAATACTCCCCGGTATCGGAGACAAGCGGCAGGTTATAGCCGGTTGTTGTTATCGCCGACACGGCGTTGAAAATCGCGTAGCGCATGGTTTCGCTAATACTCATGTCGGTTTCACTCAGCATCAACCAGAACAGCATAAAACTTCCGATCCCGATTGCCAGCAGAAGATAGCGGTATTCCGGATCTTTGAAATAGGATTTCCGATCGCCGTTGAAAAATGACCAATGAAGGGAGAAATTAACCGCCCCCAAAACCATAAAAATCATCAGAACCACCTCAATCGCCCGGTTGGCAAAGGCGGTACCGGCACTGTTAGATGTGGTGAACCCGCCGGTGGAGATGGTGCTGAAACCGTAGCACAGCGCATCAAACGCCGGCATCCCCACCAGCCACAGAGCGACAATGCAAACTCCGGTCAGAAGCGCGTATATCTTCAACATCGAAAGCAGACCAAAGGCGCCGCGACCGGTCACCCGGCGGCGCTTGCTTTTGGCGATGGCACGGGTCAGCGGGTTATTTCCAGGCAAATTGAAGGTGGTCGCAAGGATTGATAGAAATATGATCAGAGAGAAACCACCAGCCCACTGGGTAAGCGCACGCCATAGCAAGATGCTCTTTGACTGTATATCCAGGTCCGGAATAGTGGACGCGCCATTGGTGGTAAAGCCCGAGAGGGCCTCGAAATAGGCGTTGGTTGCCGAAGGAATAGCGTCACTGAAAAAAAACGGCATCGCGGCAAAAGCCGGCACGACAATCCAGACCAAAGTTGCCGTCAGGAAGGTTTCACGGCGGCCGAGGGTCGTCATATCAGACCGCATCGCGAGAACCATGCCGCCACCAAGAAAAAGAGTGACAATCGCCGACACGGCAAAACTGAGGGCAATGGCAGTTTCTGTCGGCCCCAGAGCAAACAGGATCGGCACCGCCATCAGCACCGATAAAATGACCAGTGCCCAGCCTAGAAGCGTGAATACGGGAGCGAACAGCATGGGATCTTAAAAAAACTCAAGGCTGACGGAAAACATTTCCTCAACTTTATGGATTGAATCGCGGAGACCCAGTATAACCACCCGGTCATCGGGATTGATAACGGAATCACCTCGGGGGATTTCAACCTTGTCTCCCCTAATGACTGCGCCGATAATCGTCCCCGCCGGCAACTTGATTTCCCTGAGCGGCTTGCCGACCAGCAAGGAGGTTTCCAGCGCCTCGCCCTCGACCACCTCTGCCTCGCCATCGCGGAAGGAATGCAGGCCGCGAATACGTCCGCGCCGGATATGACGCAGAATTTCGGACACGGTGGTCGCCCGTGGATCGACAACAACGTCAATACCGAGTGAAGTGACAAGACTGCCGAAAACCGGGTTATTAATGAGGGCGATGGCAGTCTCGCACCCCTGCCCTTTTGCCAGCAATGAGGAGAGAATATTAACCTGGTCATCATTGGTCAACGCAATCACGGTCTCGGCCCGGCCGACATTAGCCTCCTGCAGCAGGTCCGGATCGAGGCCGCTGCCGTGAAGAACGACCGTTCGCTGAAGGTTTTCCATGACATTTTCGGCACGCGTAAGATTGTGTTCGATCAGTTTCAGGGAAAGGTGGCGCATGTTTTTCTCAATATACTGCGCAAGATGAAGCCCTATATTGCCACCGCCGATAATAACGACGCTCCGGGCTTCCTGCTCCTCATGACCAAACAACGGCATCGCCCGGGCGACATGATTGCTGTCCGCCGCGAAATACACCTCGTCCCCCGGAAACATCTGGTCGTCGCTTGACGGCACGATCATCTTTTCATCCCGGTAGATCGCGACGACGATAATATTCAGGTTGGGGAAAAGCTCGGTCAGCTGTCGCAGCGGTGTATTCACAATCGGGCAGCTTTCGTCGAGGCGGACACCAATGACCTGAACAAGGCCGTCGGCGAAGGACACGGTGTCAATTGCGCCGGGAACCTTGAGCCGTCGCTGGATCGCCTTTGCCACTTCTATTTCCGGAGAAATAATCACATCGATGGGAAGATTTTCGCGCCCGAACAAATGCGCCCAGAGTGGATTGAGATACTCCTGTGCGCGGATGCGGGCGACCTTTTTGGGGACATCAAAAATGGAATGGGCGATCTGGCACGCGACCATGTTCACCTCATCGCTGTAGGTAACGGCGATCAGCATATCGGCATCATAGGCGCCTGCCCGTTCCAGTACTTCCGGATGGGAGGCATGGCCGACCATGGCGCGCACGTCAAGCTCATCACTGAATTTACGAACCAGCTCCTCCGAGCGGTCAATCAGCGTCACGTCGTTATTTTCCCGCGCTAGCTGACGGGCGATGTTTGACCCGACCTGTCCCGCGCCGCAAACGATTACTTTCATTTAACCCTATGCTTTCTTCTCAGTCGAAAACCCGTTTTCGATCTCCGTTACTCACACCGAGTGTTTTCAATTTACGGTGTAATGCCGATCTCTCCATACCAACAAATGACGCAGTACGCGAAATATTTCCGCCAAAACGATTTATCTGGGCCTCCAGATATTCCTTTTCAAATCGCTCGCGGGCGTCGCGAAGCGGCAGGGCCATGATTTCGGTATTGTCATTCTGTCCGTTCATGATCGACTGGGACGAGCCGGCATCGGGCGGCACCATGGCCGCCGTGATCGTCGCCGTTTTGTTACCCGTCGCCAGAATCATGATCTGTTCTATGACATTTTTCAACTGCCGGACATTTCCAGGCCAGGATGAAGTCTGCAGGGTGGCAATGGCATCTTCCCCGATCTTCCGGACTGGCAACCCCGAACTTTTTGCGAACCGCTCGATAAAATAACGGGCAAGCGGTCCGATGTCCTCCGGGCGTTCCTTCAGGGCCGGAACGCTGATCGGGACAACGCCGAGGCGATGATACAAATCCTCCCGCAAGCGACCCGAGGCCATTGCCTCGCGCAAATCCTGGCTCGAGGACGAAATAATGCGAACGTCGACCTTAACCTTCTCATTGCCACCAACCCGCTGAAAAGATTGATCGACGAGAACCCGGAGGATCTTACCCTGAGTTTCGAGCGGCATATCAGCAATTTCATCCAGAAACAAGGTGCCCCCATGTGCCTGTTCCAGCAAGCCGCGACGGGCGCCCTTGACAGAACTCATGCGCCCGTCCTCTACCCCGAACAGCTGAATTTCCAGCCGGTCCGGTGCCAATGTCGCCGCATTCAGGATGACAAACGGACCATCCTGGCGTGTCGATTGCGTATGGATCAGGCGCGCTACCACCTCCTTGCCCGATCCCGAGGGACCGGTAATCAGCACGCGGCTCCCCGTCGGCGAAACTTTTTCGATCGTCTGCTGTAACTGTAGCATAGCATGGGAGCGGCAGATCAGATCGGTCATCACCTCTCCCGCCTTGTGTTTCAGCTCCGCCACTTCGCGGCGAAGGCGGACAGCTTCCAATGACCGCTCAACCAGTTGCAGCAACCGCTCCGCCTTGAACGGCTTTTCAATAAAGTCATAGGCGCCCATCTTGATGGTCTGCACCGCCGTTTCAATATTTCCGTGACCGGATATCATCAGCACTGGCAAATCCGGAAGATCCTTCTTGATATGCTGCAGGATTTCGAGACCGTCGAGTTTACTTCCCCGCAACCAGATATCCAGAATGACTAGTCCGGGACGACGATGGGAAATTTCAGCAAGGCATTCATCGCTGTTCGCTGCCATGCGCGTCTCATAACCCTCATCATCAAGAATACCCGCCACCAGTTCCCGGATATCGGCTTCGTCATCTATTATCAGAATGTCCGCGGACATAATCAATCATTCCCTGTTTTTAAGTTAGGTTCATACATGGGAAAGGAAATCCGGATGCAGGCTCCCGTCCCGTTCGTGGCGTCCATCATCACGAGACTGCCCCGATGCTCTTCCATAATCTTGTTTACAATTGCCAGCCCGAGACCGGTTCCTTTTTCCCGGTGGGTAACGTAGGGCTCCGTCAGACGGCTGCGGTTTTCTTTTGGCAGGCCCCGCCCGTTATCAGTCAGCTCGATGACGAGGGTTTCAGTATCGCGGAACATATCGACCTTAATATGACCCCGCGGAAGATCCTTCGAATTCTCCTCCCGTCCCTCTATCGCATCGGCGCTGTTTTGCAGCAGATTGGTCAAAACCCGGTTTATCTGTGGCGCATCACAATTACAGATCAGGGGATCATTCGTTTTCACCAGTTCATAATCGATTTCTGGATGCGCGATTTTTTGCAAAAATATTGCCTGTCCGACGAGTTCACCTAAGTCCTCCTCCTTGAACTGCGGGGTCGGCATGCGGGCGAAGGAGGAAAACTCATCGACCATCTGGCCGATATCGCCTACCTGACGGATAATGGTATCGGTGCATTGGTTAAACACATCGATGTCAGTCTGGATTTCCTTGCCATATTTTCGCTTGATCCGTTCTGCAGACAGTTGGATCGGAGTGAGAGGATTCTTGATTTCATGGGCGATCCGGCGTGCGATATCACCCCAGGCAGCCATCCGCTGTGCTGACACAAGATCAGTGATTTCATCGAGGGTGACAACGAAACCCTGTATATTCCCATCCGAAATTTCCGCCGTTGCCCGCACCAGCAGGTGGCGATGAATACCATTGGACTGAAGCTGAATCTGACGCTCGGCGATCCTATAGGGTTTCTCGCGTATCTCATCAAGCAGGACCGCCATTTGCGGCACGATTCCGGCAAGGGTCTGGCCGATCATGTCGGTCGTCGTAAGGCCGAGCAATTCCGTCGCCGTCCGGTTCGGCAGGTTGATAATCCCATCGCGGTCAAGACCGACGACGCCCGCCGAAACCCCTGACAGCACCGCCTCTGTAAACCGCCGCCGCTCATCGAGCTTTTTGTTTGTGTCTTCCAGTTCCTGCCGCTGGGTGGAGAGTTGTTTGGTCATGCGGTTAAACGCCCGGCTTAGCATCGCCATTTCGTCATAGGCTCTGGTTTCATCGACTTTCGCTGTCAGGTCGCCGGAACGGACCCGTTCTGCAGCCTTCACCAGATTTTCAATCGGGCCGACAAGGCGCGAAGCAATGACAAGTCCGAACCAGACCGCGGCCAGCACGACCATGAGGGAGATGATAAAGAAAATAACCGCGAACTGTATCTGGATTCCAAAGCCTTCTTCCTTCAGTTCCTTATATTCCGC
>NZ_JBDNHC010000112.1:0-5410 GCF_041689005.1 Sneathiella sp.
CGCCCGCTCGCTTACCTCGCTGTTCAAGGCCGGGTTGCGCTACCTGCGACGATGTAGAGCCATGTCGCTGCCGATCCCAGCCCTATGGGCCGTCTGGCCACATCATCAGGGGGAATGAGAAAAATGACGGGTGGTAAGTGAATAGCCGATATAAGGCTGGACGGCCCTGCCGGGCGGTGTTAATTGAATAAAAAGGGCGTTTCGCAATTACATTTTCAGGAATTACAATGAGTTTAGTAACAAGCGTTTCCACAAGCGAGTACAGGCATCAAAAGAACTTCCTGTTTCTGGCAACTATTTTTTTGTGCGGACTATTTTGGGGCACAGGTGCGCTTGCACAGCTTACAAATGACAATAACACCCCTTCAGGGAGTCCGGTCAACACATCCGGATCATCGGGTTCGAACAACGGGCAATCAAACGGTTCCGATGATTCGCAAATTGTCAGCACGGGTCCCTATCAGCCGGATCAGATAGGAGGAGGGCTTCGATTGGATTCAAGCTCCAAAAGCGGCTCTGATGAGGAAAATTCCTTACTCGACATCGATAATCGCCAACTTAAAAAAGCCAAGCCGGGTGAGTATCAAGAATGGATTACCGATGTTACTGGCTTGAAGCTTGACCGTTTTGGATCGGATTTGTTGCTTCCATCGAACCGTGATTTTGCAACGCCAGCCACGTCTACAATTCCGCCAGATTATGCCCTGAATGTCGGCGACGTCATCTCGGTTTCTTTGACTGGCTCTTTGGAGGGCAGCGCAGAATTCGAAATTGATCGGGATGGAAATGTTTTCTTGCCGAATGTTGGAGCAGTGAGTTTGACAGGCGTTCGCTATCGTGATTTGAAAGATCGCATTTCAGCTGCAGTGGGCAGGCAATATCGCGGCTATGACGTTTCGGTCAGTATCAGTAGTTTGCGCGGCGTAAGAGTTTATGTGACTGGTTTTGCAGTCAATCCTGGAGCCTATACGGTCTCCAGCCTATCGACATTGGTTAATGCTGTATTGAAGGCAGGAGGCCCGAATTCTGGCGGCAGTTTTCGCTCCGCCAAATTGTATCGAAATGGTAAGGAGGTCGCAGATTTTGATCTTTACCAACTGCTCCGGGATGGCAATCGGGCCTTGGATCCGATCCTCCAGAACGAAGATGTCATTTTCCTCCCGCCAGTTGGCAACCAAGTTGCTGTTATCGGTAGCGTAAATGAGGCGGCGATCTACGAGGCTAGGCCTGGTGAAACCGTCGAAGACTTGGTTCGATATGCAGGTGGTGCAACGGCACTGGCCGATGCTTCGCGAACGATCCTGTATAGGCTAAGTGATCAGGACACGGTCGGCAGCCAGCAGCTTGACAGAACAGCTTCTGCTGTCGAGCGAATTGAGGCGGGTGACATATTGCAAATACTTCCCCTTGGCTCGCTTGTCCGACCGCTGGAACGTCAACAGGCTGTCGTGCGCCTTGAGGGAGAGGTAAACAAGCCGGGCAATTATTATGTCCCGCCGGGAACACCACTTGGCACCGTTATTGAAATGGCTGGCGGCCTCACATCCAGGGCCTTTCCTTTCGGTACACAATTTGAGCGGGAGTCGGTCAGAGCGCAGCAGCGTCGCGGTTTTCTAGAAGCAATAGAGCAGATGGAAATGGCTCTTGCTGCGGCACCGTTGAGCTCCGACCGTGCGTTGCAGGCATCTGAACGTGAAGCGCAGATCAATTTCGCTAGGGCTTTTATTGCCAAGCTGAAGGACAACGAACCTGATGGCCGGTTAGTTTTGGGTTTGACAGCGGAAATGAGCAATCTGCCCCCGGATATTCTGCTGGAGAATAATGATCGAATATACGTCCCGCCTCGGATTAATAGCGTTGGCGTGTTTGGGGCGGTTTATCGCCCGGCTACCTTCTTGATGAACAAGAACAAGCGTTTGCGAGTGAAAGATTATGTCGAGTTGTCCGGCGGCCCGATCCGCGGTGCGGATAAAGGGAATATATTTGTTGTGCGCGCAAATGGCTCGGTGCTGACCCGCTCTCGCGGTGCAATGGGAAGCTCGACCCTGCCTGGCGACACCATCTTCGTGCCGATAAAGACTCAAAACCTCTCGTTCTTGTCCAAATTGGCTGACATCTCTCAAATCATCTTTCAATTTGGCTTGAGTGCTGCTGCGTTGGCGGCAATCCAATGATTACGCGTTCACAATCATTGACAGGCAAAATTGCGGGCGCCCCGGGGCTTCGAAATAACCGGTTCCGACGATTGCTCACCATCGGTTTGATCTTGATTTGCTTAGCTTTGAGCGTCTTTCCTGAGAAATATCGTGCAGTCGTAAGCTTGACGCCTTCTGACCCGGGCTCACTCGGACTGAGCGGTGCACTGGGGCAACTTGGCGCGGTCAGCAGCGTATTCGGCAATCAGGCAGCCGTAGAGGTCAGCATGAAAGTCGCGAAGAGCGATGCATTGCGTGATGCAGTTGTCGAAAAACTGGGCCTGAAAGAGCGTTTGGGCAAATCGCGACTGGAAACCTTGCGTTGGCTTGACGACGAAGTGGATATAACTTCGTTGCGTGGCGGGATAATTGAAATCGACATGGATATGCGCGATGCAGATCTCGCGCTAGATGTGATTTCTGCATATGGAGAAGCGGTCCGTTCGGAGCTCGCAATCGTCTCAAAAAACCAGACTGGCTATAAACGTGACATATTGCTTCAACTTGTTGACGAAGCCAGCGACAAGCTCGCCGTTTCGCAAGCGGCTTATGATTCGTTTCGGCTCAAGACACGCTATACTAGCCCGTCGGCGGCGTTCGATGGGGCAGGTGATCGGATACCAAAGCTGGAATCACTTATCCTGGACAAGGAGCTTGAACTGGACGTGGCACGCAGGTTCAATACCGACGAAAATGTCAAGGTTCAGAAAATACTTGCTGAAATGCGTTCTTTGGAACACCAGCTCGTCTTGGCTCGCTCCACATCTTCAGAAAGCAAGAGTTCGATTGGCCAAGTTGTTATTCAGTCTCGAAAGGCTGAAAAATTGCAGCGTGATCTAGATGTCTCCCGGGGTTTGTATTACAATTACTACCGATTTCTTCAGGGAACGACAGTCGAAGATTTGACTTCGACCGCTAACATTCGAATTCTGGAGCCTCCGCATATCGACGCTGAGCGACAGTATAACCTTATCCCATTGAGCATCGCATCGATCCTCTTTCTGCTATCGTTGGCCGTTGAATTCTATCTGATGCGCCCGCCACTGGAAGTAAGAGAATTATCATGACAGCTCGCTCGGGTGTCGATCGCCCTGATCTCTCCATCATCATCCCCTGCAAAAACGAAGAAGAAAATGCTCTGGCGATATATTCCGCCGTTCTCGCGGAAATCGAATCTCTAGGTATGAAGTTTGAGATCATCTTCATAGACAATGACTCGACTGATCGTACGGTTGAGAGTTTACGTAGAATTTGCGCTAGCGACCCCCGTGTACGACTGATCATAAATGCCCGAGACTATGGGCAAATGCGATCACCGGTCCACGCGATTTTTCAGGCAAGAGGACGGGCTATAATCGGCATGTGTGCGGATTTCCAAGACCCGCCATCTTTGTTGCCCGAGTTCGTAACACGGTGGCGCAATGGCGCCGAAATTGTACTGGGTGTAAGGCAAGAAGAAAAAAGTACAGGTTTCCTGCACCGTCAATTGCGCAATATTTCTTATTGGTTGTCGCGCAATTTTAGCGACTATCCAGTTATTCCCAATGCAACCGGTTTTGGCCTTTATTCGGCGCGCGCTGTCGATGCTATACGGAAAATTGACGAACCGGAGCCCTTCTTCCGGGGCTTGTTGGTTGAAACCGGCTATCGACTGGAAACCATCTCGTACGATCGACCAGAACGTGCGGGTGGGAAATCAAAGAACAGCGCTTCTGCGCTGTTAGATTTCGCCATGTCAGCGCTTGCTGGATCATCAAAGCGGCTATTGCGCATACCAATTTATATCGGCGCGCTTGGAGCACTTATGACGCTGGTTATGCTGATCGGTGGTATATTAGCCTTTTGCTTTGACAGACCGATTGCTGGCTGGTTCATTGCCGCGATTGTTCAGGCTGAATTTGCGCTGCTGTTCGGATTTCTGGGCTTGCTCGGCGACAATCTACGGATCATCTCAGAACGGACGCGCCGCACACCGCTTGTGTTGGAACGCGAACGTGTAAATTTCCCTCCCGAAGAATGACACTCAAGCCCCTCCATCGGTTGCAGATCGTCGAACTTTGGCGTTACTATCAAGCAGGGATCGTCAATACGATCTTTGGCTTGGCAATATATAGTTTGTTGGTCTGGCTTGGATTTAACATCTATGCTGCGCAGATTCTATCGCATCTTTGTGGCGTGCTGTTTAACTACGTAACCTATAGTCGATTTGTGTTCCCCAATTCACTGCCTGCCCGCATGCGTTTCCTGCTTGCTTATGTGGTCAATTATTTGGTCAGCCTGGTTACAATGGCGGTTCTCGATCAGTTTCTAGAATCTCCATATGTACTTGGAATCGTTACAGTTCTCATTGCTTCCATGATCAACTATATTGTCCTCAAAAAATTTGTTTTTCAGAAGCGATCCGATGCATAGTCTGAGATCAACCATCCGCCCACATTTGGTTATCGAATATCTGTTCATGCTTGGAATCATTGCCGCGCTGGTCCACATGACGGTTTTCTTTGTCGATAACGGATATTTGCGGCAGCCGTTTTTCTATGAACCGTCTGGTACCTGGATGGATTGGTACTCACTTAGTGTTTTTGGGCGGCAAGAAGGTGCCTACGATATCAATGGCACAATTTATCCGCCCCTCTCTTTCGTCATCATGGGTATATTTGGGTTCGACGGCTGTTATGAGTCCAATTTTTCCGAGGAAGTGCGCTACTGCGATTGGCTTGGTATGGTTTTCATTTGCGCGACGTACCTGATTGCTGTCGTGTTGACGTTCGTTCATTTTTATAAATTTGATCGCACTACTTTTTTTCCTCGGGCCTTTGCGATCGCATTTGGTTTTCCAATGTTATACGGATTTGAACGCGGAAATACGGTCATTCTGGCCTATATATTCTATCTCCTTGCCTTCGGTTATTTGATCAAATCCGCGCGTCTGAGGTGGATATGCGCTGCAATGGTGGTCAATTTGAAGGTATACATGATAGCTGCGATCTTGACCCCTCTAGTTCGGCGCCGATGGCGAGCCGTTGAAGGCATGCTGATCGCCATCGTGCTGGTCTATTTAATATCTTGGCAAGTCTTGGGAGAAGGCAGCCCAGCTCAGGTAATACGAAACCTAACAATCTATTCTGGCGGTTTCGGTGCTCAGCGCCTTCTCGACCTGTGGTTCTCCTCAAGCTTGGTGCCACTAAGGACTCTGATGGAGAGTGAATTTCCGC
>NZ_JBDNHC010000113.1:0-5904 GCF_041689005.1 Sneathiella sp.
CGCGCTATCGATTGTCTTGTTTTGCAGTGGTTTAATGAGCCCAGGTTAACGGGTTCTTAATGGGATTGGGTCAGGAATGTTGGTGCGCTTGCTACATAAGGCCGAAAGGTTGTTCCATAGGGCTCATCCTTTGAGAGTTTTACTCTCCGGTAAACCCGGGGCGGTTCATAGTGATGATACCCCATAGGCGGAAGCAGGAATGCATGTTTTTGCAAACATGGCCCGCAGAGCGGAGATGATGGGGCAGGCCCCATACCCCGAGGCGAAACCAGCCGGAAATGCGGGGAAATTTTGACTGGATTTTCGGGGTGTCCTAGATTTATCCCAAAGCGTTACAAAACGAAATTTGCATCTTGATCTGCCCTGCTGGTGCTGTGCTCGCAATTTGGAAGGCTTCGATGCTCTGTTCAAAGGAGAACGTCTTGGTGATCAATGGCGACACATCGATCGCTCCTGATGCCAGCATATTGACGCAATTGGGGAAAACGTGAGCGTAGCGAAAAACGTGTTCGATCCGGGCCTCTTTGGTCTGCGCCTTGGAAATATCAAATGGGATCGGGTCCGTTGGGATGCCAACATAGACGATTGTGCCGCCCGGCCGCAGGACATCAATGGCCCCGGCCGCCGCAGAGGAAACACCAGAACACTCGTACACGACATCTGCGCCCCAACCGTTGGTTCCCTGCAAGACGGCGTCTTCCAAAGAGTCTTTGAGGATGTTGATCGGCTCAACCGGCCCCAGTTTTGCGGCGACGTCGAGTTTCGAGTCATCAATGTCTGTCACGTATATCTTGGAACACCCGGCGGCTTTTGCCGCGAGCACAGTGACCATTCCAATCGGGCCTGCTCCCAAGACAACCGCGACATTCCCGGCAGTCGCCCGGGCCTTGGCCACTGCGTGCACGCCAACCGCGAGTGGTTCGACCATAGCCCCCGCTGCGAAGGAAACCTCGTCCGGCAATTTGAATGTATATGCAGCCGGGTGGACAACATGTGATTTCAGAACGCCATGAACCGGCGGTGTCGCCCAGAACTGAACTTCCGGATCAAGATTATAAAGTCCCAACTGTGCGGCGCGGCTTGCTGGATTCGGGATACCGGGCTCCATGCAAACGCGATCCCCAACGTTGAGGTGTTGCACGTCCTTACCGCATTCAACCACCACGCCGGAGACTTCATGGCCTAGGATCATAGGCTCGTTGACGACAAACTGACCAATCGACCCGTGAGTGTAATAGTGAACATCGGACCCACAGATACCGACCGTGTGGTTTGCAACCCGTACATCATTTGGACCAAGGACCTCGTCAACAGGACATAGGCGAAGGCAAAGCTTTCCTTTGGCTTCAAGAACCAAGGCGCGTGGGTCGTCGGATCCGGTCCAGCCGGTTCCGGATGTAATACTCATAGCTTCCCCCTCTTTTCTTCGGAATTGTAAAAAGAAAGGCTAGGAACCGCCAAGCGTGGGGATGCTTTGTTACAAAGTTTTTTGAAACCGATCAGGAAATTTCATGTACGCTATCGCGCATCTCTGTGAAATGAAAAGCGTTAGCGCGGTATTGAGATGGAGTTGTGCCACAGGTTCTCCGAAACTTGTTGTTGAAATTCGCGGTGTTATTGAAACCGGATTCATAACAAATAGAGGTCATGGACATGTTTGTGTTGGTCAGCATACGGCAGGCATGATGGACGCGAAGAAGGATGATGAAATCCTTGAAGTTGTGTCCCGTCTTTTTGCGGAAAAATCGCGAAAACGTGCTGGCTTCCATCGCAACAAGTTTGGCGACATCCGAAAGGAATATATTATCGGTGTAGTTGTCGTAAATGTAGCGCATAATATTCACCAACTTATTAGATGCCGCGTCATTGGAACCGAACTTATTTTTAGAGTAAGACAACATAGTCCTTTCTTCTTTTGTCTCAGATAGGGAAATCAACAATTCAAGGAATTTCATAAGACGTTGAGGTCCGCGCGCGTCTCCGATATCTTTGAGTATGCGGGCGCCTTCACTGCGTGTTTTACCTGTAAACTCTAGACCAAGCTCTGAATCACTGAACAATTCGTCAACTTTTGCCATCTCTGGAAAGCTTGAACAAAGCTGCCCGCAGAACTCTTTGGTGAACTGGCTCACGACATCCCGATCGGGGACCGAAAGTTCTGGCGTATTGTCACTAACAAAATTGTGAGGAAGATTTGGGCCGGTCATGACAAGCGAGCCAGGAGAAAACCGACCGACGTGATCGCCAATCATCATGTGACCGCTTGTTGACTGAATGAGATGAATTTCCAACTCCGGGTGGTGATGCCACTTCGCGAGAGGATGTGGGTAACCGTGCATATTCCAGCGAAACGATTCGTTGGGCGAGCAGAGGATGAGTTCACGATCTGCAATTGCAAAGGCATTCATACTTTTTCCCATCGGGTCTTTAGACGCTCCGTCGCAGCTTCTTTGAAGCCGAAATCCGTACATACGTCCGACTAAAACAGCCGACGCACTGCACAAGAATGTTTGCAAAATAGCCGCTCAAGACTGTTCCACAGCAATTTTCTACATCTAACGTTGGATAAGACAGGACGCGGGGTCAAGAGGCACAAGTTTGATTTTTGAGTCACGGTGGGGAAATGCAGACACAAACTAACACGACCGTATCGGGGAGTGTTCCTGATGAAACGTTGGGCAGCGAATGCCTTTTTGTAGGCCGAGGGCTCAATAAGAGTTATGGCGGATTACACGCTTTGCGGGACGTCGATTTAACGATGTACCGTGGAGAAGTTCTCGCACTTGTCGGGGACAACGGCGCGGGAAAATCCACTTTAATCAAGGCGATTTCTGGCGCGATTGTTCCAGATTCTGGATCTATTCAGTTTGACGGCGCGGATGTAAGTTTTGCCTTTCCCACCGATGCCACGGCTGTCGGCATCGAAACCGTTCACCAAAATCTTGGACTTGTTGACGAGTTGGATGTCACTCAAAACGTGTTTCTGGGACGCGAATTAACGCGATCGTCGTTTGGGTTTCTACCGCGCTTGGACAAGCAGGAAATGCGGCGTAAAACAGTCGACTTATTGCGCAACTTTTCGATCACCATGCCGAAGTTGAACGACCCAGTGCGCAAGCTGTCCGGCGGACAACGCCAGATTATCGCCATCAGCCGTCTTTTGCTGACGCAACCCAAACTGCTTATCATGGATGAGCCTATGGCCGCCCTTGGCATCGATGAGGGTTCCAAGGTTCTGGAGCTTGTGGCCAAGCTGCGAGACACGGGAATCACGACGCTTATTATTAGTCACAACCTTGAACATGTTTTCGGCCTCGCCGACCGCGTCGCCGTTATGAAGAACGGTGCGATGGTTGGCGTGAAGCGAACGGATGAAACCACCAGAGAAGAAATCGTCTCGATGATCACGATGGGCGCGCTGCATGGAAAGGGGGCAGACTATGTCAGCCACTGAAACGATGGACACCGTTGATAAGAGTGCAGGAAAATCTGACGCAAGATTTCGGTTTGATAACCTCGGGCTTACCTTGGTTCTTCTTGCGTTGATCATACTATTTACGTTAATCAACCCACGCTTTGCGAGCTTCTCTAACCTGATCAACGTGCTCACTCAGGCGTCGACATATATTATTGTCGCGATTGGGATGACGTTTGTAATCACGAAGGGCGGCATCGATCTATCGGTCGGGGCGGCGATGGCGCTGACTACCTGCATAACGTTCGATCTTTTGGATGGCGGCCTTCACTATATTCCTGCGCTTGCGGTCCTCTTCACGGTTTCGATCATTTTGGGGGCCATCAACGGCCTAATTGTGACCTTTCTGGCGGTGCCCGCTTTGATTGCCACTTTGGGCACGATGGTCACGTTCCGAGGGATCGCGCTTTTGCACTCGGCGGGAGAATTATATTACGGGCTTCCGCCTGAACTCGTCTGGCTGGGACAAGGTAAGATTGGTGTTATTCCTGTACCTGTGATTGTCACCGTCCTTTTCGTTCTTGTGGCGCATTGGCTGTTTAACCTCAGCACCTTTGGCGTTCACGTTCGGGCGGTGGGTGGAAATACCGAAGCCGCAAGACTTGCGGGCATTCGGGTGAATCGCATCACAATCGCCACCTATGGCTTCATGGGGATTGCCGTGGGCCTGGGCGGATTGCTCTGGATGGCGCGGATTGACGGCACCCAAGCCACCCTCGGTACCGCCATGGAGATCCACGTGATCGCGGCAACAATTATTGGCGGGACGAGCCTGTTTGGTGGGCGTGGCACGCTCTACGGTACTGTGCTGGGCGGGCTCCTTTTGACGATGTTGAACAACGCTTTGGTCATCGCTGGGGTCGAATTCTTTTGGCAACTCGTTGCAATTGGCATCATCGTCATCACTGCTGTCACCATCAACAACATAAGGGAAAACCGGATTACGTGGATTTCCGATTTACGATCGCGCTCCGGCTCGCGCAACTAGTCGGCAACTTAAATGGGAGGAATTAAATATGATCACTCGGAGAAAAATACTCGGGGTCGCAATGAGCGCGGCGATAGCTCTGACTGGCAGCACCGCGGCTTTTGCTGCAGACAAACCAATGCAGATCGCCTATCTGTCCCCATCTTTTGATATTTCCGACGCTTGGGAGCGCGTCTATTGGTCGATGCGCGGCCGTCTGGACGAGGAAGGTGTAGAGTACGAAGTCATCCAGTTGGCTGTTCAGGACGCCACGGATCACGCCGGTCAGCTTGCCCAAGTGGAATCGGTGATTGAACGCGGTGTCGACTATGTGATGCTGGGCGCCACCGAATACGAATCCGCCATTCCCGGCCTGCGCAAGCTGAAGGCGGCTGGCGTTGGCGTTGTGGTTTATAACTTCCTAAAGCCCCATGAAGACGAACAGGCCCGCGCCGCTCAATACATTGCGTTCGATCACTATGAGGGTGGACGCATTTCTGGGGAATGGGCCGTCGGGCGGCTTGGTGGCGAAGGCAAACTCGCAGTGCTTCAGGGGGTCCCCGGTGTTGTCAGCGATTTGCGGATGAATGGTTTTCTCGACGTTATCAAAAAATCCCCCGGCATAGAAATCGTTGTGGGCGTTCACACCGACTTTGACCGCGTCAAAGCCTTCGATGCCACGAACAATCTGATCGTCGCGCATCCGGATCTCGACCTGATATATGGCGTTTCAACCGGCGTTGGCCTCGGCATTGGGCAAGCATTGAAGGGTGCCGGCCTTTCGGACAAAGTGCTTTCTATGGGCTTTGGCGGCACGGGCGACGAGATCACCGCAATGGCAGAAGGCTGGCTGAGTGCGTCGCCACTTCGCATGATCGATGACAGCGGCGTTGCAGTGGCCGATGCCTTCATCGCCCTGTCCAAGGGCGAAACAGTTAAACCCGTCTGGTCTGGCCCCTTCACAATGATAGACTGGGAATCCGACGCGGATGATCTCGTGGCCCATGCGAACCGCTACTCCCGCCCCGCTATGGGCAGATAAAATGTGGTCACGGCGCGTTCTTGTCTAAGGAACGATTGGGAACGTGCCGTAGATTCCGCACTCAAACGTGCTATATTACTGGGAATATAATGAAGAGGAATTTAGCAGTTCGTCGTCATTCTAATTCAGAGGCCTATACTTCGAGTCCTGCAGAAGCCGAATTTGCTGACTTGACTGCCGGTGTCGGAACGATTCAGCTATATCCATGATCCGCCCCGGTTTTCTTTCCTCAGCAGAAAAGCAGGCTGAATTCATCGCGTTGTACGAACGTCTGATGCGTGAGTTACCTGCAGATGAAGCCGTCACCTTCGCCCCTTCTCGGGCATTCTTGAATGGCCTGCCAGGCAACGGATGCGGTGCATCCGGAATACCAGACCAAGCCTGCATTTGGCTGGGTGAAGGTTGGATCAAATCCAGCAG
>NZ_JBDNHC010000114.1:0-15923 GCF_041689005.1 Sneathiella sp.
ACGGCAACAGCGAGGCCCGCTGGGTGGCATAAGAAGCCGAAAACCTGGAGCGCAAGGGCAAACGTCTGAAAGATATTGCCATCCTTGTCCGTGCCAGTTTTCAAACCCGGGATTTTGAAGAATGCTTCTTGAGCATAGGGATCAAATACCGGGTGATCGGCGGCTTGCGCTTTTATGAGCGCCGGGAAATTCGCGATGTCCTCGCTTACCTCCGCGTAATTAACCAGCCCGATGACGATCTCGCGTTCGAACGGATTTATAATTTACCCAAACGTGGATTGGGAACGAAGGCGCTGGATAAACTCCGCGAGATTGGCCGGAGCGAAGGCCTTTCCCTCTCGCGAGCCGCCGAATTCGCTGTTGAAAACGGGCTGTTCAAGGGCAAGCCTCTTGCGGCCCTCGGAAATTTGATGACCTCGTTCGAGGAGTGGCGCGCCCAGAAGGACCTGATCCCGCCCAATGAGCTGGTCGAGGCGGTGCTGGAGGAAAGCGGTTATTTTGACATGTGGCGTCAGGACAAAAGCTTTGAGGCCGAGGGCAAGCGCGAGAACCTGAAAGAGATGGTCCCGGCCCTTGCCGACTATGACACCCTTGGCCAGTTTCTCGAGCATGTCTCGCTAGTGATGGAGAATAACGCCGATAAAGACGGCGACATGATCAGCCTGATGACCCTGCATGCGGCGAAGGGGTTGGAATATGACGTGGTCTTTCTACCGGGATGGGAAGAAGGCCTGTTTCCGCATCAGCGCGCCCTTGACGAGAACGGCCTGAAAGCACTGGAGGAAGAGCGGCGGCTGGCCTATGTCGGCATTACGCGGGCGAAGGAACGCTGCTATATCAGTCACGCCAGAAACCGGCGGATCCACGGCCAATGGCAATCCTCCCTGCCGAGCCGCTTCGTTGACGAACTGCCGCGCGACCATATCGTCGACCAGACGGGGCAAGGGCTCTACAGCACCGAACGATCTAATGCTGGCGACGCCGCGATCAGCTGGCGCACTACGGACACTCCGCATTTGTCGGAAATTCTCGAAAAGCGGGCAGTCGCCAACCGAACCCTTATTGATAACAGCGCCAAACCTGTCTCTGGTGCTTCCCCTGATGCCTTTGCCGTCGGCAACCGGATATTCCACCAGAAGTTTGGCTATGGCCGAATTGTTCGCAAAGACGGCCCCAAGCTTGAAATCGCCTTTGAAAAGGCCGGAACGAAGAAAGTGATGGAAAATTTTGTCCAGGCCGCCTGACCCTGACCTCTGGCAATTGTCGGTCACCGTTGCGGTAGCTGACCGCGATGCCGTATCGGATATTTTTGAGGACCACGCCCTGACGGTTTCCACTGTCGAGATCGCGCCCGATGGCTCTTTATGGCAGATTGATGTGCTGTTCGAGGCCGAGCCGCAACCCGATCTTCTCACCCGGATACCGGCGGAGCTCGACTTTGACCTGGCCCCACTTGTACAGAAAGACTGGGTGAGCGAAAGCCAGAAGCTCCTGCCCCCCGTCGATGTCGGACGCTTTTATATCCATGGCTCCCACGACAAACCACATCCAGCGATATCCCGCCATGACCTTACGATTGAGGCCGGACGCGCTTTTGGTACGGGACTACACGAAACAACCTATGGGGGTTTACTGGCGCTTGGGGATTTGCGCAAAAGCCGGAAGTTTGACAATGCGCTGGACCTCGGCTGCGGATCAGGCGTGCTGGCGTTGGCCATCGCCAAGGCCTGGGGCCAGCCCGTCATTGCCAGCGACATTGACGTCGAAGCCGTCGAAGTGACGCGGGAGAATGCAAAAAGTAATCATCTCGCGCCGCTGATCACCGCCGTCCATGCCGCCGGACTTAACAGCCGGGCACTTGCCGCCCGCGCGCCCTATGACTTGATTGTCGCCAATATTCTCGCTTGGCCGCTGGTCAAAATGGCGCCTGAAATCAGCCACGCGCTCAATGGCGGGGGCGTGCTTGTCCTATCGGGATTGCTGCGAACGCAGGAAGTCATGGTAAGAAGCAGTTACCGCCTGCAGGGCCTGCATCTGAAACGCCGTTATACGATCGGCACATGGGCCGTTCTCGTTCTCGGCCGTTAATCCTGGCTGACAGGGAGAGTTGTCAAGAATTGAAGCAGTCGGCCCACCGGCATTATGGGGGGGATGGAGGCGGGCCGACCGCTGACGATCATACCGCGTGACGGCGATCGTTGTTACTATTGTTGTTTGCCGCAGTCTGGTTATCGTTGGCGAGGCGATTTCTCTTGCCGGCAATCGCGGCTTCCACATCGCCCCGTGTCAGACCAATATCGGCCAGTTGCCGGGCATCCATAGCCACTAACTCCGCAAAGCCGGCACGGAATTTTCGAGCCTGCTCCCATTTACGGGCAAGGGTTTTCCACAAAGGCGTCCGGATTTCAGACGTATAGCCTTCAACCGCGTTATCAATTTCAGACCGTGCAATCCCGATATCCTGCAACTCACGATCAGACATCGCGTAAAGGCTCATCCGGGCCATCTTGAGTTCACGATGTTTGCGATAGCGGCCGACTGTATTGGCGTAGGCAGACACCAACAATTCCTTGATATAATTGCTCCGCATCACATGCGCCCTGCGAATATAAGCATTGGTGTCAACAACATTGTTGTTGTCGGATTTTACCGGCTCGATCAAGGCAAGGGCCTCGATATCTGTTTTGTTGTAGCTCATCATTTCATTGCTCCTTAACACGTCGCCCTTCAAAGGCTAATTCAAAAAATACTTCTCTCATAATCGTGGCGAAACCGGTTTTCATTTGCCGCTTCACCCAATACCGGATACCCGTGGTCAACGGCTCTGCGCGAGATATCACTCAGCAGATCCACTTCAACGGCCGTCGTTTTTCTGGCAAGGCTCCCTTTCGCCGCAAAGGGCTTTAAAACAGATGCGAAAGTGAAATACCGATTTACGGAAACATCATTTGCAACTGGTGCCATAACAGCCTCAGACAGCATTTTCAGTGATTGACCATATTTCTTGTTTTCGACTATCATATCCATCTCCTTACCAAGTTATCTTGATGCGGCATATATTGCACTGCATTCATTAAAAAACAATGACTTAGATCACATTTTAGCCCGCAAAGATCGTAATGGTGCATTGCAAAAACTGCATAGCTCGGATTGCACTTATGCGAAAAAAGGACCATATTCACGGAATAAGCACTTATTTCGAGGAACGACCTTGCGTAAAGATACCTTGAGCGATACTGAAACCCTGAATGACCGCGCTGCCCGCCTTGCGCCGAAACAAGACCCCGGGATAGTCATCCAACAGTTGCGGGCCGCCGCCGCCGCACCGGCGCGAGGTGACGAAGACCTTGTTCTTAAACAGGTATTTCCAGAACTCTCTGGTGCTAATCTTGACGAAGCGAGAAACCTCCGCGATGCCTATCGACAGGAAATCCGCGATATTGTGCTGGCGCCGAACCTCTCGGCGGAACGATTGGCAAAATTGCGCCGCCAGATGGCAGTGGAAAATCTCGACGGTTTTATCGTGCCCCTGAATGACGAATTTCATGGCGAAGCGGCACCAGCAAGTTCGGAGCGCCTGAAATGGCTGACCGGCTTTACCGGCTCTGCCGGAACGGCGGCGGTGTTAAAAGATAAGGCCGCCATATTTGTCGACGGTCGCTATACTCTTCAGGTCCAGAATGAAGTCGATACCACGCTGTTCGCGCCACGCCATGTCAGCAACGAGCCAATGAGTACCTGGCTCAGCGAGAACATGGCCGCCGGGGAGACTCTCGCCGTGGATCCGTGGCTGCATACTGAAAATAACATGACGGCCCTGAGGCAACTGACCGCGGACAGGGGCATTGCCTTAAAACCCGTTGAGACCAACCTGATCGACAGCGTTTGGGAAGATCGTCCGCCGCCGCCTCTCGCCCTCGTTGTGCCGCAGGAAACTGCTTTTTCCGGTGAGAGCTCTGCCGACAAAAGGGCCGCAATTGCGGGCGGCCTCCTGCTAAAAAATGTTGATGCGGTCGTCCATACCCTGCCCGATGTCATCGCCTGGCTTCTTAATATCCGGGGGGCTGATCTGCCCTGCACACCGTTCGCCCTTGGCTTTGCCATTCTGCATAAGGATGCAACAGTTGAGCTATTCATGGACAGGCAAAAACTTTCCGTTGGCCTGAAGGAGCACTTGGGGAACGCAGTCCATTTGTTCTCTCCCGAAGATTTTGGCGACCAGTTGGGCCGCCTCACGGGCAAACATGTCCAGATTGATCCCGCCGTCACCAGTCAATGGATTGTTGACCGGCTAGAAGAAGCCTCGGCACTTATAAGCCGGGCCGATGACCCCTGTCTGCTGCCTAAGGCGATCAAGAACGCGGTTGAGATTGCTGGCACGCGCGCGGCCCATGTGCGCGATGGGGCGGCGGTGTCAAAATTTCTCCATTGGCTGTCGGAAAAGGCGAGTGGCGGCGATATTGATGAGCTTGCAGCGGAAGCAAAGCTGCGAAAGTTCCGTAGATCCGGCGAGAATTTCAAGGACTTAAGCTTTCCGACGATCTCTGGCGCCGGGCCGAACGGCGCAATCGTTCATTACCGGGCGACGACCGCCTCTAACCGCGCCCTCGCCCCCGGCTCTCTTTATCTTGTCGACAGTGGGGCGCAATATCTTGACGGTACCACGGATATTACCCGCACCGTCGCCATCGGCGAGCCAACGGCAGAAATGCGGAACCGGTTCACGCTGGTCCTGAAAGGCCATATTGCGCTGGCCATGGCGGTTTTCCCGAAGGGTACCACCGGCAGCCAGCTTGACCCACTGGCGCGGGCCCCGCTCTGGGCGGCGGGCCTTGATTACGATCACGGTACCGGCCATGGTGTCGGCAGTTATCTCTCGGTCCATGAGGGCCCGCAGCGTATTTCCAAGGCCCCGAGTGCCGTGGCGCTGATTCCGGGCATGATTATCTCCAATGAACCGGGCTACTACAAAACAGGCGCCTATGGTATTCGCATCGAGAATCTGGTGACCGTCAGGGAGGTTGACGGACCCGCGGGGGCCGAACGCGAAGTGCTTGGTTTCGAGACCCTTACTTTAGCCCCCATAGACCGCAACCTGATCGACCGGTCACTGCTCTCGGCCCGGGAGCGTGAGTGGCTCGACGGGTATCATGCGGCCGTTCGCGAAAAGATTTCCCCGCTTGTCGGTCCGAAAGTAGAGGGCTGGCTTAAAAAGGTGACGGCGCCGATATAGTTATGTCTCATCGATCAGGTCAAGCCATTGCTGTTCGGTTAAGACCCGGACACCAAGTTCGTTGGCCTTCTTCAATTTCGATCCGGCCTTTTCCCCGGCGACCAGAAAGTCGGTTTTGGCAGAAACAGAACCGCTAACTTTGGCCCCCAGTTTTTCCGCGTTCGCCTTCAGTTCCTGACGTGTCATCAATTCCAGCGTGCCGGTGAAGACAACGGTTTTGCCGGCGATCGGGCTGTCTTTTTGGGGTGGGTCAAAGTCGGTGACCGTCACTTCTGCGAGCAAGTCATCCAGCATCTGCTGGTTCTTTTCCTCAGCAAAAAATTCGCGTATCGCATCGGCCGCCGCGGTGCCAATACCGTCCGTATCCAGTAAACTGGCATAGGCCTCGTCCGACGTCGCGCCGGGCTGCGCAAACGCCGTTCGCAAGGCCTCGAATGAAAGGTAATACCGGGCGAGAAGTCTTGCGTTACCCTGGCCAATATGACGGATACCAAGGGCGTAGATAAGACGGTCGAGCGGGATTTCGTGGCGGTCGTTGATGGCAGCAAACAGGTTAGAGGCAGCTTTGTCGCCAAAGCCCTCACGGTTTTTTATCCGTTGGAGGCTTCCCGGCGCCGCGTCGCGTTTCTCAAGGGTAAAAATATCGACGGGGCTTCGCACCAGGCCATCTTCGTAAAATGCCTCAATCAGCTTGGCGCCAAGCCCGTCAATATCAAGGGCGTTGCGAGAGACGAAATGCTTGAGCCGTTCAACCGCCTGCGCCCGGCAGATAAGCCCGCCGGTACAGCGGCGGATCACATCTTCCTTGCCAGTCGCCTCGTTGATTTCCTTCGTCGCATGGCTGCCGCACACCGGGCAATGGGTGGGAAATTCAAACGGCTTGCTGTCGGCGGGACGCTTATCGAGGCTAACTTGCAAAACCTGCGGAATTACATCCCCGGCGCGCTGAATGAGCACAGTGTCCCCGATGCGGACATCTTTGCGGGCGATTTCATCTTCATTATGGAGGGTGGCATTTGAGACCACGACGCCACCAACGGTCACCGGATGCAGCCGCGCGACCGGCGTCAGAGCCCCTGTCCGCCCGACCTGGATTTCAATATCCTCGATAAGGGTCGAGGCCTGTTCGGCCGGAAATTTATGGGCGATTGCCCATCTTGGGCTGCGGCTGACGAATCCCAGTCGCTGCTGCCAGTCGAGCCGATCAACCTTGAAAACCACACCATCTATATCATAGTCGAGCGTCGCGCGAAGCTCCTCCAACTTGCGATAGGCGTCAATCGCCTCCTCCATATTGGCGCAGACCCTCGATAACGGGTTGACCGTGAACCCCCAGCGTTTGAATTCCGCCAGAACTTCCGATTGCCGCTCTCCCGGCACCTCCGAGACCTCACCCCAGGCATAGGCAAAAAACCGAAGCTTGCGCGCCGCCGTGATCGAGATGTCAAGCTGGCGGAGGCTTCCCGCCGCCGCATTTCGCGGATTGGCGAATATCTTTCCGCCCTTTTCCGTCTGTGCCGCGTTAAGGGCACGAAAATCCTCGTCGGACATATAAACTTCGCCGCGGACTTCGAAAATGTCCGGCACTGGCCCGTTCCCGGTTTTCAGATTAAGCGGAAGATCAGTCACGCCTCTCAGATTGCCGGTAATATCCTCCCCGACCTGACCATCGCCCCGGGTTGCACCCTGAACGAACGCACCCTTTTCATAGCGCAGGTTCGCCGATAGCCCGTCGATTTTCGGTTCCGCAAAAAACGCCACCTCATCGGACGGGCCGAGCCCGAGAAAGCGGCGAACCCGGCTTTCAAACTCTCGAAGTTCATCATTGCTGAACGCATTATCGAGGGAGAGCATAGGGACTTTATGACGAACCTTGCCGAACCCCCGGGCCGGGCTGACGCCAACCTTTTGCGACGGACTTTGTGAGCTTACCAGTTCGGGAAATCTGTCTTCAAGCGCCAGGAGCTCGCGGCGAAGCGCGTCATATTCCGCATCGGAGATTTTCGGCGCGTCTTTCTGATAATAGGCGATGTCATGCGCGGCGATCTTTTTCGCCAGGGAATGATGGGTGGCTTTCGCCTCTGCCGCGGGCAGATGATTGATGTCCGTCACGCGTCTATTCCTGCATCAGACTGAGGGCAGCGGCCCGGGCTTCCTGGGTTATATTCGCCCCTGACAACATGCGGGCGATTTCCTCCTGCCGCGCCGCCGGGTCCAGCCGCTCGACCGACGTAAATGTCTTGTTATCGACATCGGTTTTACGGATATTCCAATGCGCCTGACCGGAGGCCGCCACCTGCGGCGAATGCGTGACCACAAGAACCTGCAACCCCTCCGCAAGTTGGCGTAGACGCTCGCCGACCGCATCGGCCGTCGCCCCGCCGACACCGCGGTCAACTTCGTCAAAGATCAGGGTCGGCGCTGACCCCGACCGGGCAAGTACGACTTTGAGAGCCAGCATAAAGCGCGACAATTCACCGCCGGAGGCAATCTTGATCAAAGGTCCGGCAGTACTCCCGGGGTTGGTCGCGATCAGAAACTCCACCTTATTCATGCCGAAGGGGCCCCAGCTATCCTCCTCCAGTTCAATAATACGGGTCTGAAACCGGGCGGCACCCAGTTTAAGCGGGACAAGTTCCCGCATCACGGCGATGTCCATTTCGGTGGCGGCTGTCTGTCGCCTCTCACTGAGCGAATTTGCCGTCTCAACAAAATCCTTCCGCGCCGCCGCCGCCGCCGCCACAAGTTTTTGCAACGCAATATCACTCTCTTCCACCGCCTTCAGCTTGCCGATGAATTCCTGCAGCAACCGGGGCAAGGCCTCAACCTCGCATTTATGTTTCCGCGCGGCGGCGCGCAAGGCGAACAGTCTCTCCTCGAGAGCCTCAAGACCGGCCGGGTCCATATCGAGATCACGGGCGACAGAATTTATGACATTCTGCGCTTCCGCCATTTCGATCGCCGCCCGTTCCAAGCCTTCAAGGACTGGTTCCAGTGTCCCACCCGCTTTTTCGACGACCCGCTCGACAGCGCGAGTGGCTGTCCGGAGTTTATTCTCGACACCGCCGTTATCGTTCAATGCCTTTTGCGCATCGCGAAGGGCCTCGGCAATTTTTTCGGCATGCATCAACGTTGAGCGTTTGACGGCGAGCGCCTCCTCCTCCCCTTCTTCCGGGGCGAGTTCGGACAACTCCGTCACCA
The DNA here is from genome assembly GCF_041689005.1 of Sneathiella sp. GTDB lineage: Bacteria > Pseudomonadota > Alphaproteobacteria > Sneathiellales > Sneathiellaceae > Sneathiella. The sequence goes on from NZ_JBDNHC010000114.1 coordinate 8,435, forward strand.
TATGCTGCAAATATTCCTCGTCGACCCGTGCCTGCTCGATTTCACGGCGGGCGGTTTCGAGCTTTTCGCGGGTGACCTGCATCTCCCGATATCGATGAGCGACTGTAACAACCTCTTCTTCAAGCTGGCCATATTGATCGAGAAGAGTGCGATGACCTTTTGCATCGAGTAATCCGCGCTCTGCATGCTGACCGTGAATTTCCACCAGAGCATCGCCGACGCGCCGTAACAAACCGGCGCTGGCAGACTGGTCATTAATGCTCGCGCGACTGCGGCCATCGCTGCGGATGGTCCGGCGAAGAATAAGCGGCTCCCCGGCGACGAGATCAAAATCGGCAAGATAATCAAAAACCGGATGCGCGGGCGGTAAAGTGAATTCCGCCGTTACCGAACCCTTTTCCTCGCCCTTACGGACAAGAGAGAGATCTGCCCGGGACCCGAGTGCTAGCGCGAGACTATCGAGAAGGATAGACTTTCCCGCCCCGGTTTCACCGGTCAGAACACAAAGCCCGCCTTCAAAAGACAAGTCGAGCCTGTCGATTAGAACAATATTGCGGATGGATAGCTTTTCCAGCATTCGGGGTCCGAACTCAGAACACGGTTTTCCAGGCTTTGACGATCCAGGAATCCTCATCGATTTCCGGTTTCAGATAATTCTTTTCCAGAAGCGCATAGGAATCCTGATACCACTCACTGCCCGGAAAATTATATCCGAGCACTGCCGCCGCCGTTTTGGCCTCATTTGTAATACCAAGGGTCAGGTAAGCCTCGGTCAGGCGATGCAGTGCCTCCGGCACATGGGTGGTTGTCTGATATTGCTCGACAACAATCCGAAATCGGTTAATCGCACCAACCATGTATTTATGATTGAGATAGTACCGGCCGACCGTCATTTCCTTGCCCGCCAGATGATCGCGGGTGAGGTCTATTTTCAGGCGGGCATCCTGCGCATATTCCGAGTTCGGAAAGCGGCGGACAAGATTCTGCAGGGCATCGAGGGCCTGCCGGGTGACCTTCTGGTCCCGCTCCACCCCGGTAATTTGTTCATAATAGGAAATCGCCACAAGGTAATAGGCATACGCCGCATCCTTATTGCCCGGATGCAGCTCAATAAATCGTTCGGCCGCTAAAATCGCCTGATCATATTCATTGCTCTGGTAATAAGCGAAGGCAGACATGACCTGCGCCTTGGTCGCCCAGACCGAATAGGGATGTTGGCGTTCGACTTCGTCAAACGCTTCCGCCGCGCCGCGATAATTCTCGTCATTCAGCTCTGCCAATGCCTGATTATAGAGCTCTTGAACGGGTCTTTCCTGATACACCGGTTCATCCGAGCTGCAGGCTGCAAGTACAAGGGGTATCAAGAGGCAGATTGCCGCTTTGCCCGGAAATTTTAAAATATTCAACTGTACATTTCCCTTTTTATCCATGACTGGATATCTGTCAACGCTGTCCTATTTTATATAATCATACAGGCAATGGAAAGCTAAGCTTGGGCTTTTTCATTATCGCAGAATTTTGACGAACGAAAAAGGAAGACCGCATGTATATTTATACGAATGAAGGTAGAGACTAATAAATACTTTTTATCGAACTATTGATAGGTTTTAGGTGTTTTCTTTTTATCTACATACGTGTTATATTACTTATGAGGGTAGACGATTTATTTGATTTTCTCCACCGCATGGCCTTCATGCTCTCGAATTGGTTGGGCTACCCTGTCAAAGATACAACAAATAAAAACAAATATAGCAGACAAGAAAGGTACCACCAACAATGGGTAAAGTCGCGAAAAGAGTCGACGATCATGTCGGCGAGCGGATTCGTGAAAGACGGACAATGATGGGTTTAACACAGGAGCATCTCGCCCAGGCCCTCGATATCTCCTACCAGCAAGTACAAAAGTATGAAACGGGCGCCAACCGGGTCAGTGCCGGACGACTTTATGAAATTGCGAAGCGGTTGGAAGTGGATGTCGCTTATTTTTTCGAGAATCTCGAACCCACCACCTTGAGCACACCGCTTGAACATGGCGGAAAAAACCGCTCTACTATCGAACTTGTCCGTAATTATGGAGAGATTGAGGAGCCCGCTATCAGGTCTGCAGTAAGCGGTCTCATCAAAAGCCTCGCCGGCAAGGAAAGACGCCGCAAATCCGCCTGATCGCAGATTAAGGTAACAACATATAAAAGGCGCGGGTTTATTTTCCGCGCCTTTTTTGTTAAAAATCAGAAATAATGGTGGTTTCTATCCGAGTTGCGGCCCTAGGCAGTGGCTGGCGCGGCCGCCTTTTGTGTCGGCCAATGAGCGCCGCCGACATTCCCGATACGCGAGGGGGCTTCGGTTGTATAGCACCAGGCATCGGCATCCGACAGCAGTCTGTGCAGCAGCTTGTTATTCAACGCATGGCCGGAACGGACACCATAAAATTGTCCGATGATCGGCGCCCCGGCCAGATAAAGATCGCCGACAGCGTCCAGCGCTTTATGACGCACGAACTCGTTTTCATACCTCAAACCCTCTTCGTTCAAGATATCAGATCCGCTCAGGACAACCGCATTGTCAAGGGACCCGCCTTTTGCCAGCCCCATTTGCTTGAGCTTTTCGAAATCACCCAGAAAGCCGAAGGTCCGCGCCCGGCATAACTCGTTCTTAAAGGTTCCATTACGAAGGTTAAATGTGCAATTCTGCTTGCCGATACGGGGATTTTCAAAATCAATTTCGAAGGAGACGGAAATATTATCTGCCGGCGCAAGCGTTGCTGTCGCCCCACCCTCGCTGACTTCGATTTCCTTCAATATCTTGATATACCGGCGCGGCGCGGCCTGTTCGATGACATCCGCGCATTCAATCAGGAAGACAAACGGCGCCGAAGAGCCATCCATCACCGGGACTTCCGGGCCATCAAGTTCAACAATAACATTATCCACACCACACCCGAATAGAGCTGCCATCAGATGCTCGATAGTCGCGATCTTGACGCCGGCGTCATTTTCTATGGTTGTACACATAATAAGGTCGGATACGGTATTGTGATGTGCAGGAACTTCGGAGATTTCCTCGGCGACATCGGTACGCTTGAACAGAATGCCCGTATTCTCGGCGGCCGGTTTCAATGTCATGTTGATTGAATAACCGCCATGCAGTCCAACGCCTGTGCAACTGATGCTATTTCTCAATGTCTTTTGGTTTACGAGCATTCCCGGCCAACTCTGTTACTGGTGCAAAAATATCATCGTGAATGTACGAACAAGTTTTGGCACATACAAATCACACTTTGTTACTAATTATTTCGCACCTGCACACAAGGTCTAATCGGCGGAAATTTCTTCTCCACCGATTCCCGGTCATAATGTACCGTAAAGCCGGTCCCCCGCATCGCCAAGGCCCGGGACAATATAGGCATGATCGTTTAATTTCTCATCCAGCGCGGCGACATAGATATTAACGCCGGGATGGGTGTCAAGCATCACCTGGACTCCCTCGGGTGCCGCGACAAGGGCCAGGAACCGGATGTCTTCCACGGCAACCCCGTGGTCACGGAGGACATCCACCCCTGCCGCCGCGGAATAGCCCGTCGCCAGCATCGGATCCACCAAAATGAACAGCCGCCCTTCTGCGCTTGGTAGTTTACGTAAATATTCAACGGGACGCTTGGTTTCCGGATCGCGGTACATTCCAATATGTCCTACCCGTGCCGAGGGCATCAATTCCATAAGACCGTCCGCCATCCCGAGGCCGGCCCGCAAGATCGGGACAATCGCCGCCTTTTTCCCCGCAACGACGGGGGCGGACATATGACAAATTGGGGTTTCAATCGTTTCCGTCGTTGTCGGCAGATGCCGGGTAATTTCATATCCCATCAACAACGCAATTTCCTTAAGCAATTGCCGGAAAGTCTTTGTCGAAGTGGTACGGTTCCGCATATGGGTCAATTTATGGACGATCAGCGGATGGTCGAGAATGTTAAGATTCGGGAAGCGGGGATCAATAGCCATGAATTACAACACCTTCATTTAAATTTTTAACATATTTGAAACCGATGCGGGTGGTGGTGCGCCACGATATCTCCGGCCATGCATACCCCCGCCATGATTACTGAGCTGGAATAAATATCAAGGCAATATACACAACTTTGCCCGAAAAATCGGTAGTGGGAAGCCGAAAAATACAGGTATATTCTAGGCTCTCGGATATTTGGGCCATATACTTGATGGAACATAATATCGAAAGATCGATTTAGTATCGAGAGGCGATGCCTTCATTGTAACCGCAATCAATGAGCCGCTTAAAACTGGGAGTGATAGAAATGATGAAACAAATTGTCCTTGGTGTCCTGACGGCGAGCATAATCGCATTCACGGGTCCTGTTCAGGCCGATGACTTTACCCCCTCAATCGTCTTCGACATGGGCGGGAAATCCGATAAATCCTTTAACGAAGCCGCCTATAATGGGATTGAGAAATTCAAGGAGGAAACCGGCATCGATTATATAGAGTATGAGGTCACCCAGGTATCCCAGCGCGAACAGGCAGCGGACCGGATGGTCCGCAAAGGGGCAGATATTGTCATTGCCATAGGATTCGCCCAGGCATCCGCCGTTGAAAAGGCGGCAAAAAAATATCCGAATACCAAATTCACCCTCATCGATATGGTCGTCGACCTGCCCAACGTGCAGTCCATCGTCTTTCGCGAGGAACAGGGATCCTTTCTGGTTGGCATCGCCGCGGCGATGGCCAGCAAGACCGGCAAGGTCGGCTTTATCGGCGGCATGGATATTCCGCTGATCCGCAAATTCGCTCTCGGCTACAAGGAAGGCGTGAAACATGCCAATCCCGACGCGGAAGTTATCGAAAATATGACCGGCACAACACCGGACGCCTGGAACAATCCAAACGAGGGCAGTGAACTTGCAACAAGTCAGTTTGACCGCGGGGCGGACGTTATATTTGCGGCCGCCGGCGGTACGGGCATCGGCGTCTATCAGTCCGCTGCGGATTCCCAGAAACTTGCTATTGGCGTTGACAGTAACCAGGACTACCTGCATCCCGGCGTGATGCTGACCTCAATGCTGAAACGCGTCGATGTCGCGGTTTATAAAGCCCTGAAATCTGCGCAGGACGGTACATGGAAGTCGGGAATTCAGGTTCTCGGCCTCGCCGAGGATGGGGTTGGCTTCTCGGTCGACCAATGGAACGAGGATGTTCTCACTCCCGAAATGATCGCGGCAATGAACAAGGCCAAGGAAGAGATCATTGCCGGGAAAATCAAGGTCACGAATTACATGGACAAGTAATATCGATCGCTATGGAACAGAATAGCCCGGCGCTCGAACTGCGGCACATCAACAAGCGGTTCGGCCCGGTCCATGCCAACAAGGACGTCTCCCTGACGGTGGAGCGCGGAACCATTCACGGTATTGTTGGCGAAAACGGCGCCGGCAAATCAACGCTGATGAGTATCGTTTACGGCTTTTACCAGGCCGATGGCGGCGAGATTTTTGTCAACGGAACCTTATGCCGGATCGAGACACCGCAAAGCTCCATTGCCGCTGGAATTGGCATGGTCCACCAGCATTTCATGCTCGTCGACAATTTCACCGTTCTTGAAAATGTCATCCTCGGAGTCGAAGGGGGTTTTCGCCTGCATGAGGGGATCTCGTCGGCGCGCCGGGAACTTCAGCGGCTGGAACAGGATTATGCACTGGATGTCAAAATAGACTCTGTTGTCGGCGAACTCCCCGTCGGCCTTCGCCAGCGCGTTGAGATCCTGAAGGCGCTCTACCGCGGCGCTGAAATCCTGATACTGGATGAGCCTACAGGCGTTCTCACCCCGCAGGAGGCGGACCATCTGTTCCGCATTCTTGATACCCTCCGCGCGCAAGGAAAAACGATTATCCTGATCACTCACAAGCTCCGGGAAATCATGGCAATCACGGATACTGTCTCGGTGATGAGGCGCGGGGAAATGGTCTCCCATCTTGAGACAAAAAACACAACGCAGGAGCAATTGGCTGAATTGATGGTCGGCCGGCCTGTCCTGCTCCAGGTAAAAAAAGACGAGGCGCACCCCGGCGAAACCCTGATTGCCGTGCGCGGCCTAGGCTACAAGGACGCCGACGGTGTTGCGCGACTGAAAAACATCAATCTCGATCTTAAGGCTGGCGAAATACTTGGTATCGCGGGCGTTTCCGGCAACGGTCAATCAGAGCTTCTGGAAGTTCTCGGCGGCATCCTGCCGCCCGCCTCCGGCAGCGTTCGTTACAAGGGACGAGAGCTCGTCGGCACGGCGGACTTCACCGCCCGGAATTTACGTAAAATAGGTCTCGGGCACGTCCCGGAAGATCGCCAGCGGGCGGGGCTGGTGCTGTCGTTCAGTGCCAGTGAATGCAGCATTCTCGGCTATCACGATAGTCCCAAATATAACAAAGGGCTAAAACTGGACCGGCAGGCCATGCTGTCCGGCTGTGAAGCCCATATCGAAAAATATGATATTCGTCCGCCCGATCCGCAGTTGCTGGTTTCCGGCTTCTCCGGCGGAAACCAGCAGAAACTGGTACTTGCCCGCGAAATAGAGCAGGACCCTGACGTTTTACTAGTCGGGCAGCCGACGCGCGGAGTTGATATCGGGGCCATTGAATTTATCCATCAGCAACTCATAAAAATGCGTGATGAGGGCAAGGCAATTCTGGTTGTATCCGTCGAAATAGAGGAGGTCATGTCGATCGCCGACCGCATTGCCGTGATGTTTGATGGGGAAATCGTCGGTGAGGTAAGCGCAACAGAGGCCACGGAAGCCGGGCTCGGCCTTATGATGGCCGGCGTGCGGGAGACGGATCACGTACCGGAGGCCGATATCTGATGGCCGACGCTCCGGTAAAATTTGGCACGCCGCTCAAAATCCCCGGCTGGATAAACTTTGTTCTTGTCCCTCTGATCAATCTGGTGGCTGCGCTGCTCATCTCCGGTATTGTTATTCTTATCGTTGGGGACAATCCGATTGTAGCGCTGAAGGTTCTTATTAACGGTGCCTTTGGATACCCGGAAGCTATTGGCTATACCCTCTATTACACAACCAATTTTATTTTTACCGGCCTTGCGGTGGCGATCGCCTTTCATTGTGGGCTGTTCAATATCGGCGCTGAAGGTCAGGCTGCTCTGGGCGGGCTCGGGGCCGGTCTTATCTGCCTATATCTTGATGGACTGCCGAGCTTTGCCGTCATTCCGATTGCCATGGTTGCCGCCGCCCTGTTCGGCGCCGCTTGGGCATATATTCCCGCCTATCTTCAGGCAAAACGGGGAAGTCATATCGTCATCACGACGATCATGTTTAATTTTATCGCCGCCTCACTTCTGACCTATCTGCTGGTAGAGGTGTTGATAAACCCGGTCGGGCAGTCCCCTGAGAGTCGTGCCTTCGCTGAAACAACCTGGCTTCCCTATTTCCACGACCTCTTCGATATGCCGGAGACCACCTGATTTCCCTTGTG
>NZ_JBDNHC010000115.1:0-15683 GCF_041689005.1 Sneathiella sp.
CGGGGGCCACTGGTTTACTGATGTCCTGGTCGGCGGCGGCGCAGCCTGCCTTTTCCTGTTACCCTGGCTGAAAATCAGCCCGATGGTAAGCTGGATCGAGACGCTGCTCAGCTGGATCTGGGCGAGAGCCCCCGCTTCCCTGCGAAAATAAGGCCGGGCGCAATCACCGCCGCGCTTCGGTGCTGATTACAGCTCCGCGAGGCGCGCGGCGGCGTCATTGAGTTTGGCGAGCTGGGTTTCGGCGTCCGCGAGCTTGGCTTTCTCGCCCTCAACCACATCAGCGGGCGCATTGGCGACAAATTTCTCGTTGCCGAGCTTCTTGTTCAGTCCGGTCATATACCCGCCGAGCTTGCCGATTTCCTTGGCAAGCCGCGCCTTTTCCGCATCCAGATCCATGGCCCCTGCGAGCGGCAACACGACTGTCGCGCCCCGATGAACGAATTGCAGTGCGCCCTTCGGCACCTCCGCATCAACTGCCTTGTTTTCCAGCCGGGCCATGCGGGCGATGATATCCCAATGTATCTTCAGCCATTCCTTGTCGAGATCACTACCCTCGTTGAAAATCAACGGGATTTTAGCACCAGCCGGAACATTCATTTCGCTGCGGACGCCGCGAATGCCGGTGATCAACCCCTGCACCCAGTCCATTTCCGTGAGCGCCTCTGTCTTGATGGCATCGGCGGGATAGCGCGGCCAATCGGCGATGATGAGTTGAGTCTCCCGTTTTGCGCCCAACGCGCCCCAGAGCTCCTCGGTCACGAAGGGCATGAAAGGATGCAGGATTTTCAAAATCTGGTCGAGCGCCCAGGCGGCGGTGGCTTGCGTCTCCGTCTTGTCATCTCCCTGAAACGGCAGCTTGGCAAATTCGAGATACCAGTCGCAAAAGACATTCCAGGTGAAGGCGTAGATGGCGTTCGAGGCATCGTTAAAGCGATAGCCCTCAAGCCCCTCGCGCACCGCGGCCTCGCATTTCACGACCTCGCTGACGATCCATTGGTTGATGGTCTCTTTCACCGCAAACGGATCAAAGCCATCCGGCACCTTACAATCGTTCATCTCGCAGAAGCGGGCAGCATTCCAGAGCTTGGTGGTAAAATTGCGATAACCCTCGACCCGTTGTTCCGACAGGCGGACATCGCGGCCTTGCGCAGCGCTTGCCGACAGGAAGAAACGGAGCGCATCCGCGCCGTACTTATCCATCAATTCCAGCGGATCGACGACATTGCCCTTGGACTTCGACATCTTCGCGCCTAGCTCGTCGCGAACCAGCGCATGGATATAGACGGTATGGAACGGCGCCTCGTCCATGAAATGCAGACCCATCATCATCATCCGGGCGACCCAGAAGAAGATGATATCGAAACCGGTCACCAGCACGTCGGTCTGGTAGTATTTCTTGAGTTCCGGTGTCTCATCGGGCCAGCCGAGCGTGGAAAACGGCCAGAGCGCCGAGGAGAACCAGGTATCGAGCACATCCTCGTCCTGATGCAGCTCAACCTTGCGGCCGTAATGCGCCTCGGCGGCGGCAAAGGCTTCCGCCTCCGTTTCCTCAACAAAAATCATGTTATCGGGACCAAACCAGGCCGGAATCCGATGCCCCCACCAGAGCTGGCGCGAGATGCACCAAGGCTGGATATTGCGCATCCAATCGTAATAGGTATTGGCCCATTTGGCGGGCACGAACTGGGTGCTGCCATTCTCGACCGCGCGGATCGCGGGCTGGGCAAGCGTCCCAGCATCCGCAAACCACTGATCGGTGAGCAAGGGCTCGATTACCACGCCGGAGCGGTCACCATAGGGAACCGTATGCGCATGATCCTCGATCTTCTCTAAAAGACCGAGGCTTTCCATCTCGGCAACCACTTTTTTGCGCGCCTCAAACCGTTCCATGCCCTGATAAGCCTCGGGCACGGCGTCGTTGAGATGGGCGTTTTCGTCAAGGATATTGATGACCTCAAGATTACTGCGCTTACCAACCTCGAAGTCATTGAAATCATGGGCAGGCGTGATCTTGACGGCGCCGGAGCCCTGTTCGGGATCGGCGTAAGTATCGGCAACGATAGGAATACGACGGCCGACGATGGGGAGGATCGCGAACTTGCCGACAAGATCGGTATAGCGCTCATCTTCGGGATGAACGGCAATGCCGGTATCGCCGAGCATGGTTTCCGGGCGTGTGGTGGCGACAGTGATAAAGCGGCCTTCCTCGCCCTCAACCGGATACCGGAAATGCCACATATGGCCATTCACATCCTGCTGCTCGACTTCAAGGTCGGAAATCGCCGTGTGAAATTTCGGGTCCCAATTGACCAGCCGCTTGTCGCGATAGATCAGGCCCTCTTTGTAAAGCTGGACGAAGACTTTGCGGACGGCCTTGGACAGCCCTTCGTCCATGGTGAAGCGCTCACGGCTCCAGTCACAGGTCGCGCCGAGGCGCTTGAGCTGCTCGAATATCTGGCCACCGGACTCCGCTTTCCATTCCCAGACCTTCTCGATGAATTTTTCGCGCCCCAAATCGTGGCGGGTAATCCCTTCCGCCTCCAGCTGGCGTTCGACCACCATTTGCGTGGCGATCCCGGCATGATCCATGCCCGGTTGCCAGAGCACGTCCTTGCCCCGCATCCGCTCGAACCGCACAAGAATGTCCTGCAATGTGTTATTGAGCGCATGGCCCATATGCAGGCTGCCGGTGACATTGGGGGGTGGAATGACGATGGTGAAGGCGTCGTCTGTTCCGGCGCGGCCACAGGCAAACGCCCCCTGCTCCATCCATTGTGAATAGAGCTTTCCTTCGACCTCGGCAGGTCGATAAGATTTGTCCAGCATCGCTGAACCTTTCTTTACTGATTAGTCGGCAAAATGTTCGGGTGCAATATAGTCGGCTCACCACCCGGTAGGAAGGACTTTATTCTTCGTCGTCCGCCCGGTCAGCAAGCTTGCTCACCTCGCGCTCAACAATGCGCTGAACAATTTGCGGGAGATTCTGATCAAGCCAGTCTTTCAGGATCGGCCGGAGCATATCCTTGACCATATCTTCCAAAGTTGCGTTATTACCCATTTGTAATCCTCGCGAAGAAGCAACAGCACCGGCCAGATTGGCAAAGGCCGACGTGGTTGCAGCAATAGTGGGGTCAGCCAGCAGGCTGTTTGATTTACCGGACGGTGCCGCTGTGACAGGTGCCGGTTCGGAAACGGGCTCAGTGACCGCTTCAGGTTCCGGTTCTATTTCAGGTTCAGGCTCCGGTTCAACGGCGACTTCCGGCTCGACGGTGATCTCTTCTTCCATCACATCGTCCAGCGTCAGCGGTTCCTCAACCTCGTCCTCGATTTCTTCCGTCAGTTCCAGAATATCTTCTTCCGGTTCCGGTTCGGCCTCAGCCTCCGGCTCAGCTTCGGTCATTGCCTCGGCTTCCGTCCCGTCCGCGCTTTTCTCAGGCTCGGCCTCGGCGGTAGCGTCACTCTGGCCTTCCGCGTCTTCATCTCCGTCTTCAGAAATGATACGCCGGATGGAGGCCAGTATCTCCTCCATCGTCGGTTCTTGCTCTGTCGTTGAATCACTCATAATCAAGTCACCATTGAAGCCGAGGCCTCCCCTGATATCAACCGTTAAATACGTTCAATATGGCCCGTTTAATTTAATTAAGTCTTAATCCAGTCCACCGTCTGTTCCAAACCATTTGTTGCGAACCCGGTCATAATTTTTAGTCGGATCGTAATATTCGACGTTAAGGCCGAGATCGCGGGCGTTCAGCTTACCGATTGCGGCGATGACATTATAGATCGCCACATACTGGTCCCGCCGCGCAGTCACCAGATTAACCTGGCTCAGCAGCAGTTCCTGTTCAGCGTTCAACACATCCAGCGTTGTCCGCGAGCCGACCTGCGCTTCCTGTCCGACACCGTCGAGAGCAATTTTATTGGCCCGCACCGCTTCCTCGTTCGAGCCGATCCGCGAGCGGGCGGTTCCCAGCGCTTCCCAGGACTGTATCACCGATTCCCGGATCGCGCGCACCGTCTCCTCGATCTGTTCCATGCGCTGGCTGTTGATCTGGCGGGCCTGGCGAACCTGGCTGTAGACCGATCCGGACTGATAGAGCGGCACTCTTAAAACCGCGCCGATCCGCGCTGTATCGCCGCGATAGGACCCGCCGGCAGCCCCGCCTGTTCCCGAAGATCCGCCGTTATTGACGCGGGATAACGTTCCGTCGATGGACAAGGAGGGCAGCAACTGGCCGGACGTCGCCCGGATGTCATAGCGGGAGCTTTCCTCGTTATATTTAGCCGACTGGATGTCCGGATGATTTTCAAGGGCGATCGCCAGTGCCACTTCTTCCGATTCCGGAAAATTTTCTGGCACATCCGGTTCTTCCAGCGCCACCGGTGGGCGACCGACGATCCGTTCGTAATTGGCCCGGGTCGAGCGCAGGTTGCCTTCCGCCTGAATCTGGTTGGAGATTGAATCGGCGAGACGGGCCTGAGCCTGGGCGACATCCGTCCGCGTAATTTCACCGACATTGAAGCGATCGTTGGACGCGTCAAGCTGGCGGCGGAGGACGGTGGAGTTATTTTTGTTAAGCTCAACCAGGGCCTCATCGCGCAATACATTCATATAGGCGGTAACGGCCAGCCGGAAAACATCCTGCTGGGTTGAGAGCAATCCGGCCCGCGCGGCGGACACGGTCGCTTCGGCCGACTTGGTCGAGGCTACGGTCTGACCGCCCGTATAAACCGGCTGCGAGACAGTCACGGCGACACTTGTCGGATGTGAATTTCCGCTGGTTCCGGTAGAATAGTTGCTATCAACATTCTGGAGGGCGGCATCCCCGGTGGCAATTACACTCGGGCGCCAGCCCGACAGGGCCTGCGGCACTTCTTCGTCAACACCGCGGACATTGGCACGCGCGGCATCCAGGGTCGGGTTATTTTCATAAGTGGTGATCAGCGTGTCGCGCAACGTCTCAGCGCTTGCCGATGACAGAGGCAGCGTCGCCGTTAATACAGACGCAACGACAGATGCAACGGTCAATGTCACTTTTTTCATTTGAACTCGTCCCTCAACATATTAACCATGAATGAATTTAGTCTCGATACGCGTTTGGATCAACAATTTTAAACAAATTGCCAGTATCATCCCCACAACGGATCACAGTATCACATAAAAACATTGTGATATTGTTAATCATTATCCGACTGTACATGCATAATTCGGCGGGATTGTGACAGGAGCTTTGCTTTTTCAAAACTGGAATGCCGGCACCGCCATCAGGTCATTCAACTCCGGCACCGCTGCATCAAACGCCGAACGTGGACTGCAACTCGCGCCGTGCCGCCGGTAAATCGTGGCGACGCCGGGCCCCGTGCCAAGCACGCAAATCAGCCGACCGTTTTCCGCCAGTTGATCGAGCAATGATTGCGGCACCTCGGAGATCGCACCATTGATATGGATGACATTATAGGGTCCCTGCTTTGCATTCCCCTCGGCAAGTGGCCCCTCGACCACGGCGACGTTATCGGCCTCAAGCCGCAGCAAAATCTCGCTCGCCCGCGCCACCAGCTCCGCATCGCTTTCGATGGCGACAACGGCCTGCGCCAGATGGCCAAAAACCGCAGCGGAATATCCTGTCCCGCAGCCGATATCCAGCACCACATCCTTGGCTTCAACGGCGGCCTCCTGCAGCAATCGGCCGAAAACCCGGGGTTCGACCAGGAACCGACCGGGGGCGACTTCGAGATCTTCATCCAGATAGGCAACGCCGCGCAGTTCTTTCGGAACGAATTCTTCGCGCGCGACCGTTCCCATGGCGTCGATGACCCGATCGCTGTTGACCTGATTTGGCCTTAACTGACTGAGCACCATATGGCGGCGCGCATCGGCAAATTTGTCAATTGACATGATGTTCCTGATTACCCCGTTGAAAAGCTTCCGTGGTTATACTGAATAACGGCGCTGAAAGGCAAGTCCTAAGGTGCCGTCGGCGGCCCTCACCGATCGTTGAAATTAAACTCTGGCAGCACATCAAACGCCTGCTTCAGGGCCTCGCCCCACCCGGTGGAAATCTGCTTGTAATAGTCATCCTCCGCGTCGATCCTGAGATTGTGACAGATGGTGAAGCGGTCATTTTCATAGACCTGTACATCGAGCGGCAGGCCAACGGACAGGTTCGCTTTGATGGTCGAATCAAACGATACCAGCATCAGCTTGATTGCCGCCTCAAAGGTCATGTCCGGCTCATAGGCCCGGACCAGAATCGGGCGGCCGTATTTGGTTTCGCCAATCTGGAAGAACGGCGTTTCGCTCGACGCCTCAATGAAGTTGCCTTCCGGATAAATGAGGAACAGCCGCGGCGGACTTCCCTTGATCTGGCCGCCAACGATGAGCGTGGCGTTAAAGGCGGAGTCCGCTGTCTGACCGGCGAGCCCGTTCGACTGGATTTCCTCCTTCATCGTGTCACCGATGAGGCGGGCCACCTGGAACATAGACGGCATTTCAAGGATGGAGGGACTGCGATCCGCAGCCGCCTTGGTCCGTTCATCAAGAATACTCACGATTGCCTGCGTTGTGGCGAGGTTCCCTGCCGTCATCATCGTGATGACCCGCTCTCCCGGCACCTCCCATGTATTCATTTTTTTGAAAACGGATATATTATCGACACCGGCATTGGTGCGGGTGTCCGACATGAAGACAAGGCCTTTGTTCAGACGCAAGCCGATGCAATATGTCATGATTGCCTATCAACCTTTCCTGATTGAAATTCTGTTATTGTTGTTGAACCTGCAGGGAGACGTTCATTGATTCCCCGCTGCTGCCGATCCGCATCCCCGAGATCGGCGCCGCATCCTTGTAATCGAGCCCCGTGGCAACCCGGACATAGCGTTCGTCCGGGGAGATGCCGTTGGAGACATCAAACCCGACCCAGCCGACATCGGGAATGAAGGCCTCCGCCCAGGCGTGGGTGGCATCCTGTTCAATCCGGTCATCCATCATCAGGTAGCCACTGACATAGCGGGCCGAAAAGCCCATCAGGCGCACGGCACTGACAAAAATCTGGGCATGGTCCTGACAGACCCCCTTGCCGGTGGCCAGCGCCTCTTCGACGGTCGTTTCCGAATGAGTCTCGCCCGTCTGGTAGTCGACATTCCCGGCAATCAGCTGTGACAGGCGGTGCATCCTCGTGACCTCGGTGTCGAAATCAGTCCCCAATTCCTTCACCAGTTTGCGGGTCAGTGGCCCGGCGGCGGTGAGCGGCGTCGACCGTCGAAAGAACCAGAGCGGCGCATAGCCCGTATTCGGGCCGATCATCCCGTGGGTATCGATGGTGTCAATATTGCCCTCGCAGTAGATGGAAATGTCCGTACGGCCGGGCTCAAGGCTGACCAGCAGCACCTCGTTGCCGAACTGGTCATGGAATTCAACCTCGGTATTGCCGCCCTCGACCCGGGTCTCCCAGTCCAAAACGTCCTGCCCGACGCCGGATTTCGGCGTCTGACGGATCTGCTGGAGCGCGTAATGTACGGGCTCGTCATAATGATATTTTGTCAGGTGAGAGATTTTCAGCCGCATGTGACCCTATCCATTAAACCGGTAATCCTGTTCAATCTGCCCGCCCAGCGCCATGTTGTCCTGAAGAAAGCTGGTAATAAATTCATGCAGCCCTTCCTCAAAGATTGAATGGACCGTGCTTTCCTTCAAGCGCTTGAGGATTGGCGCGGCCCTATTATGGCACTCCAGCGTCAGCCCGTAGTCTTCCTCAAGATAGCGGAGATTATCGACAATCTTCGAATAGCAGAAGACCAGCGATCGCGGCAGGCGCCGGTCGAGAATGATAAACTCGGCAATGCTCATGGGATTAACCTCGCCGGGATTAAGCCAGCGAAAGGCACGCTGCGCCGAGACTGAGCGCAGGATCGATTCCCATTGCACGTTATCGAGTGAGGAGCCAACGAAGGATGCCGACGGCAGCAGGACATAATATTTCACGTCGAGAATGCGGGCGGTGTTGTCGGCACGTTCTAAAAAGGTACCGATCCGCGCAAAATCAAATACGTCATTGCGCAGCATGGTGCCATGAAGCGCCCCGCGCACCAACGCACTTTGCTGGCGGATCGTGCCGAGAACATCCGGGAGATCGCGCTCCGATATCGGCTGTGACAGCAGCTCCTTCAAGTTGATCCAGCAATCGTTGGTCGCCTCCCAAACCTCACGGGTGAGCGCCGTCCGAACCATGCGGGCATTATTGCGCGCGGCATCGATGACCGACATCACGCTGGAGGAGTTGAGCCGGTCCCGCAGCAGGAAATCAATGACATTACGGGAATCATAATGATCGTATTTTTGCTTGTAACTTTGGGCAACCCCGGCGGTCGCAACGACCGACGCCCATTCATTTTCCGCGGCGCTGGAGCGGGTCAGCGCAATCCGGAAGCCGGCATCAAGCAGACGTGCGGTATTCTCGCTTCGTTCAAGAAAGCGGAACATCCAGAACAGGCCTCCTGCGGTTTTGCCAAGCATGTCGCGGTTATTCCTCCAATACCCAGGTGTCCTTGGTGCCGCCGCCCTGGCTTGAATTGACCACCAGCGAGCCCGGCTTCAGGGCAACGCGGGTAAGGCCACCGGGCGTGATTTCCACCCGGTTCGGCGAGACCATGACGAAGGGCCGCAGATCGACATGGCGCGGCGCAAGGCCCTTTTTGGTCAGGATCGGCACCGTCGAGAGCGCCAAAGTCGGCTGGGCGATATAGTTGCCCGGCTTGGCCTTGAGCTTGGTCCGAAACGCGGATATCTCGCGTTTGCTGGCGGCGGGCCCGACGAGCATGCCGTAACCGCCCGATCCATGCACTTCCTTCACTACCAGTTCTTCAAGGTTGTCGAGAACATAGGACAGCGCATCCGGTTCGGCGCAGCGCCAGGTCGGAACATTCTTGAGAATGGCTTTCTCGCCGGTGTAAAACTCAACGATTTCCGGGATGTAGGAATAAATCGCCTTGTCATCAGCAATGCCGGTGCCGGGGGCATTGGCAATCGTGATCCCACCGGCGCGGTAAACATCGAGAATGCCAGCAACACCGAGCTGTGATTTCGGATTGAAATTGAGCGGATCGAGATAATCATCATCGACCCGTCGGTACAGCACGTCAATCGGGTCATAGCCGCGGGTCGTGCGCATGGCGATCCGTCCGTTGACGACGCGCAGGTCATGCCCCTCGACCAGTTCCGCGCCCATCTGATCGGCGAGGAAGGCATGCTCGAAATAGGCGGAATTATGGATACCGGGCGTGAGCACCGCCACGACCGGGCGGCCTTCGCAGACATCGGGCGCACAGGCGCCGAGCGAGCGGCGCAGGCTTTTCGGGTAATCGCTGACCGACCGCACCCGGACCTTGGCGAAAAGCTCCGGAAACATATGCAGCATGGTTTCCCGGTTTTCGAGCATGTAGGAGACGCCGGAGGGCGTTCGCGCATTATCCTCAAGAACAAAAAACTCGTCCTCACCGGTGCGCACAAGATCGGTGCCGACGATATGGGTATAGACATTGCCCGGCGGCGACACCCCGACCATCTGCGGCAGGAACGCCTCGTTATTGGCAATGATCTCCATGGGGATGCGCCCGGCGCGAACAATCTCCTGACGGTGATAGATGTCATGAAGGAAGGCGTTGATGGCGCGGACCCGCTGCTCGATACCGCGTTCAAGCCGCGCCCATTCCCGGGCCGATATAATGCGCGGAATAACGTCGAAGGGAATCAGCCGCTCCGCAGCCTCCTCACGGCCATAAACATTGAAGGTGATCCCGGTCCGCCGGAAAAAGGCCTCCGAAGCAACAGCCTTGCGGCGCAATCTTGCCGGGTCCTCGGTCTCGAACCATTGCCGGTATTCCTGATAGGGTTGGCGGACAGTGTCGCCCGATCCCGTCATTTCATCGAAAATATTCTGATCTGCCTGCATCCCACTACAGTAGAGAGATTCTAATGCAGTGCAACATTAAAAATTACTGAGAGACCCTGCCCTCCCCCAGAAACAGGGCGATTGCACCAAAAAAACAGCCCGGAAATGGGAATAGGTTCAGGCACAAAAAAAGCGGCGACGGTGATTGCCAGTCGCCGTCGCCGCATAATCTATTCTTAATAGGTCGAGTTACTATGATTCCTGCGGGTCTCCCGCCTTTTTCCACGCCGCCCAGGCCGCATCTTTGCGTGCCTTTACCGCTGGCCAGTCAGATTCGATTTCCGCCGGGGTTTTCGCGCCGGCGAGAAGGCCAACGACGGACTGTGAAATAAAAAACCCGAGTTGGGCCAGACTGGCGACATATTTAAGGGTTGTCGGGTCCATCAGTTATACTCCTCGCGCAGGGTGAGAAGGTCATTGGCGGCGGCCGACAGGGCGGCGAAGGCCGCCGGAACGTCCGTCACCTGTCCTTCACAAAAGCGGGTATGAAGCGGCTCGACCGCGTCGATCCGGGAAATGGTCTCCGGGTTCATGCTGGATTTATAAGGTGTCAGGATAACGACACTCGTCGTTACGCTGTCACAGGCGAACTGCAGGTTCTGCGCGGGCGTCACGGCCGAACAGGCGGCCAGCAGCAACAGGCAGAACAGCCCCGGAATGAGTTTACCGGGCATCATATATTCCTTCCTCGTCAGCGTGTGAAACGCGGGGTTTATTCGGAACGGCGAACACGCCGATGGCCGTCAGAACACCGATGACGGCATCGACCAGCGTCGGCTCCAGTGCCGACAGGTCAAGGCCAACCTGGTCTTTCAACAGCATCACGGCGACGCCGATAAGAGCAACGATCAACTTGTTATACTGGGACATATTTTCCTCCTAGTCCGGGTCAAATTCGACGTGCATGTGATCTTTTTCCAGCACGACATCAAACTCACTGCCAAGCGCCAAAGCACAGCGGTCCCGGCAGTCTCTCTTCTTGGTAATTGCGGGTATTTCACGGGTTCTGAAATCCATCGCCAGTCCCCGGTAATGCAGGGATTTTGCGCCGTGAGTGCCCTCCAGCAGTGAGGTAATCACGAACGGCACGCCATAGCTTTCGACGATGGGCTTGCAGATCATTGCGGCCAGCAGGATTTCCGGCTTGATGCCGCCCAGCCGTACATTGTTCTTTCGTATCATCATGGGTTCCTTGGGGTTAAAAAAGGGCGTTTGAACAATGAAGATCGAGACCGGTCGTTCCTTCTTAAAGAAGATCGGTTTCGGTATTTTGACGCTTTGGGATAAAGGGGCGATGTTTGCGGCGGAGGATTGGCTTTCCCCGCTTGACAGCCAAAGGGCAAAGCCTTACAAAGCCTAGGATTTTACCAATACATCACATGTTTTGAGGC
The DNA here is from genome assembly GCF_041689005.1 of Sneathiella sp. GTDB lineage: Bacteria > Pseudomonadota > Alphaproteobacteria > Sneathiellales > Sneathiellaceae > Sneathiella. Next base: position 11,336 of record NZ_JBDNHC010000115.1, read on the forward strand.
CTGGTGGCGGAGTGGTGACGCAGCGGATTGCAAATCCGTCCACACCGGTTCGATTCCGGTCCAGGCCTCCATTTTCTCCCGCCCGGCATTTTCGCCGCGCCCGTCACAACCCTCCCCCGCGAGACGTCCTGCTGGAAACGCCCGATGGCAAAAGCCGTCGGCGGGACCCGGATCTTTATCTACAGGAGAAAAAAATGCTTGTTCTCGTCGCCATTATACTGCCCTGGTTGGTGTTTTTTATCCTTGGACGAACCTGGGAGGGGTTTCTCTGCCTGATCCTGCAACTGACCGTTCTCGGCTGGATCCCGGCGACCATCTGGGCCCTGATCACGCTCTCTCGCTGGCGGCGCTATCAGCTCGCACTGGCCCGCGCCAAACACCGCGTCTGAACGGCGCGCGCTACCCAGGCCTATACTGCCGATTGCCAATCCATAAAAGCTTGGGTAAGCTGTGCTGATCTTTTATCGGGAGGCATCCATGCGACTCATTTTGGCAATCTTGTTACCCTTTGTTGTTTTCTTCACGATCGGCAAACCGTTTCAGGGCATATTGTGCCTGATCCTGCAAATCACGTTGATCGGCTGGATTCCGGCGGCAATCTGGGCAGTCTATGCCCTCAGTCAGTATAATACGGATAGAAAAATTTCCGCTGCGCATGGCGGCGACTGACGAAGTGCGCGGCTTTTCCCAAACTCGGCCAAATTTTTTACCGGATTTCCAAAACAAGGCTTGGCAGGTCAACAGGCAATTGCTATAAGCCGCCATCTCGAATATGTTCGAGATCCTGATCCCCGATAGCTCAGTTGGTAGAGCAGCTGACTGTTAATCAGCCTGTCGCAGGTTCGAGTCCTGCTCGGGGAGCCAATTTTCCTTGTTATTCAGGGATATAGAGAAAGGTTTGCAGGTGTTTCCTGCGGCCCGTTAGATCGCCGGCAAGGCTTTGCAAACTTTTCTCCCCTTCCCCCATACAATTTCACGATTCTTTCAGGATAAAAACATTTCCGCCGCGCAGTCCGGGCGGTTGCCCTTCCTGTCACGGCGGATAATGTCTGGCCTGACCCGTACTTATTTTCGCGTCAGGCTTGTTAGGTTCATCGGCTGTGCCTCGGTACTGGCCCCTTATTTATGACACTGGAAGGTCACCGTCTTGGACCCGTCCGCATTGGTGACGATATTGGCGATCCCCTCCTGGGAGCCAATATTCATGCAGTATGCTTGGGCGCTCCGCGACGCGTTCAACAGTTCCTGGTCCGTCCGGTAGGTGTAGATGAGGTTGGGATTCATCACCGGATCGGTGGCCGATACCGCCGAGGGCACGCATTCATAGGAGACGACCTTGGCGCCGTCCGAATCGTTCGTGAAGTTCGTCGGCCGCGGGGCGAGGTTATACTGCGTACAGAATGTCACCGCGCGCTGGTTGACCCCGATAAGCTCCTCATCGTTGTGGTATTTATAGGTGACCGTTGGCTTGCTTGAGGCCACCTGCTCGGGCGGCGGTTCATGTGCCACGCAAGATGCTAGCGCCAAGCCGGCAGCAAGTAGGGTGGCTGCTCCGACCGTCGTTTTCAGAAAACCGTACATACTCGCCGTCATTTGTGTATCCTCCATTTGATGCGGGCCTTTCCCGTTTGAAACCTCTCAGATCTCATCAATATGGTTGAGTATTTTCGTTAGGCAAATTCACATCCAAGGTATTTCGGTGGCATTTTTGTGACCTGCGGGTCTTTGCGGCGAAGATCGATTGACAGGCACACGGTGGTATGATCTTCTTTTTATTCTCCTATTTTCAGCGAGTTAAGATTATGAAAACTATCTCTCTGTTTATTTGCATTTTTATCCTTAGCGCCTGCACAATCGAAGAAAAGCCGATCCCGATGTCCGAATTGAACAAGGGGGATGCCACCGCCAGTTGTCAGGACCTCAGCGTCGAATATACTGCCAACACGGACCGGGCAACCTCCTTGCTGGGCGGCAGCAACGCCAAGCATGGCGAGGCCAATGACCTCCTCGATCGCAATATGGATGTCAGGGAACTGGCGGAACGTAAAGGCTGCAGCACCAATCTCTGGCCGGATCAGCCGAAACGGGACTTTTAGCCCGGCGTAAAGACCGCCGCGAGGCCGCCGTCACACCCCGTTTTTATGGGGCAGCAACAGCGCGTAGGCCATGGCGTGAATGGGGGTCGGAACACCGAGTTTCTCCCCTTCCCGGCAGAGCCAACCGACGGTGCTGTCGAGTTCAAGCCGCTTACCCCGCTCCAGATCCTCCAGCATCGAGGCCCGGGTTGCCGGGTTGGTCGTGGTCCGGGCGTAATGCAGTTTCTTGTCGGCGGCATCGGGGCTGATGTCCGCGCCCCTGGCCCGCCCGACGGCGCAGACTTCCTGCATGGCGCGAAGGAACAGGTCCCGCGTCTCCGGCGTTCCAATCCAGCCGCCGACCGGCAACCGGGTCAGGCCGCCGATAATGTGAAACGGAGCCAGCACGACGAATTTCTCCCAGATTGCGCCCATCGGCTCCCGGAGGGCCTTAATATCGACGCCGCCCGCCTTGCAGGCTGCCGCGATTTGCTCATGCACGGACATGTCGCGCGGATGATAGGGGCCGAAGATGGTGCGGGTCAGGGTTCCGGTCTTGCGGATCAGGCCGGGCTTCTCGACCACCGCCGGAGTATAGGTGATGCCGGGAGAGACATGATCCACCCCGTATTTTTCGGCCAGCACGTCGATGCCGTAGAGGCCGTTCTGCAGGCTGATGATTTCCGTCTCCGGGCCGACCATCGGCCGCATATCCTCCGCCGCCTGATCGGTGTCCTGCCCCTTCACGGTGAAGAGGATCACGTCGACCGGCCCGAGTTCTGCCGGGTCGTCCGACACAGCCGCGAATTTTACGGTAATATCGCCGGTTTCCGAAAGGACCGTCAGCCCGTCCGTCGCCAGCACATCGCGGTTTTTGCCGCGGGCCAGCACCACGACCTCCATCCCCGCCTCTGCCAGCACGGCGCCAAAATATCCGCCAATGGCGCCGGCGCCGATGATCCCGATCCGTAATGTCATTCAGCCCTGTCCTGTTGCTTTCCGGCGCCGGGCCACACTGGCGGCGGGCCAAATATCGTTAAAATCATAATAGACACTATAGGCCGGAACCGTCTCTGGCAAGATCACCCAGGGCAGTTTAGATCGCGTAAATATATGAACGTCCGGCGGCATTTCGGCGGGTACCTCCAGCGTCCCGACGCGCAAGAATCGCATCCCGGCAAGCTGCCCGTAATCACTCCAGAGCGCGGTCTGACAAGTGCCGCAATGATGGATATCATGGGGACTCCCGCTTCTCGTCGGGACGGATATTGCCTGCAACTCCCCGCTCAATTGGCGGATCTGCGCTGTTTCCACAATTGCGTTGATCACAAACGCGCTGCCACTATGGCACTGGCACTCGCGGCAATGACAGCAATGCACGAACATCGGCTCGCCCGCTACCTCGTACCGCACCTCGCCGCAGGCACAGCTGCCTTTTCTCACCTCTGTCATCAGATCCTCTCTTGGCACGCCAAAACGGTAGAAAAAACCGCTGGACTTCGCAAGCGAAATGTCAGGGATGCACAGAAGAGGTCGCTGTGCCCATCGCCTCCCGATACAGGATCGAGACGAAGGAGATGAACACCGCCAGAATGAACGGCATGATCAGGAAGGACGAAAACAGGTAAAACAGCACTCCCGCCACCCCCGGCCGGTTCAAAGCCGCCAGCAGCAACACCGGCAGATATACCAGGACATAGAGCCCGGCAATCCCGACAATTCCCAGCAGGAACGTGCCGACAAGTGGCAGGGACATCTCGACGACGCGGCGCGCAAACAGTGACAGCGCCAGCGGATGATCGAGAGCGATCGCGGGAAAAACGAACATCAGTGGCAGAAAGGACAGTAACAAAAGGCAAATGAAGACGACTACCGACATGATCGAGCCGCCGCCGCCCGCGATAAAAATTCGGGCGACGAGATAGCTGACGCCGGCATAGGCAAGCATGGCACCGGCAAATTTCATCTCCCGCAACCCAAAGGCCAGCCCGTAGTCAGACTGATCCCGCTCCCGCGCCAGCAACGTATAGCGATGCCAGAAAACCGCGAATATGGCATACAGCAGGTCATTGATAACGACCCGGAAGATGTCGGTTCTCTCCAGGATATTTGTCTCCAGCCAGGCAAGCAAGGCCGTCAGCATCACGATCGGCACCGCCCGCAGCAGGCAGGGCCAGCGGTGGGCAATCACAAAATTGAACGCTTCCAGCAGACAGGCAGCTGGCTTGACATCACGGGAGACTTCCATGGCCTGACGATAGAACGAAAGATAC
>NZ_JBDNHC010000116.1:0-6123 GCF_041689005.1 Sneathiella sp.
AACGCAAACGACTTCCCGCCGCTCGCTTCCGCAAGAACCTTCGTAATCGCCGCCGTCAACGTCGTCTTCCCATGGTCAACATGACCAATCGTCCCGATGTTGCAATGTGGTTTACTACGATCAAATTTCTCTTTGGCCATTGTATTTCTCCGTTCTCTCCGGCTGCCTCAGCTCTTACGTTACGCCAACTTCGCCAGAACTTCGTCTGATACGTGTTGTGGCACAGGTTCATAATGGTCGAACACCATGGAAAAGGTTGCCCGCCCTTGCGTCTGTGAACGAAGATTGTTCACATAGCCAAACATATTGGCAAGCGGGACCATGGCATTTACGGTTTGCGCGACACCGCGCTGTTCTGTTCCGGTCACCTGACCGCGGCGACTGTTCAAGTCCCCCATGACATCGCCAATATATTCATCCGGCGTCACGATTTCGACCTTCATCATCGGCTCTAGCAGACGAAGTCCGGCTTTGCGGGCAATTTCCCGCATGGCCGCGCGTCCAGCAATTTCAAAGGCCATAACCGAACTGTCGACATCATGATAGGCACCGTCAACCAGCTTGACATCGACATCAATCAACGGGAAGCCTGCCAGAACACCTGTTTCGATGATGTCCTTGACGCCTTTTTCAACACCGGGGATATATTCCTTTGGAACCGATCCGCCGGTAATTGAATCGCTAAAGGTGAAACCCGCGCCCGGCTCACCCGGCTGAACAACAAGCTTGATGCGAGCAAACTGGCCCGATCCGCCCGACTGCTTCTTATGGGTGTAGTCAAGCTCGGCCAGCTTCGTGATACTCTCACGGTATGCCACCTGCGGCGCGCCGATATTGGCTTCGACCCCAAACTCACGCTTCATGCGATCGACGATAATATCGAGATGCAATTCGCCCATGCCCTTGATGATCGTCTGACCACTTTCATGGTCCGTCGCGACACGGAAAGAGGGATCTTCCTTTGCCAGGCGGTTAAGGGCAACACCCATTTTCTCCTGGTCGGTTTTCGTCTTCGGCTCAACGGCAATCTCAATGACCGGTTCCGGGAATTCCATGCGCTCAAGAATGACCGGCTTGGCCGCGTCGCATAATGTATCGCCCGTTGTCGTATCTTTCAGGCCCGCAATCGCAACGATGTCGCCAGCGCGCGCCTCTTTCACATCTTCACGGCTGTTGGCATGCATCTGCAGCATACGGCCAACGCGCTCACGGCTGTTCTTGATCGAGTTCAGTGTCTGCGTTCCCGCTTCGAGAACACCGGAATACACACGGACGAATGTCAAGGAACCGACAAACGGGTCTGTCATGACCTTGAAGGCGAGACCGGAGAACGGTTCCGTGTCCAGCGGCATGCGGATGATATCTTCCTGCGTCTTGACATCAATCCCGTGCGTTCCGCCCACATCGGGAGGTGACGGCATGAAATCAACAACCGCGTCGAGAAGCGGCTGAACGCCCTTGTTCTTGAAGGCAGTTCCGGTCAAAACCGGCACGAACAATGCGGCCAGCGTACCCTTGCGAATGCAACGGCGCAGCGTGTCCTCGTCCGGCTCGGTGCCGTCCAGATAGGCCTCCAGGACTTCTTCGTCCGTTTCAATCGCTGTTTCCATCATCGCCATGCGGTATTCAGCGGCCTGCTTGGCGAGTTCTGGGCGAATATCGCGATACTCGAAGGAGGCGCCCATCTCTTCGCCGTTCCAGACAATTTCCTTCATCCGGACCAGATCGATAACGCCTTCGAAATCTCCCTCGGAGCCGATTGGCAATTGCAGGACGAGCGGCTTTGCGCCAAGGCGGGTTTTGAACATTTCCACGCATTTATAGAAATCCGCGCCCGTCCGATCCATCTTGTTGACGAAACACATGCGCGGCACGCGATATTTGTCAGCCTGACGCCAGACTGTTTCAGATTGCGGCTCAACACCGGCGACACCGTCAAAAACAGCAACCGCACCGTCGAGAACGCGCAGTGAGCGTTCAACTTCAATCGTGAAGTCAACCTGGCCCGGTGTATCAATGATGTTGATGCGGTGGTCTTTCCAGAAACAGGTCGTCGCAGCCGACGTGATCGTAATGCCGCGCTCCTGCTCCTGCTCCATCCAGTCCATGGTCGCCGCACCATCGTGCACCTCACCAATTTTGTGAGACACACCTGTGTAATACAGAATACGTTCCGTCGTCGTTGTTTTACCAGCGTCAATATGGGCCATAATGCCGATATTACGGTATCTTTCGATGGGCGTTGTGCGTGCCATTTCCGAAATCCTAGATCAAACTTGCGTAATTAACTGCTGTTACCAGCGATAGTGAGCAAAAGCGCGGTTCGCTTCAGCCATTTTATGTGTATCTTCGCGCTTTTTAACGGCGCCGCCCCGTTCGTTGGACGCATCCAGAAGCTCGCCGGACAGACGGTCAACCATGGTAACCTCTGACCGCTTGCGTGCACTTGCGATCAACCAGCGAATGGCCAGAGCCTGCCCCCGCTCTGAGCGAACCTCAACCGGCACCTGATAGGTTGCCCCACCAACACGACGGGAACGGACCTCGAGATCCGGCTTCACCTTGCTTAGCGCTTCATGAAAAACGTCAACTGGGCTGGAACCCGTCTTTTTTTCAATAATATCGAAGGCACCATAAACGATACCTTCGGCGGTTGACTTTTTCCCCGCAAACATGAGGGAGTTCATTAACTTTGTCAGAACAACATCCCCAAATTTTGCATCTGGGAGAACTTCGCGCTTTTCCGCTGCGTGACGACGTGACATCCGATTAATTCCTTACTTAGGCTTCTTCGCGCCATATTTGGAGCGGCGTTGGCGACGATCAGCAATACCCTGCGTATCCAGGACACCCCGAATGATATGATACCGAACACCCGGCAAGTCCTTGACACGACCACCGCGGATCAAGACAACCGAATGCTCCTGAAGGTTATGCCCCTCACCGGGGATATAACTTGTTACTTCAAACCCGTTAGTCAGCCGAACACGGGCGACTTTACGCAGAGCCGAGTTCGGCTTTTTTGGGGTTGTCGTATAAACTCTTGTGCAAACACCACGTTTCTGCGGGCACGCTTCCATAGCGGGCACTTTATTACGCGAAACCGGCGCCTTGCGGGGATTTCTAATCAGCTGATTAATAGTAGGCATTCTTCTTCCTATCATTCGTTACCGCAAACAGCACAGCCGCGCGCAGCTGCGGCTCTGCTCGCGGTCGAGATTTTTTGCGTCCACTCGAAAAGACTTAACACATGCGTATTTGACAAAATCCCAACGACGCACGGAAATATTAAGAAACACGACTGTTGTCAGGAGCGCGCAATATATGGGCGAGGCCCTGCCCAGTCAAGCAGAAAAGATTGCCTTTTCGTTAATCTTTTCGCGCCCCTGAATTTATACTTCCTATTCGCCGAAATCGGGGAAATTGAACGCTGGGCACAGGATCATATCCTCTTGCCCGGCCGTTACTTCAGGCGAATAATTGCCAGTTAACTGGAAACGGCACCCACATAAAGGTGCCGTCCCCTCTTTAATTTCGTCCATTAAACCGGTTTCCGCCTCCGCAAGAGACCGATTCTTAAGCGAAGTTACTCGCCCGCAGAGGTTTCCTCAACCACTTCCGGGTTGAGCATTTCAACCGGGGCTTCAGCATTCTCCTGCAGTTCACGGTCACGTCTTGCTGCCAGCAACTTCAGCCGGTTCATCTGGGCGCCTGTTCCCGCCGGGATCAGACGGCCAACGATGACATTTTCCTTCAGGCCCATCAGCGTATCCTTCTTGCCGGCCACTGACGCCTCTGTTAGAACCCGCGTCGTTTCCTGGAAGGATGCCGCCGAGATAAATGAGTTGGTCTGCAAGCTCGCCTTCGTGATACCGAGCAAGATTGGACTGCCGACCGCTGGCGCCTTGCCTGCCTTTTCGAGCTTGACATTATGCGCTTCAAACTCTTCGCGATCAACATGCTCCCCAAGGAGGAACGAGCTGTCACCCGAGCTTTCTATCTCGATCTTCTGCAGCATCTGGCGACAGATCACTTCAATATGCTTGTCGTTGATCTTCACGCCCTGCAGCCGGTAGACATCCTGGATTTCATTGATCAGGAAGTTGGCAAGCGCTTCAACACCAAGGACCTTCAGGATATCATGGGGCGCCGGATTACCATCTAGTAGGTAATCCCCGACACGGACATAATCTCCCTCATTGACGGACAGATGCTTACCCTTGGGAATAAGGTACTCGAACGGTTCAGCCCCCTCACCTTCCGGACGGATAGAGACCCGACGCTTGGACTTGTAATCCTTACCGAATTCGACATAGCCATCGATTTCCGCGATGATCGCATGGTCTTTCGGTCGACGGGCTTCAAACAATTCCGCAACACGGGGCAGACCACCGGTGATATCCTTGGTTTTCGATCCTTCCCGCGGAATACGCGCGAGGACGTCACCAGCCTGAACTTCAACACCATCCTCAACCGACAGGATGGCATCAACCGGTAGGAAGTAGCGGGCCTCATGGCCACTCGGCAAGGTAAGAAGCTCACCGTCCGTCGTCCGCAACGTGATGCGCGGTCGCAGGTCACTGCCCTTGGGCTGTGCTTTCCAGTCGACGACGATTTTACGCGTTATCCCTGTCGCTTCGTCAACCTGCTCGGCCATGGAGATACCACCGACCAGATCCTTGTAGCTGACGACACCCTCAAGTTCCGTAATCACGGGCGTGGTGAACGGATCCCATTGTGCAAGCCGGTCGCCCTTCTTGACGACAGACCCTTCATCGACCATCAACCGGGTACCATAGTTCACTCTATGGCGTGCCCGTTCGCGATTATTGTTGTCAACCAGAACCACTTCCGAGTTCCGGCCCATAACAATCGGATTACCACTGCTGTTGACCACGACATTGCGGTTTTCAATCCTGATCGTGCCTTCATGCGAGGCGTCAATGGAGGAGATTTCCGCCACCTGTGCCGTCCCGCCAATATGGAAGGTCCGCATGGTAAGCTGGGTTCCTGGCTCGCCAATTGACTGGGCGGCAATAACACCGACGGCCTCACCTATATTGACCGGTGTTCCGCGGGCCAGGTCACGTCCGTAACATTTTCCGCAGATACCGCCCTTGGTTTCACAGGTCAGAACCGAGCGGATCAACACCTGCTCCACACCTTCGGTTTCTGCCAGCAGGGACGATGCCTCGTCAAACATTTCACCGCCAGCGACGATCACGTCCCCGGTTACGGGATTGACAACGTCAACCGCTGCGGTCCGGCCAAGCAACCGGTCGCTCAAGGTGGCGATAATATCACTGCCCTCGACAACTTCCCGAACGGTCACGCCTTTTTCCGTGCCGCAGTCTTCCACAATCACAACACAATCCTGGGCGACATCGACGAGACGCCGGGTCAGATACCCGGAGTTGGCCGTTTTCAAGGCCGTATCGGCGAGTCCCTTTCGGGCACCATGGGTGGAGTTGAAATATTCAAGAACGCTGAGGCCCTCTTTAAAGTTCGAGATAATCGGCGTTTCGATGATTTCACCCGACGGCTTGGCCATCAGTCCGCGCATACCGGCAAGCTGCTTCATCTGTGCGGCCGAGCCACGAGCCCCAGAGTTCGCCATCATGAAGATGGAATTAATGCCGACCTGGCGATTATTCTCATCCATTTCCACGGCCTCAATGACTTTCATCATTTCATCGGCAACGCGATCCGTACACTGTGACCAGGCATCAATGACCTTGTTGTATTTCTCACCCTGAGTGATCAGGCCGTCATAATACTGGCGTTCGTATTCTTCCGCCAGCTTACGGGTGTCCTCGACCAGCTTGTCCTTTGACGCCGGAATGCGCATGTCATCCTTGCCGAAGGATATACCGGCGCGGCAGGCATGGGAAAACCCGAGGCCCATGATCCGGTCGGCAAAAATAACCGTCTCTTTCTGGCCGCAGTGACGGTAAACCTCGTCAATCACCTGCGTGATTTCCTTCTTCGTCAGAAGCCGGTTGATCAGATCAAAGCTGATTTTCGAATTCTTCGGCAGAATTTCTTCAATCAGCATCCGGCCCGGCGTGGTTTCGACAAGCTTGCGAATTTCCGTACCATCTTCCTGAACATACGCGATCTTGG
>NZ_JBDNHC010000117.1:0-15996 GCF_041689005.1 Sneathiella sp.
GACCGTCCTTGACATCGAGACAGGGGATTACACGGGACTTAAGCATGAGCGCCCCGGACAAGTTTCATCGCCGCGGCCGGATCGATCCGCCCGTCATAGAGCGCGCGACCAATGATCACGCCCTCAATCCCACTTGCCTCGACGGCCATAAGCTGTTCGATATCGGCAATTGACGCCACGCCGCCGGAGGCAATGACAGGGATTGAAATCGCCGCGGCAAGCGCCCGGGTGGCCTCGACATTGACCCCCTGTAGGGCGCCATCACGATCGATATCGGTGTAAATTATCGCCTCAACCCCGACGTCTTCAAACTTGCGGGCAAGGTCCAGGGCTGTGGTCTCGCTGGTTTCGGCCCAACCCTCAATCGCCACCAAACCGCCCCGGGCATCAATGCCGACCGCGATCTGGCCCGGAAAGATTTTGCAGGCCTCAATCACCAAGGCCGGATTGCGAAGCGCGATGGTGCCGAGAATCACCCGCGAGAGACCCTTGCCGAGCCATGCCTCGATTGTTGCAAGATCGCGGATACCACCGCCAAGCTGGACCGGGACATCGGTCGCGGCGAGGATCCCCTCGACCGCCGCCGCGTTTACCGGCTTGCCCGCGAACGCGCCATTCAGGTCTACCAGATGCAGGCGGTTGAACCCCGCCTCCCGGAAAGATCGCGCCTGATCTGCCGGGTTGGTGTTGAAAACCGTCGCCGCCGCCATTTCACCGCGCAGCAGACGCACACAATTTCCGTCCTTTAGGTCAATTGCCGGATACAGGTTCATGTTCAGTCCAGACTGGCGATAAGCTTGTTGTAAAAATAACCATCAACATATCGCTCCCCATTCCAGGCATAGTTCTTTTTTTCTGCCCACCGATTGAAGCCATTGCTTTCCATAAGCGAAATGGCTGCCTCCTGGGTTTCGCGGACATCGGCCTCAAGGATCTTGAAGCCCTGCTCTTTCGCGCTTTTCTCAATCACGGCAAGCAGGCCGTTGGCGAGCCCGTAGCCGCGCGCATAGGGGGCGATAAAAAAGGTGGCGATCTGGGCGATATGACCACTCGCCTCATTATTCGAGAACGGCTTCACAAGCTGGCCGGTGCCGACGAGGCGCCCTTCGAAGCGTGCGCAATAAAGCTCCCGCACCGGCACCATCAGGACGCCTTTCCAGAACGCCTGCTGAACCGACCGCGGTGGCGGTGTCAGCCAGCCAAACCCGTTGCCGTCGATAATCGCTTCTTCCGCCGCCTCGCATAAATCCTCTAGATCAGCCGGGTCGAACTCCTCTATCGTCTCGATTACGGGCTGCTGAATATTTCTGCTACCATCCGCCATCTACGGTTTCCATTTCAAAAAATTTGTGATCAGCCTCAGTCCGGTTTCCTGGCTTTTCTCTGGATGGAACTGGGTACCAATCATGTTATCACGCCCGACAATGGCCGTTACTGGCCCACCGTAATCGACAGTGGCCAAGACATGTCTAGGGTCTGCTGTCTTCATTTGATAGCTATGGACAAAATACGCATGCTGGCCCTCGGCTATGCCTTCAAATAAGGGATGCGGCCGCCGGAATTCAAGCTCGTTCCATCCCATATGCGGAATTTTAAGGCTCGCATCCTCTGGCATCAGCCTGATGACATCGCCGGCAATCCAGCCAAGCCCGTCGATGATACCATATTCAATGCCCCGGGTTGCCATCAGCTGCATGCCGACGCAAATGCCAAAAAACGGCCGTGCCTTGTCAATGATCGTTGTTTGCAACGCCTCGATCATGCCGTCAATTGCCATCAGGCCCGCCTTGCAGGCCTTAAAGGCACCGACCCCCGGCAGAACGACCCGGTCGGCCGCGAGAACGCGCGCGGGGTCGTCCGTCACCACAATGTCCATGGCAAGGCCCGCCTCCCGCGCGGCACGCTCGAACGCTTTGGCCGCAGAGCGTAAATTGCCCGAGCCGTAATCTATGATCGCTGTTTCCATCACTGTTATTTCCACAAATGCCGGACGGCGAAATCGTTGGGCCCTTGCCCGGCGCCCGCTTACGGCGCGCCTAAAGACTTCCCCCCAGAACACCCTTGGTTGAGGGCACCGCGTCGGCGCGGCGTGGGTCAATCTCGACGGCATCGCGTAACGATCGCGCCAACGCCTTGAAACAACTTTCAACGATGTGGTGGTGGTTCGTCCCGTAAATATTTTCAACATGCAGGGTAATACCGGCCGCCTGCGCAAATGCCTGGAACCACTCCTTAAACAGTTCCGTATCCATTTCGCCCAGCTTATCGCGGCTAAACCCGACTTTCCAGATCAGGTAAGGCCGATTGGACACATCAAGAGCCACCCGTGTCAGCGTCTCATCCATGGGAATAAGCGCGGAGGCATAACGGCGGATGCCCTTCAAATCCCCGAGGGCTTTGGCAAAGGCTTCGCCGATAGCGATCCCGGTATCTTCTGTTGTATGGTGAAAATCGATATGCAAATCGCCCTTCGCCCGGAGTTTCAGGTCCATCAGACTATGGCGCGAAAGCTGTTCCAGCATATGATCAAGAAAGCCAATACCTGTCTTGACATCATAAACCCCGGTGCCATCGAGATCGAGCCAAACGTCAATCTCGGTTTCCTTGGTCTTCCGCTTTACACTTGCCTCCCGCATGAAACGTCCTTTCGGGGGATAAAATCGTTGCAAATCCTTGGCGACGATATAGCAGGAACCGTCAGAGAAATCCAAGCTTTTGAAACGAGCGGCTAGTCAAAGCCGTAATTAAGCGCCTCCCGCTGCTGACGGGCCGCTTTTAAGGGAAGCGGTTCCGACATCGGGCTGTGATGCATCCGGTGTGGCCGCAACATCCTTTCCCGACTTACCCGACTTAATCAATTTTTCCGCCAGATTGAGGGAGAATTCTATTCGATCGGCGAGTTCCGAATAGTTATCCCGCTGTGCATCCACATGGATATAACTCAATATTTCGAATATCGCCCTAAGATTGGAAGCCCCGTCATCCGCGGGGGCTGTAGGTATATTTACATCTGACATATATGTATTCCTTCCGGTTATCTTTCGCGGTCATGACGTCCGGACCGCCAATATGTGAACAGGAAGCGGACCTGAAAAGGGGCCAATATTTGGGCGCCCCATGCCATTGCATCTTGACGCTCGCGACAAAAAGGTTACATCGTCATGATCACGTCCATAAAACTGCAAAGAAATATACATGTCTGAAAAACCATCAAGTTGGCGCGGCACGACGATCCTGTCTGTCCGGAAAAACGGCACTGTCGTTGTGGCCGGAGACGGTCAAGTGTCCCTCGGCCAGACGGTCATCAAGGGCAACGCCCGTAAGGTCCGGCGCATCGGCGTCGCGCAGGATGTCATTGTCGGGTTCGCCGGGGCAACGGCGGATGCCTTTACCCTGTTTGAACGCCTTGAGGGCAAGCTGGAGCAGCATCCCGGCAATTTGACGCGCGCCTGCGTCGAGCTTGCGAAGGACTGGCGGACAGATAAATACCTCCGCCGGTTGGAGGCAATGATGGCCGTCGCCGATGCCGATGTCTCGCTGATCCTGACGGGGAACGGCGATGTGCTGGAGCCGGAGGATGGTATTATCGCCATCGGGTCTGGCGGCAACTACGCGCTGTCCGCTGCGCGGGCGCTGGTTGACCTTGAGAACATGGACGCCGAAGCCATCGCCCGGAAGGCCATGGAAATCGCGGCCGAAATATGTGTCTACACTAATAAAAATGTCATCATCGAAAGCATCACTAAAAATGTCTGATTTATCGCCGAGAGAAATCGTGTACGAGCTGGACCGGCATATCATTGGCCAGTCGGACGCAAAAAAATCGGTCTCCATCGCGCTGCGAAACCGCTGGCGCCGTCAACAGCTGCCCGAAGAGCTGCGCGAAGAGGTTCTGCCCAAAAATATCCTGATGATCGGCCCGACCGGTGTCGGCAAGACGGAAATTTCTCGCCGGCTGGCCAAGCTCGCCCATGCGCCGTTTCTGAAAGTTGAAGCGACAAAATTCACGGAGGTCGGATATGTCGGCCGCGATGTCGAGCAGATTGTCCGTGATTTGATGGAAATTGCCCTCAACATGGTCCGCGCGGATCAGCGCCAGAAGGTTATTGCCAAAGCTGAACTCGCCGCCGAAGAGCGGGTACTGGATGCACTTGTCGGCGAGAAATCATCAAACGAGACCCGCCAGAAATTCCGCAAGATGCTGCGTGAGGGCGAACTTGACGATAAGGAAATCGAGCTTGAACTGAAGGACACCGGAAATTCGGGCATGCCGACGTTCGACATTCCCGGCATGCCGGGCGCGCAGATGGGGATGTTGAACATAAATGACATGCTCGGAAAGCTCGGCGGACCCCGAACCAAGCCCCGAAAAGTGGCGGTCAAGGACAGCTATAAGGTCCTGATCGAGGAAGAAAGCGACAAGCTTCTCGATGAGGATGCCGTCGTCCGTGAGGCCATAAAACTGGTCGAGAATAACGGCATCGTCTTCCTCGATGAGATTGACAAGATCTGCGCGCGAAGTGATCGCCAGGGCGCCGATGTCAGCCGTGAAGGGGTGCAGCGGGATTTACTTCCGCTGATTGAGGGAACTCTCGTCAGCACCAAATACGGCACCATTCGCACCGATCATATCCTGTTTATCGCCTCCGGTGCGTTCCATATTGCCAAGCCGTCAGACCTGCTGCCCGAGCTTCAGGGGCGCCTGCCGATCCGGGTCGAACTCCGGGCGCTGACGAAGGAGGACTTCAAACGCATCCTGACGGAACCTGAGGCCAGCCTGATCACGCAATATATCGCGCTTCTGAAAACCGAGGACGTGGAACTGACCTTTACCGACGACGCCATCGACGCCATTGCGACGATTTCGGCGGATGTGAACGCGGCGGTGGAGAATATCGGCGCCCGCCGCCTGCATACGGTACTGGAACGCGTGCTTGAGGAAATCAGCTTCACCGCGTCCGATCAGGGCGGCACGACCCTCTCGATCGATGCGGCCTATGTCGAGAAACATCTCGGTGAATTGTCAAGAAATATGGATTTGTCCAAGTTTATTCTCTAACGCCGAAGACCGCAAAAATGCGGGAGCGCTTTGCTTTTCTTCAAGCCCCCTTGAAGTTGGCTTTGCGCTTCTCGGCAAGGGCCTGCCTGCCTTCGGTAAAATCGTCCGATTGCAGGCAGGCGAGCTGCCGGGCCCGCGCCTTTTCGACATCCATATCCCCGCGCGCAATTTCATTCAAGGTTGCTTTCATTCCCCGCAGGCTGAGCGGAGCAAGGTTTAATATGTCAGCCGCCAGTGCTGTTGTCCGGGTCGCCAGCTCTTCCGGCGCGACCAGGTAATCAAGAAAACCGATATCTTTCAATTCCTCCGCTGACATTTTTTCGCACGCCAGAAACAACCGCTTGGTCGGGCCAAGCCCAAGTCGGGCGACGGCGCGCGCCATACCGACGGGCGGATAATGAATTCCGATACGGGCTGGTGGAATAAAGGCAGCCATGCCGACGATGCCAACGCGAAAATCGCAGGATAAGGCGAGATCCGTCCCGCCGCCATACACCCCGCCGTTCAACGCGCAGATGGTCGGGAACGGCAAATTTTCAACGACATCCGTCAGCAGCTCCAGCGGGTTTTCGTCAAAATTATAGCGACCAAGCTTGCCAAGGTCGGCGCCCGCACAAAAGCTTTTGCCGGTTCCGGTCAGGATCATCACCCGCAGCGCGTCATTGTCCCCCGCTTCCTCCAACGCCTCGCGAAGTGCCGCCATCGTCGCCGGGTCAAGCGTGTTATGCTTCTCAGGGCGGTCAAGCCGCACGCTAAGAGTAGTATTTTCGATGGTGATATGAAAAGATGTGTCCATTCGGGTGCCGTCCTGATTTTTGATTATTGTTATCAGGCATAATTATAGTTTGATGACAAAGGCGGCGCCATTATTAATTAATTAGCTGTGGATTAAGGGTTTTTCGTCATGAATATGCGCCGCCTTCGCATGGGGTTGAACACAATTTTGGGATTTCGGCGGCAAGGGTTTTTCATTCCCTACCGATATGCGGAGAGCCTGCCGGGCCCGGGCAGCCGAAAACCGTACACTGCTATCGAGACCTTTATGCGTAATCGGGAGCCAGCATTCGCCAAAATTCTGGACGACCTCGCGATCTATCGACAAGAATTTGAGAGCTTTGGCGAACTGCCCCCGCCTGCACCGCGCTGGGAACAGGACTGGTTCCCCAGACTGGACGCCGCCGTTGCCTATATGCTGGTGAGAGAGGTAAAACCCGCCCGTATTGTCGAGGTCGGGTCCGGTCATTCAACGCGCTTCATGGCCCAGGCAATTGCCGACGGCTCTCTTGCAACAAGGCTCACAGCCATAGATCCCGCCCCGCGCGCCGCCATAGAAAGCCTGCCGATCGACTTCATTCGCGCCACCCTGCACGAGGCCCCCGCCGCCCCGTTTGCGGCCCTTGAGAGCGGCGACATCCTGTTTATCGATTCCAGTCATATTGCCATGCCGGGAAGCGACGTTGATACCCTGTTCCTTGAAATTCTCCCCGCGCTGTCGATCGGCGTATATGTCCATATTCACGATATCTTCCTGCCTGATGATTATCCTGAAAGCTGGGACTGGCGAGGGTATAACGAGCAATTGGCCGTCGCCCCGATGCTTCTGTCCGGCGGGTACGAGGTCCTGTTTTCCAGCGCCTATGTCAGCAGCCGAATGCAGGCGTCCCTTACTCAATCCGTCATCGGATCACTCCCTTTCCCCAAAGGCGCGTTCGAGGCCAGCCTCTGGCTTCGCAAGGGTCATCACGCGTAAATGAACGCATTTGTTTTTAATAATGCCACTTGTGGCGTATATCTCGATGATGTGGGACCGCATTAAAAAAACTGTTCTCGGAGAGGCCATCGACGGCCAGTTGCCCGCGCGCGTCACCGAGGCCATCGCCCATCAGCAAAAGCAGTCGGAGATTCTGATTGCCTGGGTCCAGGTTTTTATTGTTCTCACTTTTTCCACGCTTTACGCACTCTCGCCGAAAACCTTTTCCGCCGACGTGATGTTTGCGCCCGTCCCGTATGCGCTGTTTGCCTATACCGCTTTTACCGCCTGTCGGATGGCACTTGCCTATGCCGAAAAAGCCCCCGGCTGGTTCCTGTCCCTGTCGGTGATCGCCGACATGACGTTGCTGATGTTCCTGATCTGGAGCTTTCATATACAGTATCAGCAACCCCCTGCCTTTTACCTGAAAGCCCCGACACTTCTGTATGCTTTCATCTTTATTGCGCTCCGTGCACTTCGTTTTGAGGTCGGGTATGTTCTGCTTGCCGGGGCCACCGCCGCCATCGGTTGGCTGGTCCTGCTGGCCTATGCGGTCTATTTTGGCGGCGGCATGTCACAGATAACCCGGGACTATGTCGAATTCACGATGTCGCATAAAATCCTGCTGGGCGCCGAGTTTGACAAGGTGATCAGCATTATCGTCGTCACTCTCATCCTTGCCCTTGTCATCGTCCGTGCCCGCCGGTTACTGGTCCATTCCGTTGCCCAGGCCACAGCGGCGGAGGACTTATCCCGCTTTTTCTCGCCAGAAATTGCCGAGCAGATTACCCGTTCGGAAAGCTGGATCGAACCCGGAACCGGCGAGACACGCAACGCCGCCATCCTGCATTGCGATCTGCAGGGATTTACCAAGTTATCCATGGAACGGCCCGCCAATGAAGTCATTGCCCTGCTGGCTGAGTATCAAGCACGCATGGTGCCTATTATCCAGAAAAATGGCGGCACCGTAGACAAGTTTCTCGGCGATGGCATCCTCTCAACCTTCGGCGCCGCGGTGGCAACCGACGGTTACGCCGCAGACTGCCTGCGCACGATGGAGGAACTCTCCGAAGAGGCGCTGCTCTGGTTCCAAAGCCTCGAAGCCAATGGAAAAGGGGGAATTGCCATCCGCTTCACCTCGGCCGTCGGCCCGATTATTTTCGGCGCCGTCGGCGATGACAGCCGCCTTGAATATACGGTCATCGGCGAGCCGGTAAACCTTGCCGCCAAACTCGATAAGCATTGCAAGCAGGAGAAGGCCAGCGCAGTGACCACCCTGACCGCGCTGAAGACAGCCCGCGCCCAGGGCTTCATCCCCCGGATCAAGATGGAAACCCGGAAGAACCGGCATGTGGACGGGGTCACCGGCACCGTCGATCTGGTGATCCTGAAAACCCCGGCTTATTTGTAGGGATCCGCCGCGTCGCGGAGGCCGTCTCCCAGAAAATTGAACGCCAGCACAATGAGAATGACCGGAACAACCGGATAAATCAGCCAGGGCGTCGTTGCCACCGCATTAATATTCGTGGTCTCGTTCAACAATACCCCCCAGGAGGTGATCGGCGGTCGCAGCCCCAGGCCGAGGAATGAAAGCGCCGTCTCGCCCAGGATCATGCTGGGGATCGCAAGGCTGGCACTGGCGATCAGGTGACTGGCAAAGGAGGGCAGCAGATGACGTCCGATTATCCGCCGGGGATTCGCGCCCATCAATTGCGCGGCGGTGCAGAAATCCTCCTCGCGCAGCGACAGGAATTTCGATCGCACGGCCCGCGCCAAACCGGGCCAGTCCAACAGTCCCAGAATAACAGTCAGCCCGAAGAACACCAGTATCGGCGACCATGTCACCGGTAGCGCCGCCGACAGCGCCAGCCACAGCGGCAGTTGCGGCAGCGATTTTAAAAGCTCGATCGTGCGTTGAATGACATTGTCGATCCAGCCGCCATAGTAACCGGAGATGCCGCCAAGGACGATTCCCAGCGTAAAACTAATCGCGATCCCGATCAGGCCGATGGTCAGCGATATGCGCGCGCCATAGATGATCCGCGATAGAATATCACGGCCAAGCCGGTCGGTTCCCAGCCAGAAGAAACTGGCCAGCTTCTTGTTATCCGCGCAGACGAGATGGAGGGAGGCGTCAAACAGGTTCCAGAACTTATATTCATCGCCCGAACAGAAGAAGCGAAGCGGGTAAACGCGATTGGTATTTATGTCATATTCACGCTTCAGGGTGTCCAGATCGAGCCGTTGCTTATACCCATAAACGAACGGGCCGACGAACTCACCCTTATGAAAAAGATGGATCGATTGCGGCGGCGCGAAAATATATTTGGTGTGCCGCGAATGCAAATTATAGGGCGCCAGGAATTCCGATATAAGGATCGACAGGTAAAATAATATCAGGATAATCCCGCTGATGACTGCAACCCGGTGACGGCGGAATTTCCACCACATCATCTGCCACTGCGAGGCCATGTAGAAACGTTCCTGCGCGGGCGTAAAAACCTCGACAGAATAGGGATCGAACGGCTCCGTCGAATGCCAGTGCTCCAGCGGTGCCTCTTTATTCTGGCCGTTTGTATCGGTCATTTAACAGCCCCCCCGGACAGGCGGATACGCGGATCCAGCACCGCAAGCAGGACATCGGAGACAAACATGCCGACGACCGTCAGCAGCGCCAGAAACATCAATAACGACCCCGCCATATATTGATCCTGATTGCGCAGCGCCTCCAGCAGGAGCGGGCCGACGGTGGGCAGGCTCAGGACCATGCTGACAATGACAGAGCCCGAGATCACGTCCGGCAGAAGACTGCCGATATCGGCGATGAACGGATTAAGCGACATGCGAATGGGGTATTTAATCAACGCCCGCAGGCGCGGGACCCCTTTTGCCTTCGCGGTGGTCACATATTGTTTCTGCAATTCGTCCAGCAGGTTCGCCCGCAACCGGCGGATCATTGATGCCGTCCCGCTAGTCCCGATGACGATGACAGGGATCAGCATATGATCGAAGACCGAGCGCGCCTTATCGAAGCTCCAAGGTTGATTGATAAACTTATCATCCATCAGGCCGCCAATGGAAATCCCGAAATAGACGTTGGCATAGTACAGAAGCACCATCGCCAACAGGAAGTTCGGTGTTGCCAGACCCAGATAACCCACCAGCGTAAATCCATAATCGCCGATTGAATATTGACGGGTCGCCGAATAAACGCCGATCGGAAAGGCAACGATATAGATAAAAACAATTGTCGAGAAATTGATCAGGAAAGTGAGCCCCAACCGGTCCCCGACGACGTCCTTTACCGGCAGGTCATAGGCAAAGGATTGACCCCAGTCCCCCTGTATCAGTCCGGAGAAGCCATGGGGCCCCGGCCATAGCCCGACCCAGATCGCATATTGTTCAATCGGCGATTTATCGAGCGAATATTGCTCCCTGTAAAACGCAATCTTCGCAACCGCAGAAGCCGATTCTCCCTGCGACCTCAATTCTTCCAGATGATTGGAAAGATAGTCCCCGGGCGGCAGCTGAATGATAACGAATGTCAGAATACTGATCACCAGCAATGTGGGGATCATAACAAGTACTCTGTGCACAAAATAAGTAAACATTCACCTCTGCCCTGTGAGGGTCCAGCTGTTACCGGATGTGCCTCATACCCTTTTTACATTGTTCGCTTAAAAATTCAGCGTCGTCAACCGCCCGGCAGTGAATTAGAGGATGTGAATCTATTCTTTTCAGACCTTTGAACAGTCACTTACGTTCAAACCAGAACATATCCGGATGATATATTCCGAATTGCGCGCCCGGATCCCAGTTAAAGATTGCCTTTTTCGGGACATTTTTCAATCTGTCTGAGACCACAACCGGCTGAAGTATGGCGCCGACAACGCCAATCGTAAATTGCTGCTCAGCATGAATTTCCAACATTTCCTTCCAGATTTCCGCTTTCTCTTCATCGTCGGTGGTGGCAAGCCATTTTTGATAAAGCTCGAAAAGATGCTTGGCCTCCGGCATATCGATCGGCTCTCCCGATTTACCCTTGGTTTCGTAGTACTGGCCCCATTTCGGCCATTGAAAGCTTTGCTGGCTTGTCGGCGCCCGCGTCGCTGGACTGCTCAGCTCATTGGGCACGCCATCTTCAAAGCCGGACCAGACGGACATGACCGTTTCACCTGAAAAAATACGGTTGCGGAAGACGTTCCGCTGTGAGGGCTTGGTGAAGACGGTTATCCCGATATCTTTCCAGGATTCCTGGACCAGTTCAAGAATGTCCGACTGCTCGGTTTCCTCGCCCGCGGTCTCGATCACGATGACAATCGGATTGCCGTTCGGCAGCAAGCGGCGGCCGTCACCATCTTTCTTGGTCAGCCCCATGTCATCGAGCAGCGCGTTTGCCTTGTCGATATCGTATTCAGCCCAGTTCGACCGCAGTTTGTCCGTATAGAACGGGCTTTGTTCCTGCACCGCATTGTTGCCCTCAACCGCCAGCCCGAAGAACAGCGTGTCGTTAATTTCCTCGCGATCGATGGCGAGGGACAGGGCCCGTCGAAACCTGACATCGCGCATCAACTTGCGCCACATCTCGTTCTCACTATTGAGGTTGGGGTAGAGCACGAAATGGGAGCCGCGCACCGTTGGCCATAACAGGGTTTTATAGTGCGATCGCTTTTCCCCTTCCTTCAGGAAAGTGGCGTCCTGCAGACGGAGGCCGCGCGCCTGCAAATCAATATCACCAGAGGCTGTCTTTGCCGGAATAAGCTTACCTTCCGACACGGTGAATATCAGTTCATCAATATAGGGAAGTTGACGGCCCTCTGTATCTACCCGGTGAAAATACGGGTTTCTCTTGCCGATGAAGCGTGTCGCCGGAGTGGCGGTCGTATTCAACCAGGGCTGCAACGTCGGCAGCTCAGGGTTATCGAACTTATACATATTGTCTCGACGGTTATGTTCAGCGGCCCAGGACCTGAGCTTGATCTGCTCAATCTTGGACAGTTTCGACATGTCGATATGACTCTCGTGAAACTGCTTCAGGTAATGGGCGGGACGATAAATTAGCAACGGCGCGGCCGATGCCAGCTGCGCCAAGAAATCCGGGTTGGGCACGGACCAGGAATAAACGACAGTCAACGGATCTGGAAATGCGACTTTTGGCAATTCGCCGTTCACCATAAGTGTCGCGGGCGGCCCCGCCGGCGACAGCTTCTTGTTATTGGCGACGTCTTCCCACCAGTATCTGAAATCCTCGGAGGTAAAGGGAACCCCATCAGACCATTTATGGCCTGCCCGCAACTTCATGGTGAAAATCCTGCCCTCTTTCACATCTATCGATTCCAGGATATCAGGCTTTATCTTCAAATCCTCCGTATAGCCGACAAGCCGGGCATAGCCATACACAAACATCATCTTCACATCCGAGGGATTGCCGATAAGCATACGGAGTTTTCCGCCATATTCTCCAAGTGTCTGTCCCTCACCGGGGGTCACTACCAACGGCGTCTTCGGCAGTCTTTCCGCCATCGGCGGTAGGGTCCCGTTATTAACCGCCTCCTGAAAAAACGGGATGTCCGTTGCTGCAAGGCAGGGCAAAGCCATCAGCATAAGAAAAATGCCTGTCAACAGCGCGAGCCCGCTTTTTGACGCTCTTGTCATCAAGGCTGCAACTCCTTCAGGTCGGTGTTTTCGTGGACCCGGACATAATGCCCGCCACCGATATCCATCATCACCGGGCTGCTATGCCGATCCGCGGTGAACGGTTGTGGCCAGTATTCCGGGTTCGAGGCTTTTTCCTCCACCAGCAGCGAAAAATTGAGCTTGTGTTTCGGGTCCGGTTCGGGAACCGCCGCCAGTAACCGTTTGGTGTAGGGATGGACCGGGTTCTGGAACAGAGCCTCCTTCGGTGCCGTCTCGACAAGACGGCCCTGGCACATTACCGCGATCCGGTCGGCGATATAATCAACCACCGCCAGGTTATGGGAAATAAACAGGTAGGTCAGACCGAGTTCCGCCTGCAGGTCTTTTAACAGATTGAGGATTTGCGCCTGAATGGACACATCCAGCGCAGATACCGGCTCATCACAGATCAGCAGGTCAGGTTTCAGGGCCAGCGCCCGGGCAATCCCTATCCGTTGCCGTTGTCCACCGGAAAAGGAATGCGGATAGCGACGGAGAAACCGGATATCCAGCCCGACCAGCGTCATCAGTTCCCGAACCGTTTCCTCGCGCTCCTTCGTTGTGCCAACATTATGAATAATCAACGGCTCGGAAATAATCTCAAACACCGTCATTCTCGGATTGAGCGACGAAAATGGGTCTTGGAATATAAACTGGACCTTGTTGCGATAATCAAAAAGCTCTTCGCCTTTCAGGGCAAGCACATCAACATCGCGCCCGCGGTCATTATAGGTGACAGAGCCGTCGGTCGCGGTCAGCGCCCGCAGGATCAGCTTCGACAGGGTCGTCTTGCCGCAGCCGGATTCCCCCACAAGTCCAAGGCATTCCCCCGGCCGGATAAAGAAACTGACATTGTCAACGGCCAGCACCTCGCCAGCCGGCTTTGCCCCGAACAGGGACGATTTGCGCGTCACGAATTTCTTGGTGAGATTGCGCACGTCCAAAATCGGCTTCTCATCGCCGGTGATGATCTCGCGCGGGGTTGCCTGTTGCAGAAACTTGCTGTCCGCATCGCGCTTGATCTCGCGGATCGGGGTCAGGCGTTCACCCCGTTCCATGTCGAAACGCGGAATGGCCCGCATCAGGGCCTTGAGATAGGGATGGGCGGGCGCGTCAAAAATATCCTCAAGCGTCCCCTGCTCCATCACCTTGCCCTGATACATGACGACAATCTCGTCGGCCATGCTGGCCACCACGCCCAGATCATGGGTGATCAACAGGATCGCCATGCCGAGTTGTTTCTGCAAATCTTGCATCAGGTCAAGGATCTGCGCCTGGATTGTTACATCGAGCGCCGTTGTCGGCTCATCAGCGATCAGCAACGCAGGCTTGCAGATCATCGCCATGGCGATCATCGCCCGTTGCCGAAGCCCGCCGGAGAGTTCAAACGGATAGGTATGAAAGGCCGCATCGGGATCCGGGAACCCGACCAGCCGCAGCATGTCCTTGGTCACCTGCTCGCCTTCTGCCTTGGTCTTTCGGTGATGCAGATGGAGCGCTTCTGAAATCTGGTCGCCGATCGTATGCAGCGGCGACAGCGAGGTCATTGGCTCCTGAAAAATAATCGAGATGCGCCCACCGCGGATCTGCCGCATTTCCTTGCTGCCCGGTTTCAGCTTGGCTATATCATAAAAGACACCGGACTTTTCCGGATCAAAAAACAGGATTTCCCCGTTCGTGATATGCGCGGGCGTCGGAAGGATCGACATAATTGCCTGACTGATGACAGATTTACCCGATCCGGATTCCCCGACCAACGCAACCGTCTTTCCGTTCGGAATCCGGAAACCGACGCCATCGACGGCCTTGACGATACCCTCGGCCACGCGAAACTCGATACGCAGGTCCCTGACAAGCAATACGTTGGGCATCACCCTGCCCCTTGCGCGAACGCCGCGCCACCGGGTGGTGGCTTTATGCCCATAACGTGAAGATTTCCCCGTGAGACGGGATCGATTACGAGCCCGCCCCGAACGACAGCGCCATAGGTCAGACGGAGCAGATCATCAAACTCGCCAATGGTTGAATCAATCTTCAATCGACTTCCCCTGCCTTTTAGTTTGAGCTGCATCCAGCCATCCTCCCGATCTCGCCGTGTCGAGTAATAATGCAAGCTGAAGCCTCCCAGTTCATCCCAGTGAATGATCCGGTTGAACGGACCAAACATATATATACCGTCATCCTTGACCTCGAACCGGGTCATCTGGCGAATTATTGTCCGTATTCCGTAACAAAAGAACAGAAAAAACAAAAAAACCGATATATAGACAATGACAGATATCGAAGACGACAACAAGACTGGAACCGCCGTCAGGACAAGGCCGACCACTGCCCGGATGTAACTTCCAAGAAGCGCGCGAAATGAATATGTGAAAATTTTTGTCATTCCGTTCATCTTCTGACTTAGTCTTCGCTGCCGAAAAGAAAAGCCTCCTCCGGAATTTCATCGGCAAGGGAAATGGCCGTTGGCAGGGAAATCCATCGCACCGCCGGATGCCCGTCCAAAAAGGAGATCAGTTTGTATAGTTCCGCCCATGCGAATTCATCATGGACAAGATGATGGGTGAGAAGCCCGGTCGGTTCCTCCGTATCGACTGTTTTTTGCCGCCGCGCCCGCAAATGACCGCAGACCATCTCAAGCATCACAGGTAAAGGCAGCAGTTTACGGTCGCCGCGCCAGTTGACCGGATCGATATGGGTGTTGACCTCGACAAGGCCCGGCACAGGGACCGCCGCCGGGCGCGCTGAAAAGCGGGAAAGCCCGATATACCCGAGGGCGGGCAACTGCGGCAGGATATGCGCAGCGATCCGGTTCCAGGGCGGCACCAGGGCGGGCAGAAAACGATCCTCAAACAGCTTTCCGAGGCGCTCTTTTCCCGCTGCCAGGACAGCCGTGCTCTCGGCCATCGGGCGCCCCTCCGGGAATTCAGATTTCTTTTGTGGCGCCGGAGCGACATTGCGGTGCTCCGCACCATGTTGCAGGATGATACATCCATCAAGCCGCTGATCGGCAAGCGCCGGATCAACGGTGTCCGGAATGACCGCAAGGGACAGGGGAATCTCGAAATGATCGCGAAGATGAAGCAGCCGTTCAAGCGCCGGTGTCGGCGCGATCAGGTCATCATCGCGCCACCAGAAGGTTGTAACGCGCCGGTCCGCCTGCCAGATATCCAGCTCTTCCTTGAGATCGTCCCAGTCCGTCATCTTCGTTCATCATTCCATTTCTTCAGCAAGGTTGCCGTCGTCTCGGCGCCGGTCACGTCGATCTTCGCCGTTGCTGGCGGTCCCGACAGGGCGGCCTCCACTTTTGCCGCAAGGCCTGCCGCTGTCAGGCCGGTCTCGTCGGCGATTTGCAGCACGCCTTTCTCCGCCAGTAGTCGCGCGCGCAGGGTTTGCTCGGTTTCAAGGCCGCCAGCATAGGGAACGATCACCGCCCGGCATTTGGCATGGAGAACCTCCATGACCGTATTATACCCACCCTGACTGATGGAGAGGGCGCAATTCATCAGCA
>NZ_JBDNHC010000118.1:0-9491 GCF_041689005.1 Sneathiella sp.
AGTGAGATCGCCGCAATCCTGGAGCCTGTTGCAAAACCATTCGAACTACAGGAAAATCTGAAACCGCATGTGGTGCTGGTTGTCGGCGTCAATGGCTCTGGTAAGACCACCACCATCGGCAAGCTGGCCAAACAATATAGTGCGGAAGGCAAAAAGGTCGTTCTTGCCGCAGGTGATACCTTCCGCGCCGCCGCGATTGAACAACTGCAAATCTGGGGAGAGCGGACCGGATGTGACGTGGTCACCAGCAAGGTGGGCGGAGATGCTGCCGGGCTCGCCTACACTGCCCTGGAAAAAGCCCGCAAAGACGGCGCAGACCTGCTCTTGATCGATACCGCCGGTCGCCTGCAAAACAAATCAGATTTGATGGCCGAACTTGAAAAAATTCTGCGGGTAATCAAGAAACTGGAGCCCGACGCCCCACATTCCTGCCTTCTCGTTCTGGATGCGACCACAGGGCAGAATGCGCTCAACCAGACCGAAATTTTCGGCAAGATATGCAATGTCACCGGGTTGGTGATGACCAAACTCGACGGCACCGCCCGGGGCGGCGTTCTCGTGGCCATCGCCGATCGCTTCGGCCTGCCCGTGCACGCCATTGGTATTGGCGAAGGCGTTGACGACCTGCAACCCTTTGCAGCCCAGGATTTTGCCCGCGCCCTTTCCGGCGTCAGCACCAGCTAACAAGGAACATGTAAAACATGGCGACACGTGACATGCCAAAAGGCCTGAAGCCCACGATTGAGTTCGGCCCGATACTTATTTTTTTCGCCGCCTACTATTTTGGCGATCTGTTCGTTGCCACTGGCGCAATCATGATCACAACACTGGTCGCCCTCGCCATTGCTTATTACTATACCCGCAAGCTCCCGGCGATGCCACTGGTGACGGCCGTTGTGGTAACGATATTTGGCGGATTGACGCTCTACCTGAACGATGAAACCTTCATCAAGATGAAGCCAACCATCATATACTGCATCTTTACGGCCATCTTGTTCGGCGGGCTTTTCCTGGGGAAATCCTTTGTCAGAAACCTGTTTGATAACTTCTGGAACCTCGATGATGCCGGTTGGAAAAAGCTGACGTTGCGCATTGCCTTCTTCTTTCTCGCTATGGCCATCGCCAATGAAGTCATTTGGCGTAATGTCTCGACAGAGATGTGGGTGAATATCAAGGTTTTCGGGTTCACGGCGGCGTCTTTTATCTTTTTTATGGCCCAGGTCCCACTTATCAACCGTCATAGTCAGGACGGTGAATCCAAGACTGACCCGTGACACCGCGCTATTTTCCTCTTGATGGTACGGACTTTCGCCTGAATCTGGGTTTGCAGGCGTTGAAAGACCGGTCCTGGCTGGATATAGACGCGCAATTCGAGCCGGACATCGCAGAAAAGAAACGTCTGCTGGCCGGGCAGCGGGAAAAGGTTTTTGCTGAAATGCCCGGAACCGAAAAGGCCCAGCAGGAAATTCTTGAGCAGGTACGGGCCGAACGGGCGTGCCATTTTCCTCACATTTCTTCGAATGAAACGATTTCCGACGACAGCCTTCTTGTAACAGCGGCCTGCCTCGTACAGGAAGACCTCGTCCTGATGCGGGAACAGGAAGGCGAATATGCGCTTGCCGCCGCCTGTGTCTGTTTTCCCACCGGATGGAACCTGCTCGAAAAAGTCGGCAAGGTCATGCACGCTATCCACCAACCCG
The DNA here is from genome assembly GCF_041689005.1 of Sneathiella sp. Classification (GTDB taxonomy): domain Bacteria; phylum Pseudomonadota; class Alphaproteobacteria; order Sneathiellales; family Sneathiellaceae; genus Sneathiella. The sequence goes on from NZ_JBDNHC010000118.1 coordinate 1,701, forward strand.
TGCCCGGATTGAATGAACGCATCGGACCACCTATTGACCGCTTCTTTCGCCATCTCAAGCCCGGCAAAAAAGTTGAGCGCTTTAACTGGGGGCTTTACGATAGTTCAGCCTTGTTCCAGCCTGGATGGTGGCGACACACTCGCCCTGTCGATACCAGCATCACCGCTAAAAATATTGGTGAAAAAATTACTTTCCGGGTTGAGCGGCAAACCCTGCAGCGTCTGAACAATGCCGGTGACATCCTTTTCACCATCCGGATTTTCAATAACACGCTCGCCGAAATATGTGAAAGGAAAGACCGGACGTTGCGCCTGCGTCACGCGCTTCACACCATGCCGCAGGAAATGCGCGCCTATAAGTCTCTGCCGCGCTACGAACAGCTGATCGATGATTTCCTGCTACAGGCCAACCCTTAGTTCCCAAAAACAGTGGTCAGGATTTCCGTTGTCCGCTTGACTGGATCATTGCGGATCGCAGCTTCCTCGACCGCCAGGTAATGAAACAGTCCCTCCAGCGCCATGTCGGTCGCATAATCCGTTAGATTGGATTTAATGTCGGGCACCAGGGGATAGCTTTTATATTGCGCGATCAGGTTGTCATAGGCGGAAAGCGCGCCGGCATCCTTAAGCGTCTGTTCCATAATCGGCCGAACGGTTTCCTGCAGTTCACCAGTGGAAATCCGTTTGAAATACTGTGTCGCCGCATCATCGGGACCATTGTAGATCTGTTTCGCATCCTCGACCTTCATTTCGGAGATAGCGGACAGGATAATTTCCTTGGTTTTAGGGGCTGCCGCTTCCGCACCGCGATTAAGCCGTTCCTCCACCTCGTCTGCCATATCAGAAAGGCCGAACTTTTTTAAAAGCGCCTGTGCCTGCTGCATCTTTTCTGGCAGCGGAATATGTATCGCCGGATCAGCGTTATAACCACCAGTTGTCCCGATCTGGCTGACGACCCTGTCCGTTCCAACCTTCAGCGCCTCCTTCAACCCTTCGATTATCTGGTCGGTCGAGAGATTGCCGATTGCCGAACTTGACGAATTACCTGTGACAGACGACGTGCTGTCATTAAGCTTCTTTTGTATATCGTCAAGAAACCCGGCACGAGCAGGCACGCTTACAGCCAGCCCCAACACGCCGCCCAAAATGAGTGTCGCCAATAACTTGCCCATTGCTATTTCCTTTTCTGTGCCGGCTATCTCTTGATAATTTCGAGTGAACGTTTAAGCATATCCCCTGTCGCATTTGAGAAGGGGACAAAGCTCTCCTCTTCCTTTATCTGCCGGTACTGATGTAAGGCCCAGTATACTGTCGGAAACGCCAAATTGTCCCATGGTATTTCATCCCAGCTAAAAAGCTGCACTTCAAGTGATTCTATACCTGCAGAAAACTCGGGTTTATCAAGAACCGCGCGGTACATGATCTGGATCTGGCTGATATGAGTCACACTGTATAGCGCGAGCAGGTCGCGGATACGTATCTCGGCAGTTGCCTCCTCGTAAGCTTCGCGGGCAGCCCCTTCGGCCGTCGTTTCATTTTTTTCGAGATACCCCGCGGGGAGTGTCCAAAAACCCTTGCGCGGATTTATAGCCCGTCGACATAACAGGAACTTCTCGCCATTAGTCACCACCGAACCAACGACAATTTTCGGGTTTTCGTAGTGAACCCAGCCGCATTCCGCACAGACCTGTCGCTCGACATTGTCTCCTTCCGGGATTTTACGCTCAAATGCATAATCTGTAGGATCAAACGACGTCACTGATTTTATCTTTCCTGCATTGCCTGTAGATTGCCATGCGGTGGGAGCGGAAGGGGAAACCAGCCGATCCCGCTCATTTCTTTCGGATTTCAGTCAGCGTATCAATTTTTATCCTCGTCGGAAAGGTTCTTTATCGCTTCCGCGGCCGCCGTCTCCACGGGGCTACCCTTGGGTGCCAACTGCTGAAGTTTTTGCCAACGCTTCAGTGCCGCCGCGTTATTCCCGGCGGTTGCCTCCGCGAGGCCGACATACCAGAGTGCCTGCAAATTGTCCTGATTCAGCGTCAGAACCTTTCGATAAAGCACAACCGACTTCTCGGGTGGGGGCTGCCCAATATCGGAGCCCTGAATATACGCCGCCGCCTCCCCCGTCATCGCCGCCACGTCACCCGGTTTCAGGGCCGCCGCCCGGGCATAAGCCTCCGCTGACTTGTCGTAATCTTCCAACGTTCCATACGACTTTCCAAGCCGCATTAACCCATCGTAATCTGGGGTCTCCGCCATTCGCGTGGCCAGCCCCTCTACCATCGACTGGATCATTGCCTGCCGATCAGTTGCCGACATGTCGGCGGCAGCTGCGATATCTTTATCGCTTGGGCCCGGCGGCGGCTCCACGGCGGTCTTATGATCAAAAAGATCGCCAAGTTCCGTATTCGTGCGGGTCGCGACCTCCTTTATTCGGCGCTTCAAAACCGGCATGTAGGGGGCGTCTGCTTCACTTTCCTCATAAAGCTTGCGCCAGCTTCGAAGGGCGTCCATCTCCTGCCCGTTTTGCGCCGCGAAAAGGGCAAGATAATAGCGCGCGCCCGGATTATCCGGTGCCAGCTCCAAGGCCTTATCAAAGGCTTCCTTCGCCTTGACATCGACGTTGCCGTCAGCCGCAAAATAGAAATTTTCCCCGGCCCCCACATAGAGCCCGGCAGTGGTCGGCGCGACAATCGTTGCCTTCATGTAGGTTTCAGCCGCTTCACGATATCTCCCGACCTCTGTTAGGGTACGGGCGAGAAGCATCCAACCCTCCAGATTGTCGGGCTGCTTACTCAGGCTGTCAACAAGCTGCTGGATCAGGCTGTCGGCATTTCCTGTTTGAAGGGCGGCTCTTTCCGCGGGAATATCTCGCGATGCCAATGGACGCGAGGGCTCCCCCGGCGATCCAAGATCCGCATATAGGCCAAGGCTGGCCAACGGCACAAGCACCATAATAGCCAAAATCACATATTTATTTCCATTTTTACCCGTCGGAACAGAGGTATTTTCCTGGCGACCAAGACGCAGCATCCGGCGTTTGATTTCCACCTGCATGGTTTCGGTTTCCTGCGTCCTCACAGCTCCGCGATCAATTTCCGCGTCCAGTTCCTGCAGTTGTCGGCGATAAATATCCAGCCCGCTTTCGGATCGCGAGATGGTCTCTTTGCCACTCCTGACGAACGGCCATGCCAACAAGACAAGCGCAATCAACAGAACGGCGGAAGCGATGATCCATATCATTTTGCCCGCGCGCTCCCGTCTTCATCGTCGGCCAGAAGTTGGTCAAGCGCCGCCTGCTCCTCCATGGTCAGATGCTCGATATCCAGCACTGTCCGGCCTTCTGATCGCCCACGAACAAAGAAAAAGGCGGCAATGGCCCCGAACAGAAATATCAGCGCCGGGCCAAGCCATAAAAGCACCGTTTTCAACTTGAAAGGTGGATTTAGCAAAACCCAGTCGCCATAACGTGCCACAAGAAATGCCTTTACCTGATCATTGCTTTCACCGGCGACGATATGTTCGCGAACGATCTTGCGAAGGTCCTTGGCAAGGTCCGCATCACTATCAAGTATTGATTCATTCTGGCAGACAAGGCAGCGGATACTCGCAGAAATCTCTTGTGCGCGTGCTTCCAGGACCGGATCATCAAGGGTCTCATCAACAACAAGTGCCTGCGCGGACATCGCCAGAAACAGGCTGCAAAGCAGAAAAATGATACTGGTGAGGCGCATAATGCTTACGATCCGGCCCGAAGGAGGAGCGGACGCAACCGGTTCTCCAGAATGTCTTCAGTGATCGGGCCAATGATCTTGTCGAGAATTTTGCCGTCGCCATCAATAACGAAGGTTTCGGGCACGCCGTAGACCCCGAAATCGATCCCGACGCGCCCTTTTAAATCCATGCCCGTTCGTGAATAGGGATTGCCCCTGCCGGTCAGCCATTTTGCTGCGGCATCCGGTTTATCCTTATAATTGAGACCATAGATATCAACGAGATTTTCCTGCTTCAGCCGCACCAGAAGCGGATGCTCGACAATACAGGCCACACACCAGGAGGCAAAAACATTCAACAAGGTGACCTTACCTTTGGCCAGGTCCGCCGTTGAGAGCGCCGGGCCGAATCCCGGAATAGCCTCAAGTGAAAATTCCGGCGCTGGCTTGCTTACCAGTTCAGACGGGATTTCCGCCGGGTTGAGGTTGAAAAGTGCATACCACATAATCGCCGCGATCACGGCAAAGGTTGTAACGGGCAGCAAAAACCGTAATTGCATGTCCTATCCCTTTGCCTGTGAGAGCGCTTTTGGCACTGCCGCCTTTGTCTGCCGCTTTGGTGCCCCAAGACGCAGCCTCCGGTCGCTCAGGCTTAAGGCCCCGCCAAGAAACATGACGAAAGCTCCAAGCCAGATCCATGAGATAAACGGCTTGTGATAAATACGGGTGGCGTATCCGCCCTTCCCGTCCGCATCTCCGATTACCACATAGAGATCGGCGGTTAACATCGGATAGATAGCAGCCTCGGTTGTTTTCATGGGTGGCGTATCATAGGTTCGTTGTTCAGGATAGAGGTCAATCCGGCTGTTACCATCGGTTGCGAGAAAAGTCCCGCGCAAGGCCTCATAATTCGGGCCGGCAACATTGCGGGCACCCTCGAACTGAAACTCATAGCCGCCGACACTGACAGTATCACCCGGGTTCATAACACCCAGATGTTCCGTTTGCCAGGCTTCCGATGCCGTTATCCCGAGGATGACAAGGGCGACCCCGATATGAGCAACTGTCATGCCATGGGCACTCCGCGGGAGCCGGATCATCCGTTTCCAGCTGTTTGCCAGGGAAACGCGAAACAGTTTAATCCGATCCGTCCATTCCAGAAGGGAGCCCACCAGTAACCAGGCAAAAAGACCCAGCCCGAAAAGTGCCATTACCGGGGCCCGTGTCTGCCACCACCAGACCACTCCGGCAACGACCAGTGCGGCGGCAAGTGCAAATTTCAGGCGGGAAAGAACGCCGCCAAGATCCCCGCGTTTCCATGGCAGAAAAGGACCAAACGCCATGGCAATCACCAAGGGTATCACCAGCGGCAGAAACGTAGCGACGAAATAAGGCGGGCCGACGGAGACTTTCTCCCCCGTAAACGCGTCCAGAAAGATTGGGTAAAGCGTGCCGAGCAGGACCGTTGCCGCCGCCGTGGCAAGCAGCAGGTTATTAAGGACCAATGCCCCCTCCCGGCTAATCGGCGCAAACAATCCGCCCCCTTTCATCGCCGGTGCCCGAATACCGTAGAGGAGTAAAGACCCGCCAATGACAACGATCAGAAACATCAAGATAAATACCCCTCGCGCCGGATCAGAAGCGAAGGCATGAACCGATGTCAACACCCCTGAGCGTACCAGAAATGTACCAAGAAGGCTCAGGCTGAACGCGATAATCGCGAGCAGGATGGTCCAGTTCTTCAAGGTATCCCGCTTCTCCACAACAATGGCGGAATGCAGCAGCGCGGTTGCCGCAAGCCACGGCATGAAGGACGCGTTCTCCACCGGGTCCCAGAACCACCAGCCACCCCAGCCAAGCTCGTAATACGCCCACCAGGAGCCAAGGGCGATGCCAATGGTCAGGAAACCCCAGGCCGCCAGCGTCCAGGGCCGCACCCAGCGCGCCCAAGCCGGGTCAACCCGCCCTTCGATCAGCGCCGCGATTGCAAAGGAAAACGTCACCGACAGGCCAACATACCCGAGGTATAAAAACGGCGGATGAAAGGCAAGCCCCGGATCCTGCAAAAGCGGATTGAGACCGTTGCCGTCGAGCGGTGCCGGATCCAGCCGGACGAACGGGTTGGACGTAAACAGCACAAATGTCAGAAAGCCAACCCCGATCAGCCCCTGAATGGCAAGAACACGGGCTTTAAGGCTGTCGGGCAGGTTACGCCCGAACAGGGCGACAGAATAGCCGAACAGGGCCAATATCCAGCCCCACAGAAGAAGCGATCCTTCATGATTGCCCCAAACGCCGGTCACCTTGTACAGCATCGGCTTCAGGGAATGTGAATTACTGGCCACATTGAGGATTGAGAAATCACTGGTCACATAGCCCGCCATCAAGCAGAAAAATGCCCCCGAAATTGCCAAAAACTGGACAAGCGCCGCATTCCCTGAAAACCGCATCAGCGCAACGTTATTCCGCGCCGCGCCGATCAGTGGCAGAGTGCCCTGCAAAATAGCCGTGATCAGCGCTAGTATAAGGACAAATTGTCCGGTTTCTGCAATCATTAGTTCTTTATCTCCGGTCGCCATTCACCGGATTTTTTCAGGCTCTCCGCGACTTCTGGCGGCATGTAATTTTCGTCATGCTTAGCAAGAACGTTAGAGGCGACAAAAACACCCTTATCGTTCAAATGCCCTTCGGCCACCACGCCCTGACCTTCGCGGAAAAGGTCCGGCAGCATTCCAGTAAATGTTACAGGTACTGTATCCCTCAAATCCGTCACACGAAAGCGAAAGGTGACACCATCCTTCTCGACGCTCCCTTCTTCCACCAGACCGCCGAGACGGAAAGTGCGGTCAGCGGCGACCGGCTTTTCCGCGAGATCAGAGGGGCTGTAAAAGAAGACAAGGCTATCCTGAAATGACAACAGCACAAGGGCTGTGGCCAAACCTAAAATGCCCATCCCGGAGAGCACAAGATAGAGACGACGGCGTTTTCGTGTCATGTAGGCCCCTTGTCCGGTTTATGGCGAGAAATGGAACGCATCCGATCGCGACGGTTTTCCGCCTCATTCAACTCGCGTTCAACTGACCGCAACCAACGCTGGCTGCGAAAATAAAGAGCCGCCAGAACGATTGCGGACAGTGCAAATGACGGCCAGACGTAATATCCGTACCCGCCCATATTGAAAAAAGTCGCAACACTGTTCATTTACGTCAACATACCCTCAAATTCACGTCGAATATATAGCCATACCATTACAGATATATCTTTCTAATCAGCCAAAATATAGGCATTTACAAGTCCTGTGCGTCACAATGCCGCGATAAGAATACTTGCCCGATTAGCGGCCCTTCACCTCGGAAAGTCGCAAAATCCTGAGACGCCTCTGCAGGATTTCCGCTTTCACCCGGATGATCAGCACCATCACAAAAAACGCTGTGTAAGCAAGCCCCATGATCAACAAAGGCGCAAGTATGGAAACATAAATCTTTGGCCCGGACATAGTTGCGACACTTGCGGGTTGATGCAGCGTATTCCACCAGTCGACGGAAAACTTGATGATCGGGATGTTGATCACCCCAACTAGCGCCACGATGGAGGCCGCCTTGCCTGCCTTGGCCTGATCGTCAAAACTGTGCCAGATCGCGATGTACCCAAGATACAGGAACAGCAGGATCAACATGCTGGTCAGGCGGGCATCCCACACCCAGTATGTGCCCCACATCGGCTCCCCCCAGAGCGACCCGGTTACCAGCGCGAGGAAAGTGAAGCAGGCCCCAATGGGAGCGGCCGCTTTTGCCGTCAAATCGGCGACCGGATGCTTCCAGATAAGGCCAACTGCCGAGGCAACCGCCATCATTGTATAGATCATCAGGGCCATCCAGGCAGCCGGAACATGAACAAACATAATTCTCACCGTATCCCCTTGCTGGTAATCCGGTGGTGCCACAAATAATCCGGTATAAAGCCCGGCAAGTAGCAAAATGACTGTCAAGCCCACGCTCCAGGGATAGATTGCCGAGGCAATTGAAAGGAACCGTTTGGGGTTCGCGAATTTATGCAAGTTGATGGTCATGTCTGAA
>NZ_JBDNHC010000119.1:0-1908 GCF_041689005.1 Sneathiella sp.
GACCATACAATTCCACTTGCTTCATCCCCGCCCTCTGCAAAAAGCAGAAAGCTTACCACTGGCGGATTTTTACTCCGGCCAACAACCAGGAAATCTGGCCGCTTCAGTGGTGGATAATTGCTCCGGCGTTCTCATGCGCTGGCGCTGACGGAATAGTACTCCCGAAAGTCGAACAGAATGACCAATTAATTATTGCAAATTGGCTTATTCATGAGATGGAGTGTCGTAGCGGTATTGAACCACAATCCCTCGAATTGATCGGACTAATTGAAACCGGAACAGCTTTCATTAATTTACCAAAAATTGGAAGAGGATTCTCCAGGCCTGTGCAGTTTGGGCTTGGCATAGGTGACCTTATTAGCGATCTTTCTCTAAAAATCGACTCAGACGAAACAACGATCAGTTATTTTCGCTCAGCTTTGGTCGCTGCTTCCAAAGCTGCGAATATTGCACCTCCAATTGATAGTGTTTGGCTGAACGTCAACGACGATGATGGTATGACTTCTTCGGTCAAGCGCGGCCGCAGCTTTGGATTAATTGGTAAATTTGTTCTTACAACACATCAGGCCCAGTTAGCGCAAGAGGCGATACAGCCAACTCAGGTCGAGATTGCAGAAGCACAAGTTATGATCGAAGCCTATGAAAACGCCAAAGCCCAAGGCGAAGCTTTTGCAATAATTAACGGCGAATTCATCGATGAACCCATTGTGCAGCGCTATCGTGAAATGTTGACTTAATAGCATTTTCATACATAAGCATCTGCTGAATGCAAAGGTTTTCTAATATGCGGCGTCACATTTAGTCAACTCCATTTCTACATAAAAATTTTTACTGACATGATGACTGTTGGATTACCAAAGTTTATCTTTTACAATTCAGGACGCATCCTTAGATGACAGCACTCTATATATGCAGTGGGATGCCCAAAGCAGACAGGCTTGCTTCTTGTATAGCCTCACTTCGGGTCGGGTGAGCATGAATGATGCTACTCATGTCCTCTAGACGTGCACACATCTCAATTGCTGTGGCAAAACTGGCAGACAAGTCAGAAATACCGACACCTGTCGCCTGAAATCCAAGAATTAGTCCGTTATCTTTGCGTGCGATGACCCGAACGAAACCGGTCTCCGTCTCTGTCGTCATCGCTCGGCCATTGGCAGCAAAAGGGAATTGGCCGACCTGGACATCGATACCTTTGTCTTTGGCTTCACGGGACGAGAGCCCGCAACAAACAATTTCGGGATCAGTAAAACATACTGCTGGAATACAAGCCTTATCCCAGACGCGAGGGTGACCGGCGATGCGTTCTGCGACTAGTTCGCCCTGTGCCATCGCACGATGTGCAAGCATCGGTTCCCCCGTGACATCCCCAATAGCATAAACACCACGCATTGAGGTTTCGCAACGATCATTAATTCTGATATATACACCATCCATTGTCAGGCCGAGAATCTCAATATTAGCGCTATCACTACGCGGGGTGCGACCGACGGCTACAAGAATAAGATCGGTTTCCAGTTCTGCTACAGAACCAGCGGTTTCCGTTATCAAGTTACCGTTTTCAAGACCTTTTGCTTTAGTTTGGGTCAAAACAGTGATGCCAAGTGATTCAAGAGTTACTTTCACGGGCTTTGTTAGAGCTGCATCATATTGCGGTAGAATACGGTCGTCAGCTTCGATCACCGTAACAGCACTTCCGAGCTTAGCAAATGCTGTTCCGATCTCAAGTCCAATATATCCACCACCAACAACAATCATTTTCTTTGGCACCTTGTTCTGCGCCAAAGCCTCAGTGGAGCTGATAACCTTGCCGCCAAAGGGAAGAATGGGCAGTTCTATGGGAGTGGATCCTGTGGCAATAACAACGTTCTCAGCACGAATGGTTTTAGTCCCTTCCAACGTATTAAC
>NZ_JBDNHC010000120.1:0-18070 GCF_041689005.1 Sneathiella sp.
ATGTCATGCTGACGCAGGGACGGCTTGATGAGGGGATCAAGTGGATGCAGGGGCTGTCCGACGAATGGGAGGATCGCAACAGCTTCATGCTGACGCATAACTGGTGGCATCAGTCCCTGTTTTATCTGGAGCAGGAGGATTATGAAACGCCGCTCAAGATCTATGATGAAAAAGTATGGGGCGTCGATAAATCTTACAGTTTAGACCAGGTAAATTCTGTATCATTGCTCTGGCGTCTGGAGCAGCTGGGGGTTGATGTAGGGGACCGGTGGGATGATGTGAGCAAATACGTTGCGACACGATATCTTGTCAATGACCAGCCGTTTTTCGATATGCATTATGGCTATGCGTTGGCGAAGGGAAGACACCAGGATGCGCTGGAAAAACTGATGACGGGAATGGAGAGGCAGGCACGGGAGGCGCCCGAGTTGCTTCGGAAGACCTGGGCGGGGGTAGCTCTGCCGGCGACGCGGGGATTTATCGCGATCGTCGAGGGGAATTACAAGGAGGCGGTCCGGCAGCTTGAAGGCGCACAGCCGCGCTTTCAGGAAGTTGGGGGAAGCCATGCCCAGAGGGACCTGTTCGAGCTCGCTTGGCTAACCAGCTTGATAAAGTCCGGTGATATGGAAAGAGCGTATCCGATTGTTAAAAAGCGCCTCGCATTTAGGAAAAACGTCCCGATGGAGGCAAACCTGATGGCCCAGGTGCAACGCAGCAAGGGGAATATTTAGGGAGATATATTATGGCGCAAGAGGCAGCAGTAAACGCGGAACACCGACGGGTACTTTCCTTGTTGGCAGAATATGGCATCAGCCACCAGAACAAGCGCAACAAGTTGATCCACTGGTTTGCCGTTCCCGTTATCGTCTGGACAATCGTTGCCATGTTATGGGAAATACCGGTCCCGGACAGTTTCTCAAGTCTCGCGTATCTGAACTGGGCGACAATCGCGTTGGCGGCGACAATTGTCTATTACCTCTTTCTTTCATGGACATTGGCAATCGGTATGGCTCTTTTAGCTGCTCTTTGTGCGGCTCTGGTAGTGCTTTACCTGCAGGCGCCGGTGGCAGGTCTGCCGCTGTGGCAGTTCGCGGTTATTGCCTTCGTCATTGCCTGGGCCTTCCAGTTCATCGGCCATCAGATCGAAGGCCGGAAGCCCTCCTTTTTCAAGGATATCCAATTTCTGCTGATTGGTCCGGCTTGGCTGATGAGCTTCATATACAGGAAACTCGGGCTTCCCGTTTAAGTCGGCCCCTAGTTCGTCACGTGCAGGTTATAATCCGGCGTGGTGTTGAGCGGGCAGGAATACAGATATTCTCCCTCCTTTAGCTCGACGACATAGTCCAGGGTCACGCCGGTATCGAGCCCGCCGCCGGAAACACTCGTCTTGGTGAGTTTGTCGAGAGGGTTGGCCCAGTTATAATCCTTGTCGCGCACCCAGAAACCGAGTGAGTAGGGGACATTTTTATTGGTCACCCGAAAGATATATTTGCCGGGCTTGAGGGTACGAGCCTTGGATTCGGCTACTCTTTTTTCACCGGTTTCCGCATTAATCTTTTCGCAGTCAGATTGCTGCTGGGAGGTAAATCCACGGTCAATGCCATCTTCTGCCTCGATAAATTGGCACGGCGTTTGGGTCAAAGTGATGACCGTTGCTGCTTCCTCCGCATGAAGCAATGGTGATGCGCTTAAGATGAGGGCGGCCAACCCCGCGGCCATTGAAAAACGATAGACGCGGTATCCCATTTGATATCTCCGTTTTGGCTGAAAATGCTATGCTGTTCCGGAGCATATTCCAGAAAATCCGGCTTTTTATCAAATCAACTGGTTTCACCCTTGCGTGAGCCTCACGCTAATCATCTTCGATGGTGTCAAAGCGCTTGCGATCAAAAACCTTAAGGACCTGGGCCAAGGTTTTTCCGCGTTTCAGAATACGGCCATTCTGAGCAAGGACCGAATAGGCCCCCTGTTTGGCGGCAAGTCTAGGTTCCTTGTAAATCCGGAAAAGAGGGCGATCGGCCGTGCGGTGAAAAATTGCGAATATACAGGCAGTCTTGTTCTGACCAATGGCATAATCGCGCCACTCGGACCGGGCGACCATTCTCCCGTATACTTGAAAAATTTGGCCGAGCTCCGCCCGATTGAAGAATACAGGAGCTTGTAATTGCCCCGATCTTGCACTCCGCGCCGATCGGGTCAAATAGTGATCGTCGAAACTTACAACCTCGCTCATAATCGCTCCTGATCGCTTCAACCTCCGCATTTTCCGCGAAGCTGCTAAATTCGTCAAGTATTGTGAATGACATTTCTCCAACTTCTCCTATATTTAAGATTGATATGGGACTGTTCAATAAATAGTTTTCCCGCAGGAAGAAGAGGCAGACATGAGTGAAAAAATTGTGAAAAGTGATGCGGAATGGCGGCAGGAGCTCACGCCCGAGCAATATCGGGTCGCGCGCAAAAAAGGCACGGAAAGAGCATTTACCGGTGAGTATAACGACAACAAGAAACCCGGTGTCTACGCTTGCGTATGCTGCGGGGAACCTCTGTTCTCTTCAGACACAAAATTTGACTCCGGAACCGGCTGGCCAAGTTTCTGGGACCCGATGGATGCCGAAAAAGTTGGCGAAGTGGATGATCGCGGCCTTTTCATGAAACGGACAGAGGTCATTTGCAATAAATGCGATGCGCATCTGGGCCATGTCTTCCCGGATGGACCGCAGCCGACCGGACTCCGATATTGCCTGAATTCCGCTGCGCTGGACTTTAAAGACAAAAAGGGGGAATAACCTGCGATGACGGAGACTCCTGATTCTACAAAGGAAACGTCGGCGGGTGTAACCAGCGTAAAGGCGGAAGATGTTGCCCCGCGTGTCAAGCCGTCAAACTACCCCGAGCCGTTTTTTAGCCGAATGAGTGGCCGGGAAAAGCGGCAGCTGGGTGACGTATTCGGCCTCGGTAATTTCGGTGTCAACCTGACCAGGCTGTTTCCCGGCGGTGAGTCCGCCCTTTTGCACAAGCACAGCAAGCAGGATGAGTTTATCTATGTTCTGGAAGGGGAGCCGACCCTTGTCACGGAGTCCGCAGAAGTTATTCTGAAACCCGGATATTGCGCCGGTTTCCCCGCTCGCGGCGAGGCCCATCAACTGGTCAACCGAACGAAATCCGATGTGGTTTACCTTGAAATCGGAGATCGGAGGCCGGGTGATGAAGGCAGCTATCCGAAAGATGATCTAAAAGCCGCGTTGGGCGCAGACGGAAATTGGCAGTTCACGCATAAGGATGGCCAGCCTTATTGAGCGTGGTCAGTCGATGCCCCTGCTTTTGCTGCTTTCGAGCAGGTCTGCTGAAAAATGGCAGGCGGCGACATGATCGGCTTGAACCTCGACGAGGGGTGGCTTGAGGGTCGCGCAGATCTCCTGTGCCATGGGACATCGATCGCGAAACGAGCATCCTGTTCGCTGCTCCGTCTGACCGGTCACATTGCCTTTCAGTTTAATTCGTTCACGTCTTTTCGTCGCACCGGCTACTGGCACGGCATCCAGTAGAATGCGCGTATATGGATGCGCTGGAGTGGCGAAAAGATCCTCGGTTTTCCCTTTTTCGACGATCTCGCCGAGATACATCACGGCCACTTCATCGCAAAGATACTCGACAACCGCAAGATCGTGACTGATGAACATATAGGTCACGCCAAATTCTTCCTGAAGGTCCTTCAAGAGATTGAGGACTTGCGCCTGAACCGAAACATCAAGGGCGGAGACGGCTTCGTCAGCGACGATAAGTTCGGGATGGGTAATCAGCGCCCGGGCAATGGCAATCCGCTGGCGCTGGCCGCCTGAAAATTCATGCGGGTACTTGGCGACGTCCTGTTTCTTGAGGCCCACCGATTCAAGCACATGTTCGACGCGCTGCCTTCGCTCGGCCGTCGTAATGGCGCCGAGGGCAGCCAATGGCTCCGACACGATCCGGCCGACTGTATGATGCGGATCGAGGGAACCGTAGGGATCCTGAAATACCATCTGGAAATGGCGGCGCAACGGACGCAACTCGTCGAAGGTCAGGCCGATAACTTCCTTTCCGAGGATCCGGACCGAGCCTGAATCGGTTTCTTCAAGGGCCATGACATTGCGGGCAAGCGTTGATTTTCCGCAGCCGCTCTCGCCAACAATGCCGAAACTTTTGCCTTTCTGAATCTGGAAACTAACGCCGTTTAGTGCGTAGACATGGCCCGGTTTGGCAAACAGACTTTCCCGCGGCAGTCGGTAATGGCGCACCAGATCCTTTACTTCCAATACAGGGACCCGGGCTAACGTTTGGGTCATGAAAACAGCTCCTCTGTTCTCTTGCTACGGGCCTCGGACAGGTGATGGCAGGCGACATTGTGATCCGCCGCGGCTACTATCACAGGCGGAGGCGTGTCTCGGCAAATTTCCGTTGCCAGTGGGCACCGATCAGTGAAAGTGCAGCCCGAAGGCAGGCTGACGAGATCGGGAACGGTTCCCGGAATTGTGACAAGCCGGCTGCCCCGGGCCCGCCCGAGCCTAGGCATGGCCGCGAACAGCCCTTGAGTATAGGGATGGGAAAGATCGTCGAAAATATGGGCGGTTTTGCCGGTCTCCACGGCCGCGCCACCATACATAACCATGACATTATCGGTATTTTCGGAAATAACGCCCAGATCATGGGAAATAAGGATGAGCGCCATTCCTTCTTCGTGCACCAAAACCTGAATGAGATCGAGGATCTGGTCCTGAATGGTGACATCAAGGGCAGTTGTCGGCTCATCGGCGATCAGGATATCGGGCCCACAGGAGAGGGCCATGGCAATCATTACCCGTTGACGCTGCCCTCCTGACAGTTGATGCGGATAATTTTCAATACGTTTCATAGGGTTTGGAATACCAACCCGGTCGAGAAGGCGTATCGCCTCCTGCCGTGCTTCGGTAATCGACAAGCCCCTGTGAAGCCTGAGCGGTTCCATGATCTGCCGGCCAACGGTGTGGACAGGATTGAGCGACGTCATTGGTTCCTGAAAAATCATTGCCATTCTGTTGCCACGAACATGGCACATCTCGGATTCGGATTGTTTCTGCAGATCGCTGCCATCAAGGATAATCTCGCCTGTTGTCGTGCTGCGTTCAGGAAGAAGGCGCATCAGGGCGAGGGCAGTCATTGATTTTCCACAGCCGCTTTCGCCCACAATTCCGAGGGTTTGCCCTCTTTCAAGCGTAAAGGTCAGGTTTCGGACCGCCCGCGCAGGGCCGTCGCTGGTCGCAAGAAAAACGCTGAGATCATGGACAGAGAGTAAGGTCATGTTCAGCGGGTCCTTGACAGTCTGGGATCAAGTATATCGCGCAGGCCGTCGCCGAGCAGGTTCAGCCCGAAAACGGCAATGGCGATGGCAAGACCGGGATAAATCGCCTGCATCGGGTCGAGGAATATCAGCGCCTGAGCCTCATTCAGCATCCGGCCCCAAGACGGGTCCGGCGGCTGCGTACCGAGACCAAGGTAGGAAAGGGCAGCCTCAGCAAGAATGGCAATGGCAAACAGGATGGTCGCCTGCACGACGATGATCGACAGAATATTGGGCAGGATATGCTCAAAAGTGATGCGGAAACGTCCTTTGCCAGCGGCCCGGGCTGCCATGACAAACTCCCGCGTCCAGATTGCATTGGCGGATCCGCGGGTCAATCTTGCAAATACCGGGATATTGTAAAGCCCGATCGCAAGGATGGAATTGACACCGCCCGGCCCCAAAATCGCGGTCAGCATAATGGCAGACAGGATTGCCGGAAAGGCAAAGGAAAAATCACTGAACCGCATGATCAGCTCTTCCGTCCAACCGCCTCTCGCAGCCGCCAGCAATCCAAGACTGACGCCAATGGAAAGTCCGATAGAGACGGCGACGACGGCAACGACGATCGAGTTTTGAGTTCCGGTCATCAGCATCGAGATAATGTCTCGTCCAAATTGATCCGTCCCCAGCCAGTGATCGGCAGAAGGGGGCAGGAACCGATTTGCGATAGAGATATCAAAGGCTGATCCCGGCGTCCAGAAAAGCGAGATGACGGCGCAGAGTAACAAGAAGCCTGTCATTACACTGCCAATGACAAAACTGCGGCTTTTCCGGCTGCGGCTAGCGAAGGAGGTGGACCGGTTTGTACTCATATGTCGTGAGCTTTCAAACGCGGATCAACGACGGCATACAGAATATCAACAATAAAATTCACCGTGATAACCATCGTTGCCAAAAGCAATACAACATTCTCGACAACGATGGTGTCACGGTTATTAATGGCTTTCAGCACAAGGGACCCTAAGCCCGGAATATGGAAGACATTCTCGACAACAACCGTTCCGGTCAGCAGGGCGGCAAACTGAATGCCGGTGACGGTCAGGACCGGAATCAACGCATTGCGTAAAACATGCCGCCAGAGTGTTGCCCGCTCGCTCAATCCCTTGGCGCGGGCTGTTCGTACATAATCCTCGCGAAAAACCTCAAGAACGGACGATCGGGTAATCCGGGCCAGTATGGCGCCAACAACGGTTGATAATGCGATGGCGGGCAGCAGCAGGGCCGTTAGGCATTTAAGGATACCTTCATCCCAACCGGGAAATCCGCCTGCGGGCAGCCATCGAAGTTGTATGGCGAACAGAATAATCAGCAAGATGGCGAGCCAGAAATTCGGGATGGAAATGCCCAATTGGCTGATGCCCATCAAGGTTACATCTCCGGCTTTGTTATGATTTGCCGCGGCATAAAGTCCGATTGCGAGGGCCAGAATGATACTCAGGACAAGGGACATGAGAGCCAGCGGAATGGTAATGCCAAGCGCGCCCCCGACAAGCTCCCAGACAGGCACTTTATAGGCGTAGCTATGCCCCATATATCCATGAAATAGCCCGCTGATCCAGTCCCAGTATCGCACGGGGGCAGGGCGGTCGAGGCCAAGTTCACGGGTAAGAGAGAGCACCGCCTCATCGGACGCATCAACCCCCAGGATGACCAACGCGGGATTGCCGGGAAGTATCTCCATAACCAGAAAAATGATCATGGACGCGCCGATCAAGGTCGCCATCAGTGTCAATAATCGTTTAACTAAAAAGACGCTCATATTTTATGTGCCGGATAGCGAGAAAGATCCAAGTCGGATTATAATTGGCTTGTGACAACAAGGGTATCGCCAGAAGGTTTGACGGTCAATCTTCGATAATGTGCATTTCATCCCGACTGCGTTACAATGCCGCATCGCATTATTGTACTCGTAGTCTAGTATTCTGCCGGTTTATGCATGGCGTACAATAAGGATCAGCCCGTAAACGGCACGGATTACACACCAGGTTGTTTCTTTGTGAGGCGTTTAAATGAATAAAATATTTGGCTTTTTTATTGTCTTTTTCCTGCTGGTCAGCTCGCTTGGGATTGGACTATGGGTCTCCGGTGAATTTAATATGCCCGGCGACCGTCCATCTTCAAAATCAACCGTCATTGTTGGAGGACCGCAATTAGGCGGCCCGTTTGAATTGGTTAATCACAAGGGTGAGACCGTGACAGACGAGGATTTTCGCGGCAAATTGATGTTGGTCTTTTTCGGCTATACCAATTGCCCCGATGTCTGCCCGACCGAGATGCAGACGATTTCGCTGGCAATGCAGGCATTGGGCGATGACGCGGACGAAGTCGTTCCGATTTTTGTTACCGTCGATCCGGCGCGAGACACAGTCGACGTGATGGCAGATTTTGTCAGCGCCTTCGATCCCTCCCTCATTGGGCTGACCGGAACGGATGCCCAGATTGACAAGATCAAGGATGAATACAGGGTTTACGGTGAAAAAGGGGAGGGAGAGGATCAGGATTATTATCTCGTAAATCACACCTCATTCACCTATTTGATGGGCCGGGATGGCAAACTCGTTACGGTGTTCTCCTACGGCACACCGGCGGAGGACATGGCCGCAAAAATTCGAGAGCAAATTTAATCGAGAAAAGGAACAATCAACGATGATGAAATTGAGATTTTTACCGTTAATATTGGCAGTTATTTTCACAGTAGGGGGTGGTTTGGCCATGTCCCCTGCCTTTAGCGCGGAAAAACAGGACATCACCGTCAAGGATGCCTGGTCGCGGGAGCGGCCGTCCGGGGCCGTCGTCGGAGGTGCCTTTCTAACTATCCAGAATACCGCGAACCATCCTGATCGGCTGATATCGGCGTCAACTCCGATTGCTGATCGTGCGGAAGTTCATGAGTCCGTTATGAAGGACGGCGTAATGGGCATGCTCCACAGAGATGAAATTATTATCGTATCCGGCGAAACCGTGATCCTCAAGCCCGGCAGCTTCCACGTGATGCTGATGGGACTCAAGGAAGATCTAACCAAGGGCAAGACCTTCCCGTTGACACTGACTTTCGCCCGTGCCGGCGACATAACGGTCACGGTTCATGTCGAGGACGCAGGCGCAATGAAATCGACTAAGTAATATCTACCTGATACTCTGTCGGCTCTAGAACTCAGCAGTGGCGGAAACAGCAAGTTCACCGTCTGGACCTTTGACCCAGACGGTGCAGCGGTCCTCACTGTCCGCTTTACCCGTGATTGTGAACGGTCTGGTGTCGAAAATCGGGTTATAATTCCTGAAATTGAAGTTTTTGAGACTGCGGCTGTTCATTTTCTGAACAGCAAGGCGCATCAACAATGTCCCGAGCAGCGGGCCATGGACAATCAGCCCAGGGTAGCCCTCTTCGTTAATACAATATTCGCGGTCGTAATGAATGCGATGGCCATTGAATGTCAGAGCTGAATACCGAAAGAGCATGACGGGGTCAGGCGTGATCGTGACGTCCCATTCTCCGTCCGTCGGCGCCGCTTGCGGCTGTTTGGTGCCAGAGACCCCCTCCGTTGAGGCGGCGCGGAACACCAGGTCATGTTCTTCCGTCAGGCACAGACCTTTTTCGTTGCGGATTTCGTGCTCGACCGTGACGAAGACAAGTTTCCCCGTTCGTCCCTCTTTCGGGGTGACGCTTTTTATAGTCGACGTTTTTTCCGCGAGGTCGCCAGCCTGTAGAGGGTTGTTAAATGAGAGGCGGCCACCGGCCCACATCCGCCTTGGTAATTCTATTGGCGGCAGGAAATCACCCTTGAAGGCATGGCCATCCAGGTCAAGTCGCGATTGTTTGTCGGTGGGGAGAAAATACATCCAATGTCCCCCCGGCGGGACAAGAGCAGAGGCTGGAATATCCTCATCCATTAGCGCGGCATAGCCGTTTAGTGATTGCTGATGGATAATTTCGACCCGTTTCTCCTGCTTGCCAACCCAGTCATCCAGTTTCTTCATTCTTTTTCTCTAACTTGCATTATAGATGTGGAACTGATTACCATAAGCGCTTTGATCCCGTCCGTAAACTTTTGAAAGTAGAGATAATCCATGGTGACGCCGACCGCCTATAAATTACCGGATATTGATCTGTCCGGTAATCTTGATGTTGAAACGGCGGCAAAACTGATTTTTCGGGAGTCTGCTCATCACTTGAAAACCAATTTCAGGCAATTCAAGAAAAATGAGGACGCGGCGGCCCTGATGCAAATCAGGATCGGCGTGCGACGGATAAGGGTGGCTCTCAATATTTTCAGGCAAATCATTCCAAAAGAGGTTCGAACGGGATTCAACCGGGAATTCAGATATTTTGGAAATCTTTTGGGAGATGCCCGGAACATGGACGTGTTCTTGAACGGAACACTTGCACCGGGTCCCAACTACACGAAATTCCAGCGTGCCGAGGAGGAATTGCTCCGACAGGGGAAAGCCGTTCGCGAGGATGAGTATGAGACGATCACCCGGGAAATATTTGGCGGCCATTTTGAACGAACCACCAAGGCCTTTGATGTTTGGCGGAAAAGTAACTGGGCCGAAAAACTTGGCCGGTCCGCGAGGAAGGTCCTGAAGGATCCGATTGCTCCATTTGCCCTTGTCACTATAGATGAGGGAAGCATAGCGCTTCTTAATCAGGGCGCGGATGTGACCCATTTGTCGGCAGCGGAATTACACGATATTCGCAAATACATCAAAAAGTCCCGGTATCATCTGCGATTTTTCGCGTCGCTTTTTCACGAGCAGAAATTGCAGGAAGGGTTCACGTTACTTGTCCAGATGCAGGATCGTCTTGGCCATATCAATGATGTGAAGGAAGGGATGATTATTCTGGGCAGACTGAGCGCCTGGATACGGGCAGATTATTTTTCAGATGTATTATTGTTCAATGCAAAGGTCTTTCAGGACGCCAGCCGGGAAGTGAACCAGCATCTCGAGGAATTTTTAAACCTCTGGAGTAAATATGAGGATTTTTCGCTCGATAAGTCCGATCTCAGAATTCCGGGATAATCAGCCGCGACGGAAGGGAAGCGCAAGCATCCAGAACATACTCTGCTTCCGGTCCGCCTGATATTCATTGAGCCCGATTGTCATGCCACTGTGGCCTTTCGACGGCGCGGCGGTGTAGGTGCCAAACAAATAGTCCCACCAGGGAAGATTAAAGCCGAAATTACTGTCATGCTCGCTCCGGATCACCGAATGATGAACCCGATGCATATCGGGGGTGACGATGAACCGCCGGATGACCGCATCAATCGCTGACGGCAATCCGGCATTCGCATGGTTGAACATGGTTATGGAACTGAGGGCTATCTCAAAAATAATCACGGCGACCACAGAGGGCCCGAGAGCCAGCACGGCGCCGAGTTTCAACAGCATTGACAGGACAATCTCGACCGGGTGAAACCTGGCGCCGGTTGAAAGATCGTAATCAACATCGGCGTGATGCATCTTGTGAAACCGCCATAGAAACGGGACGCGATGAGAGACGACATGTTGCCAGTAGATTACAAAATCGAGGGCAACCACCCCGATGATGATGGACAAGGCAATTGGCATCTCGACAAGATTGAGCAGCCCCCAGCCGTTATCGGCCGCAATCGCCGCAACTCCGACGGCAAGCAGGGGGAAAAGAATCCTCAAGAGAAATGTATTAATAAAGGTTACGGCGAAATTATTTGTCCATCGCCAGAGGGTCGAGACGCTTTTACGGCGTTTCGGCGCCAGTATTTCCCATAGCCCGACCGCAAAAATCGTTCCAAGGAAAAAACTCAGCCGGATGGCCGGCTCATGGTCAGAAATAAAGTCCAACAATCAGTTACCTCATGCAATTTCCTGACAGGATAGGGAAAATGCGCGATATAACCATGAAATTCAGCAATATAGCGTAAATGTGAAGTTCGTAAGCCTGCGCCCGTTAATATAGAACAGATTATTATTGGGGAGGCCCGTTTTTCCAATCAAACGCGAATAAATCGAACGGCGGCACCCCGCTCGATGGCCGCGGCTGTCAAACGGTCGACGTCAAGACCATGCCGCAGCATTTCAAGCATCCGCAATTCCTCTTGGCTGAGCTGACCATCAGAGACGGCAATATCGCAGGCAAGGGCGTAGGCCGTATCATAGAGTTTCTTCGGCAGGACCGCCCGTATTTTGCTGACGATTTCTTCCAATGCCTGATCGCCATTCAGCATATCAACGCAGGTCGTCGCGTCGCCGGGAAGATGATCTTCATCGTAATCAGAAAAAACGGGAAGGGTGCGGACAATCTCTCCGATTGTGAAGAGCTCCCGGTCCGTCATTTCGCGATCTGCGGCGGATACAATGACCATGGTCGAAATAAGGGCAGTATGCAGGTTGAGGGTCGTCATACGACAGTATCTCCGGTTTTATTTTAAAAATATGTACGCAGGATATGTGGTTCGGTACTGATTATCCAATGATATTTTTTTTAAATGCTTGTTCTTTCTCGGTAATAAAGCGCCGGGTGAGAGCGATTGTATCCTTAAGGCCTAGCCGCTGGATGTCAACTTCGGGCGGAAAGGCGGAAGCCAGACGGGAGGGCATCATACTGTCGAGCATGATAAATACACCGAAATCATCTTCGCGCCGGAGCAGCCGGCCATAGGCCTGCTTGAGTTTAAGCCGCGTCAGCTTGTCGTCATACTTGCCGCCACCGAAGGCTGCTTTGCGGGCCTTATGTTTAAGGTCTGGCCGGGGCCAGGGCACCCGATCGAAAACAATCAGCCGCAACGACCGGCCCGGAACGTCAACGCCGTCGCGAACGGCGTCAGTACCGAGTAATATCGAGTTCTCCTCTTCGCGGAAGATATCAACCAGCGTTGCGGTATCCAGTGCATCTTGATGCTGCGCATGAAGATTTAAACCCGCGGCGGCGAGAGGCGCCCGGATATTTTCATGGACGGCCCGCAGCCGCCAGATGGCTGTGAACAAGCCGATGGCACCGCCACCGCTGGCTAGGAACAATTCGCGGTAGGCCGCAGATACCTCCTTCATATGATCACGGCGGACATCGGTCACCACAATAACACGGGTCTGTCGGGCAAAATCAAACGGCGAGGCAAGATGAGCCCGTAACGGCGGTAACACCATATGATGGGCCCCGGTGCGCATATCAGCCGCCTGCCAGCTTTCTTCTTCCTCATAATTGTCGCGCAGGGTCGCAGAGGTGATAACGACACCATGCGCGGGTTTGAGAATAACCTCGGCGAAGGGCTTGGTCGGGTCGATATAACTCCGGTAATAACCAAGATCAAGCTCACGTCCGGCGATACGGTCTATGGCAAACCAGTCGACAAAGCCTTCCGGTGTCGGTGCGGCGATTTCCTTCAACATCGCCCGCCATGGCGCAATATTCATGCTATTGCGCCGGACGAGGCCCTGCACTGCGGCCTCAATACGATAGCGGGTTGAACTATCGAGTTCTTCTGCCTCCTCATCAAGTCGATTGATAAGGATTTTTGCGAGCTTTGCCATGGGGGCGGCGAGAGCGGCAAGTGTCTTTTCCAGCTTGTGCGCCGCTTTGGATAGGCCCGGAACGGTATCGCCAACAGCACATTCTATCGAATATGGACTGTCCGGCTGACCGCATCGGGCAAGGACCTGGGTGCGAACATGCATAAGAAATTCCTCCATCGGCCCGCTCGGGGTCGCCTCCCTGACACGGGCGAGCCACCCGTCTGTCGGCAGTTTTCGGCCCGCCATAATGGCCGCCTGCAAGGCGTCTGCCCCGGCATCATCGGCACCGATAAGGTCGGCAATGCGGTTTTCAAGGCCGCGCATCCGGCTCTTGCGGCCCGTATCATTTCCGGCGACCCAGCGTCGCAGCTCAGCTGTTTCCTGGCCCGTGAGATGGGCGGAAAAGGCGCTGTCGGCGGCATCGAACAAATGATGGCCTTCATCAAATACATAGCGTTTAGGTGCGAAAGGATCATCGGGGCGGGTGGCGCCATTGATCATTACCAACGCATGATTGGCAATGACGATATTTGCTTTTCGCGCTTTTCGGCCGGATTTCTCAATAAAGCATTTCCGGTAATGTGGGCAGGCGGAATAAATGCATTCACCGCGCCGGTCAGCAAGCCGGGTAATGCGAGAGCGGCCTTCCAGTCCGAGCAACCAACCCGGGAAATCCCCGCCGACCATATCGCCATCGCGTGTCGCCGCGACCCAGCGGGCAACGAGGCCAAGAACGATCTGGTCTGATTTTTGTGCGGCGCCGCCCTGCAGGGCTTCCTCAAAATTCAGCAGGCAAAGATAATTCTCCCGACCCTTGCGGACAACGGCCTTTTCCGACTTTTCCACAGGATCAGGATAAAGCCGGTTGAGTTCATCATCGATCTGGCGCTGAAGGTTTTTGGTGAAGGTCGAGATCCAGACCGGCGCGCCGTTTTTCTCCGCCCAAAGACTGGCGGGAGCGATATACCCAAGCGTCTTGCCGGTTCCGGTGCCTGCTTCGGCAAGCACAATATTGGGAGCATCTGCCTGATCCCGCGGCACAAAGGCATGCGAGGTAATGGCACTGAACTCTGCCTGTTGCGGGCGAGCCTCCGAGTTTTCATCAAGTAACTCTTTTAGCCTTTCACGGGCCTCGTTTTCGCTTACGGCGATGTCGCCGGCAGGAGGCTCCGGTGCAAAATCGGGCCATTCCGGCAGGGAACGCCAGACGTCCAGACCCCCGAAGCGCCCCTGTTTTTCCGGTGTTCCCAGTGCGGAAAGAACGGAGGGAGCCCAGTTCCAGCCGGCCAGTCCCATGGTAAAAGCGATTTCTGCGGCTTCTTTTCTCTGCCTATTATTTAAACCGGTTAAATATGATAATATGATATTCGTCGCCTCGAAGAGAGCGAGTGCCTGCTCGGCCAGATCTCTTGAAGGGATCAGACCAACAGCGCTGGCAATGCCTCTTGCTGTGGGAAGACATTGTCGCGCGGGGTAGGCGAAGGCGTAAAGCTCCAATAGGTCAAAGGCGGGAAAGGCATGAACGCCGAGATGCCGGGCCACATTCAGGCGGTGGACGACGAGGGGGGGCTCGTCCATAACCTTCGCCGCCGCGATCTTAAGACTGGTCGTCTCGATCTCCCCGTCCGCCGTCAGCCAGCAGGCAGCATCGCCCCCCACGACCAGAACCGGCACCTCAGGGAGGCGAACCTCGCCGCCGTCATTACTGTTGTCCGTTTTTTCAGTCATTTTCGCCTGTTTAAGGTGATTAGTAGGTAGCATTCGTTGACGCCACGCCCTTGTACGCCTACATTCCGCGCTTTCAAAGACCGCGTACTTCTGGAGAAGGCCATTATGTCATCAGACGCTGAAATTGCACTATCGAGCAACTCCTGGGCTTTTGTCGAGGCAAAAAAGCTTGTGGACCGCTACGCAGACGGCGCTCCAGCAAAAGGCTATGTGTTATTTGAAACCGGCTATGGCCCGTCCGGCCTGCCCCATCTGGGCACGTTCGGGGAAGTCGCGCGAACGACGATGGTTCGTCATGCGTTTAGTCTGCTATCCGATATTCCAACGCGCCTGATTGCCTTCTCCGACGATATGGACGGGCTGCGCAAGGTTCCGGATAATGTCCCGAACCAGGAATTGCTGACGGAAAATTTAAACAAGCCGCTCACGGTTGTACCTGACCCATTTGGAACACATAATAGCTTCGGTGAGCACAACAATGCTCGACTTCAGGCTTTTCTTGACCAGTTCGGCTTTGACTATGAATTCATGTCATCGACGCAATGTTATGAATCCGGCATGTTTGATGAAAGCCTGATGTTGGTCCTGAAAAACTATGAGGCCATCATCAATGTCATTCTGCCGACATTGGGACCGGAACGAAGGGCGACCTATTCCCCGTTTCTGCCCATCTGCCCGCGTACCGGCAAGGTACTTCAGGAGCCGCTAACGGCTCGCGATGAGGTGGCCGGAACAGTAACTTATAAAGACCCAGAAACCGGCGACGACGTGACGGTGCCGGTTACGGGGGGGCATTGCAAATTACAATGGAAAGTCGATTGGGCGATGCGCTGGCATGCTCTTGATGTTGACTATGAAATGGCAGGTAAGGACCTGATCGACAGCGTCACGCTATCAAGCCGGATTGTCCGGATTTTGGGCAAGAAGCCGCCGGAAGGATTTAACTACGAGCTTTTCCTGGATCAGGAGGGGAAAAAAATCTCCAAATCCAAGGGCAACGGCATCACCATCGAGGATTGGCTGAAATATGCCTCGCCGGAAAGCCTGTCGCTGTACATGTACCAGAATCCGAAGAAGGCAAAAAGATTGCATTTTGATGTGATTCCTAAGGCGGTGGATGAATATTTCACCTTTCTTGCGAAATATTCCGAACAGGAAGCTAAGCAGAGATATGCCAATCCCGTCTGGCATATTCACAGCGGCCATCCGCCGAGTGAGGGCCTGCCCATTACCTTTGGTATTCTGCTCAATCTGGCGGCGGTGGTGAATGCGCACGAGCCGTCGGTCCTTTGGGGATTTATCTCCCGCTATGCGGACGGCGCGAGTCCTGAGACCAATCCGGAACTCGACAAGCTGGTTGGCTATGCCATCGCCTATTACCATGATTTTGTCAAACCCTCGAAGCAGTATCGTTTACCGACGGATAAGGAGCGGAAGGCCTTGAGCGAACTGGCGATCCTGTTAAAGGCTTTGCCTGAAGATGCGGACGCCGCCGAAATCCAGAACCGGGTGTTCCAGGTCGGCAATGACAATGAGTTTGAAAATCTTCGCGATTGGTTCAAGGCGCTGTATGAAACGCTGCTGGGGCAATCGCAGGGCCCGCGCATGGGGTCCTTCATTGCCCTTTATGGCATTGAGGAAACCATTTCCCTGATTGAACGGGTACTCACAGGTGCGGATCTGGGAGCGGATTGATCCGCTCCCGCTGACCGGGATGAAGATTAAAATATCTGGTTTTCGCGGGCAAATTCCAAATACATTTCACGGAGCTTGCGGGCGACGGGTCCCGGCTGCAGCTCCCGGTTTTCAATACGGGTCGCTGGCATGACCTTGCCGAAATTGCCACTGTTGAACACCTCATCGGCCGACATGACGTCCTCTCGCGACATAAAAGTTTCCTGTACTTCTATCCCGACGGCCTGCGCCAACTGTTTTACCCGGCTCCGGGTTATTCCGGCAAGAAAACAGCCATTGGCCGCGGGCGTGAAGGCAACGCCGTCCTTTACTGTCCAGAGGTTGGAAGTGGCGAATTCCGCAACATTATTGTTGGCGTCCATCAGAATGGCATTGTCGAATCCCGCCTTGCGGGCATCGACAATGGCGCGGGCGGAATTCGGGTACAGGCAGGATGCCTTGGCGTCCGTCGGCGCCATATCGCGCGCCGGGCGTCGCTGGCTGGCGAAATGCGCGGAAAACCCGCTTGCGTCTGGCATCGGGCTATCATAGACGGCCAGAATGAACTCGGCGCTGTCCGGATCAGGATCAATGAAACCGTCACGGGCGAAATACATCGGGCGGATATAGAGTTCTGATTCTTTGGGAAGCTTTCTGACGGCCTGTTTGCAAAGATCAAAAACTTCGCCATCTTCCATAGTCGGGTTGTACCCGAGCGCCTTTGCAGACCGGCTGAGACGCTGGCAATGCAAATCGAGATCGGGGGCCATGCCGCGAAAGGCGCGGGCGCCGTCAAAAACCGTGGATGCCATCCAGAAGGAATGGTCCATCGGACCCAAAACCCTTGGGCATTCATCGAACCAGTCGTCTTTGTAGAAGAACACACCTGCCATTGTAGAACTACTCCTGAAAAAGTGGAGAATTCACTCCTAGCAGAAAAGGACAATTGCAGGCAAGCAACTCTGTTCTCTCTCATAGCAAATTAAAATCGTTTCTTCTGTTCAAACAGCGAGACATTCTATAATTTCTCGGGACAATTCTGGTGCTTGATTCCGGATGGGGAATATGACGATTATCTATCATATGGCGGATAAAGATGACTGGCGAGCCGCCGTCGTCGCGGGTATTTATCTTGGGACTACCGACGATAAAGAGGATGGCTTTATTCATTTTTCGACAAAAAAGACAATAGCTGAAAGTGCGGCCAAACATCGAAAGGGCGCGCGCAATCTTGTCCTGTTATCGGTGGAATCGGATGTCCTTGGGGAGCATGTACAGTGGGAACGCGCGCGGGGCGGACAATTATTTCCGCATTTATATGGTGGGCTTGAACCAAAATATGTGGTGGCCGCAGTTGACCTCCCGCTCGGACCGGATGGTGTGCATATTTTTCCCGAGCTGGACTAGTTTTATGTCGCTTTTCTATTCTGTCCTGCGTCCCTTGCTTTTCCTGATAGAGCCGGAAAAAGCCCACAGACTATCAATCCGGGCTCTGAAATCCGGTATGATACCGGCTGTGTCGAACCATGCCGATCCAATCCTTCAAACGACTGTGTTTGGCCTGTCTTTTCCAAACCCCATCGGCATTGCGGCCGGTTATGACAAGAACGCGGAAATACTAACACCCCTTGGAAAGATTGGATTTGGTTTTGTAGAAGCTGGCAGTATCACGCCGGTCTCGCAAAACGGCAATCCCCAACCCCGGCTTTTCCGACTTGTTGAAAATGAGGCCGTGATTAACCGGTTGGGTTTTAATAATCATGGCTTAGA
The DNA here is from genome assembly GCF_041689005.1 of Sneathiella sp. Classification (GTDB taxonomy): domain Bacteria; phylum Pseudomonadota; class Alphaproteobacteria; order Sneathiellales; family Sneathiellaceae; genus Sneathiella. The sequence goes on from NZ_JBDNHC010000120.1 coordinate 18,023, forward strand.
ATATGCAGCTGAAAATTTTGCTAAACGCGACAAATCTTTCATCGCGGG
>NZ_JBDNHC010000121.1:0-4253 GCF_041689005.1 Sneathiella sp.
ACCTGAACGGTTTCTACCCTCGAATAATAAGTCACTGGACAAATCTGCTTACATCCCGTTCGCCGGAGGACGTCATCTTTGCCTGGGCATGCACTTTGCCATGATGGAGTCGGTCATGATCGTTGCTCTCATTGGACAAAGATTTCGAGTAAGACCGGTTTCAGACGAACCAGCAAAGATCGACCCCGGTCTGAGTCTTCGAATGAAGAACGGCTACCTGGTCTACCTTGAGCCCAGATCCTAAGCGCATGGATGAACAGTTAGTAGAACCTATAATCGGCTGCGAAACGTGGGGCGATTTACTAAGTAAAAGAGCAGAACTGCATGGGTCGCGTATTGCTTTTTCCTACCGCGAATCTGGAAGCGATGCTACTAAGCAGATCTCCTATCGAGAGCTGTTTACGAATGCCCGCCAAATAGCGAGTCACTTAAGCCATATCGTCGTCACCGGGGACAGAATTCTTATTTTTCACAATTCCGGACTGGGATTTATTCAAGCCCTATGGGGTTGTATCTTTGCGGGTGCGGTTGCCGTCCCAGCATTTCCTCCGAGATCAGGTCGCCGTTCAATGGAACGGTTAAACAAAATTGCGAATGACGTAGGCGCAAATTTTGCTTTGCTCGATTCCGCTACGCTTACCCGGATCAAGCCGACTCTTGAAAGCAATCCAACGCTCAATCACATCCAGATGATTGCGACCGATGACCTCCTTTCATCCACCACTGTGGAGCCAAGGAATGTTCCCAAGCTTGATGGTGACTCATTGGCCATAGTGCAGTATACTTCAGGGTCGACTTCCAATCCACGGGGCGTTATGTTAAAGCATAGAGCGCTTCTTCACAATGCACATATGATCGGATGCGCTTTTGATGCAAAAGAAGATAGTGTGAATGTGGGATGGTTGCCTCTCTACCACGACATGGGTCTGGTCGGTAATGTAATGGCTCCGCTCTTCCATGGGTTGGAAAGCGTTCTCATACCTCCTGAGTCATTTCTTTTAAAACCAGAGCGTTGGTTGCAAACAATCAGTAATTACGGGGCACGCACCAGTGGTGGTCCTAACTTTGCCTATGAATTATGTATCAATAGGATTCCAGACGAAGCTAAAGTTACCCTTGATTTGAGTAGTTGGGAGGTTGCTTTTTGTGGAGCAGAGCCTGTTCGTCCAGATACATTAAGACGATTCACGAATGCTTTTTCAGAGTGTGGTTTCCGCAAAAATGCGTTCTACCCCTGCTATGGATTAGCTGAAGCTACTTTGTTGGTATCAGGTGGCGAGGTGGATAAGAAACCCATCGAAAAACACTTTTCATCGTCCTCTATGAAGAAGAACAAAGTAGTACCTACTACGAATAGGGAGGATGCGCGGTCTTTAGTTGGTTGTGGACGGGCTTGGAATAATCAAAAGATTATAATCGTAGATCCCGATTCAGGAGAACTCTCTAAGTCCGATCTTATAGGGGAAATTTGCGTACAAGGTAGCAGTGTTGCCGCCGGTTACTGGAATAATGCCCAATCAAGTTCCGACACTTTCGGATATATTCCGAAAGGAAGCCAAGAAGGCCAGTTCCTCCGAACGGGCGATTTGGGATTTGTTCATGAAGGAGAACTATATATTGTTGGGAGATCGAAGGCGCTGATATGCATTAGCGGAGATAATTTTTTCTCAGAAGATATTGAATATACCGTGGAGAAATCAAACCCCGCGGTCTATCCCCTGGGCGTCTCGGTGTTCGGCGTTGAAGAGAACAACAAAGAGCGAGTCGTAGTTATTACAGAGTTAAATCGGACGTTCGTAAAAAGCCAAACAGATGACGATAGGAGCTTGGATCAACGGCTTAAAGATCTGGACTGTGAAATACGGGTAAAAGTAGCAGAACAACATGGATTGGCGCTAAAAGAGATCGTCTTCGTCCGGCAAATGTCTATCCAAAAGACGACTAGCGGAAAAGTTCGGCGAGACTCTACTCGTAGCAGCTACCTCAATAACACACTCAAAACTATAGTTTAAATACACTATATCGAAATGACAGAAGATACATCTAATACAGACGTCCAAAATTGTGGTGAATGCGAAGCATCCTTGAGTGGCTCTGAAGCTGCAGCCAAGGGACAAGCCGAATTTAAAAGGATCCTTAGAAAACGTACCGCCACTGAAGTTTCAGAAAAAATGGGGATCGAGGTGGGCAATCTCGATTTGGATACACATCTCCTCGCATTAGGCCTCGAATCGTTGGAACTGTTTTCCCTCACTTCCAACTTGGCGGAGTGGATGGATAGAGATTTACCGGTGACTCTACTATTCGATATCGAATCGATTAACGACCTCGTAGAGGAAATATCTAAACTGGTTTTTGCAGAGAATTGTCCCGCTTAAAAGTTATTCCCTCTAAGAGAGAATCAAACCCCTTATCCATCGAGAGAAAAAGATCTTCTGATTTCTAATCCAAAATATGGAGGAAGAGGTAGACAGCGTATCATCGGTACACCCACATGATATCATGGAGCCGGTTCCGGATCCCACCTCGGCGGCTGCGCCGCTAAAAAGCAAATTCCTATCAGTATCAGTTATCAGTTAGTCACCTCGCCAATCTTACCCTCAATCAGGGGGACCTATTCCAGCCTTCGGCTTACATAGGTCCCCCTGATCAGATCCTTCTTGCCAAAAACAACCCGTAAACCCAATCTCTCAATGTGTTACCTATGTCCCGTTTCGATTCCATCTTCGAAAGCGCCGTCTCATGAACCGCATCACCCGCGTCAGAGCCTGCCCGTTATTCGCCTCCTTCGCGAGTGCGTTCGGCGCTGCGCAGAACGTGCCCGCAGAGTTGCTGGCGCCGTCGAGCCAGTTCCAGTTCATTCCGCGCCTGGGCCAGTACTCGACCCTGGTCCTCATTGAAACCGAGGACGGCCATGTCGGCCTAGGCGAGTGCTACGGGCTGCCGCACCCGATGGCGTCGGCCGTGCTGGTGGCCGACCTGGCGGCGCCGCTGCTGGTCGGCGTCGATCTCTCGCAGGCCGGCAGCGTGCTGCAGCGGCTGCGAGACTATTGCGTGGCGCAGGGCAACTCGCGCGGTCCGGCCATGGAGATGCTCAGCGGGCTGGACATCGCCCTCTTCGATCTGCGCGCGAAGCTTGCCGGGCTTCCGCTGCACGCCCTGCTTGGCCGAGAGACGGCTCCGCCGGTCAAGACCTACGCCAGCCCGGTGCCGCTCTGCGAGACACCCGAGATGTCCGTCGAAGCCGCACTGGGCTTCGTGAAGTCGGGCTTCGACGCCCTCAAGCTCAAGATCGGCCGCGAGCCACGGCGCGACATCGAGCACCTCGAAGCGGTTCGCGCCGCAGTAGGTCCGGACGTGATGCTGATGGTCGACGCTAACTGCGCCTACGACCTGAAGCAGGCTGCGATGCTGGCCCCTAAGCTTGCCGACTTCAACGTCGCCTGGTTCGAGGAGCCGCTGCGTTCCGACGACCCCGACGACTACCTCGCGCTGCGGCGCTGTTCGTCGGTGCCGATCGCGGCAGGGGAAGGCGAATTCACGGCCGAGCGCCTTACCGAATTCCTGCGCCGTGGCGCGCTCGACATCGTTCAGCCCAACGTGACGCGGGCCGGCGGGGTGAGCGGCCTGCTCGCGATCGCGCAACTCTGCCACAAGTATGGCGCCCGCTTCTCGCCGCATGGCGTGGGCTCGGCCATCGGCGTGGCGGCGGCCCTGCATGTCTGTGTGGCAGCCCCGGAAGCCTTCGACAGCTACGAGGCGAATTGCCTCGTCAATGCGCTGCGCAACCAGCTGACGGTGGAAAGCCTAGCGATCGAGGACGGCTGGTATCAGGTGCCGCCTGGGCCCGGGCTCGGCGTTTCGCTGCGCGCCGGCGTGTTGGAGCGCTATGGGATGGCGTTGCCGCGGCTCGGCTGAGCTTGAAGTAGCAGCAGAAGGCGGCACGTCGAGCGGCTCCGCCTCGTAGTTGGCCGGGCGGTAGAACTTGCGGAGCTCAACATTCCGCAGCGGCTCGTCGCGCAGCGTCTGCACTCTGGCAAGTCGTGCAGGCATGCCGCCGGGAATTCACAGCTGCAGTTCATTGTCAGCGGCGGGATTGCGTCGCGCTCTGAACCCCGAGCGATTGAGGAGGGAGGCGAAAAGGGGAGGGAGGCGAAAAGGGTCAATCCTTACTGTTTGACATTTTGGAATGAGTTGAATTGATGAGGAGGTGGCAAGGAAACTAAGATTTGAATCTGAAGGTGGTCTCTACC
>NZ_JBDNHC010000122.1:0-3373 GCF_041689005.1 Sneathiella sp.
TATGATGCCGGGTCGGTTGTCGAGGCGAACGTCAGCGCCTATGACCCGGCCTATCACATGGTCACACTCGAAACGCCCGGCGGCGGCGCGCTGCATATCACCGGCAAGGCGCAGGATGTCGGCCGGACCCTCCGGGTGCGTATCCGTGCCCGCGACGTCGCGATCGCGACCAGCGAGCCAAAGGCCCTTTCCATCCTCAATCGATTTCCGGGCCGGATTGTCGACCATTGCGCCGGGTCGGAAGGCATGGAGGAGTTGCTACTGGATGTCGGTTTTCCGCTGACTGCCCGCGTCACCCGCAAATCCTTCGAGGATATGGGCCTCGCGACGGACAAGAAAGTCTGGGCGCTGGTCAAGTCCGTCACCATCAGCCCGTCCTGAAGCTGCTTATCGCTCCGGCCGGGGGGTCTGGCCCGAAGTAACCGCGAGGGTGTTGACGAAATCCTCAATCCGGCTTTTATCATTCAGGTACAGGGTCTTGCCCTTTTTAAGGACCATGCCCTCATGGGTGAGCTGCCCGAGAACGCGGGCGACCGTCTCGCGGGTGGTCGAGACGCGGCTGGCAATCACGCTTTGCGTCGGCATCGGGTAGATCAGCCAGGAATTGGCCGTCACCGGGTCGGGCTCCGCCATGCGCATCAGTTCCTGGCAGACCCGCTGAACCGCACCGAGGGTCGACAGGTCGAGGATGCGGTCGTCATTGATGCGGATGATCCGCGCCAGACGTTCCAGCACGGACATCATGATCGCAGGATTGGCCATCAGCAACTCGCGGAAATGCTCGCGGCCAAGCGCCGCCAGCAGGCATCGGGAACTGGCCATCACTCCCGCCGACCGGGCGCCCCCATCAACCGCAGAAAGTTCGCCGAAATACTGTCCCTCACCAAGCGTGGCATAGGTGACCTCGCGGCCGGAAATCCCGTAATTGACGATACTTACATTGCCGCTGACGACAAAGAACACGTCGTGACTGTCCTTGGAGCGCTCAAGGATGAGTTCCCCCGAGCGGAATGTCCGCCAGCTGCATTTCGCAGCAATTGCGTTCCGTTCCTCCGCGGATAGGCTCGCCAAAAGCTCAATGTTATCGAGATTTTGCATTACTTTTTGAAACTTACCCCCTAGAATCAGACGATCCAATTCTTTAGCCTGACGTGAATATATAGAATAAAGTGAAAAAACGAAACCACAAGCGACGGGAGGCCTCTCGTCCGAAAATGCGAGCGGTGCAAGCAGCATGATCCCTGCCCGAAATGCCGATGACCCGGTCGCGCCGCTATTCGCGGCCCTCGACCTGAAGGCGAAATCCCTGCTGGTGACGGTCTGGGGGGATTGCGTTGCCCCCCATGGCGGCACAGTCTGGCTGGGTAGCCTGATCGAGCTGGTCGCCCCGCTCGGCCTCAACGAGCGCGTTGTCCGCACGGCGGTTTTCCGCCTGCAGAAGGAAAAGCTGCTGTCCTCACGACAAATCGGCCGGCGCAGCTTCTACAGCCTCACCAAAACCGGACAGCATCGCTTCGCCGAGGCCACTCGCCGGATCTATACGAGCAGCGATATTCCGTGGAATGGGAAATGGTTGCTCCTTTTCCTCGCCCGCCGTGACATGGCGGAGCGGGACAAACGGGCGCTGGCGGCGGACCTCGGCTGGCTCGGTTTTGGCGATCTCGGCGCGGGCATCCATGCCCACCCGACGGCCTCACGGGCGACAGTCGAGACCTTGCTCGCTGATCATGACCTGCAGGGAAAAGCCGCGATCTTAAGCGCCGACGCCCTGCCCTCGCCCGATTTCACCGCGCCGGAGATTCTCGTCGCCAAGGGCTGGAACCTTGATAGTCTCGAACGCGATTATGCCCGTTTTATCGCCCATTTCAGCAGGTTCGCCGACTTTGAAGGCCAGACGATAGAACAGGACGGAAAAAAATGTTTTATCATTCGCAGTCTCTTGGTGCATGATTACCGCCGGGTGCTGCTCCGCGATCCGATGTTACCGGCGGAACTGCTACCTAAGGGATGGAACGGAAATCAGGCACGGGAGCTGTTTCGGGAAATTTACCAACACGTCTGGGAGGGCGCCGAGCGGCATTTGATGAGCATACTGGAGAACGAGACCGGGAGGCTGCCTTCCGCCTCAGACGAATTCAGGGCCCGCTTCGGCGGACTGGTATAATGAATAAACGAGTAAAAAAATGTCCGTTGGATTGAAGATTGTAATAGTGGGCTCCGGCCCGGCAGGGATGTACGCCGCCGGGGCGATGCTGAAGAAAAATCCCGGTAGCCGGATTGATATCATTGACAAGCTGGCAACGCCGTATGGCCTCATCCGCGCCGGGGTCGCCCCCGACCACCAGACGACAAATGCCGTCACCCGCGCCTATGACAAGGTGATGGAGAACGCAAACGTGCGTTTTGTCGGCAATATCGGCCTCGGTACTGATATCCCGCTGGAAAAACTCCGCGAGATTTATGATGTCGTGATGATCGCGACCGGCACCCCGAAGGACCGTCATCTGGGCATTCCCGGCGAGGACAAGGAAGGCGTCTTTGGGGCGCAGGCCTTCGTTTACTGGTATAACTGCCATCCCGAATATGCTGATTTGGCGCCGAATCTCGATATTGATACCGCGGTCGTCGTCGGCAACGGCAATGTCGCGCTCGATGTTGCGCGGATCCTGATGCGCACCGAAGCCGAGATGGAGAGCTCCGACCTCGGTGAGCATGCCGCCCAAATGATTTTCCAGAGCGCGCTGCAATCGGTGCATGTGGTCGGCCGGCGGGCGCCGGAAAATGCGCAATTCTCCTCGAAGGAGCTGAGCGAGTTTGCCGAGATGGCCTCCGCCACCCCCTATACAGACAAAGAGGTCCTGCCGGACACGTTTTTCTCTCCCGACAAAAAGGAGGAAAAAGTCGTCAATACCAACCTCGACCTGCTGCGCAACTTCGAGCAGATCAAACCCGGCATCAAGGGTCGCTCGATCTATCTTGATTTCCTCGCCAGCCCGATCGAGATTCTGGGCGGCGACAGCATCACCGGCGTCCGGTTCGAGCGTAACAAGATTATCGACGGCAATGCGGTCGGTACCGGTGAAACCTATGATCTTGACTGCCAGCTCTTAGTCACCTGCATCGGCTATGAAATGGGCATACTGGAAGGCCTGCCCGTCGAAAAGGGCATTATCCGGAATGAAGAGGGCCGCGTTGGCAAGGGCCTCTATGTGGTCGGCTGGGCCAAACGTGGCCCCTCGGGCACCATCGGCACCAACCGCATCGACAGCCAGCAAGTGGTTGACCGCCTGCTTGCTGATTTTGCGGGTGGCGGCGATGACAGCAAGCCGGGGCCCGATGGCCTTGATGCCTGGTGCCGCGAGAAGAATATCCA
>NZ_JBDNHC010000123.1:0-5079 GCF_041689005.1 Sneathiella sp.
ACGAGACTGACAGGTTCCGCCGGTATTTTCAGCCGCGCTTGCCTGATCGCTCTGGGCTTGAGTATGGGGACGGCCGTTCTTCCCGCCGCCGCGGCAAGCCCGGATAACCCCGGTTACTTCCGCGATCATATGAAACCCGGCAGTACCCTGAATGTTCGCAAGACCCCCTCCCTCAAGGCCGCAAAAGTTGGCGCCCTGACCGCGGATACGGACAAGATCGTCAACCATGGCTGCCATATCGGTATGCCGTACCTCGAATGGCGAAAATCAACAACGGCCATCCGGAAAGTCGAAACCCGGCGCAAATGGTGCAATATTGAATATAACGGTATGGTCGGCTGGACAGCCGGACAATATCTGCAGGCAGACGCGCCCGAGTAACATACCCCTACCCCGCCAGCAGCTGCGCCGCCTGCAATACCAGCAGGTAGCGCCCCAGCTTGCCAAGGGTGACCCAGAACAGGAAATTGAGCGGCGGCACCCTGAGCGCTCCGGCGACGATGGTCAGCGGGTCACCAATCACCGGAAGCCAGGCGAACAGCAGCGTCCATTGGCCGTAGCGGGCAAACCCGCGTTGCGCCTGATCATAGCGCTTTTCCGAGACCGGAAACCATTTGCGTCCGCGAAACCGCGCCAAAAATCGCCCAAGAACCCAATTCAGCATCGATCCGGCGACATTGCCGATGACTGCCGCCAGCAACAAGCCCATCGGGCTTCCGCTCTCAGTAGCGATATAATAGGCGAACAGCCCCTCGGAGGTGCCGGGCAGCAGGGTTGCTGACAGGAAGGCGCTGAGGGCGAGGCTGCCATAGAGGGCGAACGGTGTCACCGGAGGGGTTTCAGTCCGTTTCCCGGGTCCGCTGCGCCATCAGGTTCTTGCGCGTTTCCTCATCCCAAGTCCCGGTCGGCTTGCCAAATTCCTTGCCGACCTCATAGCCCCGCCGCAGCGCCGGGCGTTGTTTCAGGGCATCGTACCAGCGGCGGATGTTAGGAAACTCGCCAAGGTCAATCTCTTGCTGCTTGTAGGTGATGATCCACGGCCAGCAGGCCATATCGGCAATCGAATAGTCGCCGCAGATAAAATCCCGCCCCTTGAGGCGACGGTTAAGCACATCAAACAGACGCAGAGCCTCGGTCGAGTAGCGTTCCATGGCGTAAGGAATTTTTTCCGGGGCATAGAACTTGAAATGGCCATTCTGGCCGAGCATCGGGCCGAGGCCGCCCATCTGCCACATCACCCATTCGATCACTTCCTTGCGGCCACGCAGATCACCCGGCATGAATTTTCCTGTCTTCTCGGCGAGATAGATCAGGATTGCACCGGTCTCAAATACCGACACCGGCGCGCCGCCATCTTCAGGGTCCCGGTCGATAATGGCGGGCATGCGGTTGTTGGGGCTGATGGCGAGGAAGTCCTTCTCGAACTGCTCACCCTTGCCGATATTGACGGGAATCACCCGGTAATCGAGGCCCATCTCCTCAAGCGCGATGGAGATTTTCCAGCCATTCGGGGTCGGCCAGTAGTAAAGGTCAATCATGGCGGTCCATTATCCTGTCAGTCGGCGTTGAGCTTTGCTTCGATCAGGACGAAGCGGTCATTGCCGAAATACATGTCATCCTCGTTAAGGAACATGGTCGGCGAGCCAAATCCGCCCCGGTTAATCAATTCCTCCGTATTAGATTTCAGTTTATCTTTATACGTCTGGTCTTTGATTTTGCTAAAGAAATTATCCCTATCAAGGCCGACATCGGCGACGATTTTCTCCAGTTCAGCATCCTGTGAAATATCGGCAAGCTCGCCCCAGTAACGCTCGAACACGCGGCGGGCATAGGACACAAGGCATTGTTCCTCAAGCGCAACAAACGCGCCGCGCATGGCCTTGACGCTGTTGACGGGAAAGACCGGCGGCTGGCCAATCTTGATGCCCACATAGTCCGCCCAGTCCTGCAAATCCTTCTTGGCGTATTTCTGTTTGGGAATCACCGGGTTGTCGCGGTTGTTATAGACGGAGGGATTGACGCTGTTAAAAACGCCCCCGACCAGAAACGGGCGATAATCCACCACAAGGTCGGGATGCCGCCCAGAAATCTCCTGCAGAGTTTCAAAGGCAAGATATGTCCAGGGGCTGGAGCAATCGAAGAAAAATTCCAGTTTATTCATCGGGGCCTCTTTTTATTTCGAGTTTTTGCTGTTGCGCCATTGCTTTAGCATAGTAACATTATTTGGTAAAAAACAAGATGCAGCAAAGGGATAAAAGAGAATGAAAAAACGGAAACTAGGAAAAAACGGGCCGGAAGTCGGTGCCGTCGGACTTGGCTGCATGAGTTTTGCGGGCTTTTACGGGCCAACAGATGAGGATACCAGCCACGCAACCCTCGCCCGGGCGATGGATCTTGGCGTCGATTTTCTCGATACCTCCAACGTCTATGGCGCCGGGCGCTCGGAACAGACAATCGGCGCGTTCGTGAAACAGAACCCCGGGGTCTTCAAGATCGCCTCAAAGGTCGGGATCAAGCGGGAGCCGGGCGCAACTGCCCGAACATTTGATAACAGTGCCAGCTATATACGCGGTGAACTTGAAAAATCACTTAAACGATTGAATGTCGAACAACTGGCGCTTTACTACATTCATCGCCGGGACCCGTCCATTCCGGTCGAGGAGGTGATGGACACCCTGGTTGCGCTGAAACAGGAAGGCAAGATCGACGGTATCGGCTTTTCCGAGATTTCACCGGCGACGCTCCGCCGCGCCCATGCGGTGCATCCGGTCACCGCCGTGCAGAATGAATATTCCCCCTGGACCCGCCTGCCCGAGCTCGGACTGCTTCAAACCTGCGAGGAGCTGGGCGTGGCCTTCGTTCCGTTTTCCCCGGTTGGACGCGGCATCTTCAGTAACAGCCCGCCTGATCCGGCAAAATTTGGCGACAGCGATTTCAGAAAAAATAACCCGCGCTTTATGACGCCGAATTACGGCTATAACCTCAAGGCACTAGAACCCTTTTTCGAGATGGCGGCCGACAAGGGCGTCGCCGTGGCGACACTCGCGATTGCCTGGGTGCTGGGCAAGGGCGACAACCTGATCCCGATACCGGGAACGCGAAGCAAGCAACATCTTGAGGAATGTGCCGCCGCGGCGGACCTTGTCCTCACTGCCTCCGAGATGGCCGAGATCGAAAAGATCCTGCCCGTCGGCTTCGCCCATGGCGCCCGTTATACTGATTCGCAAATGATCGGAACCGAAAGCTATTGCTGAACCGGCGGCGGGGGCTGTCCGGAGGCTATGCCAGTTGATGTAGGGAGGGGGCCACGACATGCAGGAGGAAAATCGAGGGATAGTGTTGTTGTGTCTGCTCGCCGGTCTTGTCGGGATCATCGGCGGGATTGGCGCGTGGATATTTCGTCTGCTCATAGGTTTCTTTCATAACCTGCTGTTTTTAGGACAATTTAACCTTCAATATGACGCTAATCTCCATACGCCAACGGATGTCTGGGGGGCCTGGGTGATCGCTGTGCCGGTGATCGGCGCCGTTGGGGTCGCCTGGCTGGTCAAGACCTTCGCCCCCGAGGCCAAGGGCCATGGCGTGCCCGAGGTCATGGACGCGATCTATTATAACGATGGCCATATCCGCCCGATTGTGGTTGTCGTCAAGTCCCTCGCCTCCGCCCTCTCAATCGGCAGCGGCGGCGCCATTGGCCGCGAAGGCCCGATTATCCAGATCGGTGCGACCTTCGGCTCGGTGCTCGGCTCCTGGGTCGCCATGCCGGCGCGTCAGCGGGTGGTGCTGATGGCCGCCGGGGCCGGGGCCGGCATTGCCGCCACATTCAACGCCCCGCTCGGCGGGGTTCTGTTCGCCGTCGAGTTATTGCTCGTCTCGATCAATGCCAGCAGTATCCTTCTTGTCACCATCGCGACGGTGGTCGCCACCTATATCGGGCGGCTTTTGCTTGGGGCCAACCCGAGTTTTGAAGTCCCGGCCCTGCAAATCCCCGACTTCGGGATCGAGCCCGCCTGGGGCCTGATCCTGTTCCTGCCCTTCGGCCTGATCTGCGGCCTCGCCGGAACCCTGTTCATCCGCGCCATCTACAAGGCGGAGGACTGGTTCGACGCCCTGCCCGGAAATTACTACAGTCGCCATATGATGGGCATGTTTCTCGTCGGGGTGATGATCTACCTGATGCAGCTCTATGCCGGGCATTTCTATATTCAGGGGGTTGGCTATGCGACCATCCTTGATGTGCTGGAAGGCGCGCTATCAGATCCGTGGTTCCTGCTGCTGCTCTTTGCCCTCAAGCTGATGGCAACCTGCCTGACGCTCGGCTCCGGCGCCTCCGGCGGGGTATTTTCGCCGTCGTTGTTCATGGGGGCCGCGCTTGGCGCCGCCTTTGGCGGTGTCACCTTGATGCTGTTTCCCGATATCGGCATTGGCATCCCGGTCTTTGCCATTGCCGGCATGGCGGCGATGATCGGCTCAACAACCGGGGCCGTCTTCACCAGCATCATCATGCTGACAGAGATGACCGGCGATCATAACATGATCCTGCCGACCGTGCTCTGTACGGCCACCGCCTATGCGGTTCGCCGCCGTCTTTCGCCAGCCAGCATCTATACGCTCAAGCTCAACCGGCGCGGCCATGCGGTGCCCGAGGGGCTGGATGCGGCCCTGCTGACGGCGCGCCAGGTTGGCGATATCATGACCAGGAATTTTACCGTTCTTGCCGTGGGCGATCCCCGGCCTGAGACACCGGGGGTGCTCATCTTCACCGAAGACGGGAGAATTGTCCGCGCCGAGCGGCGCTTCAGGGACAAGACACAGCCGGAGGAAAGCCTGACAGCGGGAGAACCCGCCGCCTTTGTCATGGTCACCGCAAAGACGGGCCTTATGGAGGCGCTGCGCCTCATGGGCCAACAGGACGCTATGCTGGCTCTGGTGACAGATCCTGACGGGGCGAATCAGAATACGTCGGTTGCCGGCGTGGTCACGGCCACGGAAATCACCAACGCGCTTAAAGCTGTGGCAAAGCTTCAATAACCCGCGCGACCTCTCCCCTCGGGGCCCTAGAACGCCTCCGCGCTCGCC